>JAHBVS010000001.1:600000-1200000 GCA_019637445.1 Gemmatimonadaceae bacterium | reverse complement strand
CGACGTGCGCGGCGACGTCGCCCAATGACGGCTGCGCGACCGGATCGCGGTCGAGGTATCGGATTGCGCGCTCGATGCGCGCATAGTCTGCACTGAGGGTTGCCACGTCCACGGATCGTCTCCTGCTGGGTGATGGACGCATGCTAAGCCCTCCGAATACCGGTGGCGACCCGATTCTTGCGCAGCCTCAGTAGTCCACCGGCCGTAGATACGACTCGCCGATTGCTGCCGCACTGACCATCGCCACGGTCGGCAGTTTGCGCTTCCAATGCGTCGAGTCCAGTCGCTTCGTCACCAGCCGCAGCGCCTCGGCGCCCATCCCCCGCGCAAGCAGCTCCTCGCGCGACCAGCCGTGCAACAGCCAGTTCAGGATCTCGTCTGCCACCGCGTACGACACGCCGAAGTCGCCTTCATCCGTCTGCCCCTCGATGAGATCGGCGCTGGCTGGCTTCTTCACGATCTCCTCGGGCACGCCGATGAACCGCGCCAACTCCCAGACCTGTGTCTTGAACAGGTCGCCGATTGGATTCACGGGCGGCGAGTCGTCCGCGTGCCAGGTGAAATAGCCCAGCAGGCGCTCGCTCTTGTTGCCGGTGCCCAGCGGCAGCGCGCCGTACCTTGCGGACAGGTCGAACAACGTGATCATCCGCGTGCGGGCCATCACGTTGCCGCGCCGCGCGGCGTCGGCGTCCGGCTCGTGCGCCAGATAGCCGTCCACCGCGTCAGTGATTTCCAGCGTCCGCTGCTCGATGCCGATGCCGTCCATCAAGAGTTGCGCGTGCGCGAGCGAGTCCGCGCTCGACGCCTTGTAGGGCATCCGCACCCCGACCACGTTCTCCTTGCCCAGCGCGCGCGCCGCGAGCGTGGCGACCACCGCCGAGTCCACGCCGCCAGACACGCCGACAATCGCCTTGCGGAAGCCGCGACGCTGGAACTCGTCGCGCAGGAAGGCAATCAACCAGCGCTCCACCAACGCGGCGTCGATGTCCAGCGAAGGCGGCGTGCCGTGCGCCGTCAGGCCGCCGCTCACCACGGGCAGCGTCCCGACGCTCGCCAAGGGAGCGGTTGGCGCGTGGTCGCTCGCATCAGCCAGCGCCGTCGGCGCGCTGTCGGCCCGTCGGCCCACGGCATCTGTCGACGGCAACAGCCCCAGCGCCCGGTCCAACTCCTTGCGCAGGAAAGGCAGGGCCGTGCGCAGGTCCGCCAGCAACGGTAGGTCCGAGCGCACCCGTCTGATGTCGCCTAGGTCCACGCTCGCCGTGAGCATCGCCTCCTCGAATACCGGCGCCCGCACACGTACGTCGCCGGCAGGGCCCACGACCATCGAGCCGCCCTGGAACATGCGGCCGCCTTCGCTTCCGACGAGGTTTGCCAGCACGCAGAACACGCCGTGCTCCTCGGCGATGTCGCGTACGAGGCGCTCCCAGCGCACCACGCTGCCAGGGCTCGATCCGTCCTCGCGCGGCGAGGCGCCGCGCGCCGGCGCAGCCGCCACCACGCACACCACCTGGGCCCCATCCAGCGCCGCGATAGTGCCCGTCAGCGAGTGCCAGGCATCCTCGCAGATGAGGATCGCCGCGCGCCCGAAGCGCGTGTCGAAGGCCGCGACGCCAAAGCCACGGTCCACGAAGCGCTCCTCGTCGAACAGCCCGTACGTCGGCAGGAAGTTCTTGCGATGCAGATGCAGCAGCCGCGGCGCGGCGCCGCCCCCGATGGCAATGCAGGCCGCACTGTTGTACGGTGTGCCGCCGTGCGTCTCGTAGAACCCGAGGACCACGTCCATCGCCGGCAGTTGGCTGGAGGTCCCGCCAAGGCGACGCGTGAGCTCGGCCACCAAGTGATCCGCATCAACGGCGAGCTCGCGCACGCCACCCTCGACGAAGTAACCCGACAGCACGGTCTCGGCGAAGACCACCAACTGCGGAGCCGGCCGCAGCGCTGCGGCCTCACCAATGAGCGCGGCGATTCGGTCGAGGTTGCCGGAGACGTCACCCTTGCGGGGCCGGAACTGCGGGACGGCGATGGTCAGCATTCCCAGAAAGTTGCCACGCTACCCCGCAGGGGGCGAGCGGCGCCGCCGACGCCCTCCCTGTGTAGAATGCAATCGTGCCGATGAACGCCGCCCGGATCCTGGCGCTGGGCCTTCTCCTGGGCCTCGCCCCCATCGCACTGCGCGCCCAGGCGCCGCAGGGCGAGCCCTGGCGCATCATCACCCCGGCGCAGTCCTCGTTGGTCTATGCGCGCGACGGCTCCCTCGTGGGGGAGATCGGCCGCGAATGGCGCAGCAATGTGCCTATCGGCTCGCTGCCCTCCCACGTGCCCGCGGCCTTCGTCGCGGTCGAGGACCGACGGTTCTACCAGCACGACGGCGTGGACGTCGTGGGCATCGCCGCCGCCATCAAGGACAACCTGCTCGGGGCCAGCCGCGGGGCCAGCACGATCACGCAGCAGCTGGTCGGCAACATGCATCCCGAGATCATCGACCGCTCCGATCGCTCGCTGAGCCGCAAGGTGCGCGAGCAGATCGCGGCGCGGGAGATGGAGAAGCACTACTCGAAGGCGCAGATCCTCGAGGCGTATCTCAACCAGATCCACTTCGGTCGCAATTGGTATGGCATCGAATCGGCCGCGCGGCACTACTTCGGCAAGTCCGCACGGGACCTGAGCATCGCTGAGGCGGCGTCACTGGCCTCGCTGCCCAAGGGCCCGGCGACCTACGACCCGATTCGCTATCCCGCACGCAACAAGAATCGGCGCGACGCGATCCTCGGCCTGATGCAGGAGCAGGGCTACATCACGGAAGGACAGATGCGGGCCGCCCGCGCCGAGCCCATCACCGTGGCGCCCAATGCCGGGATGTCGGTGGCCGCCGCGTATTTTGTCGATGCCGTGCGCCAGCAGCTTCAGGCGGCTGGCATCGCGTTGGAGCAGGGCGGATTCCGGGTGCAGACGACGCTCGAGCCAGGCTTGCAGCGCGCCGCCGAGACGGCGCTGGCGCAGGGCACGCTGGCCATTGAGCAGTCCGCCGGCTATCGCCACCGCAAGCTCGCGACTCGCGGCAACTCCACGGACGTCCTGCAGGGTGCGATTGTCGCGCTCGACCCGCGCTCGGGCGACGTGCTGGCCTTGGTCGGCGGCCGAGACCACGCGTGGGCGCCTTTCAATCGCGCGACGAACGCCGAGCGGCAGCCGGGCTCGACATTCAAGCCGATCGTGTACGCGCGGGCGCTGATGGACTCGCTGCCGCCCACGACGCTGCTCGGCGACACCGCGCTGACGATCGCCTATGATCGGCAGGTGTATTCGCCGAAGAACGCGGATGGCGAGTTCCTCGGTGAGATCTCGATGCGCACGGCGCTGGCGCGCAGCCGCAATCCCGTGGCCGTATCGCTGTGGCAACGCGCGGGCGCCGACTCGGTGATCGCTCTCGCGCGCCGAATGGGGCTGGGCGGGCCGATTGCCCCCTATCCAGCAAGCGCCATCGGCGCCTCCGTCGTCCGCCCGATCAACATGGTGGCGGCCTTCACCACGTTTGCGAACCTCGGGCAGCCCGTCGAGCCGCGCTTCGTGATCCGCGTGACCGATCGCACGGGTCGCGCCATCTACGGCCAGAACACGCGCTGGCTGCCGCAGGCCATGGACTCGGCCGTGGCCTTCGTGACCCTGCAGCTGATGCGCGAGGCGGTGGACAACGGCACCGGCGGCGCCGTGCGACGTTACGTCAGCGCCGATGTGCCGGTGGCAGGCAAGACCGGCACGACCGACGACAACACCGACGTGTGGTTCATCGGGATGACGCGCAACCTGGTGGCAGGGGTATGGCTCGGGTTCGATCGGCCCAAGACGATCACGCCAGGTGCGGGCGGCGGCGGGCTGGCCGCGCCGATCTGGGGGCAGATGGTGGCGGAATGGAGCCGGGTGAATGCCAGCGACTGGCAGATGCCGGCCTCGGTGGTCGTGGCGGAGCTGGACCGCGCCACGCGCGATCTGAGCGAGCCAGACACGCCAGCGGAGCGTCGTTATCTCGAGTACTTCATCGCCGGTACCGAGCCCGCCGCCCTGCGCGTGGATGCGCGGCGCCTGTTTCTCGGGTTCGGACCCATCCCAGTGTTTTGACGCAAGCGACAGCGAATGTGATGCAGGTCTCCTGACGCCGACCGTGCACCTCGACAGATTTCCCTCGTGACCCCGACTCGCCTGACCCTGGCCCTCGGCCTGATGGCCCTCACCGCCTGCTCCTCCTCGACGGGCGGCGGCAATCCCCAAGTCAACTCTGACTACTCGTTGGAACTGCGCTGGCTGGGCACCCCGCCGACGGGAGCGACCCTCGCGGCGTTCGAGAATGCGGCGAATACGATTCGCCAGACCGTGACCGGCGGCCTGCAGTCCGTGAGCCTACCGCCGAGCTTCACAAACGTCAGTCAGTGCGAGGCGTCGCTCACGGGGTTCCCCGACGTGCCGCGGGACCCAATTCCCGGCCTCGTCATCTACCTCCGCATCGTCGAGATCGATGACGTGGGCGGGACGCTCGGCTCGGCCGGCCCCTGCCTGATTCGCAGCGAGGCGCAGAACAACCTGCCCGCCCTCGGCGTGATGCGGTTGGACTCTGCCGACGTGGCGAACCTGAACATGACGGGACGCCTCGGCGCCGTGGTCCTGCACGAGATGCTGCACATCCTCGGGCTTGGGACCATCTGGTTCGACAACAACCTGCTGGACACGACGACGAACACGAATGCGCGCTTCCTCGGTGCGGGGGCGCGTGCCGCCTGCGCCGACCTGCACGGTGGCGGCGCGAACTGCAGTGCGACGGTACCGGTCCACAGCGCTGACGGCGCCGGATCTCGGTTCTCGCATTGGCGCGAGTCGCTGTTCACCAACGAGTTGATGACGCCGTTCCTCGACAACGTGCCGGTGAATCCGTTCTCGGCGATGTCGATCCGCTCGCTTGGTGATCTGGGATACGTCGTCTCGACGACGGCGGCGCAGTCGTTCACCGTGAGCGGGACGTTCCTGCGGATGGCGGGAAGCTCCGCCGAGCCGCCGCTGGCGATGCCGGAGCCGCTGCGGCCGCGATTCGCGCTGGACAATGCCGGCGGACTCGTGCCGCTGCGGAGGGACTGATGCGCAGGGCCGTGCTGATCTTGCTCGTTGCGGCGGCGGCAGCCTGCGAGAAGCGGGAGGTGCCTCCGGCCTCGACGTCGGGGCAAGCGGCAGGCGCGGCGGGTGGCGCGCTGTCAGATTCCGGTACGGCTGACAGCCTGCGCGCCGACTCCGTGCGCGCGGAACCGCAGTATCTTGGCCGAGATTCAGCGTTCGGTCCCTTGTTTGCAGTGGATTCGACAGGGAAGGCGGTACCGCTGCCGACGCGGCGGCCGTGAGTCCGATCACGATTTGCTGAGGAAGGATCCCATGGTGTTGAAGACGCGTCGTGCGTGGTGCGCAGTGGCGGGGCTGACCATCGCCGCCTGCTCGGAAGCCGCTCCGCCCCCGCCCCCGTCCAGTGTTGCGGCCGTCGTGTCTACGACGCTCACGCCGGCAGTTGTCGGCAGCGTCGTCACGCCGTCGCCCACGTTTGAGGTGCGCGCTGAGAACGGTCGGGCGTTGCGGGCCAATGTGGCCGTGGCGGTGACCGCCGGTGGTGGCAGCATCGCCAACGCGCCAACGCGATCGCTACGCGGCCCCACGGAGATTGGGGCCTGGACCTTGGGCAACACGGCCGGCCCGCAGTCGTTGAGCGTGTCGGTCGACGGCATCCCGACGCTGACGTTCACCATCAACGCGCTGCCCGCCGCTGCCTCCGCGCTCAACAAGGTCGGCAATCCTGATTTGCGCGCGCCCGAGTTGTCCGTGGTGCCGACGGCAATCGAAGTGCGATTGGTGGATGCGTTCGGCAACGGCGTCTCGGGTGCGACGGTCGCCTGGGCCGTGACCGCGGGCGGTGGTTCTGTCGGCGCCGCCTCTTCGGTGACGAACGCAACCGGGGTCGCGACAGCGCCGGCCTGGACCTTGGGTGCGGATGGTTCCGGCGCGCAGACCCTGGTGGCGACGAGTGGCGCGTTTAACCAGTCGTTTTCTGCCGTGATCCAGGAGCCGCCGGCCAGCATCACTATCGAGCAGGCCGCGCCTGCGTCACTAGCCGCGGGCACATCGCCGGTCGCGGCACCGACATTTGCCGTGCGTGATGCGGCGAACAACATCCTGAACGGCATTCCCGTCACGATCACGGTGACCGCCGGCAGTGGATCGCTCGAGGACAGTCCCGCGGTTACGGATGCCGGGCCGACGTCAATCGGTACGTGGACCCTCGACGAGTCGGTGGGCACGAACTCCGTGACGGTCTCCGTGGCGGGCGTGCCGTCCGTGGTCTTCACCACCGAAGGTGTGGTGGGGCCCGTTTCGAAGGTGACCGTGGTTGAGGGCGAAGGCCAGGAGGCCTTGGCCGGGACGGCGCTGGCGCAGCCCGTGCGTGTGCTCGCGGCCGACCAGTTCGACAACCCATCGCCGGGCTCGCAGGTGTTCTGGACGCTGATTTCCGGCGACGGTTCGCTGGCCGCGGCCGTGTCGATGACCGACGGTTCGGGCATCGCGACGATGCCCGAGTGGACCCTCGGCAAGACCGAGACCGAACAGTCCGTGCAGGTGGTCGCCGGGTCCGCGAGCCGTCTCATCACCGCGGCTGTGCAGACCAACTACGATCTGGAAATTCGCTGGCGTGGCACGCCGCCCGCGGGTGACGTCCAGGCCGCGTTCCTGAATGCGGCGGCCCGCATCCGCGCTGGGGTCGTGGGCCAACTCAGCACGCTGACCTTCACGAACTTCGACGCCAACGCCTGCGTGAGTGGCCTGACCCTCAATGAGGCCATCACGGGACTCGTGATCTACGCGACGGTGGAGCCGATCGACGGCGTCGGCTCGGTGCTTGGCTCCGCCGGTCCCTGCTACATTCGCACGTCGAATCAGCTCTCCGCCGTGGGTCGGATGCGCTTCGACGTCGCAGACCTCGAGAATCTCTCGAGCCAAGGCCGCCTCGAGTCGGTGATCCTGCACGAGATGCTCCACGTGATCGGCGTCGGCACGCTCTGGGTGACCAAGGGCCTGCGCAGCGGCGAGGCGCCGGGCAGTACGCCGTTCTTCACGGGTGCACTGGCGCGCGATGCCTGCATCAACGACCACAACGGCGGCGTGCCCTGCGCATCCGCGGTGCCGGCGGAGGACTGCCTGAACCTCACGCAGTCCTGCGGCTCAGGGACGATCAACTCGCACTGGAAGGAAAGCGTGTTCCAGAGCGAACTGATGACGGGCTATCTCAGCGCCGGCGCGAATCCGTTCTCCAAGATGACGCTGCAGTCGCTGGCGGACCTGGGCTACACGGTCAACCTGAATATCCAGGACGCGTACACGGTGCCGCCGCCGAGCCTGATGTCGAGCATCCCGGCGTGGAGCCTCAAGCTGCCGGATCCGCACACGCCGTTGGCGGCGCTCGATGCCGCCGGCAACGTGGTTCGGGTCTACCGGACGTCGCTGCCCGACCACGAGTAGCGACACCGCGCTGGAAGAACGACGGAGGGGGCCGCGCGCCGCGCGGCCCCCTCCGTCGCTTCCCGCAGCAGTCTACGCTGCAGCCGGTCGCTTCTTTCCGCGCTCGGCGCCCGGCTCGGGCAGCAACGCGAGCTTCAGCACGTCTTCGAGCGTCTCGACGAAGTGAAAGTTGAGCTGGCTCTTCGCCTCATCCGGCACGTCCTCGACGTCCGCCTCGTTGTCCTTCGGCAGGATCACGTCGGTGATGCCGGCGCGGAGCGCGCCGAGCACCTTCTCCTTCACGCCACCGATCGGCAGCACGCGGCCGCGCAGCGTGATCTCGCCCGTCATTGCGATGTCCTTCCGTACCTGGCGGCCGCTCATCTCGCTGGCCAGGGCCGTCGAGATAGCTACGCCCGCCGACGGTCCGTCCTTGGGGATGGCGCCGGCCGGTACGTGGATATGCGTCTCCACCGTACCTAGGCGTGAGCGCGGGATGCCCAGCTTCTCGGCGTTCTTGGTGACGTAGGTGAAGGCGGCGCGGGCCGATTCCTTCATCACGTCACCCAGTTGGCCGGTGAGGATCAGCGAGACCGGTGCGCCGCCGCCCCCGGATTCGCCATCGCCGCTCGGCGGCGCAATCGGCCGGACCGAGGCCTCGACGAACATGATGTCGCCGCCCATCGGTGTGTAGTACATCCCTGTGGCGATGCCGACCTCGTGCGCGACGTTGGCCTTCTCCGGATGCACCTTCGGACGCCCGAGTAGCTCGCGCACTTCCTCGGCCGAGATCACGCCGTCCGCCGTGACGTCCTCGCCTTCCTTCGTGGCAATACGCCGCGCGACCTTGCGGGCCACCTTGCCGACCTCGCGCTCCAGCTGCCGCACGCCGCTCTCGCGCGTGTACTTGCTCACCAGTGACGCGATGGCCTCGTCCTCGAACACCAGCGACTTGTCGGCCAGGCCGTTCTCCTCGAGCTGCCGGGGAATCAGGTACTTCTTGGCGATCTCCTGCTTCTCGCGCTCGGTGTAGCCCGCGAACTCCACGACTTCCATGCGGTCGAGCAGCGGCCCGGGGATGTTCTGGATGAAGTTCGCCGTGGCGATGAACAGCACCTCGGAAAGGTCGAAGGGCACACCGAGGTAGTGGTCCGTGAACGAGTCGTTCTGCGCGGGGTCGAGGACCTCGAGCAGCGCGCTGGCCGGGTCGCCCTGGAAGGACTGGCCGAGCTTGTCGACTTCGTCGAGCAGGAAGACGGGGTTCTTGGTGCCCGCCTGCTTCATGCCCTGGATGATGCGCCCGGGCATCGCACCCACGTACGTCCGGCGATGTCCGCGGATGTCGGCCTCGTCGCGGGCACCACCGAGGGCGACGCGTACGTACTCGCGGCCCAGTGAGCGCGCGATGCTCTTGGCGATGGATGTCTTGCCCACGCCCGGCGGACCGGAGAACAGCAGGATCGGTCCCTTGGCCATCGCCCGCGCCTTGGCCTCGCGCTTGTCGGTGATCTGCCGCTCGTTCTCCTCGGCGCTGTGCCGCTTCTTCGGGATCGACGCCGACGGCGCCTCGTCCGCCTGCGTGCGCAGCTTGGCGGCGGGGAACTCGCCGGTGCGGTCCATCTCCTCGCTGAGTTGCTGTGCGCGCAACTGGCGCACGGCGAGGAACTCGAGCACGCGGTCCTTCACGTCCTTGAGGCCGTAGTGGTCCTCCTCGAGCACCTCGTGCGCGTGCTTGAGGTCGAGCTGGTCGTCCGAGCGCGTGTTCCACGGGAGTTCGGCGATCCACTCGAGGTAGGTGCGGATGACCTGCGCCTCCATTGACTCGCGACCGGAGCGCTCGAGGCGCCCGAGCTCTCGCTCGACTTCGGTGCGCGCCTCCTTGGGGAGCTCGAGCGCGTTCAGCTTCTCGCGCAGCTCCTCGATCTCCTTGGACTGGTCGTCGTCGCCGAGCTCCTTCTGGATGGCCTTCATCTGCTCGCGCAGGAACATCTCGCGCTGGCGTTCGCCGAGCTCCTCCTGGACCTGCGACTTGATCTCTTCCTGCGCTTCGAGCAGCGAGATCTGGCGCTGTACCATCACGAGGACCTTGCGCAGGCGCTCCTCGACCGAGAGGGTCTCGAGCAGACCCTGCTTCTCGGCCACGGAAAGCTCGATGTAGCCGGCGACCAAGTCCGCGAACTTGCCGGGTTCGGTGACGGAGTCGAGCACCTGGTGCACGACTTCCTCGGGCAGCCCGCGGCGTTCGCCGAGCTCGGCGGCGCGCTCGCGGATCTCCTTGTGGAGGGCCTCGAAGGCGGGATCCCGTTCGTCCAGCGGGGCCATCTCCTCCGTCTGCGTGACGACGGCAGAGAGGAAGCCTTCGGTGGTCGTGTACTGCAGCGAGGTGGCGCGCTGCTCGCCGTGCAGCAGCAACTGCACGCCGCCGAGGCCGCGCTGGACCTGGCCGATGCGGGCGATGACGCCCATCGAGTAAAGGATCTCCGGCGCCGGCTCCTCGGTGTTGTCGCGCTGGGCGACGGCGAAGACGAGGCGGTCGCCCTTGAGGGCCGATTCAATGGCGCGGAGCGTCCCGGGTCGGCCGGCCGCAATTGGCGCGGTGAGTCCCGGGAAAATCACCGTCCCGCGTAGCGGCAGGACGGGGAGTGTCTGGCGAGTGCCCATGAAAACGCGATGACCTGGTGTGAGGCGTACGTGCCTAGTGAGATGAGTACCGGTCTCGCAAGGAGCGTTCCGCCCTGACTTACGACATTGTGGCGGGGAATGCAACTTTCTCCCGCCTGCGTGACGTAGTGCCTGCCATCGCGGCGACCGGGTGCCAGCTTCTCATAGGTGGTACCCCGAGCCGCGCTATGGTATCGTAGTCGGACGCAGTTCGGACTCCCCCCAATCGCCGCCGTGAGCGAACCTCGGATCAGCCAGTCAGATGCGGAACTGCAGTCGCACATCGTGCGGGTGCTGGAATCGCAGTACGAGGTGGAGAAGGAGATCGGCCGTGGTGGGATGGGCATCGTCTACAAGGGGCGCGACAAGCGCCTCAAGCGACCGGTGGCCATCAAGCTGCTGCCGCCCGAGTTGGCGTTCCGCTCGGAGATCCGGCAGCGCTTCCTGCGCGAGGCGGAGATGGCCGCGCAGCTCAGCCATCCGCACATCGTGCCGATCTATTCGGTGGACGAGCGTGAGGGCCTGGTCTACTTCGTGATGGCGCTGGTCGAGGGCGAGAACCTCGGCACGCGCATCCAGCGTCAGGGTCCGCTCCAGCCCGAGGAGGCACGGCGCATCCTTCGCGAGGTGGGCGACGCGCTGGCCTATGCGCACTCGCAGAACACCGTGCACCGCGACATCAAGCCGGACAACATCCTGCTCGACGGCAACACCGGTCGCACGATGGTGACGGACTTTGGCATTGCGCGCGCGGTGAGCGAGGGCGGGGACGCCAAGCTGACGGCGACGGGCATCGCGATTGGCACACCGGCCTATATGAGCCCGGAGCAGTCGGCGGGCGACCGCGACATCGATGGGCGCACGGACCTCTACGCGCTCGGCATCGTCGCCTACCAGATGCTCTGCGGCGACCTGCCGTTCTCGGCCAACAGCACCCCGGCGTTGCTCGTGAAGCACCTGAGCGAGCGTCCGGTGCCGATCGACCGTCGGGCGATGGTGCCGCCGGACCTGGCGCGCGCCGTGATGTTGTGTCTTGAGAAGAACCCGGACGATCGCTTCCCGGATGCGCGGGCCTTCGTCGAGGCCTTGGATGGCGGGGCGATGCCCAACTTGCCGGTGCGCGCCAGCGCGGCCTATCCGCAGGCGACGCCGAGCTGGTCGGCGCCGATTCTTGAGGAGGAGAGCGGGCCGACGGCGAACGAGATCGCGCGTTGGCACGACCCGTCAGTCGTGCGGTTCCGCAAGGCGATTGCGCCGTTCCTGTTCGTGACGGGTGCGCTGTTCGCCGTGGGGCTCGTGGGCGGCCCGAACCTGCTGGTCATCTCGGCGTTCTGGGGCATCAACGTCGCGTACAAGTACGCGCGGCTCTGGAGCGACGGTTACGATTGGCGCGACGTGTTCAAGCAGCCGCGCGACAAGATGCTGGTGGACGTGGCCGCCGACACGGTCGACAATGCCAAGGCCATCTTCGACCGCGACAAGCGCGCCGAGGTGCGCGAGAAGGCGCGCCGCCGCCGGCACTCGCTGGGGGCCGCCACGTCGCCGGAAGCAGGCGTCAACGCGCTCGGGCCGCTGGACGGCGCCGCGCTGGGCTCCGGTCCGCACGCGACGGTCGCGCGCCAGGCCATCACGGATCGTGAGGAGATCGTCCGCCTCGTCAACGACCTGCCCAAGTCCGAGCAGCAGCGCGTGGCGGACGTGGTGCCCACCGCGCGGCAACTCGCCGAGAGCGTGATGGGGCTGGCGACCTCGCTCACGACCCTGGAACGCGAGAACAGCGGCCAGACCGTGGCGGCGATGGACAAGGAGATCGCGACGCTCGAGGCGCAGGCAAATCCCTTGGACTTCAGCGCCAGCGAGGTGCGCGTGAAGCGCCTGGCGATGCTCAAGCGTGCGCGCCGCGGGGCCGCAGAGGTGGAGCAGCGCAAGACGGAGTACACAGCCAAACTCGAGGACTGCGCGCTGGCCCTGCAGAACCTCAAGTACGACATGCTCAAGCTCAAGGCGGGCAGCCAGAGCTGGCAGCACGTAACGACGATGGCCGAGCAGGCGATGGCGCTGGCCCGCGACGTGGATGCGGTCGTGTATGCGGGGGACGCGCTCTCGAGGCTCGACCGTCCCCGCACGCGTGGCTGACGAGGATCTGCTTCCGCGGGCCGCGGCGGCGGTCGCGGACCATTTCCACATCGAAGCCGAGATTGGGCGCGGCGGGATGGCCGTGGTGTATCGCGCCACCGACCTCCGGCTGCGGCGAAAGGTCGCGCTCAAGGTGCTGCCGCCGGACCTCGCGTATCGCGACGAGGTGAAGCGCCGCTTCCTGCGAGAGGCGGAGATGGCGGCGCGGCTCTCGCACCCGCACATCGTGCCCATTTACGCGGTGGACGAGGCCGATGGTCTCGTTTGGATTGCGATGGGACTCGTGGAAGGCGAGTCGCTGGCGCAGCGGTTGCACCGTGAACCGCAGCCGCCGCTTGATGTTGTGCGTCGCGTGCTGCGCGAAGTGGCCGACGCGCTCGACTACGCGCATCGCGAGGGTGTGGTGCATCGCGACATCAAGCCGGACAACATCCTGCTTGAGCACTCCACGGGGCGGGCACTGGTCACGGACTTCGGCATCGCGCGCGCGGCGGAGGGTGACCAGCGCCTGACCGCCACCGGCATCGCCGTGGGGACGCCGGCGTACATGAGTCCCGAGCAGGCAATGGGCGAGCGCGAGGTCGACGGCCGCGCCGATATCTACGCGCTGGGTGTGGTGGCGTATCAGATGCTGGCGGGCGAATTGCCATTCCAGGCGTCCAACACGCCGACGATGCTGATGAAGCACCTGAGCGAGCGGCCGCGGCCGCTGGTGCAGGTGCGTGACGATGTGCCGGTCCCGGTGCTCGCCGCAGTGGAGCGCGCGCTCGCGAAGGGCCGCGCGGAGCGATGGCCGGATGCCGCGCGGTTCAAGGCGGCGCTCTCGGAGGAGCTGGGTGAGGCATCACCGAGGCGCAGCCGCGCATCCGGGGTCGTGGCGGTGCCGCCAGCAGTCTCACCGCCGGCGGAATCGCGGCCCGTGTCGTCCGCGCCACCGCGGCTGCCAACGCCGCCACCGAGCGCTCCGTTCATCGCCGAGGATCCGCTCGACGCCCTGCACCGCAACACGCCATTGCCGGCGCCGGCTTTCCCGAGCCTGCCGCGTGACTGGATGTTCGATCCCAGCACGCGCGAACACGGCAAGGAGGCGCTGCGTGCCTGGCGCGAGGAGACGCGGCGCTGGAAGGAGCAGGTGAAGGGGCAGTCGCGCGGCAGCCGGCACGACCTCCGCCGCGCGTCCATCGAACTCAATGCGCTCCAGCTGCAGCAGCACGCGCCGGAGGTGCGCATCGCGCAGGTGCGGCGTCGCATCGGCTCCGGCGTCGTGACCATCGGCGTCTTGGCTGTGATCAACGCCATCACCAGTCCGATGTTTCCTTGGGTGGTCTTCCCGGCCATCGGCATCGGATTCGGGATGGTGAAGAAGGTCGCCGACCTTTGGGCGGACGGGATCCCGCTGCGGCGCATCTGGCAGCGCCCGGTGCGCCCAGCGGTTCGTGGTGACGAGCAGCCGTTGCGTCGGCTCGAGCCGAAGCTTCCGGCGCCACCAGCGGCCACGGCGGCCGAGGCGGTGCTCGATGCGGTGCCGCGCGACGTGCTCGAAGGACCACACGGCGTGGCGATTCGCGATGCCTTTGCCGCGCGCGCGCAAATCCGTTCGCTGCTGGCGCGGTTGCCCGAGCACGAGCGATCGTTGTTGCCGGAGATCCAGCCGACGGTGGAGTCATTGATCGAGCGCACGCGCACCTTGGCGGTCGCCCTGCACGCGCTCGACACCGACGCGTCCCCGGATGCGCTGGTGCGGCTCGAAACACGCATCGCGCAGGCGACCGCATTGCCCGAGGACGCCCCCGAACGCGCGAGGCGGCTGGAGTTGCTGGAGCGGCAGCGCGTGACGCTCACCGACCTCGCCGAGCGGCGCTCGGTGCTGTCGCAGCAGATGGAGCAGGCGGTCTTGCTCCTGGACACGATGAAGCTCGACCTCATGAAGCTGCGCAGCTCCGGCGTCCAGTCACGCCTCGCCGACGACCGGCACCTCACGTCCGAGATGCGGGCGTTGGCGCGCGACGTCGAGCGGGTGGCGGAGGCGGTGGACGAGTCGCGGATGGACCGCGGAACTGCCGAGTAGGGCGCCCTAGGTCCGAAGCGCCTCCGCCGGATGCACGCGCGTGGCGCGGCGAGCTGGACCGAGACTCGCTGCCAGCACGACGCCCACGAGGCTCGCCCCCACGAGCAGGAGCAGCAGTGGACCCGCCGAGCCAGCCGTGAACACCATCGCCGAGAGCGCGCGCGACGCGTACACCGCGCCGAGCAAGCCCGCGCCGACACCGACCACGGCGACCGCCAGGGACTGCGAGACGATCAACCGGACGACACTCGCCGCGCTGGCTCCCAATGCCATACGGATCCCCACCTCGGCGCGTCGCTGCGTGACGAGATATGCCACCACGCCATAGGTGCCGATGGCGCTCACTACAAACGCGACGAGCGCTGACACACCGATCAGGGCGAGCAGGAACCGCAGGCGGCCCATCGACCGCGTGACCACCTCGGGTAGGTCGCGCGGCTTGACAATGGGCACGCGCGCATCGATTGCGCGCACGGCCTCCCGCACCGCAGGCAGCATCTCCATCGGCTTACCCTGCGCCGTGCGGATGAACACGGATAGGTAGTTGATCGCATCGGTCCGTTGGTTGGGGATCAAGCTCGTTGCGGCGTAGAACACGGCCTCCGTGGGCGGCGCGTCGAGCGCCTCGGCGTGCAGTTCCGGGACCACACCCACGACGCGATACCACGACTGGGCGTTGCTCCCGTTGCTGCCGATCCCGCGACCGATCGGATCCTCGCCGGGCCAGAGGCGCTCGGCGAGTGCCTGCGTGACGACGACCGCCTGCGTGCGCGCATCGACGTCCCGCCAGGAGGGACGCTCGCCGTTGACCGTGATGCGCAGCGCATCGAAGTAGCCGGGCAACGCCACGGGTGTGGAGACACAAGGGGGTTGCTGGCCCGTCTCGTATGGCCGTCCCTCGCGAAATACCACGCTGCAGCCGGTGCCGAAGTCCTCGAGCGGCAGCGGGCCGAAGCCCACCTCCGCGACGCCCGGCAGCGCGCGCAATCGCGTCTCGAGATCCCGGTAGAACGCGGCAGCGCGTTCCCGCGTGTCGTAGGTGGAGAACGGCAGCCACACCTCGAAGCTGAGGACGCCCTGAGGGTCGAATCCGGCGTCGACGCCCCGCAGCGTGCGCGCACCGCGCACGAGCATCAACGCGACGCTCAGCAGGACCATCGTCGCGGCAAGCTGCGCCACGACAAGGCCCTGGCGTAGCAGGCGCCGGCGGGGCGAGGCCGCCAGCGTCCGGCTGCCATCGCGCAGTGCGGCGACGTCGAGGGACCTCCGCATCGCGGGTGCGAGGGCCAGCGCGGCGGCGACACCGAGTGCGAGCGCGATGCCGAGCGCCACGGGCGCGGCTCCGAGGTTCGCCTCGTGGATGCGGGCGACATCGCGCGGAGCGAGCCAGGGCAGCAGTTCGAGTGCCGCGTACGCCAGCGCCAGGCCGATGGCCAGGGCGGCACCACAGACCAGCAGGGACTCCGCTGCGAAGTGCGCCGCCATCTGTGCCGTCGACGCTCCCAGCGCCGTGCGCACGGCAGATTCCTGGCGCCGTGCCTCAAGGCGTGCAAGGAACAGGTTGGCGACGTTTGCCGTCGCGGCTGCGAGCACGAGCGCGACTACGCTGAGCAGGAGCCAGAGCGCGCGCGTCGCTTGCGGCCCGACCACGGCAGCGTGCAACGGGGTGGCCGCGATGCGGAAGTCGTAGTTGGCGAGGAACGACTCGGTGTAGGCCTGCGGCATCCACTCCGGGAAGCGCGCCAACAGTGCAGACAGCTCGCCGGTGGCAGATTCGGCATCCGCGCCGTCAGCCAGCCGCGCGACTCCGACGTATGGATGCGAGTTGTAGAAGGGACCGGCCTCGTTGACGTGCATTGGCACCCACACGTCGACGCCGAATCCCGTGAGGTCACTGGCGTCGGCAAAGGGTCCGGGCATCGGCGCCGTGAGGCCAGGTGCCGCGACGCCAATGATCTCGTAGTCTCCGCTGCCGGTCTCAAGGCTCTTGCCGATGACGGCAGGGTCCGCGCCGAAGTGGCTGCGGTGGTACTCGGCGGAGAGTACGGCCACCTCTGGCGCGCCGGGCGCGGCATCGGCGTCACCGAAGAGGCGTCCATACACGGCGCGCGCGCCGAGCACCCGCAGGGTGCTCGGTGTCGCGACGCCGAGGCGCGCGACCGCAGCCTCGCCGTCGGCGAGGACGGTGAACGACGAGGTGCTGTAGATGCCGAGCTCTGCCAGCGTACGCGCGTGCTGACGCAGGTGCACGTAGCCGCCGGTGGAAAGGCCCCAGATACGCTGGCCGCTGCCAGGGACCGTGGCCGGGTGTCGCACGGCCACCACGCGGTCGGGATCGGGAATCGGCAGCGGTTGCAGGAGCACCGCGTCGACCACCGCGAACACCGCCATCACGGCCGCGAGTCCGAGTCCGAGCGTCGCCGTCGCCATCAGAACGAAGCCGCGGTCGCGCCGCAGGAGTCGGCCGGCCCGCCGCGACTCGCGCCACAACGAGCGAGCAAACCCGGCCCGGCGGCGGGAGCGGACCTTGCGACGGTCGATGGCGGCGGTTTCGCGGCGGTAGCTCGCGACGTCGCCGAATCGGCGTTGCACCTCGCGTTCCGCATCATCGGCGCTCATGCCCTCGGCCACCAGTTGGGCGCGGCGTTCCTCGAGGTGGAAACGAAATTCCTCATCGACTACCGACTCCACGCGCTCTGAGGACTCGGGCAGCGAAAAGTCTCGGCGGGTGGGGCCGCTCATCGTGCCCCCGGCGCCGCGAGGATTCGAGCCATCGCCGTGGCGTAGCGGTTCCACCGCGAGGCCTCGGTCGCCAGCTGGCGTCGGCCCAGCGCCGTGAGGTCGTAGTACTTCGCCCGGCGGCCCGTCTCCGTGAGGCCCCATTCGGCGGTGAGCCAATCACGCTCCTCGAGGCGGTGCAGGGCCGGGTAGAGCGCGCCCTCCTCGACCAGCAACTGTCGTTGCGTGACGTCCTCGATCCAGCGGATGATGCCGACGCCGTGCATCGGCCCCCAGCTGAGGGTCTTGAGGAGGATGAGGTCGAGTGTTCCCCTAACGACGTCGAGCGATTCGCGCGGCACAGGCAAGCTCCGAGTAACCTAAGGTTCTTAGGTTAGACGGCGATCGCGCTGAAATGGTTTCGCGCCTGCGCTCGGGCAGCCCGGAGGCTGCCGAGGAACTACGGCGGGACCGGCACGGCCTCAAGTAGCGGGGCGAGCGCCCGCAACAGCGCGTCCGGCGAGTCCTCTGGTACAAAGTGCGAGGCGCCGGGCAGGACGTGCAGCGTCGATCCGCGCAACACGGCCTGCAGCCGCTCGCCGAGTGCGACGGGATAGAAGGGGTCGCTTTCGCCCCACACCACCACGGCCGGCACGCGCAGTTCCGCGAGTCGTGCAGACCACGGGCCGGTGTCGCAGTGCCGGATGGCGGCGAGATGCCGAATGAGTGCATCGCGCCCGCTGGGCGAGGTGAACTGCCGCAGGCAGGAGTCGAGCACGAGGTGTGAGCGTGCCGGATCGGCAAAGCCGCGCGCCACCGAGCCGTGCACGAGACCAGCGAGGAGGGCCGGCGGCGTGATGCGTGCCAGGGGCCCGAGCGCACGCGCCATTCGCGCCATGCGGCGCGGGCGCTGGCCGAATGCGGCGCTGCTGACGAGACCTAGCCCCGCCACGCGCTCAGGCCACTGCACGGCGAATGCCTGCGCCACGCCGCCACCGAGTCCGTGGCCCACGATGATTGCACGGTCGATCGTAAGATCGTCGAGGAGTGCGCTCAAGAGCTCGGCGTGATCACTGCATCCGGCGGCCGCCGACAAAGGCGCGTCGCTGCGACCGAATCCCGGGAGGTCCGCGACCACCAGCCGGTGTCCGGGGGGGAAGTCCCGGACCACGTGGCTCCAGAGACGGCTGGACATCGGGAATCCGTGCAGCAACACGACAGGCAGGCCCGAGCCCCGGGTGCCCGCGGCGTAGTAATAGAGGCGTCCGGCCCCCACATCGACGAACTCACCGCGCATGGCGGGAATCTGGCGCTTTGGCGCGAAAATGGTATCCTATACGCGCTCTTGGAGTTCTCGCTTCAGGCGTAGGAGCCCATCGTCTTGTCCCGCAATGCGTTAGCCAAGGTTTTCGATTGACGATACCAATTATCACGCCAGCGTCGATTTTCGCACCGCCTCCGCCACCGCAGGCGGAAGTGCCGTTTCCTCTCGAATGGCTGCTCAGCAACGCGTCAGCACCGATTCAGTATCGCGCCATCAAGGATGTTGCGCAGCTGGGTAGCGACGCTTGTGCGGATCTCGACCTCGTCCCTATGGGATTCCCGCCGGCGCTTGAGCTCGCGCTGCAGGCCAACGTCGACGGCATCTGGAACGGATCGATGCTGTCGCTTCCCACGCAGCGCTCTGAACACTTCGAGGGCATTGGGACCATTCCCGCCATTCGCCGGCTCGTCGAGTATGGCTGGGACAAGGACGCGCCGCCTATCGTGCACAGCAAGCGCGTGTTGTTCCGCCTCCTGGCCGAGGACGACGATCCGGCGCAGCTCTATGAGCTGTTGCCGTCGCGTGGGAAGCAGGAGGAGGAGTTCCTTCACTCGCAGCGGCAGTTGCTGCGCGAAGCCGCCGGTGCCGCACTCGCCTCGGCGGGCTTCGAGGCGGATCCGCGGCTTCGCGGGCTGGCGCGGCGCACCATCGAGCGGATCGCCGACTTTCTCAAGTCGCCATTGGCGGAGAAGCCGTGGGTGCGGGTGGGAAACAAGCAGGTCCTGCACGCCGATGCCTTCCCGCCGTCGATCTACGCCCTGCACCTCATTGCCCATATGCCGCTCTTCCAGAGCGAGCACTACGAGGCGATGGAACTGCTCTACGAGTACCTGACCAAGCCGCTGCCGCGGCAGGACTCGGTGCAGCAGATCGGCACACAGTTGCTGCCGGTGCCCTTCGCCGTACTGGGCGACCACCTGCCGCATCGCAACGCGGTGGAGAACGACGTGCCGAAGGCCATCGCCTGGCTGGAGCTCATCGCGCGCCTCGGCTTCCTGCGGCGCAATGAGAACTGGACGAAGATGTTCGAGCGCTTCGTGGACGACAGTGGCAGGGATGGCGTCTGGCATCCGCATAAGGGCCTGGCGATGCCGAAGAGCACCGATCCCTACGTCTGGCCGATGTTCCCGCTTGAGGTGACGCACGGCGGCGACGAGCGCTGGTGCGACGTGACGTTCCGCATCGGGTTGATCGCGCGCCTGTCGGGCCGTCCGATCACGCTGATTTGAGCGAACGGCTTCCGCCGTCGGAGTGGTTTCCGGCGGGCATCGCCGACATCAAGGTGCGGCGCGTCGCGCTGGCGTCCGGGCCGACGCTGCGCGTGCTTGAGGCTGGCCCCGCGGACGGCGCGCCCGTGCTCCTGGTGCACGGCTGGGCGGTCAGTGCGTATCTCTGGCGTCGCAACATCCTGCCCTTGGCCTCGGCGGGATTCCGCGTGTACGTGCCCGACCTGCTCGGCCACGGGCTCTCCGACGCGCCGAATGCGGCCGGGTCGTACACGCTGTCACGGTTCGTCGCGAGTCTGCGCGAGCTGCTCGACGCGCTCGGCGTGGAGAGGGCCGGGATTGCCGCCCAGTCGATGGGCGGAAAGATCGCCGTGCAGTTGGCGCTGGACGCCCCGGAGCGCGTTCGCGCACTCTCGCTCTACGGACCGGTGGGGTTCGGGCCCATCCCGCCCTGGCAGATGCTCTCGCCACTCCTGCCCACACCGTCCGGCGAACTGATCTCGCTGTTCGTCCCGCGGGCGATGGTGGCCTTTGTGCAGCATCGCGTCTACGGGAAGTTGGGCTGGTTCAGCGAGCGCGATGTCGATGAGTACTGGGCGCCGACGCAGTTTCCTGCCGTGGTGCGCGCAGGCTTCCAGATGCTCCAGGAGTTTCCCTGGCAGATGTGGGATGAGGCCACGCTCGCGCGCCTGCAGGTTCCCACGCACGTCGTGTTCGGCACGCGCGACCGCACGGTGCGGCCGGGACACGCCGAGCGGCTCGTCGCCGCGCTCCCGAATGGGCGTCTCACGTGGATTGCCGATGGTGGCCACGTCGTGATGGAGGAGGCGCCCGAGCGGGTCAACGCGTTGTTGCTCGCGGACTTCGCCGCTTAGGTTTCGCTGGGATGACAACGAAGAGCAAAGACACCAAGACCAAAGCGCCAAAGGCGAAGCGGAAGGCAGCGAGCAAGGCGTCGAAGGTGGCGAGTTCAAATGAACACGCGCCGTCGGCCGCTGCCGCCCTCGATTCGGCGACGGTGCAATCGCTCGCGCAGCAGGAAGCCAGCACCTCGGACATCACCTTCGTCGACCTCGGACTGGGCGAGGCGATGCTGGCCTCGCTCGCCAAGGCTGGCTACTCGCGGCCGACGCCGATTCAACAGCAGGCGATCCCGCTGGCCTTGAAGGGCCGCGACCTGATGGGCCTCGCGCAGACGGGCACGGGCAAGACGGCGGCGTTCACGATTCCCATCATCGAACGACTGATTGGCGGCCCCAAGCGCACGCGCGCCCTCGTCCTGACGCCCACGCGCGAACTCTGCCAGCAGGTGGAGGCCAGTGTCCGCAAGTACGGCACGGGCACGGGGCTCGAGGTCGTATCGGTCTACGGCGGCGTCGGCTACGAAGGCCAGACGGAGGCGCTGCGTGGTGGCGTCGACATCGTGGTGGCGACGCCGGGTCGCCTGATCGACCACCTCGAGAAGCAGAACGTGGTGTTTGACGACCTCGAGGTCCTGGTCCTCGACGAGGCCGATCGCATGCTCGACATGGGCTTCGCGCCACAGATCAACCGCATCGTCGCGACCATCCACCCGTACCGGCAGACCCTGCTGTTCTCGGCGACCATGCCGCCTGAAGTGGAAGCTTTGGCGCGGAAGTACCTGCGCAAGCCGATGGTCGTGCAGGTCGGGCGTCGCTCGCAGGCCGCCAACACGGTGCGGCACTTCGTGTATCCGGTGCCGGGCCATCGGAAGTCGTCGCTGCTCACGCACTTGGTCAGCGAGATGGAAGCGGACGACTCCGTGCTGGTGTTCACGCGCACGAAGCACGGCGCCGACCGCGTCGTGCGGCATCTCGAGCACGAGGGCGTGCACGCCGATGCCCTGCACGCCGACAAGTCGCAGGCGCAGCGCGACCAGGCGCTCAAGCGCTTCAAGGACGGGAAGACGCGCGTGTTGGTCGCCACGGACATCGCGCAGCGCGGGCTCGACATCTCGGGCATCACGCACGTGATCAACTACGACGTGCCGCAGCAGGCCGAGGACTACGTGCACCGCATCGGTCGTACCGGCCGCGCCGCCAAGGAAGGGGATGCCTTCACGTTCATGAGCACCGAGGAGATTGGGATGGTGCGCACGATTGAGCGGGTGATTGGGCAGGAGATCCCGCGGATCTCGGTGAGCGGGTTCGACTTCGGGACTTGAACGGCGGACGCGGGACGGGCAACTGCAGTTGTGAGTTGTGTGTTGTGAGTTGTGAGTTGTGACGGGTGCGCCATTGCAGCCTCCCGCACCCAACCTCGGTCTCACCACTCACAACTCATTACTCACCACTGCCGTTTAGTAACTCTCCCGCACCCGTCCCAACCGCGCCACGGTCAGTGTCTCCGCGCGCTGGCGGATCCGCACCACGATGGTCGAGTTGGCCAGGCCGAATCCCATCCCCGACGGCGCATAGGTGATGGTGTCGCGCGAGGCGCGCAGGCTCACGTAGTGCAGCTTGGCGAGGTGGCGTTGGTGCAGGGTGTCGCCGCCGGACTCGATGCGCAGGCTGCCCTGCGCACTGTCCACGATGAGGCGCGCGAGTTCGCCGCGCCGGATGGCTGCGGCGCGGGTGAGCATCAGAGCGGCGGAGACCTCGTGGGCCGCCTGCCGCAGTCGCAGGCCGTCGAGCACATCGCGACTGCGCGGGATGGCGATTCCCGCGACGAGGCCGATCAGCGTGCAGGTGACGACGAGTTCGGCGAGGGTGACGCCGCGGCGCATTGGGGACTCCGGTCACGGGACGAACCGAGGGTGGCTAGATTCGCGCGCGATGGCGTGACCGATCCGTGGCCGCCCGCATCCAATCTTCCCCCGAGGTCCGTGATGTCCCCCACTCGACTCCTGCGCACGTTGGCCGCGAGTTCGCTCATGACACTCGGTGCCTGCTATCAGGACCCGCAGCAGGTGATGGACCAGCAGCAACAGCTCAATGACATCGCCGACGCCATCAACCAGATGGGACTGCAGATGGCGGACATGCAGGCCACCCTGGACTCGCTCGGCGGCATCATCGCCAAGCACGACACGGCGGTCTACCGGATGGCGAACGTGACAGGGGTGCCATATCAAAGGTGAGAGGACGGAGGACGGAGGAGGGAGGTTCGGCAGGGAAGCACTGAGGCGGCAAGGATGGACGCCTGCCGCGCTCGCGGTCATCTTCCATATTCGAGATCGAGCCTTCGTCCTCCGTCCTCCGTCCTCCATCCGCCGTCATGAAGCTCGTCATCGAATACTGCACGGTTTGAAACTACGAACCCCGGGCCGTCAGTTTGGCGGCCGCGTTGCGGGATCGTTGGCCGGAGGCCGAGGTGGGCCTGACCCCCTCGGGCGGCGGCGTGTTCGAGGTGTTCCTCGACGACCAGTTGGTGTTCTCCAAGAAGCAGCTTGGCCGGCACGCCCAGCCGGGTGAGGTGCTGCAGCTGATCGACGCGCGGTTGGGCTAGGCGACCGCGTATCCCCCACTCGTTCCTCGCGATGCGCATTGCGATATCCACAGGCGGCGGTGATGCCCCAGGGCTGAACGCCGTCATTCGTGCCGCGACGCTCTCGGCCCTTGGCCGCGGGTGGTCGGTGCTCGGCATCAAGCGAGGATACGCAGGCCTGCTCGGCGAGGACGAGATCATCCCGATGACCGCCGATACGGTGCGGGGCATCGCGCACCTCGGCGGTACCATCCTGCGCACGACGAATCGCGGGAATCCCTTCGAGTTTCCGGTGCTGCAGGCGGACGGCAGTTACAAGGAGATCGATCGGTCGGACGAGATGATCGAGAACGCGCGCAGTCTCGGCATCCAGGCCTTGATCGCCATCGGCGGCGACGGCTCGCTGGCCATCGCGCAACGGTTGGTGGAGAAGGGGATGCGCGTCGTGGGCGTGCCGAAGACCATCGACAACGATGTATCGGGCACGGTCACGACCTTCGGCTTCGACACGGCGGTGCAGACGGCGATCGAGGCCATCGACAAGCTGCACACGACCGCCGAGAGCCACGACCGCGTGATGGTGCTGGAGGTGATGGGCCGCGACGCGGGGTTCATTGCGCTGCATTCGGGCGTGGCGGGCACGGCCGATGTGATCCTGCTGCCCGAGATCCCCTGGCACATCGACCACGTGTGCCGGGCCATCACGGAGCGCGACAGGGCTGGGCGCAAGTTCGCGATCGTGGTGGTGGCAGAAGGTGCGACCGACTCGGACGGCAAGGTGTCGATCATCGGGGAGTCGATGCCGGGGCAGAATCGCCGCGTGGGCGGCATCGCGTCGCGGATTGCCAAGGAGATTCAGGACCGCACGGGCAAGGAGGCGCGCTCGATGGTCTTGGGGCACCTGCAACGCGGTGGGATGCCGACGGGTTACGACCGGCTCCTGGCGACGCGCTTTGGCGGGGCGGCGGCGCAGGCGGTGGCGGACCAGAAGTGGGGGCATATGGTGGCGCTGCAGACGCCCCACATCGTGACCGTGCCCATCGTGGACGCGCTCAAGGAGGCGAAGCGGGTGGACCCGACCCACGACGTCGTGCAGACCGCAAGGCGCCTGGGCATCAACTTCGGTGACAAGTGACCCATCGCCGGCCCGAACCGTCGCGTGGGGTGTGGGTATGAGCACCCCCAGTCCCTCCGGTCGATTCCCGATGCTGTTCCGCCCAGCCGCCCTGATTCTCCTGATATCGCTGACGCCGATTGCGGCGCAGGGGCAGCGGCGTTCGACCGAGCCTGACCTGCCGCGCGATATGCCGGAGGACATGCGGCCGCCGGTCGGCAAGTGCCGGATCTGGATGGAGGGCGTGCCGCCCCAACAGCAGCCGGCACCGACCGACTGCCAGACCGCCCTACGGCAGAAGCCCGCCAACGGCGTGGTGGTGTTCGGCCCGACGCGCAGTCGTGAGCTCGAGATTCGCGGGTTCCGCACGCATCCGCGTCCGTCGCGGGCGGATAGCAGCGCGCGCCGTGTGGTGATTCCAATGCCGACGCGTCGCGGCAGCGGAACCGCGCGCGACTCGGCTGCCCGTGATTCCGCGGGTCGCCGCGTGCCGACCCCGTCGCGTGACAGCGCGCGCCCGGCCCAGCGCAGCAAGACGCCGGACCGCACGCCACCCGTGCCGCAGCCCTCGCGGACGCGGACGCCGCCCAAGCCCAAGCCGGATTCGCTGACCTCCTCGAGCTTGGAGCTCGGGGAGCGGCAGTCGTAGCCGACCCGCAGGGCCTGCGTCGGGTCCGGGACCAGTATCTCCCGCCGGACCACGATGCCTTTGTGCGCGCCGGTGGGGCGCGAGGTCGCATCATCGTCATCGCGCCCACGCGCGCGGCCTGCGAGACCATTGAGCTCGCGTTCACGTTGGACATCGAGACCGTCCTCTGGCGCTCGCGCGGCGCCGAACTGCAGCGACTTGCCACCGAACTCGGCACCTCGGACGCGCAGCCGCGCCAGGGCTTCGGAATCGTCGCTGGGACGGGCACGGGCAAGACCCTGAGCGTGAAGCCAATCGCCAAGGTGCTGCTCGACACCGACGACCTGCGGGTCGGCGTGGTGAACCGCGAACGCGAGGCCACACCCGAGACCCCGACCTGGAACGTGGTGATCGTGACGACCGGCATCGCGCGGCGGTGGTTCCAGGACGGTGACATCCGTCCGCACGACACCCTGGTGGTGGACGAGATCCACCAGACGAGCGCCGAGCTGGAGCTCTGCCTCGCGTTGGGCAAGCGCACCGGTTGCCGCTTCGTGTGGCTGAGCGCGACGGTGGACCCCCGCTTCTACTCGCGCTACCTCAACGCGGCGGCCGTGGTGGAGTCGTCGGCCTTCGATCCTGCCAAGGCCGCGACGGTGGAAGTCGTGCGAAAGAAGCCGATGAGCTTCCTCGACGACCGCTTCCTGCAGCGCACGATCCGTGAGAAGCGTGGTGTTGGCGTGTTCCTGCCCACGCGCGCGGCCGTGGAGGATGTGGCGACCGATGCCGGCGCGCGGTATCAGCGGCTCGAGGTGGCGTTCTACCACGGGGGCGAGCCGATCCGCGTGATCCGCCCGTTCCTTGAAGGCGAGGTGCGCAAGCCTTTCCTCTTGGCGATGACGGCGGCCGGACAGAGCGCGCTGAACGTGCAGGGGCTCGACACGGTGGTCATCGACGACACGCGGTTTGCGAACGTGGTGGAGCGCGGCCGCAACGTGCTGACGCGCCTGCATCTGGGCGCGAACGAGATCCTGCAGATGGCCGGCCGCGTGCACGGCCGCGTGGCGGGCGGGCGCGTGTACATCCTGTCGGACCGCGACATCCGATTCGACCGACTCGAACCCACGGCGCCGGACTTCCAGCTCGCGGGCGATTCCGAACGCGTGGCGCTCACCTGCGCGGCGCTCGGCGTGCGGGCCGACGAGCTCGACCTGCCGGTGCCGCTCGACCGGCAGTCGTACCGAGCGGCCGTCCAGTTCCTGGAGTCGCGCGGCATCATCGATCAGGGGCGTCTCACGGTTTACGGCAAGTCGGTGGAGGCGATGCCGGTGGACCGGCCCTGGGCAGAGTTGCTCGTGCACTGCGACGACACGCTGCTGCCCTATGTGGCGGTGATGGCGAGCGTGGAGTCGCTGCATCGGATGACGCGCGAGGATCGCGACCTCGCCGGTCTCGTCGTGCCGGGCAGCGACCACCTCACGACCTACAACGTCTACGCCGAGGCCTTCACGCGCTGCGGTTACCTCGGCGAGGTCTATGGCCTGCCGCGGCAGATGTTCGACGAGAGTGTCGAGCGCTGGGCGGAAGGGCGTGGCGTGTTGGTGAAGGCCTTGGAGGACTCGGCGCTGGCGATGGCCTCGATCTACCGCTCGGTGGGCCTGCCCCTGCCGCGCACGATGCCGAAGGCCACGGCAGAGATCGAGAAACGCTGGGTCGAGTTGCTGGCCAAGGTGATGCCGTTTGCGTTGGTGATCGACGAGGAGACAGCGGACGGCGACGAAGCGCGCGTCTCGAAGACCAGCGTCTGCGGCAGCTGGGGACCCATTGCGGGGACGCTGCGCTATTTCGCCGACAAGTTCGGCGTGCCGCGCGCGGCGATCGAGGGCACGCAGCTCTCGCGCGATCTCGTGCGGGCGCAGGCCATCGGTCACGAGCCTCGTCTCGTGTACGACCCGTCGCAACGCGAGCGGCCATTGGCCCTGGAGCGGCGGCTCACGTACTTCGGGTTCGAGTTGGAACGCGAGCGTGAGGCGCTGCAGGAGTTCCCACCGGGGCAGGAGGACGAAGCCCGACGCGTGCTGGCCGACGCGCTGGCGCGTGGAGAGGCGCGGCACGCGGCGGTGCCGCGGAATCGCCCGATGATTGACCAGGTGCGTGAGGTGTGGCGGCGCAGCGGAGGGCGCACCGCCCGGCTGTCGCAACAGGAGTTGGCGGACTGGTACGAGAAGGCGTTGGCCGCCGTCGGCTCGCTGGCGCAGTTCAAGTCGGCGGCGCTGACGTTCGATCCGGACGAGATCGTTGACGCGTCTGAGCGCGAGCGCTGGATGGCACTGCCGGCGCAGGTTGTGGTACGGGACCGCCCGGTCTCCATCCACTACGAGGTGGAGGAGACGCCCGAGGGGCCGCGCGGCGTCGCGAGGCTGCAGCTCAACGAGAAGCTGGCGCGCACGCTCGTGGATGAGGAATTGCCGACGCTGGACCGCCCGCTGCGAATCGCGGTCGGACGCGGCGCACGCGGGACCATCAAGACGGAGACGCTCGCTGAGGCGCAGGAGGAACTATCGCGCCCCTGGATGCGTGAGGAGGTGGCGCGTAAGCCGAGCGGCGCAGGCCGACCCCAACGCGATCGCGGCGACCGGGATGGTGGAAAGCGCGGGCCGAGAGGACGTCCACCGGTGCCGAAGGGCAAGCGACGCAGGGGTCGGTAGCGGCGCGACGCGGCGGCTACGCGAGATGGCCTTGCGAGCTCTGGCCAGCCCAGTTCGCTCCGTCTTTCACAAAGTAGTCCGAGAACTTGTCCAGCTCATAACGCATTGTGATACAACGTGTTATGCGCTGAATACGGGCTCGGCTTGTGATTAGGACTGGCTGGTCCTAATCTGCCTTCCGTGAGCCAGAAGCGACTACAGATCCTTGACGCGGCCGCTGAGCTGATTGCCGAGCGGGGCTTCGTGCAGACGTCGGTGGACGACGTCATCGCGAAGGCCGGACTGAGCGGCAAGAGTCACTTCTATCACTACTTCAAGTCCAAGGACGCGTTGGGGCACGAGGTGTTGGCGCGGCAGTTCGACGTGCTCGCCGACCGGGGCCTCCACATTCTGCGTGAGCAGTCGTTGGATCCCTTGGAGCGCCTGCACGTTTTCATCGACTCCGTGGTGGCCATGCAGGCCGACCGCAGCGGCCGGCTGGCCTCGCCCTTCGGTGCGCTGGCCACGGAGATGGCGTCGATGGACGAGGGATTTCGCGTGCGCATTGCCCGCGTCTTCCGCTCGTGGACGGAGGAGATTGCCGGGTTGCTGGCCCAGATCGAGGATCGGCTCGAGGACGATGCGGATCCCCTGCGGCTGGCGCGCTTCATCGTGGCGACGCTAGAGGGCGCAACAACGGTGGCGCGGATGAAGCGCGATGTGAGCCTGATGCACAGCGTGGCGGCGGACCTGAAGCGATTCGTGTCCGGTCACCTGCGCCGCGGCGTGACGCCTTAGCACTGGGACCGGAGAGAACGCGATGGCTTCGATTGCGGCAGGCAGCGGCATCCTTGACATCAACGCCCGTGCGGCAGAGCGCGCGCGGGCGGAGCGACGCGCGCGCTTCGATGCCGAGGCGGTCTCGCAGCTGGATGCGTTGCACGCGTTCGCGCTGAAGCTCACGCGTTCGCGCGAGGATGCGGAGGACCTCGTCTCCGACACCTTGGTTCGCGCCTTCCAGCGCTGGGATCAGTACCGGCTCGGTACGAACATCAGGGCGTGGTTGTTCACCATCCTCTACCATGCCTTCGTGAGCCGGAAGCGCCGCATCGACGCACGCGAGGTGCAGCCGCTCGAGGCCGATGACGGGCGCGAGCTGTTCGAGCCGGTCGGCGAGGTGGATCCCGAGGGGCGCTTCTACGATTCTTTCGTGGACCAGGAAATCGTCGACGCGGTGCGAGCGCTGCCCCACGAATACCGAGACGCCCTGCTGATGAGCGACCTGCACGGCATGCGCTACGGGGAGATCGCACAACTGCTTGGTGTGCCGGAGGGCACCATCAAGTCCAGGCTGTTTCGCGGGCGCCGGCTGCTGCAGGCGCAGCTGCGCGGCTATGCGGAGGAGATGGGCTACATCAGGCGTTCGCTCGACGACGCCGCAGCCTGAGCGCCTTCGCCCGGTTGCCGCAGGTGGCCATGTCGCACCAGCGGCGCGTGCGGGACTTCGTCTGGTCAAGGAACACGCGCGGGCATCGTCGGTCGGCGCAGACCCTGATGCGCGGCAGCTCATCGGCGACGAGCGAATCCACCGCCGACTCAACGACGGGAATCACGAGGCCGCCGAAGGCATCGCCAGTCGGCACAAAGCTGCGTACGTAGCGGCCGGTTTCCGAGATCTCGACACGCCGTGTGCCCACGCTGCGTCCCAGCAGGCGGTTGATCTCGGCAAGCGCGCTCTCGCGCGCGCGCTCGCCGTCAGGTCCCCGGCCGCGCTCGGCGAGGGCGCGAAGCGCCGCGCGCACGCGTCGTGCCTCCACGAGCGCCGCCGCGGCACCCGACGGCTGCTCGGTCGCGCGGCGCTGCAGCGTGACGGCGCGCTCGGAGTCGACAACCTGCGCCCCTTCCAACCAGACGACGAAGCGCTCGAAGCTCGCGATGGTATCCCGGCGCAGGCCCAGCAGCGCGTCGTCCGTGTTGACGAAGTCCAGCCAGAGGCGTCCGCCGAGGAACGTGAAGGGGTTGTCGTCGGCCTTGGCGCGTCGGGGCATGCCGCGAAGATAGCGCGCGGCGATATCTTCGGCTGATGATCTCCGACATTGCACGCGTGGCGGTGGGGTCCGCGAACCCCGTGAAGGTGGCGGCCACGCAAGCCGTGCTGGCCTGGGCGGCGCCTGGAGCATCCGCCGAGGCGCGGCCCGTACCGAGCGGCGTGCCCGACCAACCGTTCGGCGACGAACAGACGATTGCCGGCGCGCGCGAGCGGGCGCGCCGGGCGCGAGAGGCCGCGGACGCCGACCTCGGTGTGGGACTCGAGGGAGGCGTCGTGGACGGCCGCGGCGGGATGCGAACCTGCGCCTGGTGCGTGGTCGTGCACCGCGATGGGCGCGAAGGCGTCGGGGGCTCGTTGGCGATGCCGCTGCCCGATGCCGTGGCGCGCATGATCCGCGAGGGCGAGGAACTCGGGCACGCGATGGACCGTTTGGTCGCCGAGCGCGGGACCAAGCACGGCAAGGGTGCCGTGGGGATCCTCACGGCAGGGCGGATAGACCGCCAGGCGGCCTACGAGGTGCTCGTGACCTATGCGCTGGCGCCGTTCGTGACGCCAGCGCTGTACGCGCGATAGCCGGCTAGTCCTTCATCGGCCGCAGCACGAGCACCGGCCGCTGCGCACCGCGAATGAGCTTGTCGGCCACCGAGCCGACGAAGATCCGCGAGAGCCCGCGGCCCTGCGTGGCGATGGCCACGCAGTCGGGATCCGACTCCTTGATGTGCGTGAGTAGCGCGTGGATGGGTGAGAGCTCGACGCGCACGGTGGCCTTCGCCTTCACGCCCGCTTCCTTGAGGCCAGCCACCACGTTGTCCAGGCTGGCCTTCGCCGCGGCGGTCTCGGCGTCGATGCCATACGGATCGGGCCGGTCGGCGGCCAGCGCACTGGCCACGTCACCCGGGACATACGGTGCGACCATCCGCACGAGGTCGATCGTCGCACCGAAGAGATGCGCGAGGTCCCGGGCCGCGGGGATGATGCCGTCGGCGCGCGCGCTGCCATCGAGCGGCAGCATCACGCTCTTGGGCGTGAACGCACGATGCGCGTGCGCGTCGTTCTCCGGCATCGCCAAGACGGGACGATGCGAATGCCGGATCACGGCATCGGCAACGGAGCCGAGCCAGCCGGGAGCGAAGCCACCCGCACCGTGCGTGGTCATCACGACAAGATTCGCGTTCACCTGCTCGGCGACCTCGGTGATGAGGCCGGCGGGCGATCCGTCCTCCACCCGCGCATCCACGCGTACGCCCCACTCGGCACCGAGGCGGCCTGCGAGGTCGCTGGTATAGGTCTTGGCACGCTCACGAAGGGCGTCGTCCGCGGCGAGCATGTCTTGGGTGAACACGCCCTCGGCGGTCGCGCCGACGATGGCGAGCGGCACGTGCACTCGGAGCAGGGTGACGGAACCTCCGGCGCGGCGGGCGATATCGAGGGCGACGGGCAGGGCGCGCTCGGCGAGCGGCGACCCATCGACAGGGACCAGGATGGAGCGGAGCATGGCGGCCTCCGGGTTCAACGGTTCACAACGGTCCGCAGGGCGGACTCCTGAATGGATGCTACCATTGTACCACGCGGCACACCGTCAGTCCTTCCCCGAACCCCTGTCAGGCGAATCGTGACCGAACAGAGTCCGTTGCCGTTTCGAATTCAGCAGCGTGTGCGATGGAGCGACTGCGACCCGCTGGGCATCATCTGGTACGGGGCGTACCTCAAGTACTTCGAGGCGGCCGAGCACGAGATGATGCGCGCGACCAACCTCCCGTACGAGGAACTGCGCGTGAAGCGCGGCGTGCAGCTGCCGCGCAAGGCGTTCCAGGTGGAGTTCCAGTCGCCGGCGCAGATGGACGAGCTGCTGGACGTCGAAGTGGGCGTCGCGAAGATCGGGCAGACGTCGCTGACGTTTCGGTTCGCCGCGTACCGCGCGACGGATCGGACCCTGCGGGCGACGGCCACGCTGACGGTGGTAAACGTCGAGAAGGCGACGCTGCGGAAGCAGCCGATTCCCGAGTTCCTGCGCGAGGCGCTTACGCCGTTCCTGGTCGGTTCGTAATCGGACCCGCCATCAACGGAGTCGCCGAGCGGCTGCGTGCCTCCATCGCCTTGCTGATGCGCCGTTGCAGGCGCTGCAGGCCGTCGTAGGCCGCGTACTTGAAGCTGTCAGCCAGCGTCGGGAAGTTGAATACGCCGTCGATGAAATAGTCCAGCGTGCCCTCGAAGTGCAGTACGGCCGCAGGCAGGTGGATGAGCTCGCAGGCGCTTTCGCCAAACACGCTGGCGCCGAGCAGCTGTCGATTGTCGGCGCGGAAGATGAGCTTGATGAAGCCTTCGGTCTCGCCGATGATCTGGCCGCGCGGGTTGTAGCGCAGCGAGGCCTTGCCGATCTCGACGGGCAGGCCCTTGGCACGGGCCTCGTCCTCGCCGATCCCAACCGTCGCGATCTCCGGCACCGTCCACACGCCGTAGGGCAGCACGGTGGACATCGACGACTTGTACTTGAGGTCGAAGGCGTGGCACATCGCGACGCGGGCCTGTTCCATCGCCGTGGAGGCGAGGGCGGGGAAGCCCACGAGGTCGCCGGCGGCAAAGATGTGCGGCACGCTGCTGCGATAGTGCTCGTCGACCGTGACGAAGCCGCGCTTGTTCACGGCGACGCCTGCGGCCTCTAGGTTCAGCGCGTCGGAGTTCCCCTCGCGGCCGGCGCAGTAGAGCACGCAGTCGGCATTGAGCTGCCGGCCGTCGCTCAGCTTGACGCTGGCGACGTCGCCCTCGACCGTGACCTGTTCGACCGCGGCGTTGAGCACCACCTGCACGCCGAGCCGGCGGGTCATCTCGGCACGCAGCGATTCCGAAAGGTCGGAATCGAGTTGCATCAGCAGGCGTTCGCGGCTGTTGACGAGCGTGACGCGGACACCGAGCGCGCCGAAGATGCCGGCGTATTCGCAGCCGATGACTCCTCCGCCGATGACCACGACGCGGCGCGGGATGGACGTGAGGGTGAGCACGTCGTCGCTGTCCACCACGACCTGGCCGTCGAAGGGGATCTCCGGCGGATGGGAGGGACGCGACCCGGTGGCGAGCAGGAACACATCGGCCGTGATCTCCCGCGGCTCCTGCTTGTAGCGTTCGACGACGACGGTCTGGGGGTCGCTGAAGCGCGCCGCGCCCTGCACGGTGGTGATGGCGTGGCGTTCGAAGTTGTGCTCGATGTGATTCCACATCGTCTCGACCACGGCGCGTTCGCGGTGCATGAAGTCGCCGATGGTGATATCGGACTTTACGCGCAGGTCCACGCCGTAGAGTCCACGCTGGCGCACGCCGCTCAGGTAGAGCGCGGTTTCGCGGAGCGTCTTGGAGGGGATGGTGCCGGTGTTGACGGCGGCACCGCCAGGCTTCGGCGCGCGTTCAATGACGCAGACGGACTTGCCGAAGTAGGCGGCCTGGGCGGCGCCCTTCTCGCCCGCCGGGCCACTCCCGATGACGCAGAGGTCGTAGTGCTCGCCCATACGCGCAAATAGTACGGTCGGGCGAGGCGGGGCGCGAGCACGGGCAGGCCGTCGCGTCGGGGGTGGAGCGGGCGGCGTCCACGACGGGGGCAGGGGTCCCCGAGGGGGTTTATCTTTCGATGATGGCGAGCGACTCCACCTACTACCGGAAGGGATTCGGGCTCAAGGCCGAGGTGCAGGACACCCTCACGGCCGACTATGACGGACAGCTCGTGGACCTGTTGCTGGCCCGCGAGCACACGCTCGTGGCCGGCGACATCACCGTCCGTCTGGCCAAGGAGTTCGGGTTCTGCTACGGTGTGGAGCGCGCCGTGGAGTACGCCTACCAGACGCGGGCCAAGTTCCCCGACAAGCGCATTTTCCTGGCGGGCGAGATCATCCACAACCCGCACGTGAACGCCAAGCTCAAGGAGATGGGCATCCATTTCCTCGCGCCGAGCGACAAGGGCTTTGACTACACCGGAGTGGAACCGGCCGACGTGGTGATCCTGCCGGCCTTCGGCGTCACCATCCACGACTTCGAGACGCTGCGCGAGAACGGCTGCGTGATGGTGGACACCACCTGCGGCTCGGTGCTCAACGTGTGGAAGCGCGTGGAGGCCTACGCCAAGGACGGGTTCACGGCGCTGATCCACGGCAAGTATTACCACGAGGAGACGCGGGCGACGGCGTCGCAGGTGGAGAAGTACGACGGCGGGACGTATCTCGTGGTGCGGAATATGTGCGAGGCCGAGGACGTGATGGCGTACATCGCCGGCACGTTCGAGGGTGGGCGCGAGGCCTTTGTCGCCAAGTATGCGCACGCGGCGAGTCCGCACTTCGATCCGGACCTGCACCTCAAGCGGATCGGCGTGGCGAACCAGACGACGATGTTGGCGCGCGAGTCGTTGGCCATCGGCGAGGCGGTTGGCGCGACGATGGAGCGCGTGTTCGGCGCGGAGCATCGGGCGACGCACTTCCGCACGTTCGATACGATCTGTAGCGCGACGCAGGATCGGCAGGACGCCGTGAACGCGCTGCTCACCGAGCCGCTGGACGTGATGTTGGTGGTGGGCGGCTACAACTCGAGCAATACCATCTCGCTGGCCGCGCTGTGCTCGGAGAAAGTGCGCACGTACCACATCGAGGATGCAGTCTGTCTAGATCCGTCCACGGGCGGTATCCGCCACCGTGACTTGGTGTCGGGCCAGGAGGTGGCGGAGTCGAGCTGGCTGCCGGCGACCGGCGCGCTGCGCGTGGGACTGACCGCCGGCGCGAGCACGCCGAACAACAAGATCGGGGAGACCGTGGCGCGCGTGCTTCTGACGCGCGGCGTGGATCCGTCGACGATCGTCTGAGGCGGTGGTGAGCACGGCGACCCAGGTGGAGCCGGGCTACATCGCGCTTGAGGGCGGGGACTCGCGCGTGGAGGTGGTGCCCACGGACGGCGTCTTGGTGCGGTCATTGCATCTGTTCGGTCGGGAGTGGTTGCTGCAGCCGTCGGTTGCGCGCGCTGCGGCGCGCGCGCAGGGCGTGCACCCGACCTCGGACTTTGGCTGGATCGAGTGCGCTCCGGTGGCCGGCGGCGGCACGGTGCCGAGCTGGGTGAAGGGCATCGGTGGCCAGCAGTTCAAGCCGGGCGGCGAACTACGTTCGCGGATGCCCGAACTCGCGCTCGCCACCGACGACGAGGGGCACAAGCTCACCAGCACCTGGCTTGGGGCCCGTGCGCCGTGGATGCTCTCGCGCACCTTGCTTGTGCGTCCGGACGGTGCTGTCGAAGCGCGCTACGAGGCGCGCGCGACAGGACGCGATCGACTGCCCTTCCTCTGGAGCCTGTGGCTGTCCTTGCCGCTGACGTCGGACACGCGGCTGCGCCTGCCTGACACGGCGCGGATGCGGGTGTCGCAGGCGGAGGGTTGCGCGATCCCCTCGGAGCGCGCCGACCGACCCACCCGCTGGCCGCAGCTGACGGTTGACGAGAAGGCACGTGACCTCTCCGTTCCGGCGAGCCTTCCGCGCTCGGCGCGCCTGCAGGCCTGGGTCGCGACGAGCTCGGCCCGCTCGCAGTTCCAGGTGATCGAGGACGACTCGAGACTCTCGATTGCGACCGACGGCGCTGGCGTTCCGTTCGTGGGTGTGCACGTGGACCGTCCGGGTCTGGGGCGCGCGCGGCGCGGCGGATTGCGACGGCGTGGCGTGCCAGCGCTGACTTTGGCATTCTCGCTGGGCGCGCCGGATACCTATGCGCAGGCGTTGGGCGACTGGCAGTCCATCACCTGGTTGGTGCCCGGCGAGCCGCGGCGTTGGACCATCACGATCCGCGGGGGTGCGGCGTGAGCGGCGCAATGCGGCAGCTGCTGACCGGCTTGGTTGACTACGCGGGCTTGTTCCCGCCGGCGGCGTTGCCGATGTCCGAGGCGGTGGCGAACTACGCGCGCTATCGCACGAGTGCGGCGCGCCCGATGCTTGCACGCTTTGTGGTGCCGGCGGCGCGGCTGAACGAGTTCGCGTCGTCGGCGACGACGGTTCGTGCGGCCACGGACATCATGCCGTGGCCGCTGGCCGTGCTGGCGGCAGCAAGTGACGCCGAGACGCTGACGGCGTTCGACGCTGCGCAGGCTGGCCGATTCGTGGTGGACAGCGTTGAGGCAAAGGCCGATTCGTCGGCGGGCATCGCGGCGCTCGCCGCCGCGTACCGTCCCCAGCGCGCGGTCTATGTCGAGTTGCCGGTCGACGCCGATCCTGAGCCGCTGATCCGGCAGTTGGCCGAGCGCGGATTGCGGGCCAAGATCCGGACCGGCGGTGTAACGCCCGACGCGTTCCCATCGCCCGAGCAGGTGATGCGATTCCTCGCCGCTTGCGTGCGGCACGGCGTTCCGTTCAAGGCGACGGCCGGCCTGCATCACCCGCTGCGCGGGGAGTATCCACTTACCTACGCCGCCGATGCGGTGCGTGGCACGATGTACGGCTACCTCAACATCTTTCTGGCGGCAGCGCTGCTCCACGCCGGCAACGATCCGGCGACGGTGTTGCCGCTGCTGCAGGAGCGCGATCCGTCGGCGTTCATCGCCACGGAGTCGGCGTTGATGTGGCGCGGGCTAACGCTCGACGCCGAGCAGATTGCAGCGGCGCGAGAGGTCTTTGCCGGCTCGTTTGGGTCCTGCTCCTTTGACGAGCCGGTGCAGGATCTCGACGCACTCTCCCTTCTTCCGTTTTCTCGATGACGCTCGACGGCACGCACGATCCAGCACTGCGCTCCTGGGTTGAGTCGGCCCAGGCCGAGGGCAGTGACTTTCCGATTCAGAACCTCCCGCTCGGTGCGTTCCGGATCGGCGAAGGCGCGGCGGCGCGGCTTGGCGTGGCGATCGGGGATCGAGTGCTGGACCTGCGGCGCGCTGGCGAGCACGGATTTCTCGATGGACTGCACGCGGACATCGTGGACGCCTGTGCGGGCGAGACGCTCAATGCGCTGTTCGCAACGGGACGCGGTGGGCTGCGGGCGTTGCGCGAGCGTGTGCAGGCCACGCTGCGGGCCGACACGCCGGAGGGGAAGCGCGCCGCGGCGATTGCCGACCTGACCGTGGCGATGACCGATGTTACGATGGCGATGCCCGCGGCAATCGGCGACTACACGGACTTCTATGCGAGCATCGACCACGCCACGAACGTCGGCTCGATGTTCCGGCCGGACAATCCGCTGCTGCCGAACTATCGACACGTGCCGATCGGCTATCACGGGCGGGCCTCGTCAATCGTTGTGAGCGGCACGTCGGTGCGTCGTCCCTTTGGCCAAACCTCACCGAAGCCTGAGGGGCCGCCGGTCTGGGGTGCCTCGGCGCGGCTCGACTACGAGCTCGAGGTGGGGGCCTTCATCGCGGGAGAGAATGCGATGGGGTATCCCGTGCCGCTCTCGGAGGCGGAGCAGCGTCTGGCCGGGTTGGTGTTGGTGAACGATTGGTCGGCGCGCGATGTGCAGGCCTGGGAGTACCAGCCGCTGGGCCCGTTCCTCGCCAAGAACTTCGCGACGACGATCTCGCCGTGGGTGGTGACGATGGATGCGCTGGCGCCGTACCGTGTGCCGGCGCGTGCGCGTGGCGCCGACGAACCCACGCCGCTGCCGTACCTCGTGGATGCGCAAGACGCGGCGGCCGGCGGCTTTGGGCTGACGCTCGAGGTGTGGCTGCGTACGGCGACGATGCGCGAGGCCGGCGCGCCGGCCGTGCGGTTGAGCCGCGGCGACTTCACACGGATGTACTGGACGATGGCGCAGATGCTCACGCACCACGCGAGCAACGGCTGCAACCTCCGCGCGGGCGATCTCATCGCGAGCGGGACGGTCTCCGGCGCGACGAAGGACTCGCGCGGCAGCATGCTCGAGTTGGCTTGGCGCGGGACCGAGCCCGTTGCCCTGCCCGGCGGAGAGACCCGTACGTTCCTGCAGGACGGCGACGAGGTGATCCTCAAGGGCTGGTGCGAACGCGCGGGGGCCGCCAGAATCGGGTTTGGTAGTTGCCGCGGGACGGTGTTGGCCGCGGAGTGAGCGCTGCGGCCCAGGGCGGCACGCAGCGCGGGTGGCGAAGACCTTGAACAGGGAGCGCGGAATGCGTCGGAGTCGGACGGTGCTCGCAGGAATGCTCGGCTCGCTTTCCCTCGTGACGTCCGCCGCGACGGCGCAGGGCGGCACCGACGTTTGGGTGGTCTCGCTCAGCGGCAGCAACAACACGCTCAGCGTCGGGCGGCCGGTCAACCTGACCAAGCGCCCCGGCTACGACAACCAGCCGGCATTCACGGCGGACGGGAAGGCGGTGCTGTTCACATCCATTCGCGATGACGGCCCGTCGGACATCTGGCGCGTAGCGCTGGACGGATCGGCGGCGACGCCGTTCACGCGCACGCCGCAGAGCGAGTACTCGGCCACGCTGATGCCCGATGGCCGCGGTGTGAGCGTGATTCGGGTGGAACTACCCGACTCGACGCAGCGGCTCTGGGCCTTCGGGCCGGACGGCAGCGCCGAGCGGGTGATCCTGCCCGGGTTGGAGCCGGTGGGCTATCACGTGTGGGTGGGTGGCTCGAACATCGGCGCATTTGTGTTGGGGAATCCGAACGCGTTGGTGCTGGCCAATCCACAAACCGAGCGCGTGGACACCTTGGCGCGCGGCATCGGCCGCGCCTTCGCGCGGGTGCCGGGGCGCGAAGCCTTCACCTTCGTGATGGCGTACCGGGACTCCGCGGTGATCCACGAGGTGGACGTGCGCACGGCTGCCGTGCGTCGTCTCTTTCCGGTGCCGCAGGGTGGTGAGTACCACGTGTGGACCAAGGACGGCGCGCTGATCGCGTCGGCGGGCTCGCGGCTGTACCTGCGCGTGGATGATCGATGGGACGTGCTTGCGGACCTCGCGGCGTATGGTGCCCGGGGCATCACGCGATTGGCGTTGAGTCCTGCGGGCGACGCGATTGCGTTCGTGGCCGACGAGGGCCCGGCGCGGTGAGCGAGCCGGCGCTGCGTTTCGCCGATCACTTCTCGGGGCACGCGTTCTCGTACGCCGTGCATCGACCGCGGTATCCAGCGGCGCTGTACGAGTGGTTGTCCGCGTCGTCGGCCGGGACTGAGCTTGCCTGGGATGTCGGGACGGGGAACGGTCAGGTGGCGCAGGGCCTGGCGACGCGCTTTGCCCGCGTCATTGCGACGGACCCGAGCGAGGAACAGCTCTCGCACGCCGAGCCTCACGCGCGCATCAAGTATCAGCGCACGACCTATCACCCCGAGCTCTCCGAGGCGTCGGTTGACTTGGTGGCGGTCGGGCAGGCCCTGCACTGGTTTGCCCTGGACGAGTTTTTCGGGTCGGTGCGTCGTGTGCTCAAGCCAGGCGGACTGTTCGCGGCGTTCGCGTACACGCACAGCCGCGTCTCGCCTGAGATTGACACGCTGATGCGGCATTATCACGATGTCACCGTGGGACCCTTCTGGGCGCCAGAGCATCACTGGATCCACGCGGGCTACCGCACGATGGATCTGCCAATCGCGGAGATTGAAGCGCCGCCGTTCGAGATCGTCGAGCGCTGGAGTTGCGCGCAGTACCTGGGATTCCTGCGGACCTGGAGTTCGGTGCAGCGGCTCATCAAGGCCGAGGGCGATGCGAAGGTGCTGGCGTTCGAGGCGCAGCTCACCGAAGTGTGGGGCCGACAGGCGGAACGAGCGGTGGTATGGCCACTGATCCTGCGCGCGGGTCGTCTGCAGTAGTCCGCCACGTCGTGGTGTTCGGCGTGGTTGGCGGCCTGGCCGTCGCTGCGCTGCGCCTCGTGGAGTACCGCTGGCTGGTCATCGACCACTCGGTGGAGATCTACGGCGGCATCGTGGCGGCGATCTTTGCGGGGCTTGGAATCTGGTTGGGGCTGCGAATGACGCGCCGCGAGGTGGTGGTGCGCGAAGTGCTGTTGCCGGTCGAGGTCCCCGTGCCGGTCGGCCCAGAGTTCGTGCGCGACGAGGCTCAACTGGCGGCTGTCGGGCTAACGCAGCGCGAGGTGGAGATCCTTGAACTGATGGCTGCTGGGCTGAGCAATCGTGAGATCGCCGAGAAGGCGTTCGTCAGCGAGAACACGGTGAAGACGCACGCCAGCCGGGTGCTGGACAAGCTTGGGGCGGCGAGGCGGACGCAGGCAGTGCAGCGGGCCAAGGAACTGCGGCTGATCCCGTAGTAGCCGGTTTGGTGCCTGCACTGTTCGGTACTGCGGCGCTGTGAAGGCCGCGAAACCGTCGCCCGAAGGGATGATTTTCGAACTAACCGTGCGAAATCACCCTTTCGGGGGACGCGCGGCGGGAGTGCTGCCGCCAGTTTGCCGCGACCTTCAACCGGGAGCTCGATTGTGCGTCGCATCGTACTGACATTTGGACTCATCGCCGGCGCCGTGATGTCGGCGATGATGCTGATCACCATTCCGTTCCACGAGCAGTTGGGCGATGGCACCGGGATGGCGCTGGGCTACACCGCGATGGTGCTGGCCTCGGTGCTCATCTACGTGGGCATTCGACAACACCGCGACGTGGTGCTGGGGGGCAGCATCAGCTACTGGCAGGGCCTGAAGGTGGGCCTGTTGATCTCGGCGGTGGCCGTGGCCTGCTATGTCATCACCTGGCAGGTCATCTACTACGGGTGGTTCCCTGACTTCGCGGAGGTCTACGGCGCGGAGGCGGTACGCCGGCTGCAGGAGAGCGGGGCATCGGCGGCGGAGATCGCCGAGACGACCGCGGAGATGCAGCGCTTTGCCGAACTCTACAAGAATCCACTGGTGAACATTGCATTCACGATCCTTGAGCCGCTTCCGGTCGTGTTGCTGTTCAGCCTGGTCTCGGCGGGACTGCTGCGGAAGCCAGCGTCAGCGACCTGACGCCTTGCGCCGAGGTCGGGGACTTGGTTTGCTTGCAGTCTCCCTCACCCGCGACCGATGCCGAGCAAAGCCGCCCTGCGTCCCTCGAAGCCGTCACCGAATCCCGTGCGTGATGCTGCCGATGCCCTTTATCGGACGGCGAAGGAATGCTGTCATCAGCACGAGCGGCTGAAGACGTTGAACCGGGTGCACGCGGACGACGCGGAGTTCAACGCGACCTGGGACGTGGCGGAGACCTGCGAGGCGCAGTTGGCGGCGCGCACGGAGAGCTACGAGAAGACCGCGGAGCTTGGTCGCGGCAAGGAAACCGAGGAGTGGTGGCACACGGCGAACACGCTGTGGCACGCCTGCCGGGAGTACACGCGGCGCCACGCGGCCTCGAATGGCGCGGCGTCGCGGACGCGGCGGCACGGGGCGGAGGAGCTCAAGGAGATTTCGTTGGAGTACGAGCTTGAGCTTTCCGCGCGGATGGCGGTGAAGCAGGCGTTGGAGAAGTATGGGGTGCTAAGGCCGGATGCGGCGTAGGGCAGCCGCGAGCCGACCGACGGCGCCGCGAGTGACTTAGCGCCGCGGGGTCGCGCCGCTCTCCGATTCACCCGCTCGTGCCGCCACGATCGCACGAACCGCGGGGCTGAGTTCGTCCCCGTGCAGGCGCTCCAGCAATCCCAGCCGCTCCGCAACCGCATCGCGATGGCGGCCCCCGTGGCGGAGCCCCGCGAGCGCGAGGCGCTTCGCGCTCCCGAACATCCCGGTTGCCATCCGGACGCGCTCGCTGGCCGAGCGCTGCCGGAGCAGCTCGCGCAGCCGCGCGTCGACGCTCGCCGCCGTGTCAGTCATCGTGCGCGCTCCGGGCCAGGGCCTCGGTGAGCCCGAGCGCAGCCGCCCACTGCCGCAGATACTTGCGGTCGAGCTCCGGGATGTCGCGCAGCAGCAACGCCACGTCCTCGTTCTGGCGCGCCGAGCCGCTTTCGCGCGCCCAGGCCAGCTTGCTCAGGATCAGATCCTCGGGGCTGATGACCGCCACCGCCCTGCCCTCCAGTTCCACCTGGAGGCGCCGTGCGAACTTCGTGCGCTCGTAGGGGTCGTCGCGGCGGAGGATGAAGTCGGCCTTCAGCAGCGACGAGAGGTGAACCGCGTTGAACATCGTGCCGCTGGTGGTGGCGTCGAGCGCGGCGTCGCGGTCGATGTAGCTGTCGCTGGAGAACGCGGCGACCAGCCGCTCGACCGCCGCCGCATCCGCCTCGATGACGACGTCCACGTCGCGCGTCATCCGGGGCCGTGCCCAGATGGCGAGCGCCAGCGAGCCGGTCAGCATGTAGGGGATGCCGACCGCCTCTAGCCGCTCGACAATCGAGCGCAGGAACTCGAACTGCTCATCCATGCAGGCGACGCGGTGTGGGAACGGACGAAATCTAGCGTCGAGGGTGCGCGGGAGCGCTCGATCGGCACGGACACCACCTACTACCTCTACGACGCGCGGGGGAACCCGGTGCGTTGGGGACAGCACGTACACGGCGGCTGACCGGTGATTCGATCACCTTCGGCTACGACGCCGCCGGACGCCCGAGCTCGGTGACCTTCGACCGCGGCACGCTCGGTTTCAGCTTCAACAGCCTCACCGGCACGTTGACCTCGCTCAGCGCACCTGGCGGGCTGGGTCTAGCCCTCACCTACGACGGCTCGTTGCCAACCAGCCTGACCTGGTCCGGCACCGTGGCCGGCAGCACGCAGCGCACCGCGTACAGCTACGACAGCCATGGCGCGCTGAGCGCGATGCTCTCGCGTCTCGGCACCGACACGCTGTTCCGCACCAGCTACACGCGCGACTCGCTCTCGCGCATCACGCAGCTCATCGAGCGCATCGGCGCGGGCACCGACACCCTGGCCTTCGCCTACGACTCCGTGGGCCGGCTGAGCAGCGTGAGCCGCAACGGCAGCGTGACGGCGAGCTACACCTACGACCTCAACGGCAACCGGGCCACGCAGGTGACGTCCGGCGGCACGCTGACGGCGACCGTGGACGACCAGGACCGCCTGCTCAGCTACGGCACGGCCACCTACGGCTACACGGCCCACGGCGACCTGCTGTGGAAGGCCGTCGGCACGGACACCACGCACTACAGCTACGACGCGCTGGGGAACCTGGTGCAGGTGCTGCTGCCGGACGGGACCGACATCGGCTACCTGATCGACGCGCAGAACCGGCGGATCGGAAAGACGGTGAACGACACGCTGGTGCGGGCCTGGCTCTACCAGGGGCAGTTGACGCCGGTGGCGGAGCTGGACGGCAGCGGCAATGTGGTGAGCCGCTTCGTGTACGCGACGGGCGTGAACGTGCCGGACTACCTAGTGCGGGGGGACAGCACCTACCGGCTGGTGCGGGACCACCTGGGGAGCGTGCGGCTGGTGGTGAACGTGGCCACGGGGACGGTGGCGCAGCGGATCGACTACGACGCGTTCGGGATCGAGGTGCAGAACACGAACCCCGGGTGGCAGCCGTTCGGGTACGCGGGCGGGCTGGGGGACGCCCAGACGGGGCTGGTGCGGTTCGGGGCGCGGGACTACGACCCGGTGGCGGGGCGGTGGACGGCGAAGGATCCGATTGGGTTCCTCAGCGGCTCTACGAGTCTTTACGCGTACGCGAGCGGCGAACCAGTCAACCTAGTTGATTATACGGGGAGCATCGCAGTCGCGCCGATCCTGTGGGGCGCCGGGGCCGGAGCAGTCGGTGGTGCGCTCGAAAGCATAGCACTCCAGATGCTGCTCAACGGGTGCATCGACTGGTCGCAGGTAGCGATTGATGCCACGATTGGTGCTGCTGGAGGCGCAGCTGCAAGCGCCCTCAAGATCTGGAACGGAGTGAGGCGGGCCGCGCAGTCCGCGAGCGGCGCAGAACGCGGCGGTCTAAACCTGTACAAGTACCTCGATCCAACGTCTACGAAAGCATCGGGATGGAAGGAAGGCGATCGGTTCCTAAATCTTCCGGATCGAGGCAGCTACAAGGCCAACTGGAAGCAAAACGCGAGTCGGTTGCGCGAGGAGATGCGCAGTGGGAATCCAATCTTTGACTCTTATCGTGATGCGCGAGGAGAGCTGATTCCGACAAAGGGCTTCCTGAACGCGGAGCGACAGCTCTTAGAGAATCAGGGGTGGAGGTATAGCTCGTCGACTGGCGCGTGGCACCCACGAGGAGGACTCTGAGGACATGCCTAGGCTTCCGTTAGAGACTTACGCGGTGCAAAACTTCGAGTATCTCGTGACGGAGCACGGCTTCAGGCTCGCCGAGTCGGAGCCGAACCGTGTTCGATTCGAGTCAGAAACGGTCTATGTTGAGGTCACCTATGACGGGCATCGATCCTACGAACTAGACCTTCTCGTTGGACGAGTCGGCTCTGAAGAAGCACCCTTCAGAATTGATGAAATCGTGAAGCTTCGGCAGGCAGACAAGGCCTACTCGAGTTCGCTGGTGCAAGTCACGACGGCCGAGGCACTCTCTTCGAAGCTGGAGCAACTTGCGCGCCTCTTATCCGAGTTCGGGCGCGACTTCATTTCTGGTCATGAGGGCAGCTTTCGCGAAGCTGCGATGCAGCGATCAAATGACGTAGACAGGTATGCTCGGGAGAGGGCGTTGAGAGCAGCGCGGGCCGAAGCTGAGGAAGCGTGGCGGAAGAAGGACTATCACCGGTTTGTGATGCTTATGCGACCGCTTCGCGCGCACTTGTCCGATGAAGAGTTGTCCAAACTGGAGGTCGCCGAACGACGGTAACCAAGCCGACGAGCTCGATTCGGAGCAAGTGGCGCTTGGGGCAGTGATAGCGCCACGACGCTGATGGTGACTGGCCATCGCTAAACTCTCTGCCGCAGCTACGGGCTCTTCCGCAGGCGTACAGTTGCCAGCGAGGCGGCAGATCTCCGCCCTTTCTACGGGTCGATCGATAGAGCCTCGGCTGCTTCCGCCCACGCGGCCATCGCCTCATCAAGTGCCGTGCGCGCCTTGGCCAGCTCCTGGTCGAGGCGCGCTGCCGTCTGGGCCCCCTCCGCGGAACCGTCGTACAGATCGGTGTCCGCGAGCTGTGCCTCCAGTTCCTTCACCCGCTCCTCCCAACGGTTCGCCGCTGCCTCCGCGTCCTCGACCGCGCGCTTGTGCGCCCGCTTGGCGGCGTGGTCGTCTTCCTGGTTCGCGGCGCGCTTCTTGGCCTTCTCCTTCTCGGCCGCCCGCTTGCGCTCCGCCGCCTCCGACTCGGCGCGTGCCGACTGCGCGGCCTTGTCCTTGCGCCAGGTCTCCCACTCGATGAACGGGCCGTCGAAGTCCACGAGCTTCGTGCCATCAAAAAACCACACGCGCGTCGCGACCTCGCGCAGGAACGCACGGTCGTGGCTCACGAGCAGCACACTGCCCTCGTAGTCCTCGAGTGCGTCCTCTAAGGCCTCGATGTTCTCCACGTCGAGGTGGTTGGTGGGTTCGTCGAGGACCAGAAGATTGGCGTGCGACAGCGTAATCAGCGCCATCGCCATGCGCGCGCGCTCGCCGCCAGAGAGCGTGCCGATCTCGCGAAAGACTTCATCGCCACTGAAGCCGAAGGCGCCTAGGTGGTTCTGCACCGCGCCGCGACTCCAGAGCGGGCGCTGGTCGAGGATGGCGTCGTGCAGCGACTTGCGCAGGGGCAGATCGGCGAGGTCCTGACGGAACCAGGCCGGCGTGATGGAGCTGCCGACCTTGGATTCACCGCTTGCCGCCGGCAGGTCCCCGAGGATGGTGCGGATGAACGTGGACTTGCCGGCGCCGTTGGGCCCGACCAGCGCCACGAAATCGTTGCGGCGCAGTACGGCCGTGAACGGCTCGACGAGCACGCGTCCGGGGACCTCGACGCTGAGCTCCTTGATCGCAACAACCTGGTCACCGCCGCGCTCATTGGGCTCAAAGCGCAGCGACATCGCCGCGGGATCGCCCGGCGGCGGCGCCAGTCGCGGTAGCCGCTCCAGCCGCTTCCGCTTGCCCTTGGCCTGGAACGAGTTCACGCCCGCGATGTTCCGGCGGATGTACTCCTCCTCCTTCTTCACATAGGCGATCTGCCGCTGCAGTTCACGCTCACGCGTGAGCCGACGCTCGGCGCGCTGCGGCACGAACTCGCTGTAGTTGCCCTTGTACCACTCGCTGGTGCGCGCCTCGATGTGCAGGATGTGCGTGCAGATGGCGTCGAGGAAGGCACGGTCGTGCGAGACGACGATGATGGTCTCATCGCATTCCTTGAGCCAGTCCTGCAGCCAGGTCGTGGTGTCGAGGTCGAGGTGGTTGGTGGGCTCGTCGAGCAGCAGCAGGTCGGCGGGCGCGATGAGCTGCGCGGCGAGGCCGACGCGGCCGCGCTCGCCGCCGGATAGCGTAGAGACCAGCCGCGTCTTGGACTCCTCGGCGTCGAAGCCGAGGCCTTGGAGCACGGCATCCACGCGGGCGTGGTAGACGTAGCCGCCGAGGTCGGCGAAGCGCTCCTGATCGCGGCCGAACTTCTCGAGGAAGTCGTCGGTGACCTTCTCACCCATCTCGCCAAGCTGGATGGCCTGCTCGGCGATGGACTTCTCCAGCGCGATGACCTCGCGCCAGGCGGCGGCCGCCGCCTCCCACACGGTGGTGGCGCCCTCGAAGGCGCGGTGTTGGTCGAGCAGCGCGTGCCGGAGGCCCGGCTTGCGCGCGACCGAGCCCACCGTGGGCTTCAGGTCCTCGGTGATGATCTTGAACAGCGAGCTCTTGCCGGCACCGTTGCGGCCGATGATGCCCCAACGGTCACCCTCGCCGACGGTGAAGGTGACGTTCTTGAGGAGTTCGGTGGCCCCGAACGAAATGCCGAGGCCGGAGATGGACAGCAGGCTCACGCGTCGGTCGGGGTGGGGACGGTGAGGTCGCCGGTGTCGAGGGCGCGTTGGGCGAGGCCGCGGAGGCGCTCGTCCTGGTTCTTCTCAATGGCACGAATGGCGCGGCGCGCGCGGCGCATGGCCATCGGGATGAAGATGCGCGCGGCATCGAGATCGGCGGACGCGGCTTCCACGCCGTGCTTGGCGACGGCACTGCTGGCGCGCGAGAGGACGGCCGTGCTCAGGTAGATGTCGATGGCCGCATTGGCCATGCGTTCCTGCAGCATCTGGCGTTCGATGATGTCCTTGCCGTGCTCGATCAACGCCTTCTCCACGGCGAGGGCCAGCCCGTGGATGTTGTCCTCGACAAGTTCCGCCTCGTCCTCGAGGGCCTCGTGCACCTTGGAGAAGTGCTTCTTGGTCAGCGTGCGCTTGGCGCGGCCGGTGACGTAGCTGGAGATCGCGCCGATGTTGCGCAGGGGATCCTTGAAGGCCTTGCCGACCTTCTTGAGTTCCTCGCCGGGCTGCTGCAGGCCCATCAGCGCGATGAGTGCGCGCAGAATCTCGTTGGTCCCTTCGAAGATCAGGTTGATGCGTGAGTCGCGGACCGCGCGCTCATACGGATACTCCTTGGAGTAGCCGATGCCGCCGGCGATCTGCAGCGCTTCGTTCGCGGTGCGGAAGGCCAGCTCCGATGCGTAGATCTTGCAGCAGGCCGTCTCGAGCGAGAAGTCCACGCCGCCCTTGTCGACCATGCCGGCACAGAGCATCCAGCCGGCGTCCGCCGCGTAACAGTCGGCGGCGGCCGCCGCGATCTTGCGCTGGATCATCTCGAACGAGGCGATGGGCCGCCCGAACTGCTCGCGCTGCTTGGCGTAGTCGATGGCGTGCTTCATCATCTCGCGCGTGCCGCGCGAGGAGCCGGCGGAGAGGCCGAGGCGGCCGGAGTTGAGGATCTCCAACGCAATCTTGAAGCCGCCGCCGATGTCGCCGAGCAGGTCTTCCTTGGGGACCTTCACGTTCTCGAGCGTAATCGTGCGTGTGTCGCTGGCCTTGATGCCCATCTTCTCCTCGATCTTGCCGAGGGAGATGCCGGGGGCCTTGGCGTCGACGATGAAGGCGGTGACGCGCTGCTTCTGCTTGCCGTCGATGACGACCGGGACCTTGGCGAAGACGGTGAGCACGCCCGCGTAGCCCGCGTTGGAGATCCAGATCTTCGTGCCGTTGAGCACGTAGTGCGAGCCATCTTCGGAAGGCACCGCCGTGCTGAGCATCGCTTGCGCGTCGGAACCGGACCCTGGTTCGGTCAAACAAAACGCGCCGATGAGCTCGCCGGAGGCGCAGCGCGGAAGCCAGCGCTGCTTCTGGTCCTCCGTGCCGAAGAGGATGATGCCCTTGATGCCGATGCTCTGGTGCGCGCCGAAGTACACGGCCAGCGAGGCGTCGTGCGCGCCGATCTCGCCGAAGACGCGGTTGAAGACCATCGCCGAGGCGCCGAAGCCGCCGTAGGCCTCGGGGATGTTGAGGCCCATCAGGCCCAGCTCGGCCATGCCCTGGCGCACGGCGTCGGGGAACTTGCCGTCGTGGTCGAGCGTGGCGGGGTCGAGCGTGTCGGCGGCCCAGGAACGGAACGCGTCGAGGATCTGCGACAGCGTCTCCTTGTCCTCGGCCGTCGGCTCGGGGAAGGGGAAGAGCAGGTCCTCGTGGATCTCGCCCTGGAACACGCCGCGGGTAAAGGACGGGTTCTCGTCGGGGTTGGCGAGGTGCGGGGTGTTGGCGTTCGCGCTGGCGCTCATCGTCTACGGCTCATTCGGGAGTGGGCCTGAAATCTAGCGTGGCGGAGGGTTGCCCAGCCTGTGCCGATTGGGGATGTTGGGAGATGCGACGTTTCAGCCTGATTTCGTGCTTCCTCCTGCTGCCGGCGGTGCTTGGCGCACAGCTCCTGCAGCGCCCAACGCAGCCTCCTGACTCGGCCGTGGATTCGGTGCCGCCGGTGGTGGTGGACTCCGCCTCGCCGCGCGCCGCCGTGACGGCCTTCCTCCAGCTCACCCGCTCGGCCAACTACGAGCGGGCGGCGGGCTACCTAGAGCTGACGCAGCCGGAATACTCGGCGCGCGGCGAGGACCTGGCCCGGCGATTGAAGGCTGTCTTGGACTCGAAGCTCTGGATCGATCTTGAGCGCGTGTCGCCCGTGGCCATCGGTGACACGGCGGACGGACTGCCGCGCAACCGGGAGGAGCTGGGCGTCATCCCCGCCGATGGGGATCGCGAGGTGGCGATTCGACTCGCGCGAATCGTCGATGGCAACGGCAGGCGCTGGGCGTTCTCGCAGGCGACTGTCAGCGAGGTCGATGGATTGTACGAAGCGCTGCCAGACAATTGGATTCGTGAGCATCTGCCGCTGCGGATGTTGAACGAGGGACCATTCGACATCCTGTACTGGCAGTGGATTGCCTTGTTGGTGCTGGTGCCGATTGCTGCGTTGGCCGGCCTCACCCTCAGCGCGCCGACGCGCTCGCTCCTGAAAAAGCTGGTGTCGCGCACCGACACGGACTTCGACGACAAGCTGGTGGACTCGGCGCGCGGTCCGTTGATCCTGCTCTGGGGCGTGGTGGCGTCGCGCGTCCTGTTGCGTTGGATTGCGTTGGCGGCGCCGGCGCAGGCATTCGTGGTGGACCTACAGACGGCGCTGGCCACGGTGGCCTTGTTCTGGATCCTGTTGCGTGCCATCGGTGTGCTGCAGGACGACCTGCCGGGTTCGAAGTGGACCGAATCGCACCCGGCGCTCAAGTCGTTGATCCCGCTGGCGGCGCGCATCGGCCGCATCGTCGTGCTGTTCATCGGCGTGCTGACCATCATCTCGCAGTTCGGCTACCCGATCGCGACCATCCTTGCCGGCCTTGGCATCGGTGGTATTGCGATTGCGCTGGGTGCGCAGAAGTCGCTGGAGCACTTCTTCGGGTCGGTCAGCATCGGTGTGGACCAGCCCTTTGCCATCGGGGACTGGGTCAAGGTCGGCGAGGTGGCGGGCTCGATCGAGGCCATCGGCCTCCGGTCCACGCGCATCCGCACGATGGATCGCACACTGGTGTCCATCCCCAACGGGCAGCTGTCCGAGTCACAGACGGAGAACTTCGGGCAGCGCGATCGTATCCGGCTCGCGGGCGTGCTCGGGGTCGAGTACGGCACGTCGGCCGCGACGATGCGTCTCCTGCGCGACGGCATCGAGAAGATCCTGCGCGCGCATCCGCTATGCTGGCAGGAGCGCGTGCAGGTGGCGTTCTCGAACTTTGGCGCCTACTCGCTGGACATCGAGTTCTTCTGCTGGCTCGAGACGACGCAGATCGACGAGTTCCGCGCGGCGCGGCACGAGCTCTTCCTGCAGATGATGGAGTTCGTGGAGGGCAACGGCGCCGGCTTCGCGTTTCCGACGCAGACGGTGCACGTGCTCAGGCCGGGGGATCCGACGCAGGGGAGCTAGTCGCCAGCCGGCGCAGCAGCGGGAGGAGCGTACGGATCGCCGTGACGGCGGCGCGCTCCTGCGGTGCTGCCTTCGCGCGAATCCAGCCGCGCAGCGCCTGCCGAACGGATGCGCGGTCGTCGAGGGCGAGCAGTGCGTCCGCCAGCGGCGCCAGATCCTGCAGCGCGCTGGCGGCCTCGCTCTTTGGCGCAGCCGCGGGCAGCTGCAACTGGCGGCGTAGCCTCCGCACGATGTGTCCGACGGCTTCGTGTCGATCCACGTGCCCCTCGCGCGCGATGCGACTGGAGGCCTGCAGGGAGAGCGTGGCGAGCCATCGCTCGTCGAAGGCATCGCGCTTGTGCCAGCCCGGCAGGCGCAACGCGAGGTCCGCAGTAGCCAGGCGCTGGGTCTCCCGCGAGGCGGCCCGCCGAGGTGAAGCCGCCAAGCGCTCGGCAAGCCCGCGCGTCATCGCGTCGACCGGTCGGAACCCAAGTCGGTGATAGAACCAGAACGCACCACTGGCGAGTGCTTCCGGATTCCCCTCGCCAACCTGGAACGGATTCACGATGAAGCGTCGGACGCCGAAGAGGGCGTGGAAGCAGCGCAGCGTGCGGGCCCATAGCGCCGACGCCTCGGTCCCGCGGAACGCCGGGAAGATGTTCAAGCCGGTGTTCGCCTGCGCGGCGAGCGGACTGACGCCGCCGTAACCGACCGGGACGCCGTTGGCGAACAGCACGAAGGCGTAATTGCCCTCCAGCGGCAGGCGCATGGCGGGAATCACGCCGATGACGGCGAGTGCGGTGCCTGCACCGAGGTCCGACCACCAGAGCTCGTGTGGATTGGCGTAGGAGAGGGCGTGGACCTCGCGACAGCGCGCGGCCAGGGTCGCGCGTGCGAGATCGATGATCTCGACCGCTTCGCGCAGGGTGAGACGTCGCGGCCGCTGGCTCGGCGGTGGTGCCGACGCGACGAAGCGCGCAGTGTCGTGGGGGGGCGGTCGCAGGTGCTGCCGAACTCGTGGTCGCGTTCCACGAATGTGCGCGTTGAGCACCCCACTCTGTCGCAGCTGCCACTTGATTGGCAGCGCAGCAGCTTCCCACGCGGCCGCACGTCGCGGGAGCGAGTCTCCGGTATCCGCGAGCGCGTCGAGCAGCCAAGCAAGATCGGAGGGCCACGCGTGGCCGCGTGCGCGCAGGATCCAACGGTGCATCGTCAGCGTGTCCGAGTCGAAGCCCTCCTCTTCGAGCCGCGTCACGCTGGGTCGCGCCAACTCCGCGGCCGCTTCCGCCGCGCCTGACGCGGACCAGTCGACCTCTGCATCGTGGGGGAATCGCGCGACGAGCCAGCTGGCGAGGCCAAGGTCGAAGCAGTGGCGGCTCGTAGTGCCCTCGAGTCCGCTGTCGTCGCCGCGATGGCGCTCGAGTGCGGGCAGCGTGTGGGCCGCAACTCTGAGTTCCTCGAGCCGCTGCATCGCAGCGCGGGCGCTGGCGAGGTTCCGCGGAAACGCCAGCGTGCGAAGCGCACTGTCGCAGGATTCCACGAATCCGTGCCATCGCCGCGGTAAAGCGGCGGGTGTCGCTGCTCTCGAGGTCGGAGGCCGCCCAGGCATACCGCGAAGGTCGGCTCGCGGGCGCAGCCTCGCCGTCAGGAAATGGCTGACGTTCTGTCAGCCGTTGTACACCAGTCCACCGGAGTCCCGATATCGCTCGAGTACCGCGCGGGCTTCGTTGCGCAGGAGCCCTTCGGCGATCTCCACCCCGCGCTCCCGCAGGTAGGCGAACGACTCGGCGAACACCGGACCTTCGTCGAAGCCAATGGCGATGGCATCGTCGCGCGAGGCGCCGATCACCACGCGGTACACGCCGCTCCACAGCGTGGCTCCGAGGCACATCGCGCAAGGCTCGCAACTCGTAAACAGCTCGTGCGCCGGCTGTCCCTCGGCGCCGAGCGTGAAAGAGGCGACGCGTCGCTGGGCGAGCTGGTAGGCGACCATCTCTGCGTGCAGCGTGCAGTTGTTGAGGCGCACGACCGAGTTCACGCCCACGCTGACGAGGAGTCCGCTCCCACGCTCAAAGATCGCGGCGCCAAATGGGCCGCCCGTCTGCCGCGTCACATTCTCGTCCGCGAGGCGAATGGCGAGGCGCATGCGTTCGTCATCACTCGTGTACGGGACGTCGAAGTCCACGGCCTCGCGCACCCAGGCTGGCAATGAGACGGTGGCGTCGAACATCGGGGGGCGTTCCCAGCGCATTGTCAGTCTTGGATGAGGGCGGCGAGCGAGTGGTCGTCGCGTAAGGCTAGGCGCGCGGCGGCCCGGCCACAAAGGGCCCCCATCAGGTTGCCAGTGCCGCTGTAGGCACCGAGCACCGTGACGCCGTCGCTGAGCGTGCGCAGGATCGGGAGCCCGGAGTCGGTGAAGGCCACGGATGCCGCCCAGCGATGCGTGATCTCCGATTCGATTCCAAGTCGCTCGCGTAGCTGGCGCGTGAGGTAGTCCTGCACGGTAGCTGTCGGATCGCTCTCGCCCGTCCATTCCGCGGACTCAAAGCGGTCGCGACCGCCGCCGAGCAGGACGGAGCCGTCGTCGAGCTGCTGCCAGTAGTCGTAGCCGTAGCGCAGGGAGACCGGCCGCGGGAAGCGCAGCGGCAGGGACGGCGCCGCGGCCAGCATCTGGAGGCGTGCCGTACGGACCTCGCTGCGCAGTTCAGGCAGCAGCAGCTCGAGATTGCCATCCACCGCGACGACGATGTGGCGTGCCGTGACGGTGAAGCCATCCGTTCGCACGCGGCCGGATTCGACCGTACGCGCGGTGGCATTGCCGAACAAGCGCGCGCCTCGCTCTTGCACTCGAGCGGCCAGTGCGCGGCAACGCCTGAGCGGCTGCATCACGCCGTCGGTGGGAAAGAGCAGGCCGCGGCCCTCCGGCCCTTCGTAGTGCTCGACCGGCAATCCGTCAGCGCGCATCGCATCGAACTGCCGCGCGCAGTCGTCGAGCTCGGCGTCGTCCTCGGCGATGCGCAGTGAGCCGGTGATGCGTGAGACTCCTGGCGTCTCCTCCGCAATGCGGCGGCGTTCGTCCTCGGTGGCGGCCGTCAGCGCGAGGACGCGCTCGCGGCCGAGCTTGGCGACGGCATCGTGATGGAAGTCGACCGTGCCGGCGAGCAAGAGGCCACCATTGCGCCCCGCCGCGCCGGACGCGACGTCGCGCGCGTCAATACCAACGACCGACGACACGCCAAGGTCGAGCGCCTCGCTGATGCAGCTGAGCCCGCTACCACCAAGTCCGACCACACAGAGATCGGCCTCCACGTCCTGCTTCAGGACGGGGAGGCCGGGCCAATCGTGGTCGTCCCAACGCGGGACGTTGGGTAAGCCTGCGCTCACCCCTGGCCAGCCGACACGAGCATCTCGCCAGTATGCACCTCGGCGCGCGGCGGCACCACCTGGAGGGCCTGGTCGAGGTCGCGCCAGAGGTCGGCCGGATCCTCGAGCCCGACGCTGAGCCGGACCAGCGCGGGCGTGATGCCGGTCTTGGCACGCGCGGCAGCATCCACCACGCGATGCGTCAGCGCGGCTGGCGGTTGGATCAGCGAGTCCGTCGAGCCCAGGCTGACGGCGGGCGTGATAAGACGCAGCGCCGAGATGAAGGCCTGCATCACGGATGCATCGTCGCTGTTGATCTCGAAGCTCATGACGGAGCCTGGCCCTGACATCTGTGTGCCGATGAGTCCGCGCGGGTCTTGGCCCGGCAGTCCTGGATAGTGGATGCCGCGCACGCGCCGGTCCGTCGCGAGACGCTGGGCGAGCACCTGCGCCGTGGCCTGCATCCGCAGCACGCGGAGCTCGAGCGTCGGCAGTCCGCGGTGCAGCAGGTACGCGCCAAGCGGATGCAGCACACCGCCTGTGGCGGCGCGGATGTGCTTGATGTCGCGAATCAACGCGTGGGAGCCGGCCACGACACCAGCGAGCACGTCGCCGTGGCCACCGAGGAACTTGGTGGCGGAGTGCAGGACCATTGCTGCGCCCTGCTCCAGCGGACGCTGCAGGGCGGGCGTAGCGAAGGTTGAGTCCACGACGACGGGAACGCTGCCCGCCTGGCGCACGACCTCAGCGATGTCCACCAGGTCGAGCGTCGGGTTTGCGGGCGTCTCGATCAGCACCAGCGCTGTGTCTTGTCGAATCGCCTCGGCGATCTTGTCCTGCGAGGCCCAGCTGACGGTGAGGCCGAGCAGCCCTGACTCCAGCAGGTGATCGCTGGTGCCGTAGAGCGGGCGCGTGGCGACGACGTGCGAGCCGCGGGACTTGGCCGCGAGCAGCACGGCGGTCAGCGCCGCCATGCCCGAGGAGAACGCCGCCGCGTCCTCGGCGCCTTCAAGCTCGGCCAATGCCTGTTCGAATCGTCCGACGGTGGGATTGTAGAGGCGCGGATAGACAAACGAGTCGCCCGGGGGTGCATCACCGGCGACAAGTGCGTCGAAGGCCTGCGCCGCCGCCCCAAGGTCTGGCGTCGGATAGGTCGAGCTCAGGTCGAGCGGGGGCGCGTGGACCCCGATCTCGTTGAAGTCGTGGCGGCCGGCGTGGACGGCTTTGGTGGTGAAGGCGTCGGGGCGCATCGATGTCTCCTGTGAGCTGCGTCTGCAACGAAATTCAACGGAATCATCGACAAAACACGACATTCTCAGCAGATTATTCGGCAAATGGCCGACCAGACACCGCTCGACAGCACGGATCACCTGATTCTCGCGCATCTACAGAAGAATGCGCGGCTTTCCAACAAGGAGCTCGCTGCTAAGGTGGGACTCTCCGCCTCGAGCTGCCTCGCGCGCGTGCGCCGCCTCGAACGCGGCGGCGTCCTGCTGGGATATCACGCCGAGGTGGATGCGCGCAGCTTCGGGGTCACGCTGGAGGCGATGGTCGCTGTCCGACTGGCCAAGCACGTGCGCACGGCCATCGAGGCCTTCGAGCAACTGTTGGGGACGCTTCCAGAGGTGCGCGGCTGGTACCATCTTGCGGGGGCCAACGACTACCTCGTGCACGTGGCCGTGCGTGACGCCGAGCATCTGCGGGAGTTCGTGCTGAGCGCATTCACGGGGCGGGGTGATGTGGCCCATCTTGAGACCAACCTGATCTTCTCGCATCGCCGTGCGCCGGTCTTCGGTGCAGCACCGCGCGGTGGAATGCGTCGCGACCCCTGACCCGAGCGCTGTGGCCAGCATCATCCTCGTCCTAGGCCTGCTGTACTTCCTGGCCCACTTCCTGTCGAACACGTTCGACCGGTCGCGGGTCCCGGACGTGTTGGTGCTGATGATCATCGGCATCGTGGTCGGGCCGCTGCTCGAGTGGACGACGCCGGAGTCGTTTGGTCAGGTGGGCAGCGTGCTCACCACCGTCGCGCTGGCAGTGATCCTCTTCGAAAGCGGTACCACGCTCAACATCGGCAGCATCGTGCGCTCGGCGCGCAGCACGCTGCAGGTGACGCTGGCGACGTCCTTCCTCACGATCGGCGTGGTCGGCGTGCTGGCGGGTGTGCTGCTGGAGATGCCCTGGATCAGCGCGTTTATCCTCGGCACGATCGCCTCCGGCACCTCGGCGGCCGTCGTGATCCCGATGGTGAAGGTGCTCAAGGTGAAGGAGCGCGCCGGCACGGTGATGATTCTCGAGTCCGCGGTGACGGACGTGACGAGCATCGTGTTCACCTTCGCGCTGCTCAACGCGGCGCTGCAGGGCGAGGTGAACGTGGGCCTGATGCTGGGGCAGACGCTGTCGGCCCTGGTGTTCGCGGCGGTGATCGGCGTGGCCGGCGGCATCGGTTGGCTGTTGATCTGGGAGAAGGTGCGGCAGTTCCCGACCACGATTTTCACGACGTTGGCCTCGGCGTTCGTGCTCTATGGCTTCGCCGAGCTGCTGGGCTTCGCCGGTGCGATTGCCGTGCTGGCCTACGGCATCACGCTATCGAACCACGAGTACTTCGGGCTCTCCAAGCTCTTCAAGGGTCGCGGCTTCTCAGGCGTGACGCCGGTTGAGTCGGACTTCTACAAGGAGATCGTCTTCCTGCTGAAGACCTTCTTCTTCGTGTACCTCGGCATCTCGATGCGTTTCAGCGATGCCAAGATTTTCGGACTGGCGTTGGCGCTGATGCTGATCCTCACGGGCGCGCGGCTGTTCATGCTACCGCTGCTGGTGCCACGCACCATCTCGCGCAGCGACGCCGCCGTGGTGTCGGTGATGATTCCCAAGGGACTGGCCGCGGCCGTGTTGGCCGGCCTTCCGCTGGAGCGCGGGATCGCCGGTGCGGAGGAGATCCAGGCGGGCGTCTACGCAATCGTCTTGGTGAGCATCACGCTGACGGCGATGCTCGTGTCGATTCGCGATGGTCGGGTCTTCGGACCGGTGTTCGGTCGGGCGCTTCGCGCGTTCCCGGAAGTCGCACCGGAGGAGCCGGGCCGCGGCACGCCGCGCTCTGGCATCGCGACGGTGCCGGCGCCTGCAGCGCCGCCGTCACCGCCCGCGGCGCCCCAAGGCTAGGGCATCCGCAGGCGGTGACGCGTGCTCAGCCGAGCACGCGCGCGAAGACTGCCGTCGCGCGCTGCATCTCGTCCATCGTGCCGATCGAGATGCGCGAGAACGACGTCAGCGGCGGGAAAGGACGACCGACCAGGACGCCGAGCCGCTGACAGGCATCGCGGAACTCCCGCGTGTCGCGCCGGATGTTGACCATCAGGAAGTTCGCCTGCGAGGGCACCACCTTGTAGCCGCGCTCGCTGAACCACTTCACCGTGTACGCGCGGGCCTCACGATTCTGCGCCTGCTGCTCGTGCATCCGCTGTGTGTCAGCGAGCGCCGCGACCGCGGCGACCTGCGCAAGCGCCCCGACGCCGTTCGGCACACGGCGTGGCGTCATGCGGCCGAGCGTCGCCGGCTGGCCGAAGGCGTAGCCGATGCGCATGCCGGCGAGGCCGTAGATCTTGGAGAAGGTGCGCGAGACGATGATCCGCGACTCGGTCGCGACGTGCGGGAGCATCGAGGCGTAGGCCGGGTCATCGACAAACTCGTGGTATGCCTCGTCGACAAGGATGATGACTTCGGGATCGGCGGCCAACGCGGCGCGCACGAAGTTTTCGACCGCCGCCTTGCCGTGCACGTGGGCGGTCGGGTTGTTCGGATTGCAGAGGAAGACCAACCCGGCACCCTTCACCTGCTTGAGCATGCCGTCCAGGTCAATGCGCTGCTCGCTGTCGAGCGGGACCTCGCGCACGGGGTAGCCCATCAGTCGGGCGACGGCGCCGCAGGTCTCGAAGGTCGGGTGTGCAGCCACGAGGTGCTTGCTCGGCGAGCAGAACGTCTGCACGGCGAGCTGCAGGATCTCGCCCGATCCGGAGCCCAGCATGATGCGCTCGGCGGGGACGTTGTTGACCTTGGAGATCGCCTCGACGACCCGCGTCTCCATCGACGCCGGATACCACGCGGCCTCGCGGACCGACGCTTGCATGGCGCGGATGGCGGCCGGCGCCGGCCCGTACGGATTCTCGTTGCTCATCAAACGGATGAGCGCGCCCTGCTCCTCAAGAAACGCTGCATCGGCGGGGTTCGCGGTGGCGGCTTCGTACCCGCGGGCCGAGACCCAACTCGGCGCGGTGAGCACTCCGGCGCCGCCGAAACCGAGGGCGCGGACGAATGAGCGACGGGAGACGGACATCGGGGCTCCGGTGGAGGGGTGGGGAGAAGCTACCGCATCAGGGCCGGGACGTCACGCCAGAGGACAAGGGCCCCGGCGGCCGCCATGCCCAGCGCGACCAATGCCCCGCTGACGCTGAGCCAGGTCGGGTGCCGGTAGTCGCCGACCACGGCGGCGCGGCGTGCGGCGATGACCATCGTGCCGAGCGCAAGCGGAAGGATGAGGCCGTTGAGTGCGCCGACGAGGACCAAGGTGCGCACCGGCCGTCCGATGATGAGGAAGCCCATCGCCGAAAGTGCGATGAAGCCGATCACGTAGCGGGTCCACTGCGCGGACACGCTGGCGTGCAGACCGCGAAGGAAGCTCACCGAGGTGTACGCGGCTCCGACCACCGAGGTGATGGCCGCACTCCACATCACCACGCCAAAGATGCGATATCCAATCTCGCCGGTGGCGTGGCGAAACACGCTCGCCGGCGGGTTGGCGGGATCCAGCGCGATGCCTCGGTGCACGATGGCGAGCGCCGCCAGGAAGAGCACACAGCGCATCAAGGTCGCCACGCCGATGGCCCAGAGCGCGGAGCCCGTGACCTTGCCGAGGTGCTCGCGCCCTGCGACGCCAGCGTCGATCAGGCGGTGCGCGCCCGCAAAAGTGATGTAACCACCCACCGTACCACCGACGATCGTCACGATGGCGAGCAGGTCGATGCGCTCCGGCACGATGCTGCGCTGCAGTGCCTCGGCCACGGGCGGCTGCGCCGCCGCGGCCACATACCACGTGAGCACTACCAGCACGAGGCCGAGGAAGAGCGCAAAACGGTCCATTGCGCGACCCGCTTCCTTCGCGACGAAGACGACAATCGCGACGACCGCGCTGATCGCCGCACCCGCGGCAACCGGAAGGTCGAAGACCACGTTGAGCCCAAGGCCCGCACCGGCGAGGTTGCCGATGTTGAAGGCAAGCCCGCCGAGTGCGACAAGCACGGCGAGCAGCGTACCAAGTCCTGGCGCGACGTCATTCGCCACGTCCTGTGCCCGGCGCCCCGTGACGGCGAGTACGCGCCAGATGTTCAGTTGCGCCACGAGGTCGATCACCGCGGCGACGACGATTGCGAAGCCGAAGCTCGCGCCGAGACGTTCGGTAAACACGGCCGTCTGCGTGAGGAACCCCGGCCCCACGGCCGAGGTCGCCATCAGGAAGGCGGCGCCTACGAGGACGCCGCGGAGTCCGTCACGCATCCAATGGTCCAGGTCAGGAGGGCAAGGGCGAGCGAGGCAAGGAACGGCGTGGGGATGCCGGCAATCACGCCGCCAACATAGGACAGCAACGCAGCGATCAGCGTCAGCGCTGCCGTGCGCGGCGAACCGAGGGTGGTGAACAACGCAAAGAGCGTCGTGACAAGGATGCCGGCGCTGCCGAATGCCGACGCCTGTTCGACTAGTCCAAGCACGCCGCTTGCTGTTGCGGCCAGCGCGTAGGCCAGGATGCCGAAACCAATCACACCGGCGCGGGCCAGGCGCACCTTGCCGCGATCGGTGCTGACGCCGAGCCAGGGCACGAGCAGGTTGTGGCTGAGCAGGCCGGAGGCCACGAGCAAGGTGGAGTCCACGGTGGAGAGAATCGCCGAGACCAGTCCGCCGGCGAAGATCGCAAATGCGAGCGGCGACAACAGCTCTCGTGCCACGGTGGGCAACACTTGCTCGGCGTCCGCGAGTTCGCCCACGAAGCCACCCGCCAGCAATGCGATCAGCACAGGGATGCAGCCGACGGCGAGGTAGAGCACGCCGGCGCCGATGCTTGAGCGCTGTGCCACGGTTGGGTTGCGCGCGGCGATGACGCGGCCGACGACCTCCGTGGCGACCAGCGAGCCGCAGACGGGAATCGCCCAGGCCTCAAGCGTTGCATACCAGGGGCCGGCGTCAGCCGGTGTGAGGTTGATGCCGCCACCGGCGGCCAGCGCGTCGAGCGCCGCCCCGGCTCCGCCCACGCGTACGATCACGAGCACGAGCAGCAGCAAGAGGCCGGTCACAAGCACCACGCCCTGCAGGACGTCGGTGACGGCGTCGGCCAGCAGGCCACCGAACGTCGTGTAGGCAATCGTGAACACCGCGGCCACACCGATGCCGACCGTGAGATTGATGTCGCCGACCAGCGCGATGACCGATCCAAAGGCGCGCACCTGCGCCGCCGCCCAGAGCACCGACGTCGGGATGAGCACAATGGCAGCCAGGCGTTCCACGCCGACGCCGAAGCGCGCGCGGTACAGGTCCGCCAAGGTAGTCAGCCCGCGATTCCACAGCGGCTTCGCGAGCAGGGCGCCCATCAAGATCAAGCAGAGCGCGTAGCCGAACGGTTCGGCCGAGGCCAGCGAAAGCCCGCCGCTGTAAACCTCGCCAGCGGAGCCAATCATTGTCTCCGCGCCGAACCAGGTGGCGAAGATCGAGAAGGTGGCCAGCGTGTAGCCGAACCGCCGCCCACCGACGAGATAGTCGTCCTCGGTCGCGATGCGGCGTGAGACCCAAACGCCGATCGCGACCTGCAGGACGAGAAAGCCGGCGAGTGCGCCGAGCGCGAGGGTCACCGCGCGAAGGGCGCGGCGGCGTACACGATGCGACCGTCCACAACGGTCAGCAGCGCCTTCACATCCTTGAGCTGCGTGGGCGGAATGGCGAAGAGGTCGCGCTCGACGACCGTGAGATCGGCGAGGAAGCCGACCATTACGCGTCCCTTGCGATCCTCCTCACCCTCGGCCCAGGCGTTGTTCACCGTGTAGGCGCGCAGCGAGGTCTCGAGGTCCAGCTTTTCCTGCGGGAACCAGCCGCCGCTGGGGCTGCCGTCCAAGGTCTCGCGCGTGACGGCGGCGTAGAGGATCTGCATTGGGTTCGCCGTATACCACGAGGCATTCGTGCCGGGCCAGTCGGAGCCGAAGGTCAGCGTGACGCCGGCGTCGTGCAGCGTGCGGAAGGCATACGCCCAGCGCGCGCGTTCACCGATGCGCTCTTCCATCCAGCGCATGTCATCGATCGCGTGATACGGCTGCACCTCGGCGATCACCCCGAGCCGTGCGTAGCGCTGGGCGACTTCGGGACCGCGGAGTACCTGCGAATGGATGATGCGGAAGCGTCGCTCGCGGGCGGGGTTCTCGCGCATCACTTGCTCGTAGAGCGTGAGCAGCGTGTCGATCGCCTCGTCACCGATGGCGTGGACCTGAGGCCAGAGGCCTGCGCGGTCGGCGCCGTCGAGATTGCGGAGCATGTTGCCAGCGGGCTCCATGCCTGAGCCGGCGCCGCTGGTGGCGGCCGTGTTGGTGGAGTCGCGCCAACTGCCGCGGAGGCCGGAGTGCAGCTGCGGCTCGTAGAAGCGCGCGGTGGAGTTGCCTTGGATGCCGTCGACGAAGCCCTTCAGGCCACCGATGCGCAGCATGTCGTCGCCGAAGCCGTGGGGCAGGCCGACGGCCGTGAGCTCGTCCCACTTGTCGAGCGTGGGTCGGGCGTAGACGCGCACGGTGAGCTCGCCGCGGCGCTTGAGCTCGTGGTAGACGGGAAACATCTCGCGCGGCGTGATGTCGTGGATGCCCGTGACGCCAAGCTCATTGAGATGTTGGAGCGCGACGCGGGCCTCGCGCAGGCGTTGGTCGAACGACTTGGGCGGGATGGCGGCGCGCACGCGGGCCAAAGCCGCGCCACTCACGCGGCCGGTGGCGTTGCCGCGCAGGCATTCGAGGCCCTCGACGGGCGTTGCACAGCTGAGACCGGAGGCCGTGAGCGCGGCGCCGTTGGCGAGGTACGCCGAGCGGTCCCAGCGCTGGAGTAGCGCCGGACTGCGCGGCGTGAGACTGTCGATGACGCCGCGGTCCGGACTGAAGCGCGCGCGGCGCTGCGCGTCGGTAGCACCAGCGCTGTTGGCTGCCCAGTCCTCGTAGGCGCCCCAGTCACCGCCGGTGATCCAGGCGTCCGCGGGTAGTCGGTCCCGCGCACCTTTCACCCGTTCGGCGAAGGCGCGCGCATCGCTCACGTCGAGCAGGTTCACGCCGAGCAACAGGGCACCGGCGCTGTTGAAGTGCGTGTGGTTGTCGATGAAGCCCGGGGTGGCGAAGCGGCCACCGAGCGAGACGACGCGCGAGTTGGCGGTGCGGTGCGCCAGCGCCTGCGCGTTCGAGCCGACGGCGATGAACTTTCCGTCGCGGATGGCGACGGCTGCGGCGTAGGGCTGCAGGGAGTCCCCGGTCCAGATGCGGCCGTCGGTGAGGATCAGGTCGGCTTCCTGCGCGGCGAGCGGGGCCGCGAGCGCCAGCAGCGCGAGCGCGGCGCGAAGGATAGGGGTCGGCATCCCCAGAATCTGTTATCGAGCGAACAGTCCGGCGAGGTCTTGCGCGTGAATGGGCAGGCCGTCGTGTCCGAGTCCGGCAAGTCCGGCGGCCCGCCCCAACAACTCAGCAGCGCTCGCGCCGTTGCTTCGGAGCTCGCCGATGCCGGTGTCACCGGCCGACTTGCTCAGCTTGCTACCGTCGGGGTGCAGTACGAGTGGATGGTGCAGGAAGCGCGGTGGCGCCGGGCGGCCGATCAGTTTGGCAATGCGCAGCTGACGGCCGGTCGAGTCGAGCAGGTCCTCGCCGCGGATAACGACATTCACGCCTTGGTCGAAGTCATCCACGACGACGGCGAACTGATACGTGAAGTTGCCAGCGCGGTCGCGCAGCAGCACGTCGCCGCACTGCGAGGGCGGATCCTGCGCCTGCGGTCCGAGCCGCAGGTCTTTGAACTCCTCGAGGTTGCTCTCGCGCACGACAAGCCGCCGCGCGAGCGTGACGTCTGCGCCGAGCCCGCGGTCGCGACAGCTGCCGGGATATCGCTGCTCCTGTCCCGCGCGGTCGGGCTGCCCCATCTCGGCGTTGGCGCGGGCGATCTCCGTGCGCGAGCAGATGCAGGGATACGCGCGCCCCTCGGCCTCGAGTTCTCGCAGTACGGCCTCGTAGCGGGCGAGGTTGTCGCTCTGGCGATGCGGAGTCGGGCCCCGGCGAAAGTCGTCGGTGCCCGCGGCGTCAGGCACCAGGCCGAGCCAGTCGAGGTCGTCGAGGATGCTGCGCTCGAACTCGGGTCGGCAGCGGCCGCGGTCGTGGTCCTCGATGCGTAACAGCACGCGGCCGCCGCGAGCCGCGGCGAGGCCCCAGACCCAGATCGCGTTGACGAGGTGACCGAGATGCAGATGGCCCGTGGGTGCCGGCGCGAAACGCGTCGTGAAGCCGCTCGGCATTCTGTCGAGCAGCGCGGTCGCCTGGCGGGCCTTGGTGGTCACTCGGCCAGTTTCAGCAGTGCGGCGAGGTCGAGCCGCTGCGAGCCCATCGCCAGCTGGCCATTGGCGTCGCGCGGCCACTCGGATTCCGGACGGTCCACATAGAGCTCGACGCCGTTGCCGTCGGGGTCATCGAGATAGATCGCCTCGGAGACGCCGTGGTCCGAGGCGCCACTGAGCGGAATGCCGGCGTCGAGCACGCGGCGCACGGCGACGGCGAGGTCGCGGCGCGTCGGATAGAGAATCGCCGTGTGGTAGAGCCCGGTGCTGCCGCGCGGCGGCGGCGAGCCTCCGGCGCTCTCCCAGGTGTTGAGTCCGATGTGGTGGTGGTAGCCGCCGGCCGAGACGAAGGCCGCCTGGTTGCCGTACAGCTGCTTGAGCTCGAAGCCGAGCACGCCTTGATAGAAGGCGAGGGCGCGCTGCAGGTCCGCGACCTTGAGGTGGACGTGGCCAATAGCGGTGCTTGCCGGGACGGTATACGAAGTGGCGGACGACACGGAGACTCCGAAGGCGCGGGTGACTGCATTATGCTTCGCTGGGCAACCAATCCGCGACTGGCTTCCGTGACTCCCGCATCCAACCGCGTCACCATCGTCGACGTCTCTCCGCGCGACGGCCTTCAGAACGAGAAGGCTGTCGTGCCGACGATAGCAAAGGTCGAGTTGGTGGACCGGCTCTCCGCGGCCGGCGTGCCGGTGATCGAAGTGACGAGCTTCGTGTCGCCGAGGGCGATTCCGCAGTTGGCGGACGCCGAGCACGTGATGGCGGGGATCACGCGGCGTGCGGGCACGCGCTACACGGTGCTTGTGCCCAACGCGCGCGGTCTGGATCGTGCCTTGCCGACCAAGCCCGACGGCATCGTTGTGTTCGGGGCGGCGAGCGAGACTTTCTCGCAGCGGAACATCAACTGTTCGATCGCGGAGTCACTGGAACGGTTTCAACCGGTGGTGATGCAGGCCAAGGCAGCCGGCCTGCATGTGCGTGGCACGGTGTCCTGTGCGCTGGGTTGCCCTTACGAGGGCGACATTGCGCCGGAGGCGGTGGCGCGCGTGGCGTCCGCGCTCCTCGAGTTGGGCGTGGACGAGCTGTCGATTGCGGACACCATCGGCGTCGGGCACCCCGAGCAGGTGACGCGCGTGTTCGAGGGCGTGCTCAGACTGACCGACGCGTCGCGCGTCAACGCCCACTTCCACGACACGTACGGACGCGCATTGGCGAACCTCGAGTCCTGCCTGGCGCTCGGCGTGCGCAGCATCGACGCCAGCGCGGCGGGGTTGGGCGGCTGCCCGTACGCGCCGGGCGCGACGGGCAACGTGGCGACAGAGGCGGTGCTCGCGAGGTTGCTGGCGCAGGGGTATGTGACCGGCGTGGATCTCACGGCGCTCACGGCCGCGGGGGCGTTCATTCGCGGGGTGTTGGCTTCGAGTGAGGCGCATCCGGCGGAGCCGAGCTAGCCATCATCGGTGGGGCCAGCCCTAGCGCTTCGCCTGTCTCTCGAGGCGCGCGAGGCGATCGCGGGCCTGCTGCACCTGCGGCTGGAACTGTGGGTCCGCCCGTTCGCGCATCGCGACGAAGTTGCGGAGCGCGCTGATCGCCTCGTCGACGTTCCCCGTCTCTTCCGCGAGCTGGCCGATGCGATAGAGGCGTTCCGAGGCGAGGAATGCGTAGGCCAGCTGGTAGTCGCGGCGCCGCATCACGCGCAGCGCGTCCTGTGAACGTCCGGCACGCTCATAGGCTGTGGCGAGCACGAAGTTGCCAATGGTGCGGGACTCCCGGCTGATGCCAGGCACGTCGATCAGCAGTGAATCGGCGAGTGCGAGCCGTGCGGCGAGGTCGTTGTCCCCGCGCTCCACGGCAAGCGGAAGCTGCACGGCGGCAGCGAGCGCCCCCGCGCGCTGGCGCAGGGCGGCGTCGGACGAGTTGCCTGCGCTGGTCTCGAGTTCGCGAAGCCGCTGCTGCGCTGCGGGTGTGTCGCGCTGGGCAATCGCCCAGAGGCCGAGCAATGCCTGCGCCTCGATACGGGAAGCCGCGTCAAGCCGTGGCAGTTCGCTCTCCAGCCGCGTGGCTGCCCGCTGTGCTGCCAGGCTGTCGTCGCCCCAGAACAACGCGGCGGCGATTGCCTCGCCGTGCTCGGCTGGGAAGTTGGTCGCAAAATCGGACATGTACGCGGGCGGGCTTCCCATCGCGCGCAGGCGCTTCAACTGCCCCGTGTTCCGGAGCGCATACTGCAGACCCGCACCGAACTGATTGCGGTACGCGTCCGGCGAGAGCGTCGCGCGCGCGAAGGCGTCGATGGAGTCCAGCAGCACAAGGTTCGGCGGCCAGTTGTACCCGCCATCCGACGCGGCGAGGTCGAGTCCGAATCCCTGCACGATGACCGGGCGTTTCACCGCCGCGCGACGCAGGGCCTGCATCTGCTCCGGCACCGTGCCGTCGGCGAACTCCACCACGACCTGACTGACGGGATACCAGTCGCCGAGCGAGTCGACGCGCGCCTGTCGCTGCAGGGCGGCCCGCGCGGCGGCGATGTCCCCGAGCGTGGCATAGCCCTGCGGCTGGTGCTCCAGCGCCCCGATGAACGAGGAGTCGATGGCCTCGGCCCGCCGGAAGGCGTCCAGAGCGCGCTCCCAGAAGTCGTCGATGCCGAGCATCATGCCGTTGTGGACGACGAGGTCGCCGTACGCATACCAGAGCTCGGCGGAGTTCGCGCGCTGGGCCATGCGCTCGAGCGCGGCCACGTGCGCACGGCGCGGCGTTGGCTCGGGATAGTTGATGCCGAGCTGTGAGATGAGCAGCAGGGAGTCGGTGCCCACCAGCCTGTCGCGATGCGCCCACGCCCGCTGGAGCCAGGGGCCCGGCAGGATGTTGTTGAGGGTCCAGCCATTGGTGAAGCTGATGCGCAACGCGGCAATCGCCATCGTCGAATCCGCCTGCCACGCTTCATGGAAGGCATTGCGGGCGTCGGCGTAGCGGCCGCGGCGGAACAGCTGCTCTCCTCGCAGATACGGTGCGATGGCGGCCGACGAGGCACTGAGGACGCTGCGGATGCGCTCTGTCGTCACGCCGTCGCGCACGGACATCAAGGCGGTCACCACGCGCGTCGCCAGCACCGCGAGGCTGTCCGACGATCCGGTCACCTGCGTCTGGGCGAGTTCCTTGCCGTCGCGGGAGCGGAGCAAGCGTGCGGACACGGTAAGGCGGTCCGCGGTGCCGATGAGGTCGCCGAGAATCAGCTGGCCGGCGCCGGCATCACGGGCCACGCGTAGGGCACCGGCGTCGTCGAGGTCGGCGTCCGCGCTGCCGGCTGTACGCTTCCAGCGATCCAGCACCACGCGCATGCTTGCGGTCGACAGCTCCGGCAGGACCGCGAGCTGCGGCACCATGAGGTCGGCCAAGCCCTCGCGTAGGTACTGCGCGTCCGGCGCCGCGCCGCCGACGCGAAACGGTGCCACCGCGATGACGCGCTCGTCGGTGGCCGGGCCGCGGCCCAGCGTGAGCCAGCCGGCGATGCCGGCCACGACGACGACCGCGGCGGCGATCCATCTTCCCTTGGCGGACGGCCGCATTGCCGCCAGCGCCTCGCCCGACGGCGAGTCGAGCACGGCGAGCAACGCAGTGGCGTCGGCGGGCCGCTTGCTGGCTTCCTTCGCGAGGCACTGCATCACCAGCTGCGCCAGCGCAGGCGGCACCGTCGGCGCCAGCTTGCCCAGCGGCTCGGGCATCTTCACCATCTGCGCCTGCGTCAGCGCGACGTTCGCAAGGTCCGCAAACGGACGCTGCCCCGCGAGCAGCTCGTACGCGACCATGCCCCAGGCGTAGAGGTCCGCGCGATGGTCGAGGCTCGGGTCCCCGGCAATCTGCTCCGGCGCCATATAGGCGAGCGTGCCGAGTGTGGTGCCGACGGCCGTCATCGCCGAGCTGGTCATCGAACCCTGAGTCGCCAGCGTGATGGCCTTCGCGACGCCGAAGTCGGTGACCACGGCCGCGCCAGCCGAGAGCAGGATGTTCTCGGGCTTGATGTCGCGGTGCACGACATTGCGCGCGTGTGCGGCGGCGAGTGCGCGGGCGACGTCGCGCAGGATGGCGACGGCTTCCTGCAGCGGCACCGGGCCGCGGGCCATCCGCTCGCGCAGCGAGGCGCCGTCCACCCAGGGCATCAGGAAGTACGGCAGCCCGTCCGTCTCGCCAGCCGAGAGCACCGGGACGATGTTGGCGTGCTGGAGCTGCGCTGCGGTGAGGATCTCGCGATGGAAGCGCTGCGCGGTGGCAGGCGTCCAGGCCTCGTCAGGCAGCGTCTTGATGACGACTTGCCGTCCGAGCGAGCGCTCCGTGGCTAGGAACACGCGCGCCATCCCGCCGCCGCCGAGCTCACGCTCGATGGTGTGGGTGCCGCTCAGGGTGGCGGCGAGGCGGTCACGGATGGCGTCGGACACGGGGGGCACGGATAAGGTGGTTTCCCGCGCGTCGTTCGGCGAGTCCCCTTGCGCCAGCTGGCTACGCTGAGTCGCTCTCGCTCAGTAGCCTGCGCCGACCCGTGTGCGGAGGTGCAGGCCCTGCGTGAGTGCCTTGAGCAGGAAATCGGCGACGTCCTCGACGCTGATCTGCGTGGCTTTCTCCGGGAGCCTGTTCTCCAGCGTGCGGTATTCACCGCTGCGCGCGCCGGCGACGATGTCGCCGGTGGCGATCATCGTCCAGTCGAGGTCGCTGGCCTGCATCGCGCGCCAGGCTTCTTCGTGCTTGCCACTCACGGCGCGGTAGAGGGCGGGGAAGCCGGGCTGGTCGTGGCGCAGGCCGCCCTTCGCGGAATCGAGGATTCCGCCCCCCGCGACACCGAGCACGCGCTTGATGCCGAGCTTCGTCATCGCGGCGACGATGTTGCGCATGCCTTGCGATTGCGCATCTCCCGGCGCCTCGACGCCGGCACCGCCGAGGCCGGACACGACGGCATCGGTACCGGCGATCGTTCGCTCGACGTCATCGACGGTGAGCACGTCGCCTTGCACGACCTCAAGGCCGGGGCGTGGGTCGATCTTGGATATGTCGCGCACCAAGGCGCGGATCGTGTGGCCCGCGGCTAGGGCGTACTCGACGAATCGGCCGCCGACGCGGCCGGTGGCTCCGAAGACGGCGATGTGCATGGTGAATGATGAAGGATGGAGGACGAAAGATGAACTGCGAACTCGCGGCTGCGCACTCCTTTCACCCACGTCCTCCATCTTCATCTGTAGTTATGTCCCCGCACCGCATCCTCGCCCGCGCCGGCCTTGAGCGCGGCAAAGCTCTGCGCGCGGATGTTGTAGACCCCGCTCTCCACCTGCAGCGTGCCCCGCACGAGCAGCAGTGGTGTGCGCGAAATGAGCATCGCCTGTTCCTCGAATCGCTGCGGCGTGACGACCACGTTGATGGTGCCGGTCTCGTCCTCAAGCGTGAGGAACACGAAGCCCTTGGCGGTGCCTGGGCGCTGGCGGCAGATGACGAGCCCCGCGTGGGCGATGGGATCGCCGTCCTGCATCGTGTGGATCTCGCGGGCGGTACGCACGCCGTTGGGGATGAGCAGGGCGCGGACGTGGCGCATGGGGTGGCCGTTCAATGAAAGGCCGGTGAGGCGGTAGTCGGCTTCGGTGAGCTCGGGGGCGGAGAAGCCGGGGAGGACTTGGGGGACGGGGGATTCGGGGAACAGCGCGAGGGGGCCGGGGGCTTCGCGTTCGGCTTCGAGCACGCGCCAGAGGGCCACGCGGCGTCTTCGGTTTGGGGGTTCGTCCTGGACGAAGGCGTCGAAGGCGCCGGATTCGGCGAGGGCGCGGAGGGAGCGGCGGTCGAGGTTGGTGCGGGTGACGAAGTCGGCAATGGAACTGAATGACGGAGGACGGAGGACGAAGGACGAAGGAGGCACGGCAGGTGCTTCCGTCCTCCGTCCTTCGTCCTCCGTCTTCCGTGCGGCTTCGATCTTTGCCTTGGCTTGGCTGCCGAGTCCCAACACAGAACGGATGCCGAGTCGTACCACCGGCGCGGCGTTGCGGCCTTCGCCAGGCTCCAGCGTGTGGTCCCATCCGCTGCGCGTGATGTCCACGGGGCGCACGCGCACGCCGTGGCGGCGGGCGTCCTCGATCAATGTCCCAGGTGCGTAAAAGCCCATCGGCTGCGCGTTGAGCATCGCGCAGAGGAACTCGGGGGCGTAGTAGTGCCGCAGGTAGGCGCTGGCGTAGACGATCAGCGCGAAACTCGCGGCGTGACTTTCGGGAAAGCCGTAGTCGGCGAATGCGTTGATCTGGTTATAGATCCGGAGTGCGATGTCCTCAGGGATGCCGTTCGCGCGCATGCCGTCGATCATCCTTTGGCAGATATCCGCCATGCGTTCACGGCTGCGCTTGTGGCCCATCGCCTTGCGCAGGAGGTCGGCCTCGCCGGCGGTGAAGCCGGCGGCGGCAATCGCGACCTGCATGCCCTGCTCTTGGAACAGCGGCACGCCCAGCGTGCGCTTGAGGATGGGCTCGAGTGATGGGTGTGGGTAGGTGACTTCTTCCACTCCCGCTTTCCGTCGCAAGTACGGATGCACCATCTCGCCCTGGATGGGGCCGGGGCGGATGAGCGCGACCTCGACCACGAGATCGTAGAAGCAGCGCGGCTTGAGGCGCGGCAGGGTGTTCATCTGCGCGCGGCTCTCGACCTGGAACACACCGACCGTGTCGGCCTTGCAGAGATCGTCGTACACGGCTTGGTCGGCGCAGTCGAGTTGGCCGAGGTCGAGCGTGACGCCGCGTGTGCGCCGGATGTAGGCGAGGCAGTCCTGCACGACGGTGAGCATGCCGAGGCCGAGGAGGTCGATCTTCACCAAGCCAACCGGGTCGAGGTCGTCCTTCTCCCACTGGATGACGGTGCGGTCCTCCATGCTCGCGGGTTCGATGGGCACGACGGTGCGCAGCGGCTCCTCCGTGAGGACGAAGCCGCCGACGTGAATCCCGCGGTGTCGCGGGGCGGCGTCGAGCTGCTCGACGATGTCTGCGAGCTTCTGGACGCGTGGGTCGCTGCTGTCGAGGCCTGCGCGTTCTAGAAGCGTTGGTTCTGGCTTCGGTGTGGGGTCGGGTCGGCCACGAGGACTCCCTGCGCGAAGCTCTCGGACCGCGGTGCGGTCCTGCGGCCGCTTCGCTTCGGGAGCCCTCGTGGCCTCCCCTCCACTTCCTTCGCGCCGTACGCTCTCCGGCGCGCCCGTGCGCACGGCGCGCAGCTTCCGGTGCTCCTCGCGCGAGGCCTTGATCAGGTTGCTCGCGTGCGTGCCGACGACGAGGTCGCTCGACACCGCGTCAACGAGTGTCGCTGGGCGCACAGGGCGCTGGTTGCGGCGCGTGGCGACGTCGCGGGGGTTGGTCTCGCGCGGGCCAGTCTCGCGCTGGTTGGCGAGCGCGGCAATCTCCTTGGCGCCCGCCTTCTGCGCCTTGGCCTCCAGCTGCTGTGGCGCATCCCGCAACGCGCGCTTGTTGTAGTTCGCGGGACCCATCGCATCCGCGCGCTCGGGCGCAAAGGGATCCGCAACGGCACCGCTCGCCGCAGCCCCATCCTCCGTCCTTCGTCCTCCGTCTTCCGTCCTCAGTGCGGCAGCGGTGTTGCGTGCCGAGAACCGGTCACTGAAGCTCGCCAGCAATCCCGCCTGCTCCGCCGAGAAGCCCAACACCCGCGCCGCATCCCGCACGGCACTGCGCCCGCGCCAAGTGATGTGCTCGCAGACCATCGCCGCGTGCTCGCGGCCATACCGCTGGTACACGTACTGCAGCACGCGCTCACGCTCGCGGTGCGCAAAATCGATATCAATATCCGGCGCCTCGGCGCGTTCCTCGCTGAGGAAGCGCTCGAACAACAGCTCCAGCTTGATCGGATCCACCGCCGTGATGCCGAGGCAATAGCACACAGCGCTGTTGGCCGCCGAGCCGCGGCCTTGGCAGAGGATCCCCTCGCGCCGCGCGAAGCGCACGATGTCCCAGACAATCAGGAAGTAGCCGCTCAAGCCCAGCCTGGCGATCAAGGTGAGCTCGTGTTCCAGTTGCTTGTCGTGTCGCGCCGTGCGGCGCCAACCCCAACGCTCCTGCGCGCCGTCTTCCACCAATCGCGCGAGGTATTCGTCCTCGCTCACACCGGGTGGCAACGGAAAGCGCGGCAGCTTGGGCTTGAGTGCCTCCAGCCGAAACGCACAGCGCTCGGCGATGCGCAGCGACTCGGCCAATCCCTGCTCGAGACCCTGCCAGCGCTTGGCCAACTGCGCGTGACCCTTGAGATACCACTCGCCGTTGGGCCGCAGGCGCGTGCCCATTTCGTCCAGCGTGGCGCCGTGCCGCAGCGCCGAGAGCACGTCGTGGCCGATACGACCGGTCGGCAGGGCGTAGTGCACGTCGTTGGTGACAACCCATGGCAGGTCCAGCGCACGCGCCATCGGTAGCAGGCGGGTAACCAGCGCGCGCTCCTCCGGCAGCGCGTGATCCCAGCACTCGATGGCCAGCCGCTTGCCGAACATCTCCGACAGCTGCCCCGCGGCCTCGTGGGCGAGCCGTGAAGCATCGGCCTCGGAGCAGGCGGCGCCCACGCGCGTGCCATCGCTCATCACACCGCCGGTGGAGAGCGCGAGCAACTGCGGGACCCAGCCACGTGGACAACCACTCAGCGCATACAGTCCGCTGGTGTGCGCGGCGAGCTGCTCCAACGTGACGCGCGGCTCACCGCGCGGATGGTCCAACCGCGCGCGCGTGATCAACGTGCAGAGGTTGCCCCAGCCTTCGCGCGACTCACACAGCAGCACAATGTGCGTGCGCAGTTTCGGACTGCCTTCATTAGTAAGAACGCGGCCGGGAATCGGCGCGTCGTGACGCTCGAGCCCGCGCGGCAGCGGCACATCCACCGTGAGCTCGGCGCCGTGGATGCCTGCCAATCCGCCTTCTCGCGTGGCCGTGGCAAAGCGCACCGCGCCGCCCACGTCGTCGTGGTCGGTGAGGGCCAACGCCGGCATCCCCAGAGTCAGGGCGCGTTCGACCAACCGCTCGGGGTCGGAGGCGCCATCCAAGAGGGAAAACGTGGAGTGGCAATGCAGCTCAGCGTAGCCCGTCATGTCGGGTTTCCCGCGGGGGCCGCGCATCTCGGGGCAACAGGACCTCGCACGGGATTCCCGCCGCTGGACCCCGCGCTAGGTCCCTCGCCCGACACTCCCGTCGGCGCGAGGCGAACAGTCCCCTGCACCCGGAGCCTCCGATGGCCCGCTATCGCCACTCCCTGCCGCAGCTCGCGCCGATTCCGTTCCTCACCGACGGCGGGCTGGAGACGACGCTCATCTATCACGATGGGCTCGAGTTGCCGGAGTTCGCCGCCTTCCACTTGCTGCGCGACGCCGAGGGCACGCTGGCCCTGCAACGCTACTTCCGCCGTTACGCGGACATCGCGGTGCAGCATCGCACGGGACTGATCCTCGAGAGCGCCACCTGGCGTGCGAGCAGCGATTGGGGCCGACGGATCGGCTATACGGCCGCCGACCTCGTGGACGTGAATCGCCGGGCCATCACGATGCTCGAGGTGATTCGCGCCGACATCGGCACGGCCGAGACCCCGGTAGTGATCAGCGGCAACATCGGACCGCGCGGCGATGGCTACGTGCCCGACCAACTGATGAGCGCCGAGGACGCCGAGCGGTATCATCGTCCGCAGATCACGACCTTCGCGTCCACCGTGGCCGATCTCGTGACCGCCGTGACGCTCAACTACACGGCCGAGGCGATCGGCATCGCGCGCGCGGCGCGTGGGGTGGGGATGCCGGTGGTGCTCTCGTTCACGGTGGAGACCGACGGGCGCTTGCCCACGGGCCAGTCGCTGGCCGAGGCGATCGCCGAGGTGGACGCGGCCACCGAGAACTATCCCGCCTACTATATGGTGAACTGCGCGCACCCCTCGCACTTCGCGCATCTGTTCAGTGACGAGCAGCCGGTGTGGGAGCGCATCCGCGGCCTGCGCGCGAACGCCTCGCGGAAGAGCCACGCCGAGCTGAACGCCGCGACGGAGCTCGACGCCGGCAATCCCGACGAGTTCGGCGCCGACTACGCGGCGCTGCGCGCGGTGATGCCCTGGTGCACGATCCTCGGCGGCTGCTGCGGCACCGACCACCGGCACATCGAGGCGGTGGCGGCTCAGTCGTACCATCCCTGGAGCCGCCAACCGGCGGGGTCGCGGTAGAGCAACAGGTCCTGGCCGAGCTCGTCGCTCTCGCAGCGCCAGTACTCGCGGGCGAAGGGCTCGGCCTGCCACCAGGCGCCGGAGAGGCGCTCGGGACCGTCGGCGCGCTGCAGCGCGAGGCGACGGCCGCGCCAGTAGAGCTGGAGTGGCGTGCCGCGGCGGTCGGTGGTGACGGCGACGGATTCGGGTGGTTCGAGCAGACGCGCGGCGGGCGTGACGCGTGTCGTGGCAGGGCCGCCGTGTGCGCCGCGCATGCCGGCGCCGGTGGTCGCGCCGGTGCTGGTTCCGCCACCATACACATTGATGCCGGCATTTCCGTTGCGTGCGGCACGCAGCACATCCGTTGGCACGGCACGCGCGGCCTGCTCGACATCGACCCAACCCCCGGCGCGCTCCGGCGCGTGTGAGTCGCGCGCCACGGGCCGCACGACGCTGCCGTTGCCGAGCGTGGCGCGTAGTCGCGCGAGCGCAGCCTCGGCGGCCGCCGGATCACGCCACGCCGCCGCGAGCAGGTCGCCCTGCTCGGCCGCCGAGTGCGCGGTCTCGCTGATGCGCAGTTCGACGGCGGCGACGGCGGCCTCGAGCGTCCAGGTGTCGAGCGTGGCGCGGCAACGTTCGAAGAGCGGCACCACGCGGGCGATCGGCCGCGCGGGTCGCACCTCGCGCGTCACGCGGCGCCCGTCGTCGAGCGTGAGCGTGATCGTGATGCAGGCGGCGGCGAGTCCGTCGGCGGCGAGGGCGCGCACGAGCCGGTCCAGCGAGGCACGCAGCAGGAAGAGCACGGGCTCGAGCGTCGGCGATGGCGACGACAACTCGTGCACCACCGCGCGCGGATCGTCGGCGCGGGCAAGTGTGGCGCGGCGCGGATCGTCGCCGCAGGCGAGTCGCCAGGCGCTGAGCCCGTCGTGGCCCCAGCGGCGCTCGACTTCCAAAGGATCGAGCGCGGCAAAGGCACCGGCCGTGCGCAGGCCGAGCGCGATGAGTGCTTCGCGGAGCTCGTCGTCCATCGGCACCAACGCCAGCGGCACGCGCGCGAGGTAATCGCGATCGCCACCGGGTGCGACGTGCACCGGCTCCTGCGCGGCGCGCGTGCTCCAGGTGGCGGCGTGCGCGCTGATGCAGGTGTCGGCGATGGCCACGCGGGCGCGCGGATGCCAGACGCGCGCGAGCTGAAAGAGCGCCATCGCCAACGCGCGCTCGCCGCCGATGGCCTCGAAGCCCTCGGCGCCCACCCACCAGGTGCCGGGTGCGTCGCGCAGCGGGCTCACCTGTGGCGAGGCGGCGAGGAAGGCGGCGCTGGCGCGGGCGACCTCGCGGGAGATGAGTGCGTTGTCCCAGGGGAGCAGCACGAGGGTCGCGCACTTGGACTTGCCCTGTGCGACGGTCACGCCCATGCGCACGCCCGCGCGGGCGGCGGCGGCGGTGACCACGCGCAGCTTGGCGTTCTCCACCAACGCGATAGGCAGCGTGTCCCAGTGCGCAGGCGCGGCGGCGGATGGCGTGGCGGACGGCATCGCAGCGGCCGCGTCCCCACGCGCGCCCGCCACCCGATCAGCGTCGCGGATAACTGGGCTGCGCCGCGCGCCGTCCGCGAACGGTGCCGATCCGCGTGGTGCCGGACCGCGCCCCCGCGCGAGCCACGCCGCGCCGATCGGGAACCGCGGGATGCGCACACAGGCGACGCGCGATGTCGTGGCCACGACCGACCTCCAAGGGCAAGGGAACGTGTGAATGGGGCCCGCCCTTCTCGATGGTCGCGAGCACGGTGCGGGCGTCGCGGCGCTTGAGCACGAGGCGTAGGGCGCCGCCGATCTCCGAGGCGCGCGTGCCCTCACCGAGCAGGAGCAGCGCGGCATCGGCATCGCGGGCGAGCTGGGCGAGACGCACGCCGACATTGCGCGGCAGCACCGGCGCGCCATCGAGCACCACCAGCGCGAAACTGCCCGTGCGCAACAGCAGGTCGGCGCACCAGGCGGCGCGTGCGGGTTCACCCGGTCGCACCACCCAGAGCGCATCGCTGCCGCTGGGGTCCACGCTGATCCAGTCGCGCGGGTCGAGCGTGCGGGTGGCGTCCACCCAGGCCACGGCGCTGCCGCCGAGCAGGGTGGTGGAGGCGAGCGAGCGGGCGAGCGTGGTCTTGCCGAGCCCGGCAGGGGCGAGCAGTTCGGTGAGGCGTCCGCGCGGGAGCCCGCCGCCGGGGAGCATGGCGTCGAGTCCGGCAAAGCCGGTAGGCAGGCCGGGCGTCGTGCTCGGCGTGCCGGCGACGACGGCGGCGAGTTGCTGGCGGAGGAGCTGGAGTGCCGGGAGTGCCATTGCAGATACCGAACAAAAGCCGAAACAGCAGGGGTCGTAATTACCGAAGAAAAGCCGAAAACCGCAAGGGGAAGATTCCCCTCGCGGCTAAGTGGTTTCAGGGCTTTTTCTTAGGGGGCAGCCGCAAACGGATGGCGGCAACGACTGGTTGGTGAGCGCGGGAAATCGGTGTCCGAGATGGCGCCCGTGCGCTAGCTGTGCGCCGCCAACTTCGCCTCGAGCCGTGCCCGCGCCGCGGGCCACTCCTCGCGCAGCAGGCTGAACATCACCGTATCCCGCGCGGATCCATCCCGCCGAGTCTGGTGGTGCCGCAGCACGCCATCGCGCTGCGCACCGAGCCGCGCAATCGCCGCCTGCGAGCGCGTGTTGAGCAGGTCCGTGCGCCAGCCGACCACGGCGCAACCCAGCGCATCGAACGCGTGCGCCATCAACAGCAGCTTGGCCGCGGTGTTCACGTGCGTGCGTTGCCAACGCGCCGCGTACCAGGTGTAGCCGATTTCCACGCGATCGATCGCCGCGACGATGTCGTGGTAGCGCGTGCTGCCGATGATGCTGTCGGTCGTGAGTTCGCGCACGGCCCAGGGAAGCATCAGCCCCGCCTCGAATCCGCGCAGCGCGTCGGCGATGTACGCGTCCACGCCATCGGGCGCGGGCACCGAGGTGTAGTGGATCTCCCAGAGCGACCCATCGCGCGTGGCAGCCGCGAGGCCTGCGGCGTGCGCGGGCGCGAGTGGCTCGAGCCGCAGGCCGTACCCTTCCAGCGTAATGGGCGCGATGCGGATCACGGCAGGTTGCGCGCCGGCTCCGTCGCCCCGCGGTGGCAGGTCGTGCAGTTGATCGCCGCGTCGGCCGGCATCCCGCGCAGCACCTCGATGTTCTTGAACACCTGCTCGGCGGGTTCCTGCTCGCGACCGCGGATCGCCGCGAGCACGACGTTCATCAGCGAGTCACGCTCGGCCTGCAGTGAATCGACCACGATTGCGGTATGCACGCGCGGCGCGGCAGTCGCGACGGCCGACGCATCGGCGCGCTCGAGGCCGGCCACGAAGGCCACGGCGGGCAGGGGAAGGATGGCCAACCAACGCAACGAGGACATCGGAACTCCGGGGTGAGTGGTGCGAGGGTGGCGGGCGTGTTGATCGAAAGGCTTGCGCGCTAGGCGGACACCGGTCTGCGGGCGAACGCCGGCGCCATCAAGCCGTCCTTGGACCGGCCGTGCGGATCCTGACCGGCGCGGATCTCATTGACGATCTCAAGCGCCGAACGCGTGAGCGGCGGCATCTCGATGGCACTCTCGCCCAGCGGCGTGACGCGGGTGCCCCATTTCACGAGCAGCGAGCAGTAGGTGAGTCCGCCACCGAAGGCGGGCATCAGCAACCAACTGTTCGGCTTCACGCGGCCTTCCTCAAGCGCTTCCACCAACGCGACCGGCACGGTGGCGGCGCTCATGTTGCCGTACTTCTGCACCGTGAGCATCACCTTCTCCATCGGGATGCCGGCGTACTTGGCCACGCTCTCGATGATGCGCAGGTTGGCCTGGTGCGGCACCACCAGCGACACGTCCTCGCCCGTGATCCCGTGCTCGGCGAGCACCTGCTTCGAGGCGCCGGACATGCCGTGCACGGCGCGCTTGAAGATGGCCTGGCCGTCGAAGTCCCAGATGGTGTCGCCGAAGGTGATGCCGAGTCCCGAGTAGCCGCAGCCAAATCCGCGCACGCGCAGCGTGTCGCGCGCTTCGGCGTCGCAGCCGAGCACGGCGCCGAGCATGCCCTCTTCGTTGTCCGAGGCCTGCAGCACCACAGCGGCGGCCCCGTCACCAAAAAGCACGGCGACGTTGCGGTTGCTCCAATCCATATAACGGCTGATCAACTCGACGCCGATGATGACCGCGTTCTTCACGATGCCCGTGCGGATCATCGAGGTCGCCGTGGCCAATCCGTAGCAGAAGCTCGTGCAGGCCGTGTTGAGGTCGATGCTGGCAGCCTTGTTGGCCCCGAGCGCGAGCTGCACGCCGGACGCGCTGTTGGGGCAGAGTTCCTCGTTGCTGACGCCGCCGTAGATGATGAGGTCCACGTCGGCGGGGTCGAGGCCGGCGCAGGCGAGGGCGCGCGCGGAGGCAATCGTGCTCATCTCCACCGCGCTGATGTGCGAGACGCGGCGCTCCTTCATCCCGGTGCGCGAGACGATCCACTCGTCATTGGTGTCGAGGAAGGTCGCGAGGTCCTCGTTGCTGAGCACGGCGGGGGGCATGCACTTCCCCCATCCGGTGATGGCGGCGTATGGCATTGGGCGTGGGGTTAGCTGTCGTGGCCCATCAGGACCAAGGTCTCGGCTTCTCGTTTCGCGGCGCCAGGCAGGGCGAAGGCAAGGACGGCATCGGCGACTTCCTTCGGGCGCACGAGTCGCGGCTGTCCGGCGTCGGCGAGGATCGCGGCGAGTGTGTCGGCCTCCGAGTGCTTGGTGCGCGCGGCGACGCGCTGCACGGAGTTCGTCACCATATCGGTATCGACGTAGCCCGGACACACGGCGTTGAAGGCGATGCCTTTGGGGCCGAACTCCATCGCCAGTGAGCGCGTGAGTCCGACGAGTGCGTGCTTGGCGGCGACATAGTGCGCCACGTAGGGCGCGCCGTGCAGTCCGGCGATGCTCGCCACGTTGACGACGCGACCGTGGCCGCGCTCGAGCATCGAGGGCAGTACGGCCTTGGTCGTGAACATCGGGCCGAGCACGTGCACGGCGTACATCCTCGTGAAATGCTCCGGCGTGGACTTGAGGAAGGGGACGGTCTCAACCGTACCCGCGTTGTTGACGAGGACATCAACCGGCCCGAACGTGGCGACGGCCGTCGCCACGGCGTCCTGCACGGCTTGCTGGTCGGTGACGTCCGCGGTGACCACCTGCGTGCGTCCGCCCGCTTCGGCGGCCACGCGTTCAGCGGCCGCCCGATCCCGCACGCAGAGCGTGACGGATGCGCCCGCCGAGATCAGGGCGCGCACGCAGGCCGCGCCAATGCCGCGGTTGGCGCCGGTGATGAACGCGTGCTGGCCGTCGAGCTGGGGCAGGTCCGGGCTCCGTCGAGGGGGATGCGGGATTCTACGCCTCCCCCCAGTGAGGGGGGAGGGGCGGGACCGACTATCTTCCTAGCTTCCGGGTGCGGCTGCGCACCCGGTCAACCATTGGTGAGGCATGGCAAGCAGTTCGAAGCGGGGCGGGGCAAAGAAGACAGGCACTGGCCGACGTCGCGGCGGTCGCGGGCGCAGCGGAGGCGGAAAGGCAGCGGCTGCCAAGCAGCCGGCGCTGACCTCCGTGCCCACCGGACGTGCGGCATATACTGAGACACGACGCTGGCTGCTCAAGCAGCACGGTCCCGTGTGTGCATACTGCGAGCGCGTGGTGCCGGAGCGCACGATCACGCTGGACCACGTCACGCCGCGTCGCGGGCTCACGGCCTATGACCGGCGCGACAACCTCGTGCTCTGCTGCAAGACCTGCAACGCGGCCAAGGCCGACAAGCCAATCCTAGCCTTCCTGCTCGGCAACCGGGCGCGCATCGTCGCGATGTACAAGTACGGGCAGCATCTCAGCCACCAGCTGGTGGAGATGGTGAACGACCTGTTGCCTGAGAAGGACCGCCCGCCGCTCCCCAAGGGCCCCGTGACGGCGAAGCCCAAGCCGCCGGTGAAGCGCCGTCTGTGGCGCGAGATGCATCCGCACGACAGCGACGGCGCCGACCCCTACCTCGACTGAGAGTCGCGATGTCCGAGACGATCCGATACGTGCAGACGAGCACGGCGCCGACGCCGGCCGGTCACTACTCGCAGGCGACGGTCCACAATGGCGTTGTGTATGTCGCGGGGCAGTTGGCCATCGATCCGGCGACGGGCGAGAAGATGCTTGGGTCGATCGAAGAGCAGACTGAGCGCACGCTGCGCAACGTCGAAGCAATTCTCGAAGCGGCCGGCAGCGACCTGGCGCACGCGCTCAAGTTCACGGTCTACGTGAGCGACATGTCGCTATGGGGCGCGGTGAACGCGACCTACGCCACGGTGATGGGTCCGCACAAGCCGGCGCGCGCCATCGTGCCGACGAAGGCGTTGCACCACGGGTTCCTGATCGAGATGGACTGCATCGCGGCGCTCAAGGCGTAAACGGCGTCGACGCCGTGTTCGCCGCATCCGTCAGCGCCTTGGGAGTGTAGGCGCGCCCGGCGCGGAACACCAACTCCACGTTCCGCGCATCGCGCACATTCTCCTGCGGCTTGCCACTCACAAGCACGAGATCCGCGACCTTGCCGGCGGCAATGCTGCCGTAGTCGGCCGTCTCGCCCAACACCCGCGCCGCCTCGATCGTCGCGATCTGCAACACGCGCGGCGCTGGGATGCCGGCCTGCTGGTAGTGCTCGAGCTCCGCGTTGAAGCTGGAGCCATCCGTGCCCGCGACGATCGTCACGCCGGTGTCGTGTAGGCGCTTGATCAACCGCAGGTAGGCGCGGTTGCCGGCCTTGGCTTCAATCGAATCCGCACCGGACGAGTCCCGCATCCAGAGGTTGAACGTGCCGTCCACCACGGTGCCGTGCGCCTTCAGGTCATTGAGCAGCGCCGTCATCGCCGGGCCGTCCACGTCGATGTTCGGCGCGACAATCCGCGCCACCAGCGAATACGCGCGCATCTCCGGCCAATACAGCGAGTCCTGGTAGAAGGTCGAGAACAGGAACGCCGCGTGGTTCACCTCGTCGAACCCCAGCCGCACCGCCGTCGGCAGCGTGAGCCCGCGCGGGATGTGTCCGCTCACGCGCATGCCGCGCGCCTTGGCCTCGGCGGCGATCGTCGGCACGAGGTCGGGGTGCACGAGGTTGTAGAGCTTGACCTGCTTGTAGCCCAGCGAGTCGTAGCGCGCGACCCATTCACGGGCCTCCGCCTCCGTGCTCACGCGCACGGCTGACGGCCCCGCCCACTGCTGCGGCCCTTCGATGAAGCCGCCGAGGTACACGCGTGGGGAGACCAGCGTGAGGTTGTTGGCGCGATCACGGTGCGAGACGCCGACATCCGTATCCGCGGCCATGTCACGGATACTCGTGACGCCAATCGAGAGATGCCGCAGCACGGTGCCGGTCTGGCTCGTGAGCTGGAAGTGGGTGTGCATGTCCCACATGCCGGGGATCAAGGTCTTGCCGCTGCCGTCGATCACCGTGGCGCCGCGCGGGGCGCGCAGGCTGGCCGCCGGCCCGACCGCACGGATGCGATCGCCCTCGATGAGCACGTTGTGGTTCGTGAGCGTGCGGCCCGTCTCGCTGTCAAAGACGTCGGTGTTGCGGATGAACACCGTTCCCTGCGCTGCCACGGGGATGCGCTGCGCCAACGCGTTGCCCGCACGGTCGCGATACGCCGACTCGATGACACGCATCGCCTCGACGGCCGGCACGTAGTCGGGATGCACGGTGATGAACCAGGCGACGGAGCTCGCAGCGAGTTGCCCGTCGCCATCTACCCAGAGGGCCGACGGCGTCGCGCCCGTGCTGTGGATCATCATCAACCGCACCCGCCGCGGACCGCGCACACTTGGCAGCATCGTGTCGGCGGCGACTTCGAGTCGTGCCTCGCGATTGCCCGGCAGCAGCTTGGCCGTGCGCCCGGGTGACGCGAGCAGGTGCCGCACGAGCAGCGCCTCGTGCCACGCGGTGGCGTTGGCCATCGCATAGAAGCCACCTTCGCGCGCCACCATCCGGCCCATTGGCTGGTTGCCCATCTGCCGCTCGAAGCGCAGCGAGTCGCCGCGCAATGCATAGCGGTCCGTGGCGGCGCTGACCTCGCCCTCGCGCGTCATCGGGCGGCTCTCGCCCGCGATCACGCGACCCGCAGCATCCAGCGTGTAGCGCGACTGCACCCAGCGTCCGCGGTTGCGGTCGATGTGCGAGTAGGTGACGACCACCGAGTCGGCATCGCGCACGACAACCATCTCGCCGGCACGGAAGCCGTGGTTCATCACCGGATAGACGGTCGTGTCGGCGGCGAGCGCGAGCGAGAGGACGAGGGAGGCGAGCATGGCCGGAACGGAAGGAGGGGGCGAGCACGCGCGTCAAAGGCGAGCGCGTCACGGTGGCGCGGAAGCTACCCGGGGGCTACGGTAATGACTATGCGAGTGTTGACGGTTGCACCCTTGATCGCCGCGTCGCTCGTGGCGTCCTGTTCACAGGCGCAGGTGGCCAGCGGGCCGGGCATGGCCGATGCATCCCCGCAGCCGGCGTCCACACCGGGCGTGGTGCGCGCCGAGACTGTGGCGCGCGGATTGGAGAATCCGTGGGGGCTGGACTTCCTGCCCGATGGCAGGATGCTCGTCACCGAGCGTCCGGGTCGCCTGCGCATAGTGGCTGCCGACGGTTCGCTCTCGCTGCCGCTTGATGGTGTGCCGGCGGTGTACGCGCGCGGACAGGGCGGCCTGCTCGATGTCGCGGTGGATCCCGACTTCGCGAGCAACCGCTTCATCTACCTGACCTACGCGGAGCCCGGCCCTGGTGGCGCAGGGACTTCGGCGGCGCGCGCACGCCTCGACGGCACGCGCCTCGTCGATCTGCAGGTCATCTACCGGCAGCGACCGAAGACGGAAGGCGGCGGCCACTACGGCTCGCGACTGGTCTTCGCATCGGACGGCAAGCTGTTCATCTCGCAGGGCGACCGGATGCTGCACCGCGAGAAGGCGCAGGACCTGAGTGCCGGGATGGGCAAGCTGATTCGCATCAACCGCGACGGCACCATTCCCAACGACAATCCCTTCGTCGGCCGCAGTGACGCGCAGCCGGAGATCTGGTCCTACGGGCATCGCAACATGCAGGGTGCGACGCTGGCGCCCGACGGCCGGCTGTGGACCATCGAGCACGGCGCGCGCGGCGGTGACGAGCTCAATCATCCCGAGCCCGGCAAGAACTACGGCTGGCCTGTGATCACCTACGGCCGCGATTACTCGGGCCTCAAGATTGGTGAGGGCGTGGCAAAGGAAGGCATGGAGCAGCCTGTCTACTATTGGGATCCCGTGATCGCGCCGAGCGGCATGACGTTCTATGCGGGCGATCGCTACGCGGGCTGGACCGGCGACCTCTTCATTGGCTCGCTCTCGCCCGGTGGCTTGGTGCGCCTGACCTTGCGTGAGGGGCGCGTGACGCGGGAGATGCGCTACCTCGGCGAGTTGCGCGAACGCATCCGCGATGTGGTGCAAGGACCCGATGGCTTCCTATACCTTCTGACCGACAGCCGCGACGGGCGCGTGCTGCGCATCCTGCCGGAGACTCCATGAAGCACCTGCGCGTCGTTCTTCCGTTGCTCCTCGTGTGCGCGGCGGTGGACCAGGTCGCGGCGCAGCAGTTGGCCCGCCTCGCGCGCGGCGCGGACGAGAAGGACTGGGAGGCGCATTTCGACGCGGGCGTGGCGGTGCTGCGCACCAAGCCACTCGATGCGCTGGCATCCTTCGAGATGGCGGCACAGCTCGACCCGACACGCGCCGAGCCGCTCTTCGGGCAGTATGTCGCGTTCTGGATCGCGCAGCCCCGTGAGGACTACCTCGCCTGGCGCGATGGCAACGAGGAGCAGCGGAAGCGAAAGGACGTGATCCGCGCAGACTCCGTGCGCGACGTGGCGATGCTGCGCAACCCGTTCGTGCACCGCGGGCTCGAAGTCGTGATGTTCGACATGATGCCCGGTCGCTTCAGCACGAATCGCGACACGCAGGCGTGGCTGGCCTATTCCACCGGCAACTTCGCGCGCGCTGAGCAGGTGCTCACCCGTACCATCAACCGGGATCCCCAGCGCTATTTGACGCAGCGATACGAGCGTGCCCTCAACCGCGTCATGCAACAGAACCTTGACGGCGCGCGGGAGGACCTGGTCGCCATCGTGGAGGAACTCCGGCGTCGCGAGAGCAGCGCGGCGGAGCTCGATTACTACCTGTCGAAGCACGTCTTTCTCTACATGATTGGCCTGATTGACGTGCAGCGCCGTGACTTCGCGGCCGCGCGACTCAACTTCGCCGAGGCGATGCTGGAGAATGCCGGCTTCGCCTATGCGCAGGCCGCGGTGGCCAACGTCTCGCGGGTCGAACGCAAGTCGCGTGATGCGGCCACGGAGTTCGCGACGGCCATCGAGCTCGCCCCGACGGACCCGGTCTTGCGCTGGCAGTACTCGCAGGCGCTGTTCGACGCGGGGCGCTACGACCAGGCGGTCGCTGAAGCGACACGTGCCGCGGAGCAGGTTCCGCAGTGGGCCGCTCCGCACCTCGTCGTCGGAATGGCGCGCGAGCGGCAGGGGCGCAATACCCAGGCGCAGCAGGCCTACGAGACGTTCGTCGGGCTCGCGCCGCAGGCCGATCCGACGGCGCAGCGGATTCGGCAACGCCTTGCGGCCGGACGCGACTAGCCCGTCCGGCTCGGACTAGACCAGCAACAGCGTCGCCAGCCCGAGTAGCATTCCCATGCTGGCGACGTCGGTGGCCGTCGTCAGGAAGATGCTCGATGCCGTGGCGGGATCCGCGCCCACCTTCTGCAGCGTCAGCGGGATCAGCGCGCCCGACACCCCGCTGATCACGCAGCTGCCGACCATCGCCGCGACGACGATCCCGGCCAGTGCCATGGCATTCGGATTCCCCTGCGCGCGCGCCACGAGATACATCCCCGCGCCCGCCACGAGCCCGACGAGGAATCCGTTCAGCACGCCGAGCAGTGCTTCCTTGGCGATCAGCTTGCGCCCGGCGCCGAGGTCCAGCTCGCCGAGCGTCATCCCGCGCAGCGTCACGGCGAGCGCCTGGCAGCCCGTGTTGCCCGACTGACCCGCGAGCACCGGCAGGAACAGCGCGAGAATCACCATCTGGTCCAGTGTGCTCTGGAAGAACCCAACGACGCCGGCGGCAAGGAACGCCGTCAGCAGGTTGAGCTGCAACCAGGGATGCCGGAACTTGAGCGAGCGTGGCCACGACGTATTGAGGCGTTCCTCTTGGTCGACACCGACCATTCGGCCCGGTTGCGCCGAGAGTTCGAAGGCGCGCTCCTGGAAGAGCGCGGCGCCACGCACCTGGCCGAGCAGTCGTCCGGCATCGTCCACAACCGGATACACGGGGAAGTGCCGGTGCACCACCGCTTCCATCGCATCGGACACTTGCTCGGCGGGCTGCAGCGTGAACACGTCGCGCAGCATGATGGTGTCGAGCCGCGCGTCATCGTCCGTGGTGAGCAGGTCGCGCATCGTGGCGAGCCCGGTGAGCACCCGGTCCTCATCCACGATGAAGGCGTAGGTGAAGAACACGCCCTTGGGCAGCGCGCGAATGCGCTCCGTCGCCGAGCCAACTGTCTCGTGCGGACGGAATACCGCGGGCGGCATCTCCATCAAGCGGCCCACGCTCTCGTCGGGGAACGAGAGGTTGAGCGACCACTGTTGCGTGACGCCGATCGGCGCGGCCTTGAACAAGGACTCGCGCTTGTCGGCCTCGAGTTCGGGGATGATGTCGCCGGCGACGGCGGGGTTGATGGCCTGCAGCACGGCGGCTGCGGTCTCGACATCGAGGCGCTCGAGGACATCGGCGGCCTCGGCCTTGCCGAGTCCGGCGATCTCGCGGGCGAGGTCGTCAGGCGTGCGTGTTGTGCGCGATGGGCGCGTCGGGCCGGTGCTCACGGCGACTCCAGTTGCTGGCGGTTCGGCGGGGAATCTGCCGACTCGCCACACGGGCCACCAGTCGAACGCTGGACGTGACCAGTGGGATTGGCGAACTTCGGGGATTCACCCACATCGTCGGAGACGCACTGATGGCAGGAACCCCCCGCGCGCTGGGCATCCCTTCGCTGGCGCTGACCGTCGCGCTGCTCGCCCCCGTCGCCCTCACCGCACAGATGGGCGGCTTCGGTGGACGGGCTGCCCGCGACACCGTGCGCCGTGTGCTCACGATCCCCGGGCAGCGCGACGCCTCGTCGACCTTCCCGCTGACGAACTACAAGGAAGTGCAGCCCAAGCAGTGGGGCGTGATGGACTTCCAGCACTACCACACCACGGAAGAGCTCAACTACTGGATGGAGCGCTGGGCCCGTGAGAAGCCGGACCTCGTGGAGCGCGTGCAGGTGGGCACCACATTCGGCGGCCAGCCCATCTGGCAGCTGATCATCACGAACACCAAGACCGGCAAGCACACCGACAAGCCGGCGGCCTACTTCGAGGGCGGGCGGCATTCGGGTGAGATCACGTCCAGCGAAAGCGTGCTGTATCTCGCCTGGCATGTGCTCGAGAACTACGGACGCGACGCCGCCATCACCAAGCTGCTGGACGAGAAGGCGCTGTATGTGCGGCCGAACAACAATCCCGACGGCGCCGACATGTACAAGCTCACGGCGCAGGCCAATCGCAGCTCGGTGCGGCCGATCGACAACGACGGCGACGGCCTGCTCGATGAGGATCCGGGCGAGGACCTCGATGGCGACGGCTTCATCCGCCAGATGCGCCAGTACGTCGGGCCCGGCAAGGGCACGCACGTCGTGGATTCGCTGGACCCCAAGGGCCGCCTGATGCGCGCCGTCGGCCGCGGCAACGGCGACTACCTGATGTTCCAGGAAGGCATCGACAACGACAAGGACGGCCTCATCAACGAGGACGGTGTCGGTGGCCTCGACCTGCACCGCAACTATCCGTACAACTGGCGGCCCGAGCGCGAGAATACCGGCCGTGGCATGACGCAGTTCGGCGCCGGCGAGTACCCGCTCTCCGAGCCTGAGACCCGCGCCGTGTTCCTCTGGCAGCTGCACCATCCGAACATCAGCGTCACCAACTCGATGGACACGCAGGTGCCGATGCATCTCCGCGGCCCCAGCACCTGCCTCGAGAAGGAGTGCATGTTCCCGAGCGACCTGAAGCTGTTCCAGTACTTCGACTCGGTCGGCCTCTCGCATACGAACTATCCCTGGGCCGGCGATGTGTACTTCACCTACGCGACGCGTTTTGCGCCGCCAGGGCAGGGCCAGCCGGATCCGCTGTTCGGCCACGGCCCGGACTTCGGCTACTTCCAGATGGGCCAGATCTGGTATGGCGATGAACTCTGGAACGGCGGCCGTGAGCGCGACTACAACGGCGACGGCCGCTGGGACCAGTACGAGGTGCTGCGCTACAACGACGAGAACTTCGGCGGCGCCGGCTACCAGATGTGGACCAAGGTGATGCACCCGGACCTTGGCGAGGTCGAGGTCGGCGGCCCTAACCCGAAGTTCTGGTCGCAGAACGGTCCGCCGGAGGTGCTCGAGAAGTGGGCGCGCAACCAGGCGATGTTCAACCTCGCGATGGCGATGGAGATGCCGAAGGTCGAGATCGCCAATGTCGAGGTGCGCCGCGTGCGCGCCTCCGCCGACTCGGCCACGCACGAGGTGCGCGTGACCGTGCGCAACACCGGCCGTATTCCCACGGCGCTGGAGCAGGCCAAGCGCGTGCACATCGTGCGGCCGGACTTCCTGACCGTCGAGGGGCGCGGTGCGCGCAGCATCGGTCGCGGCACGGAGTTCTGGCTTGCCGGACGCGAGTCGAAGGTTGTCACCGTTCGGGTGCGACTCACCGGCGATGGCCCGGCGGAGATGAACGCCCGCGTGTCCAGCACGCGCGGCGGCATCGCCGATGCACCCGTGCGGATCGAGCGTTAGCGCGTCGCGCTAGGCGGGCAGGCGCGCGTCGAGCCAACGCTCGAGCCGCGCGAAGACGGGCGCGGCCAGCGTCCCTTCGTTGAGGATCTCGTGGTAGAGCGCGTCGAAGCGCTCCGACTCCACGACCTCGGCTGGGGCGCTGGCCGCGAACGCATCGCTGCCGTGCGAGGCGACCAAGTGGTCGTCGCCGGCGTAGAGGAGCAGGGTGGGGACGCGCCAGCGTGGGGCAGCAGCGAGCGCGATGCGACCGGCCTCGAGGATGCCGCGCGCGAGGCGCGCGGAGATGCGGTCGTGCACCGAGGGGTCGTCGATATACGCGCGCACCACCGCGGCGTCGTGCGAGATGTAGTGCGGATCCAGGCCGTTTCCTTGGGCGAGGTCTGGCGCCAGCCGCTCGCCAATCGCCAGCTGTAGGCGCTGCACGACGCCGAGGTCCGCGGCCAGCGCTGGCGACGACAATACGCAGAAGTCCACGGGCTGCCGCGCCTCGGCCACGAACCGCGCAACGACGGCGCCGCCCATCGAGTGGCCGAGCAGCAGCAGCGGCCGATCGGCATCGCGTGCGAGGCCCACGATCTCCTCGAGGTCACGGAGCAGCGTGTCGTTGGCCGGGAGGCGTCCGCGAGGTCCGGGCGACTGACCGTGGCCGCGCTGGTCGTACCCGACCACGCGGAACCCGCGGGCCGCGAACCAAGCGCCGACCTGCTCGTAGCGGCCGATGTGCTCGCCGAGCCCGTGCACCAGCACGACGGTGCCGCGCCGTCCCTCAGGCCCCCACTCGCGCAGGGCGAGCGCGGTTCCATCGGACATCGTGGCGTGTTGCGGAATGGCCAGGCTGAAACTCCGGACGTGGGCGTCGCATAAGTTGAAGGAGAGTCCCGTGCACCGGAATATGCGCCCGTTCATCGTCTCGCTCGCACTCAGCGTGCTCGCGCTATTGGTCGCGACGCCGTCCATCGGCGCTGCGCAGGGCTCGCGCGACCTCGTCGTCATCCTCCACGGGATGGGCCGCACCCCGCGCTCGATGTCCGCGCTCGCCGAAGCGCTCGAGGGCGCTGGGTTCTCGGTGCTCAACATCGGCTACTCCAGCTACTGCTGCAGCATCCCCGAGCTCGGTGCCACGGTGCGTCGCGAGATCGACGCCGCCCGCGGGGACGCGACCACGGTGCATTTTGTGGGACACAGCCTCGGCGGCATCCTGATCCGCTGGATGTTGGCGCAGGACGAGCCACCCGCCGGCGTCGGGCGCGTGGTGTTGATGGCGCCTCCCAACCAGGGTGCCAAGTCCGCCGATCGCTACGCCGGCATTCTTGGCTGGATGCTTGAGCCCATCGACGAATTGCGCACGGACTCCAGCGCGACGGTGCAGAAGCTGCCGCCGTCCATCGGTGTGCCCGTGGGTATCATCGCCGCGGCGCACGACGGCAAGGTGCGGGTCGAGGAGACGCACCTCAAGGACGAGACGGCGCACGTCATCGTCGACGCGAACCACGCCTTCGTGATGCGCAACGACACGGCCATTGCCCTGACGCTGGCCTTCCTGCGCACGGGACGGTTCCCGCCCGTGGACAGCGTCGCCCCGTGACCGGGGCGCGGGCGCCGGAGCTGTACTTCGACGCCGAGTGCGCGCTGTGTACGCGAACCGCCTGGTTTGTTGATCGTCGGGACCGCACGCGCACCTTGCGGATGCTCTCGCTGCAAGGCCCGGAGGGAGAGGCCTTGCGGAGCACGCAGCCGTGGCTGCTAGGCCTCGACTCGCTGGTCTGGGTTGAGCGGTCGGCGCAATCGGCCCCCCGTGTGCTCACCCACTCGGACGCCGTGCTCGCCGTTGGCAGCTACCTCGGCGGCGGGTGGCGGCTCGCCTCGGCAATCGCTCGAGTCATCCCCCGCCGCATCAGGGACGCGGCCTACCGATTCTTGGCGCGTCACCGCAAAAAAGTGGTTTCGTAGGGAGCGCGTTGGCACCGACATGGCACAAAAGCACCCTTGACCTTTTGCCCGGTCCTGTGGAGAATCTTGGCAGAGGTCGTGGAGTCCCCCACTATCGGAGCCTGCATGCGAGTCCTTCTTGTTGCGCTGGCGGTCGTCAGCGTACTCACCCTTCCGCTCGAGGCTCAGCGGAATCGGCGCGAACCCCGGCGGCCGCGTCTCTCGTCCACTGCGGACACCAACGATGTGAACGCCTACCTGAATCACGGGGCGCGCACGGTCGAGGACAACGCGACCACGGCTGCTGAGGCGTACTACTGGGCGATGCGGCTTGACCCGGGCAACGCCGACGCGCTCTACGGCTTGCGCACCGCTCGGCTGATGCAGCGCCAGTCCGTGTTTCTGCGCTATATGCAGGGTGACGAGCGAACGGTGTTTTCCGACGAGATGCAGTCCAACGACTCGCTCTACTTCAAGGCACTGCAACTCGATCCCTTCCTGCACGAGCGGCACGCGCGGACCGTGCTGTTCAACTACTACCGCAAGGCCATCGCCAGCGGGATCAATCAGGGCGAGATCGACCACTACGTGAATCAGCGGCTGGACGCGTCTCCGCCCAGCACCCGCGCACGCATGGCCGCGGCCCAGGGACAGGTCGTGCTCGCCGACCAGCTTTACTCGGAGGCGATCGGGCAGGCGAGGAATCCCTCGTACCTGTACATCGAGCGCGGACGCCTGAACGCGATCTCGGGTCGCATTGACGAGGCCGTTTTCGACTTCACCTCGGCTTTGGAACGCCTCTCGCGAGACGAGGAGAAGAAGGAGCGCCAGGTCATCTTTTATTCGTCCAAGGCCCTGCACGAGCACAGCCTCGGACTGCTCTACGCGCGCAAGGGCGACGCCGAGAAGGCGCGCGAGGCCTTCGGCCGTGCAATGACCGAGGATCTCTCGTTCCATCCGGCGCACGTCGAGCTGTCGCGCTTGGCGCTCGCCGCGAAGGATACGGTTACGGCACTCAGCGAGATGGCCCTGGCGGTGGAGTTGGCGCCGGCCGATGCCTTCGTGCACTTCCTGCAGGGCGAGTTGCTGCTGCAGGTCGGCCAGGCCGCGGAGGCCATGGAGCCGCTCAAGAAGGCGATTGACCTCGAGCCGTACTACGCCGCGCCGCAGTTCGCGCTGGCGGCCGCGCTGGAGAAGTCCGGGGACACGGCGGCGGCCAAGGCCGCGTACGAGAAGTTCCTTGCGATGGCGGCACGTCGGCATCCGCAGCGGCAGGCGGCGACCACGCGGCTGCGGGCGATCGGCGGCGGCCAATGAGCCGCGTGTTGGCGTCGGTTGCGGCGGCGGCCCTCTCGGTCGTCGCAGCCCTGCCGTCACTTGCGGCGCAGGAAGCCAAGCCGGTCACGCGACCGCGGACGGCCGCCGAGGACCTGCAGTTGTTCTCGCAGGTGTTCAACCAGATCCGGCTCAACCATCCGGACTCGATGGACTCGCACCGGCTCTTCATGGCGGCGATCCAGGCGATGGTGCAGGCCACCGATCCGCACTCCTACGTGATCCCCTCCGTGCGCCTGGAGGCGGGCAAGGAGGAGCAGCTGCGTCAGGGGCGCTTGCATCCCGTGCCGATTGAATTCGCGTTTGTCGGCGGCTCGGCGATCGTCTCCAACGTGGCCGCCGGCACCGACGCGCGCCGGCGAGACATCCTGCCGGGCGATGAGCTGGTTGCGATCGACGGCAAGCCAATGCAGGCCGAGAGTCCGTTGGAGTTGGACATCACGCTCTCGGGGCCGCGCAACAGCAAGGTGGTGCTCACACTCGAGCGCCGCGATGCCGATGGCTCGTACCGTCGCTTTGACCGAGAGGTGAAGCGCGAGCGCTTCGGCGAGGAGACTGCGGTACCGGCCGCCGTGATGCTCGATGACAGCACGGGTTACGTGCGCATCACGACCTTCGTGGGCGAGAAGGTCGCGGCCGACCTCCGTGCCGCCGTGCAGCGACTCGAGCGCACGGGGATGAAGCGCCTCGTGATGGACCTGCGGGGCAACGGCGGTGGCTCGGTGGACGAGGCCGCGACCATCGCCGGCGAGTTCCTGCCGACGGGCGCGGTGGTCTACACGTCGGAAGGCCGTCGGCAGTCCGCCGTGGATACGGGGCGCGTCAAGCGTTCGTTCTGGCGCAGCGAGCGGCAGTACCCGATGCTGGTGATGATCGACGACGGCACGGCCAGCGCGTCCGAGCTCGTGGCCGGCGCGCTGCAGGACCACGATCGGGCGCTGATCGTGGGGCAGTCGAGCTTCGGCAAGTCGCTGATGATGCGGGGATTCCCGCTCTCGGACGGCTCGGTGCTCGTGTTGGTGATCGGACAGGTGCGTACGCCCTGCGGACGCGCCGTGCAGCGTGACTACCGCGGCACGACGTCGCGCAACTACTACCGGCTCGCGTCGGTGGAGCGCGACACAGTGGGGCGTCCCTCGTGCAAGACCGCCGGTGGGCGCACCGTCTACGGTGGCGGCGGCATCTTCCCCGACGTGCGCACCACGCGTCCGCCCGCGGCACCGGCCTGGGTGCGGCGCATCAACGAGATGGATCTTGCGACGGTCTGGGCGGGCACCTACGTGAGCACGAACGCTGCCTCGCTGTCGAACCTCGATCAGTTCGCGGCGAAGCCAACGCTCGCCACCGACGCACTCAGCGGATTCCGCGGTTTGGCCCAGGAGCGTGGGGCGACTGTGCCGGACGGCGAGGAAGCCGACAAGGTGCTCACGCGCCTGCTGCTGCAGGCGGTGGCGTTCGCCAAGTGGGGGAACCCCGGGTTGTACCAAGTGGAGGCGCGCATCGATCCGGATATTGGCGACGCGCTGCGACACTTTGACAAGGCGCCGTCGGCGGCGAAGTAGCCCCGCGGCTTCGGTCGGCGGAACGCTAAAGGGGGCCGCAGATGGCGGCCCCCTTTAGCGTTCCCTCAGCGCAGCAACTCGTAGTCCTCCGGCGTGTCCACATCCCGCAGTGCCTCCACCGGCCAGTCGCGCATCCGCGCTTCATCCTGATGCGCCCGAACGACCGCCTTGCCGCAACCTTCACCGGTCCACGCGAGCAGCTCCGGCCACAGCGCGCGCCGGAACAGAAGGGGCGGCGCCAACACGTCGCCGTAGCGTGAGACCGCCAACGGCGCCTCCGACTCACGCAGTGCCGCGACGACATCGCGCAGCATCGGCGTCGTCACCTGCACCATATCGGCGAGCATTACGAGCACGGCGTCGACATCGCCGCCAAGCGCGCGAATACCAGCGTGCAGCGTCGCACTGGTCGGGCCCGTGGGATCCGGACTCTCGGTGAACGTCACCGCCAGCGGCGCGAGTGCCGCCCGTACCTTGTCGGACTCGTGGCCGGTGACCACCACCACAGGCGAGCAGCCGGCGTCGAGCACTCGGCGCACCGTGCGGTGCACCATCGGCTCGCCCTCGATGGGCAAGAGCAGCTTGTTGCGACCCATCCGGCGCGACGCGCCCGCGGCAAGCACCACGGCCGCCACCCGCAACGACTCAGTCATCGCGGCGGATACTGCTCAGGGCGCCGGCGCCTGCGATGCAACGTCGTCCACGTGGATCGGCGCGCGTCGTTCGCGCAGGGAGCGCGGCCTGCGGCCACTGCGCACGGCCAGCAGTTCCGCCACCACGGCCAGCGCCACCTGCTCGGCGCCGTCGGTACCGATGTCGAGTCCGACCGGACCGAAGATCCGCGACTCGTCGACCGGTCCTTCGGCGCGCAGCGTCTCAAGCATGCGCGCGGTGCGCTGACGCGGCCCAAGCACGCCGAGGTAGCGTAGCGGACTTGCCAGCAGCGCGCGGAGATAGTCCGTGTCGTCGGCGTAGTTGTGCGTCATCACCACGGCGAACGACTCGGCGTCGAGCACGACGCGCTCGCCGATGGACGTCGCGTCGACCAGTACGCGGCGGATCGGGGCAGGGAATCGCTGTTCGGTGAGCAGTCCGGGACGGCGGTCTGCCACCACCACGCGGAAGCCGACCTCGACGGCAAGGCGCGCCAAGTGCCGTGCATCGTCTCCAGCGCTGACAATCAGCACGCGCGGGGGCGGCGTCAGACGCTCGACAAACGCAGTCTCATCGCCTTCGCCCTCCAGGCCCGAGGCACGACCAGATGCATCGTCGCGGCGCACTCGGCGCGCCAACGACTCCAACTGCGTCTCGACGACAAAGGCCTCCTCCGCGTCGAGCGCCTTGCGCTCGGCTTCCCGTGCGTCGCGAACCGGCTCGATCAACAACTCCACCACACCCTCGCAGCCCACACCGAGGTCCCAGGCCTGGATTTCGTCCACACTGCCGCAGTACTCGCGACGCTCGGCGACTCCCGTGCGGATCACCCCCAGCGCCACCTCGCGCACATCGGCCTCGAGGCAGCCGCCCGACACGTTGCCCACCACGCGCCCGTCCGCTGCCACGACCATCTTGGCGCCCTCGTGTCGGTACGCCGAGCCGCGCACACGGATGACCGTCGCCAACGCGCAGGGCTGGCCCGCCGCGTGCCATGCGGCGAGCTGGTCCAGCACCTGGCGCGTCTCCAACCACTGCTTCACGTCAGCTCCAAGAGAGATCGTGGTGCTTGAGCGGCAGCGTGCGGATACGCTTGCCCGTCGCCGCGAAGATGGCGTTGGTCAGCGCGGGCACCACGGGCGGTAGTGCGGGCTCGCCCATACCCGTGGGGGAGTTGTCGCTGGTGCGGAAGTGCACTTCGACCGGCGGCGCCTGCGTGAGACGGATCAGCGGGAAGTCGTGGAAGTTGCTCTGCACGGCGGCGCCGTTCTCAATCGTGATCTCCTGGGCCAGCGCCTCGGAGATGCCGTCGAGCACCGAGCCCTGCACCTGGTTCACCGCACCGCTGGGGTTGATGATGTGCGCGCCGACGTCGCCGGCCACCCAGACCTTGTCGACCTTGAGCGTACCGTCACGCGAGACCGTCGCCTGCACCACCTCCGCGAAGTACCCGCGATGGCTGAAGTGGAAGGCCACACCCATGCCCGTGCCGCGCGGCAGTTGGCGGGTGCCCCAGCCCGACTTCTCGACGACAAGGTCCAGCACGCCGCGCATGCGCGGCGCATCGAGCGAAGGCCCGCCCGCGGGCCGCGTGCCCGGCGCCGGCGGCGGTGGGGCCACGTACGCATCCAACAGCTCGCGCCGGAACTGCACGGGATCCTTCTTGGCCGCGTGCGCGAGTTCGTCGATGAACGATTGGAAGACCCAGGCCAAGGCGTTGCTGCCGGGCGCGCGCAGGAAACCAGTCGGCACGCCAAGCGGCATTGTCGAGACGTGGATCGCCGCGTTCGGCACGAAATGCGCGGGGAACTCGGTGCCGCTGAGGTTGGCCGACGGCGCGTAGCGCTCGCCCTCGCCGAAGGTCACGAAGTGGCCTTCCCAGGCATCGAGCTTGCCCGCCGCATCCACCGCACCGCGCAGCTTGTGGAAGCCTGCCGGACGGTAGAAATCGTGCCGCGTGTCGTCCTCGCGGGTCCACAGCAGCTTCACCGGCGCGCCGACCACGCGTGAGATCCACGCGGCTTCCACCATATAGTCGTTGTTCAACCGGCGGCCGAAACCGCCGCCGATGCGCGTCATATGAATGGTGATGTCGCCGCCGTCGATGCCCAGTGTGTTGGCGCAGAGGCTGCGTCCGCTCTGTGGGTTCTGCGTCGGCGCCCAGATCTCAAGCTTGCCGTTGGCGAAGTGCGCCGTGCAGTTCATCGGCTCGAGCGGCGCGTGGGCGAGGAACGGATACTCGTACTCGGCCTCGACCACGGTGCCGCGGCGCAGGGCGGCGTCCACGTCACCGACGCGGTGGATGGTGAGCTGCGGCGCGGCGGCGAAGAGCTCCTTCGCCTTGGCGCGGAACTGCACCGTGCCCTGTTGTGCCGTCGGGTGGTCGGCCCAGGTGACGCGCAGGGCCTGCCGCGCCTTGCGGGCGTTCCACACCGTGTCGGCGACGATCGCCACACCGCCGAGCAGGCCGGCGAGTTGCGTGCCACCATCAATCACGAAGGCGTCCTTCACGCCGGGCTGGCGCTTCACTTCGTCCAGATTGGCGCTCGCGACCTTGGCGGCAAATACGGGTGCCTTCTCGAGGACCGCGTGCAGCATCCCCGGCACCGTGACGTCGATGCCGAAGAGTGGCTTGCCAGTCACGATGGCCTGGTTGTCCACGCCAGGAATGGCTTGGCCGATGATCCTGTAGTCCTTCGGGTCCTTCATCCGCACGGACGTCGGGTTCGGCGCCGGCAGCGCAGCCGCTCGTTCAGAGAGCTCGGCATAGCTGAGCATCCGGCGCGAACCGTGATGGTGCACGCGCCCGTCGCCATTCGTGGTCAGCTCCGCTTCCGGCACACCCAGTTGCTGTGCCGCGGCGGTGATCATGAGGGCGCGCCCCACTGCGCCGGCACGACGCAGCGGTTCCCAGTTCGTCGGCGTGGACGTGCTGCCACCCGCCACCTGTCGTCCATAGAGGCGCTCGTCGGAGTCGGCCTGCTCGATGCTCACCGACTCCCACGGCACATCGAGCTCCTCGGCGATCAGCTGCGGCAGCGAGGTCTTCACGCCCTGACCGACCTCGGGGTTCTTGGCCATGATGGTGATCTTGCCGTCGCGCGTGATGCGGATGAACGCATTCGGCGTGAAGTCGGCATCGGCTGCAGCCGGCGTGGCCGCGTGCAGCGTGCCAGGACGCGAGTAGTCGAGCCAGGCGCCGAGGAGGAGGCCGCCGCCGGCCACGGAACTGACGCGCAGGAAGTCGCGGCGATCGAGTGTGCTGGTCATCGTCGGCCTCACTCGTTGTTCGCGGCGATGGCCGCGGCGCGGTGGATGCCTTCCCGGATGCGCGCGTAGGTCGCGCAGCGGCACAGGTTGCCGTTCATCGCGGCGTCGATGTCCGCGTCGCTCGGCTTCGGCGTGCGCGCAAGCAGCGCGGCGGCCGACATCAACTGACCGGCCTGGCAGTAGCCGCACTGCGGCACGTCGAGCTCCATCCACGCCTTCTGCAGCGGGTGGGAGCCGTCGGCGGAGAGCCCTTCTATAGTAGTGATGCTCGCGCCCTCGACCGCCGCCACCGGCAGTACACAGGAGCGGGTCGGCGTGCCGTTCATATGAACGGTGCAGGCACCGCACTGGGCGACCCCACAGCCGAACTTGGTGCCCTTGAGGTCGAGGGCGTCCCGGAGGACCCAGAGGAGGGGGGTGTCGGCGGGCACATCCACCGTGCGGCGGGTGCCGTTGACCGTGAACGAGACGGGCATCGCAACTGACTCCGGTCGGAGAGATGGGTGCAAGTTGGCGCGGGCCGCGGGGTCGTGCAACGCGGTCCGCACCTCCTCTCCGTACGCGCGAGGCATACCGAGGGTTGCCTCCGGGCGCGCGGGAGCGAGGATTTCACCTATCCCCCGAGTCCCACAGCGCGGATGACCTTCGGCTTCCTCAGAGACCTGCCCGGTTGGTGGCCCTATGCGACAGGCGCCATCGTGCTGGCGTTCAACCTCGCGGCCACGGCCAACGTGATCCTGCGGAAGCGCGATGTGCGCGCCGTGATTGCGTGGACGGGCGTGATCTGGTTGACGCCGGTCGTCGGCGCGGTGCTCTACGCGGGACTCGGCCTGAACCGCATCCGCCGGCGGGCCGCCGAGCTGCAGCGGGAGCGCAGGCGGCTGCCGCTCTCGACACCGATGGCCACGGCGATCGCGCGGGTGGGGACTGAGGCGACCGTTTCCGAGCAGATGAAGCCCTTCGCCCGACTTGGCGAGGCGATGAGCGGGCGGCCCCTGCTGACCGGCAACGCGGTGCAGGTGCTGCACAACGGCGATGAAGCCTATCCGGCGATGATTGCGGCGATTGACAGCGCCGAGCGAACGGTGGCCTTGGCCAGCTACATCTTCGGGGCGGATCGGGCCGGGATGCAGTTCGTGGATGCGCTCGCGCGCGCGACGAAGCGCGGCGTGGACGTGCGCGTGCTCGTGGATGGCTTCGGCGTGCGCTACACCCAACCTTCCGTGCACAAGGTGTTACGCCGCGCCGGGGTGAGGAGCGAGCTGTTCCTGCCAAAGGTTCGCGATGCGGGCCTCGCCTTCTTCAACCTGCGCTCGCACCGCAAGGTGCTCACGGTGGACGGGCGCGTGGCCTTCACCGGCGGCATCAACATCCAGGAGCGCAACATCCACGCCCTGGCGCCGAAGCGGTTGGTGCGCGACCTGCATTTCCGCCTCGAGGGGCCCGTGGTTGGGCAGCTGCAGGAGGTGTTCAGCGAGGACTGGGCGTTCACCACGGGCGAGGTGCTGGACGGTGACGGCTGGTATCCGCCGTTGCCGCGCGCGGGTGAGACCACCGCGCGGTGCTTCACAGACGGTCCCGACGGCGACATCGAGATCCTGCGCACCGTGCTGTTGGGCGCGCTGTCCGTGGCGCGCGAGCGCGTGCGCATCGTGACGCCGTACTTCCTGCCCGAGCAGCCGCTGATCTCCGCCCTCAGCGTGGCGGCGCTGCGCGGTGTCGAGGTGGACATCGTCCTACCGGCCAAGGTGAACATCCCGATGGTGCAGTGGGCAGCGACGGCGCAGCTCTGGCAGGTGCTGCGCCCGGGTTGCCGCGTGTTCGTGACGCCGCTGCCGTTCGATCATACCAAGCTGATGGTGGTGGACCGCGAGTGGGCGCTCTTTGGGTCCTCCAACTGGGATCCGCGGTCGCTGCGGCTGAACTTCGAGCTTGATGTCGAGGTCCACGACCCCGACCTGGCCTCGTCCCTCGATGACATCGTCGCGAATCGAATCGTCGCGGGGCGGGAGGTCACGCTGGCCGACGTCGATGCCCGCCCGATCCCCGTGAAACTCGGACACGGATTGGCGCGCATCCTGTCGCCCTACCTCTGACGCGCCTCGCTCACATCCGGTTCGCTGCGTAGCTTGAGGCATGAGCTCGAACCGAGTGCGGGAGACGCTGTTGCGCGTCCTCATCATCCAGGCCGTGGCGCTGCTGTTGCTGTGGGCGCTGCAGTCGCGCTACGCGGGCTAGCCGATGCATTGGATCAATTGGCTGGTCGTCGTGGCGTATCTCCTGTGGGTGGTCGGCGACGGCATGCGCCGCTCGCGTGGCGCCACGAACATCCAGGCCTACTTCCTCGCCAATCGCTCGCTGCCGTGGTGGGCCGTCGGCCTCTCCGTCATGGCCACGCAGCTCTCGGCCATCACACTGATCGGCACCACGGGGCAGGGTGCCACGGACGGACTGCGCTTCGTGCAGTTCTACTTTGGCCTGCCGTTGGCGATGGTCATCCTTGGCGTCACGCTGGTGCCATTCCTGCACGGCGCCAAGGTGTACACGGCCTACGAGTATCTCGAGCGGCGCTTCAATCCCGCGACGCGCTCGTTGACGAGCTTCCTCTTCCTCTGCTCGCGGGGGATGTCGGCGGGCACGATCATCGCCGCGCCGGCGGTGATCTTCTCCGCCGTACTCGGTTGGGACCTCTGGCTGTCGGTGGCCATCATCGGCGTGCCGACAATTGCCTATACGGCGGTCGGCGGCGTGGGCGCGGTGACTTGGGCGGATGTGAAGCAGATGTTCGTGATTGTGCTCGCGCTGCTGGGAGTCGTCGCCGTGCTCGTGCTCCGGATGCCGGTGCCGATGGATGATGCCCTGATGATCGCCGGTGCGACCGGTCGCATGCGCGTGTTCGACTTCTCGTTCAACATCAACGAGACTTACACCTTCTGGTCGGGCATCATCGGCGGGACCTTCCTGATGCTCTCGTACTTCGGCGCCGACCAGAGCCAGGTACAGCGCTATCTCGCCGCGCGCTCCGTGGACGAGGCCCGCAGCTCGCTGCTGATGAGCGCGTATTGGAAGATTCCGCTGCAGGCGCTGGTGTTGCTCGTCGGCGTGTTGATCTTCCTCTACTACGCGTTTCAGCCGAGCCCGTTGCTGTGGAATCCCACGCACGACCGCGCGGCGCGTGCGGCGGCGCCAGCGGAGTTCGCAACGCTGGACCAGCGCTACGGCGAGCTGCTGAATCGCCGTCGCGACCTCGCCACCAGCATGCCGGCGCTGCGCGACCAGGGCAACGAAGCCGCCACCGCCGCCGCCCTCGCACGCTTCGCGGACGCCGACCGAGAGGCCGCGGCCGTGCGCGCGGAGGCGCTGCGGCGCGCCGAACAGGTGATCGGCGCGCCGACGCGCGACGTGAACTACATCGTGCCGCGATTCGTCCTCGACCACCTGCCGCTCGGCTTGGCCGGCCTGTTCCTCGCCGCGGTATTGGCGGCAGCGATGTCGAGCATTGCCGCCGAGCTCAACTCCTTGGCCACGGCCAGCGTGGTGGACTTCTACCAGCGATGGTTCAAGCGCGACGGCTCCGATGCGCACTATCTGTTCGCGGGGCGCCTGATGACCGCGTTCTGGGGCCTGTTTGCCTGCGTGGTCGCCACGCGCGCCGCGTCGCTGGGTTCGCTGATCGAGGTGGTGAACCGCTTCGGGTCGTTCTTCTACGGGTCTATCCTCGGCGTCTTCATGCTCGCCATGATTCCCTGGGCGCGTGGCGTCGGGGCGGTGGTCGGCCTGGTGGTCGGCATGTCCACGGTTGCGGCCGTCACATTCGGGGCACCGCAGGTGTCCTTTCTCTGGCACAACGTGATTGGTGCGCTGACGGTCGTGGTGGTCGGCAGCCTTCTGAGCGCGGTGTGGCCACGCGGTGACGCGGCAGCCGTTGATGCGGGAGCGGGTGTGTGAGCGAGAACGTGGGCCGAGACCTCGTGAACTTCCTGAGCAACTGGTTTTTCTCAGGTGGCGGGGAGCGCCTGGTCATCGTCCTGCTCGCGCTGGTGGCGATCGTCGTGGGCGCACGCTTCGCCCGGCACGCGGCGTCCTCGCACATCGGCGATGCGGACCTGCGCTATCGTGTGCGAAAGGCTATCACCTTCGTGGCCGCCGCGCTCGGCATTGCGCTCGTGTTGAGCAGCCTCTCGGGCCGCTTGGGTGGCCTCACCGTCGCCTTCGGCGTGGCCGGTGCCGGCATCGCCTTCGCCCTGCAGGAAGTGATTGCCTCGGTGGCCGGCTGGGTGGCCGTGCTCTTTGGCGGCTTTTACGCACCGGGCGACCGCGTGCAGCTCGGTGGCATCAAGGGCGACGTCATCGACATCGGCATCCTTCGTACGACCCTGATGGAGTGTGGCCAGTGGGTGGATGGCGACCTCTACAACGGCCGCATCGTGCGCGTGGCCAACAGCTTCGTGTTCAAGGAACCGGTCGTGAACTACTCGGCCGACTTCCCGTTCCTGTGGGACGAGCTCAAGGTGCCCATCACCTACCGGTCGGACCGTCACGAGGCGCGCAGCATCCTGCAGAACGTGGCCAACGAGGTTACGCGCGACACCGTGGATGCGGGGCGTCGCACCTGGGCCGCGGTGGTCCGCAAGTACCGCATCGAGGACGCGCGCATCGAGCCGATGGTCCACCTCCGGGCGACGGACAACTGGATCGAGTTCACCGTGCGCTACATCGTGGACTACCGACGTCGCCGCGCGACGCGCGACGAGATCTTCTCGCGTATTCTTGATGCGTTCGATGCCTCCGGTGGGCGGATCCAGATTGCCTCGGCGACATTTGAGCTGGTGGGAGCACCGCCTCTCGCGGTGCAACTGAAATCGGAGCCCCGTTGATGCGCTCACTGTTGCTGGGCCTTGCCCTTTGGGGGGCACCGCTCGTCGCCCAAGAGTCGGACCTGGATGCCGCCCAGGAGTCCCGGCAGGAGATCCCGGGGCGTCCCGTGGACAGCAGCGCCGTCGCGGCGCCGGTCATCGTCCGCGGCGACACGGTCCTGCTCATCACGGCAGCCTCGGGCGCCTTCACGGCCGCCGAGCGCGCCGATGCAATCGAGGCGCGGATGCTGCGCCTCACGCGCGAACGCCTCGACTCGCTGACCTTGGCCGTCGGCGAGCAATCGACGGACATCCTCGCGGGCGACCTCGTGCTGATGTCGGTCACGGAGCAGGATGCGGCCGCGGCCGGCCGATCACGCGCGCAGTTGGCGCAGGCGTACCGCGTCGCACTGTTCGACGAGCTGGGCCGTGTCTCCATCCAGGCAACCCTCAAGGCAATCGCCTTCGGCCTCCTTTGGACACTCATCGCCACGGCAGTGCTGGTCGTGTTGTTGCGCCTGCTGCGGCGTGGGACCGAGCGCCTCGAGACGATGGTCGAATCGCGCCGCGATGGACGCATCCCCGGGGTCCGCATCCGGACCATCGAGCTCGTGTCCGCGCAGAACGTGGCCAACGTCCTGACGGGAACCGTCCGCGGGTTGCGGGTCGTCGGCATCATCACGCTGCTGTACTTCTACCTGCCGCTGGTCCTCAGCTTCTTCCCTTGGACGCAGCGCTACTCGGACAGGCTCGTCGGCTATGTGCTCGACCCCCTGGGACGCGTGCTCGGCGCCATCGCGAACTACCTGCCGAACCTGCTGTTCATCGCCATCATCGTGTTCGTGGCGCGCTACGCGCTTAAGGTCGTGCGGCTGGTCTTCAATGCGCTGGGCAGCGGCACGCTGCACCTCGGCGGCTTCGAGCGGGAGTGGGCAGACCCCACGTACAAGATCGTGCGCTTCCTCATCATCGCCTTTGTCGGGGTGGTGATGTTCCCGTACCTGCCGGGCGCGGACTCCGACGCCTTCAAGGGCGTGTCGCTGTTCCTCGGCGTGCTGGTGTCATTCGGTTCGTCGTCCGCCATTGCGAACATCGTGGCGGGTACCGTGTTGACGTATACGCGGGCCTTCAACGTCGGTGACCGCGTACGCATCGGGGAGACCACGGGCGACGTGATCGCCAAGTCGCTGCTCGTCACCCGGGTGCGCACCATCAAGAACGTGGACGTGACCATTCCGAACGCGATGGTGCTGAGCACGCACGTGCTCAACTTCACGGCGCTGGCGTCCGGACCCGGCATCATCCTGCACACCGGCGTGACGATCGGCTACGATGTGCCGTGGCGACAGGTGCACCAATTGTTGACTGACGCCGCAAAGGCGACAAAGGATGTGCAGGCGGAGCCTGCGCCATTCGTGGTGCAGACGAGCCTCGATGACTTCTACGTGAGCTACGAGCTCAACGCCTACACGGCCAATGCGAAGGCGATGGCACGCGTCTATGGCGAGTTGCACGCGAACATCCAGGACGCCTTCAACGCGGCCGGCGTGGAGATCATGTCGCCGCACTACAAGGCCCTGCGCGACGGCAACGTGGTCACGATACCCGCCGAGCACCTCGCCAAGGACTACGTCCCGCCCTCGTTCCGCGTCGAGTCGACCAGGAACAGTCCGTGATGCGCGCGGTGGCGGTGCTTGCCGTCGCCGCGCTGCTCGCGCCGCCAGCACGGGCGCAGATGCCCGCGCCGCAATCGCCCGAGCCGATCCTCGACTCCATCCTCGCGCGCTGGCGGCAGCCGGGCCTTCGCGTGAACGCGCTCATCCGCGCCTTCGGCGACTACCAGCCCGAGCGCGTCGCGCGTGGCGCGAACGGCTTCCAGGTCTTCGAGGCTCGGCTTGGGATCGCTGGCGAACTCGATGGTGGATGGCGCTATCAGCTGCAGACCGGTGTGACGCGCTCGCCGGCCCTGCTGGACGTGCGGGTTGGCAAGCGGTTTTCCCCGACGTTCCTGGTGGACCTCGGGCGCTTCAAGGCCGACTTCAGCCGCGAGTGGATCCTTGCCATCAGCGACGCGGACTTCGCCGCACGCTCATCCGTAGCACTTGCCCTCGCGCCGGCGCGGCAGATGGGTGTGCAGGCGCGGAAGTCGGCGGCCGGGGGTCGCGTGGAGCTCGCGGCTGGCGCCTTCAACGGCAACGCGACGCACAGCGGCAATGACGACAACGACCTGATGTTCACCGGCCGCGTCGGCGTGTGGCTCGTGAAGCCGACGCGGGGTGTGCAGGGTGGCTGGGAGCTGGCCGTCAATGCGGCAACGAGCCGCGACAGCAACGCCGCGATCGGCAACCTGGTCTCCAGCTACGCGGGCAGCCGGCGCCTGTACGGCGCAGAGACCTGGCGCCGCGGCGAACGGTGGATGTTCGGCGCCGAGTACATCCGCGCGGAGCTCGATTCCGCCGGCGGAACGCGATTCGTTCCCGAAGGTTGGCAAGGCACGCTTGGTTACTCGCTCGACGCGGACGACCAGATCCTCCTGCGCTGGGACGTGCTGCGCGCCGATCGCCTGGCCGGCGACGTCGACGACCTCGTCCTCGGCTGGAACCACTGGCCGACGCGCGCGACGCAGCTGCAGTTCAATTGGTTCGTGCCGCTGCGGGACCACGCACTGGACCGCTACCGAGTGGTGCTCAGCGTGCAGCTGGTCCTCTAGGATCGTCGGCCGGCCACCGGCAGGATATTCATCCGCCCCTGCATAACCCCTGCCGCCCGCGCATAGGCATGCGCCGCCCTTCCGGTCAGCCATTCCGCCAGCGAAGCTCCATCCATGGCAAACATTCGAATCATCGGCGTTCCAATGGACCTCGGCGCGAGCCGCCGCGGCGTGGACATGGGTCCGCGCGCCGTCCGCTATACCGACCTGCGTGAACGTCTGGCCAAGCTCGGCCACGACGTGGACGACGCGGGCAACGTGCTCGTGCCATTCCGCGAGGACGCCGCACGCGGTGCGCAGCGTGGCGCCCGATACCTCGGTTCCATCACGGACGTCTGCGCCGACGTGGCCGCGCGCACGCGGCAGGCGTTGGCCGATGGGCGCATTCCGGTCGTGCTCGGTGGCGACCATTCGCTCTCGGCAGGCAGCATCGCCGGTGCCGCCGCGCATCTGCGCGGCCGCGGTGAACGGCTCGGTGCCATCTGGATCGACGCGCACGGCGACCTGAACACGCCGGGCACCTCGCGCTCCGGCAACGTGCACGGCATGCCGCTGGCCGCCCTGCTCGGCTACGGCGACAAGGCGATGGTCGAGATCACCGGCACGCCGCCGGCGCTGCAGGCCCAGGATGTGGCGCTGGTCGGGCTACGTGACCTCGACACCGCCGAACGCAACCACATCAAGAAGTGGAAGCTCTCGGCCTACACCATGCGCGCGCTCGACGAACGTGGACTGCGCACCGTCATGGAAGAGGCGATCGCACGCATCACGGCCGAGACGGCGGGCATCTGGGTCTCGTTCGACATGGACGTCATCGACCCCGAGGAAGCGCCGGGCGTCGGCACCGCCGTGCCGGGTGGGATGACCTACCGCGAGGCGCACCTTGCGATGGAAGTGCTGGCGGACACGGGGAAGCTCGTGGGGCTGGACCTCGTCGAGGTGAACCCGGTGCTCGACGAACGCAATCGCACCGCTGAGACCGCTTGCGAACTGATCCTCAGCGCGCTGGGCAAGCGCATCCTCTGATTTCCATGACCATCCGCTACGTAGCACCCGACTTTGAGACGGCCGCACTGCGCGGTGCGCCTGCGGCGCGCACGGTGGCCTGCGAGCGCGACGGCGTGCTGCCCGACGGCTTCTTCGCGACGACGAACCTTCCAACGTACGTGAAGGCTGCGGACGGCAAGTGGACGCTGCCCAGGGAGCCGCGGATGGACGGCGTGCTGCTGCGCGGCAAGGATGGAACCTGGTGGGTGCGCGAGGGCCGCCGCGTACGCGCGGGGGACGAGGTCGTCGTTGGCCTCGCCGAGGACGGCAGCGAGGGTGTGCTGGTGCACGCACGCGGCTTTGTGAGCGATCGCGACGTCGACGGCGACTTCCACTTTATGTCGAGCCAGGTCTCGCGTGAGAAGCCAATCGACTACGGCATGATCGCCCGGATGTTGGTGGCCGAGAAGCGACGCGGTGGGCACGTGTTGTGGGTAACCGGGCCGGCGCTGGTGCACTCGCGGGCGCGCGACAACCTCGTCTGGTTCATTCGCAACGGCTTCGTGCAGGCGCTGCTGGCGGGCAATGCCGTCGCGGTGCACGACATCGAGGCCGCAATCGTGGGGACGACGTTGGGGATGAGCAGCGATGGCGAGCCGACCGAAGGCGGCCACGCGGCACATATGCGGGCCATCAATGCCGTGCGTCGGGCCGGCAGCATCGCCGACGCGGTGAAGCAGGGCGTGATCACGGGCGGCATCATGCACGCCTGCGTGGTGGAGGGCGTGCCCTTTGTGCTGGGTGGCTCCATCCGCGATGACGGGCCGCTGCCCGACGTGTTCACCGACGCGGTGGCCGCACAGGAAGCGATGCGTGCACACGCCGTGAAGGCGACGATGGCGGTGATGATTGCCACCGCGCTGCACTCGATCGCGGTGGGCAACATGCTACCCGCGTACTACGAGGATGCGGAACGGGGCTTGGTCGAGTTGCCCACCATTTGCGTGGATGCCAGCGAGTTCCTCGTCAGCAAACTCAAGGACCGCGGCACGCATCAGGCGGTCGGTGTCGTCACCAACGCGCAGGACTTCATGAGCATCCTGCGCGCGGCGGTGGAGCGGGAAGTGCTGGAGGCGGAGGCCTAGGCCGCGAGCTTCGCCGATCCCCAGGCCTCGGGGTCGGTGCTGCGGATCGTCACCGAGGTGTCCACGACGATGTGGTCGCCATCACGGCGAACTGGGTGGCGGTCCAAGCCACGCTCCGCCTTGCCGCCGATCAGCGTGCCTTCCGGCTGGAAGGTGCTCTTGTGCTTGGGGCAGAAGAATCGGCCGTTCTCACCCTGCCATTCGATGTCCGTGCCGCGGTGGGGGCACTCGATGTCGAAGGCGTACACGCTGCCCTGATAGCGGGCAATCACGACGCGGTTGGCCGTATCGATCGTGGCGCCGTCGGCGGTCGGCATCGGAAAGCGCAGTTCATCGCCGACGCGCTCGCCCGTCAGGAAGACGCGCTGCATCGCCTCGAGCCGATCGGCACCAACGCCAACGGCGGCCAGCGCGGCCACGGCCATCAGACTCTCGCGCAGGAAGGCGCGGCGGCCGCCGGTAGGTTCGTCGTGGCAATCGGTGGTGGACAGATCGCAGGGGTCGTGCACAGGGGGCTCCGGTTGGAATTGGGCCGCGGGGGCAGGTTCCAGACTAACGTCCATACCCCGCCGGACGTTCAGGGCCCCGCACGTAAGGGCGAGGGGTAGCGGTCGGATGCACGCGGCGGCATCGTTGGGGAGCGTCACCCGACACCCCTGCACGGAGCCGCTCGTGGCGTTCACTCCAGAGGCGCAGGCCATCTGGGACAAGGTCCCGGAGGCCACGAAGACGAAGCTGCTCGACAGCGGGTTCTGCACGCGCTGCCTGGCCACGCGGCACTTCGACCTGACCGAAGCCGAGTTGCGCGACAAGGAGCTGGCCTTGATCGGCAAGTGCGGGACTTGTGGGGCGCGCGTCGTGCGCCTCGTGGCCTTGAACTGAACGGAGGGACTGCGTCTTGCGCGTGCTGCTCGCACTGATCGCCGTCGGACTTGCTGCGTCGTCGGCCGCGGCCCAGGCGCCGGGCTGGCGGGAAATTGGCAAGACATCGACCGGCAACGCCGTCTATGTCGATCCCGCCAGCATCTCGAAGGACGCCGCGGGCATCATCACCGCCACGGTGCGCGTGGTCTACGCCGAGCCAGTGGATACGCCACAGGGGCCGATCACCGGCTCGCGTGCGGTGGCGATGTTCGACTGTGCCGCCAAGAAGGTGGCGGTGAAGGAGAGCATCATCTGGCACGACGAGCGGCGGGGCACGATCTACCGCCAGAGTCGGCCGGCCAAGCCGGGCTTCGGCCCAGCGCTGACGAGCACCTTCGCGCACGTCGCCATGGAACACCTCTGCGCGGCTGGATAGCCGCGAGCGAGACGCAAACGGGGGCGGGCGCCGGAACCGGCGCCCGCCCCCGTCGCATTCCCAGGGCTCAGCGAATCTCGATGTAACGTTCGAGCCGCGCGACTTCCTGGGCGTTCACGTACTTGCCGATCTCCTGGCGGAACTGCCCGATGCTCCGGTACGGACGGTACTCCCGGAACTCACGCAGCATCCGCGGGCCGAAGCCCGGAATGGTGCGCAGGTCGTCATCGCTGGCGGTATTGAGGTCCATCGGCACGAACACGTATTGCTCCATCCGCGCGACCTCGTCCTCGCCCACATACTTGAGCATCTCCTTCCGGAACTGACCGAGTCCGCGGTACGGCCGGTACTCCAGGAATTCGCGCAGCATCCGCGGGCCAATGCCCGGCACCATCAGGATCTCCTCGCGGGTGGCCGCGTTGAGGTTGATGTGCACGAACAGCTTGACGTAGAGCTCCTTGCGCTGGTCGGCGGCCAGTGTCGGCGCGAGGAAGGCGTCGAAGGCCGTCATCGAGAGGAACGGGCGCGCGGCCACGAGCGCCTTGGCACGCTCGGCGTTCATATGTGGCAGCGCGGCAATCTCGGCCTCGGCGGCCGTGTTGGCCTCCAGCACGCCGAGGGATTTTCCGACCTGTGCGTTGGCGACGAGAGCGGACGCGGCGATCAGGGCGAGACCAAGGAACAACGAGCGGGCAGACATTTCAGGACTCCGACTTGTTGAGAAGTGGATGACGATACGCATAGAGCAGGCCCAGCAATCCGAACTGGATCAATGTTCCGGGCGCGAGGGCGGGGGCGGCGCCACGGATGACTTCCATCCAGAAGGGCAGCCCGACGAGATCCGGTTCGAACTCGCGCTCGGCCTCATAGTTCCCGCCCAGATGCAGCGCCGCACCCGCGACGCCGGCGACAATCAGCAGCAGCATCAGCACCTGCAACGCGCGCAGGCTGGCCTTCGAGCCTGCGGTCCACTGCCAGCCGATGACGAGCAGCGTCAGCGAGAGCAGGGCCAGCGGCACGACTTGGTACGTCTCTTCGTAATGCTCCAGCACCACGAGTTCCCCGATCAGGCCGACGCAGCCGAAGGCCAGGAGCGCGAGCAGGCCGCGGCGCAGCAGCAGCAGGGAATCGGATGAGGTCACGGGTCCTCCGGGAGGTGAGGGCTCACCACAAGTTTGACGTCGCCAGCGCTTGAACGTAAGTGAGGCTTGGCGCAGCTTGGGTCATCACCCTGCCGGAGACTGCGATGGCCCGCCCTTCCCGCCTCTCGGAATCAGAGATTGCCGCACGCCTCGCGACGCTGCCCGGCTGGAGCCGGGCCGGCGACGCCATTACGCGCACGTTTACGTTTGGGGGATTCCCTGACGCGGTGGCCTTCGTGCAGCGTCTGGTCGCACCCGCTGAGGCGCGGGAACACCATCCCGATCTCGACCTGCGTTACAATCGCGTGATTGTATCCTTGTCTACGCACGACCAGGGTGGACTGACCACCTTGGACTTTGAGCTGGCCGCGCTGGTGGATGGCGCGGTGGAGGGGTAGTGGCCATGACTCGAGTTTCCCTCGCGCTGCTTGCCACAGTCTTCGCGACGTCGCTGTCCGCCTGCGGCGACAGCAAGCCGGCGGCTTCAACGCCACGCACACCGGAGCAGCAACGCGCCGTGGACAGCACCATCGGCGCCTCCGGGCTCCCCGGTTCGCGCGGCGTGCAGAACGCGTTGTCGGCCGCCGACTCCGCAGCGGCGCGGCAGCGTCGACTCGACTCCATCGCGAACGCGCCCTAAACGCGTCCCCAGATCGAATCGCGCCGGATCAGTCTCGGCGCTCGAGGTCCCGCAGCCAGATGTTCCGGAACTGCACGGGGTCGCCGTGATCCTGCAGCGCGAGTGGTAGTCGGTCCTCGTGCGCTGCGTAGCTGGCGGCGCGCATGTGCGCCGTCGCACCCTGGAACGCCACGCCGTCGTGCACCAACACTCCGTTGTGGAACATCGTGATTCGCGCGGGTTCGATGACGCTGCCATCGGCCGCGAAGCGCGGACGGCGAAAGACGATGTCGTAGCTCTGCCATTCGCCGGGCGGCCGGCTGGCGTTGACCAGCGGCGGATGCTGGCCGTAGAGCGCAGCCGCCTGACCGTCGGCATAGGTCTCGCTGCGGTACGAGTCGAGCACCTGAACCTCGTAGCGCCCCATCAGGAACACCCCGCTGTTGCTGCGGTTCTGGCCCTCACCGCGCGGCGGGGCCACGGCGCGCCACTCGACATGCAGCTGGATGTCGCCGAAACCATCGGCCGTCGCGATGCTGCCCGTGCCGCGCACGACCTCCAGCGCCCCGTCGACGATGCGCCACTTGGCGGGCGAGCCACCTGCGCTGCGCCAGCGACTCAGGTCACGGCCATCAAAGAGCACGATCGCGTCGGCCGGCGGCGCGGCGCTGGCATCGGCCGCCGCGGGCGAGACGACGGGCGGCTTGGGGCGAGACATCGAGTGCACGTCCCACGTTTGCGCGGCGGCGCTGACGGACAGGCAGGCGAGCAGCCCGGCGGCTCGGCAGAGCGAGAATGGCATCGTGATGGGGATTTCGAAGGAGGTCGTAGCACCACAGGAAATCGACCCGCCGGCACTTCGTCGCGCAAGCAGAACGCGCGGGCGCGGCGCGTGCGCCTCCACCCCTCGCAGCGCCGCCGCTAGCCCGCTTCGCAGCCGAACCGTACGATTGTTGGGCCGCAGTCAACCGCGGCCGCAGGTGGCCCAGCGCCCTCGGTCCGGGATCCTACGCGCCGGAGGTTCCATCGCTGCTGAGCCGACGGTACAACCACACGATGGCAATCAGCGGCAGCACGATGAACACCATCGCCTTGAGCGCGAAGATCGTGATGAGGCCGACCGCCACGAGCAGCAGGATCGGGAAGCCGAAGATGGCCAGCGAGAGCAGCGGCCGTAGGGCAAAGAGGCGGAGAAAGAGAGACAGCACTTGAGGCTCCAGGGAAGGAGTGGCCCGGCGGGGTGCGACGGCCGGAATCCCTACGGTGGCCCGGTTCGGGGAGTGTCAGCGCCGCGGCTCGTACCTGAGCACAACCGCACCCGACCCGAGCTCCACGCGGTCCACCAGCGAGAGGTCGACACTCTTGGAAAGGCCCGCAAACAGGCTCGGCCCGTCCCCCGCGATCCGTGGGTGCACCACGAACTCGTACTCGTCGATCAGGTCGAGTTCGGCGAGTGCCATCGGCAACGTCACGCCGCCCGTGGCGAGGCCCTTGCCCGGCTGCTGCTTGAGCTTCCGCACTGCGTCCGCAAGGTCGCCGCGGATGAGCTCCGCGTTCCAGTCGACCCACGAAAGACTGTTTGACACGACGTACTTTCGTGCGGCGTCGATCGTGTGCGCAAACGGGTCGGTCCACGCTGGCATTTCCACCGTGCGGGTCGAGAGCCGCCACGCGGATTCCATCATCTGGTAGGTGACGCGGCCGAGCAGAAGGGCGTCGGCCCGCGCGATGCCCTCAAGGGCATGGCGATGCGTGTCCTCGGTCGGGATGACGGCGCGGTGATCGCAACAGCCGTCGAGCGTGACGTTGATGGAATATCGAAGGGGGCGATGGTCAGCCACGGCTAGCAGTCCAGGTGAAAGGTCCGAACCGAGAAAGCGGAACGTCTTGACGCCACCTTGACACCCCACTATCCTCCGCCTCACAGTTGAAGCCCGTGGTCATTTGCCGCGATTGCCGCCACGCTAAAGAATGTGCTAAAACGCGATGTGCCCGCGGCGACCCCGTGGGCGTTCTTGTCTCCGGCCGGTCGCCATCGGCCTTCAGCGGCCCTCTCGATCGAGAGGGCCTTTGCGTTCCCCGCGGTTACCTGCTTGCCGGAGAACGCACAGTGCCAACCGACTTCCTCGCGCCCAGCCCTGCGGATCCCACGCGCCCGCGGTACCACGCGCCGATCCCGCTGCTACCGCTCGACCGCGGCGGGGTCCTGCGCCACGCGCGCCTAGCATTCCACGTGGACGGGGAACCGTCAAGGACGCGCGATAACGTCGTGTTGGTGCTGCACGCACTCACCGGATCCGCCGATGCCGCGGGCGACTGGTGGCGCGAACAGATCGGCCCGGGCCGCGCCATCGACACGACGCGTTGGGCCGTGGTCTCTCCGAATCTGCTCGGCTCCTGCTACGGCAGCAGTGGGCCGCACGTGCCGGGCTGCGAGCTGTTCCCCGCGCTGACCGTGCGCGACCAGGCGCGCGCGCTTCGAATCCTGCTCGACCAACTCAACGTGCAACGCCTGGCACTCGTCACTGGTGGCTCGCTGGGCGGGATGGTCGCGCTTGAACTGGCCGCGAGCTTCCCCGGGCTGGTCGAGCAAGCCGCCGTCTTTGCCGCGCCCGCGACGCTCGGAGCCGGCGCCATCGGCTGGTCGCACGTACAGCGACGCGCGCTCGATCTCGGTGGCGAGCACGGGCTCGCACTCGCCCGTGAGATTGCGATGCTGACGTACCGCACCTCGCGCGGCCTCGACGCGCGATTCGCGCGCCGCTCCGGCGACACGGCGGCGTACGCCGTGCAGGACTGGCTGGCCACCCACGGCCAGCGGCTCAGCGCGCGGCTGCCGGCCGTCACCTATCGTGCCCTGTTGGAGGTGATGGACTCGCACGACCTCGCCCACGGGAGAGTCGGCATCGGCGAACGCCTCCGCGCGAGTGGCACGCGATTCACCGGCATCGGGATCCCGGGCGACATCTTCTGCGCGCCGGAAGACGTACGCAGTTGGGTGGATGCCGCCGGCGGCGAGTACCGCGAACTGCAATCGCCGCACGGGCACGACGCGTTCCTGCTCGAGCACGAGCAGGTCAGTGCCGTGCTCGCCGAGGTGCTTGCGTCGACGCCGCAGAGTCCAGCGAGCCGTGCGCAGGAGGTCGCGTGACGACGACCGTGAACCTCACGCTTGCCGGACTCGGCACGGTCGGCGGCGCGCTGGTCGATCTGCTCGATCGGCACGGGCCGGCAATCGCCCGCCGTATAGGCGTCCGGTACACCCTGCGACGTGTGCTGGTGCGCGACATCCAGCGCCCGCGCTCCGGCTCCGTCTGCCGTTCGCTCCTCACCGACGATGTCGGCGAGTTCCTGTCCACGCCGAGCGACGTGGTGGTGGAGGCGATCGGCGGCACAGTGGAGGCCGCAGGCATCGCCCGTACAACGCTGGCGCGCGGTCGGCGGTTGGTCACGGCGAACAAGGCGCTGCTGCGCATCGACGGGCCCGCACTCGCTGCCTTGGCGCGCGCGCACCGCGACGAGGGTGCCTCGCTGGACTTCGAGGCAGCCGTCGGCGGCGGCGTGCCGATCGTCCGCCTGCTGCGCGAGTCGCTCGGCGGCCACGGCCTGCAGCGCATTCGCGGTGTGCTCAATGGCACGACGAACTTCATCCTCTCGCGCGTGGAGCGGGGCCTTCGGTTCGCGGACGCGGTGGCCGCGGCGCAGCGCGCGGGCTTCGCCGAGGCCGATCCCTCGCGCGACCTCGCGGGCGCGGACGCCGCGGACAAGATCGCCGTGCTGGCGTGGCTCGGATTTGGGGTGGATCCCGCAACGCTGTTGGTACGCACGAGCGGCATTTGCGAGGCGCTTGCGGCGGACGCCGTGCGTGCGGCGAAACGCGGGCGGGCCCTGCGCCTGGTCGCCACGGCAACCCTCGTCGGCGAGGGCGTCTATGCGTCCGTGGCACCCCGCATCGTGCCGGCCGGCCATCCCTTCGCCCAAGCGCGCGATGAGCACAACCTGATCCAGCTCGAGAGCGAAAGCGCGGGCACCCTCACGATCGCTGGGCGCGGCGCGGGTGGCAGCGCCACGGCGTCGGCGCTGCTGGCCGACCTGCTGCGCCACGAGGAGACCAACTGATGCATCCCGAAACACTCGCCATCCGCACGCAGCATCCGACCAGCCCCGCCCGCGAGCACGCGGTGCCGCTGTTCCTCACCTCCAGCTTCGTCTTTGATGACGCCGAGCAGGCACGCGCGCTGTTCGCCGAGGAGATCGAGGGGCCGGTGTATTCGCGCTACTCGAATCCCAACACGGACGAGTTCGTGCGCAAGCTCTGCCTGCTCGAGGGCGCGGACGATGGAATTGCCACTGCGTCGGGAATGGCGGCGGTGTTCACGACGATCGCGGCGCTTGCGTCGGCCGGCGATCACATCGTGGCCGGCCGCGCGCTCTTCGGGTCGACGCACCAACTGCTGACGCGCGTGTTTCCGCGCTGGGGCATTACCCACACGTACGTCGACGGCGACGATCTCGGTGGCTGGGAAGCTGCCATCACGCCAGCGACGAAACTGTTGTTTGTCGAGACGCCATCGAACCCCGGCCTCGACCTCGTGGATCTCGCGGCACTCGGCGCGTTGGCGCAGCAGCGCGGGATCCCGCTCGCGGTGGACAACTGCTTTTCGACGCCGGTGATCCAGCGCCCACTGGAGTTCGGCGCGTCGCTGGTCGTGCACTCCGCGACGAAGTTCATCGATGGCCAGGGGCGTGCGCTGGGCGGGGCAGTCATCGGACGGCGTGACCTGATCGGCTCGATTCGCTACCTCGCGCGCCACGCAGGGCCCGCGCTTTCCCCGTTCAATGCTTGGGTGTTGAGCAAGAGCCTCGAGACACTCTCGCTCAGAATGGAGCGGCACAGCGCGAACGCGCTCCAACTGGCGGAGCGACTCGCGCGACATCCATCCGTCCAGCAGCTGCGATACCCATACCTGCCGTCGCATCCACAGCATGCGCTGGCGCGCCAGCAGATGCGCTGGGGCGGGGGTGTGCTTACGCTGACGGTCGCGGACTACGAAACGGCGCGCCGCGTCATCGACGCGCTGCGGCTCTGCTCACACTCACCGAACCTCGGCGACACCCGCACGATCGTCACGCATCCGGCGTCGACCACGCACTCCAAGCTCAGCGAGGATGAGCGTCAGGCCGTGGGGATCTCGCCGGGCCTGCTGAGAGTGTCAGTCGGGCTGGAGCACCCGGACGACGTGTTCAACGATCTCGCACAAGCGCTGTCGAAAGCCGCAACGCCAGTCGCTGCCCGCCCGTCCGCGCCGCAAAGTTGTCCTGCACCGTGATGTAGATGCCGTCCTCGGCGATTGCGTCGCGCCGCGCGAGGTCCGTGGGATCGGCGGCGTCGGGAACCGACTCGTACACACTCGGAATGATGGCACCGTTGTCGGTCGCGAAGCGTCCCATCCGGAAGCACGACGAACCCGCCACCGGGTCCCACGGGCAGGCCTGGTCGAGCGTCCAGCTCTCGCCGTAGCTCGAGCCGAGGTAGTCAGACTGCGCCGGCGCGCTACCCCAGGGCGCGCGGGCGTTGCGGCCGGCGAGCGGACTCTCGGCGCCCGCGACACCCGGGATGCGCGCCCAGGCCAGCACGTTCACGCCGTTGCAGACGGCCAGGATGCGCTTTCCAGCCGCCACAAACTCGACAATCACGGCGTTCACGGCATTCGCCGCGGGATCCGACCGCTGCCACGCCGCGTCGACGAAGGTGCCAGGGTAGGCATAGTAGTAGCGCGAGGCACCCCATCCCCCGACAATGACCAGCGCGTCGTAGTCGGCCACGTCGATGCTGGCCAGCGGCAGCGTTCCCATCAGGTTCACCGCGGCGGGAGCGAGCCCGGTGAACCGACCATCGTAGCTGCCGGCGTGCGGCACGGCCGTTCCGCCAGCTACGGAAGCGACGTCAATCAGTACGCCTGCCGCTTCGAGCGCCGCACGCGGGTCGTAGTACTCCTGGAAGAAGAACCCGTCGTTTGCGACAAGCATCAGGACGCGCGGCGTCGGTGGCAACGGTGGCGGGTCGCCGACGTCGCCGCAGGCGATCATCAAGGCAATCGCACTCAGTCCAAGTAATCTTGTGCGCAGGCTCACGTATGTGCCTCCAGCTGGTCGTGAAGAAACTGCAACACCAGGACCTCGTCGCGCCGAAGCGCGGCCGATGGTCGTGCGCCACGCTTGGCGCGCCTTGGTTCCGGCGCCGCGACTCCGCGATGATATGCCGCGATCACCGCAGGGTGCACGTAGTACTTGCGCGCCACCGCGCGGGTGTTGCCCAGGCGCTTGGCCACCGAGTCCAACGCCGCGTTCACGTTGCGCCGCGCCTCGGTCTCCGTCGCCGCCTGTCCGGCGTCACGCAATGCACGGGCCGCAAGCATGGTGCCGCTCCAGGTGCGGAAGTCCTTGGCCGTCACGTCCTCCTCGCAAAGCTCCTGCAAGTACTCGTTGACGTCGCCCGAGTCGACGCTCACGCGCTCGCCGTCGTCGTTGACGTAGTGGAACAACTCCTGTCCGGGCAGCTCCTGCAACTGCTTGACGATGCGAGCCAGTCGCCGGTCCGTGACGGCGATCTCGTGTTGCACGCCACTCTTGCCTCGAAAGGAGAAGGTGAGCGTGTGGCCATCCACGGCGACGTGCCGCCGACGCATGGTGGTCAGGCCCACCGACTTGTTGGCCTTCAGATACTCCTCGTTGCCGATGCGGATCAGCGTCTTGTCGAGCAGCCGGACCATCGTGGCCAGAAGCTTGCGGCGCGGGAGGCCCGGCAGGGCGAGGTCGCGCTCGATGCGCTCGCGCAGGCGTGGCAGGCCGGCACTGAAGGCCAGCATCCGATCAAACTTCGACTCATCGCGCTCCGCGCGGAATTTGGGATGGTATCGATACTGCTTGCGCCCCTTCACGTCGCGCGCCGTGACCTGCAGGTGTCCGCGAGGATCCGCGCAAATCCACACATCTGTCCACGCCGGTGGAATGGCGAGCGAGAGTAGGCGTTGCCGCTCCGTGGCGTCCGTGACGCGCTTCCCCTTCGGCGATACGAACGTCCAGCCGCTCCCGGCACGCTTACGCGTGATGCCGGGCTGCGCGTCCGTCACGTAGCGCAGCCCGGCGGACTTCGCCGCGGCGATGTGTTCGTCGTGGGGGTCGGTCGGCACGCGTCCATTCTGGGACGCGGGCCGTTGCTGCGCCAGTTGCGGAGAGGGGTCGCGCCGGCGCCAGAGGCGTGCGTCGTCGGCTGACGGCAGCCCAGGCTAGGTCGCTGGAACCGTCCGCACGCTGACCACGCCACCGTACTTGAGGTGCGGGCAATCTCGGGCGAGTGCGACTGCCTCGTCGTAGGAACTCGCGCGCACCATAAAGAATCCCGTCGGCTCGGCGGTCGGTGCGTCGCCGCCAAGGACGCGGGCATCCCCCAGCGCCTCGCCTCCCACAAAGTCAGCGCCCAGCGAGCCCGCCCAGGCGCGGTACTCGACGGCGAGTCGCTCGTGTCCAAGCGTGGTGTCGAAGCTGGCCGGCTCGTACAGGAGCAACGCAAACTGATCGCGGGTGTCGGGCACGGAGGCTCCAGACGAGGGTGATGGATGCGTGACTCGGCCGGCATACGCACCGACCGCAAGTAGCAGCACGGCGGCGGCAACGCGGCCCAAGTGTGAAATGCCAGTTCGTGGCCGCAGTAGGCCCCGGCCACGCAGCGCGCGCACGGTACGCTGCTTCAGCGCCGCCGGTGGCTCGACCTCGCGCGGGAGTTCAGCGAAGGGATCTTCAGTAGACATAAGACCTCAAGGTTGAAGCGCCGCGCGCAGGGCGCGGCGCGCGCGGGCGAGTTGGCTCTTGGACGTACCGGGCACGATGCCGAGCAACGCAGCGATCTCGTCGTGGGCGTAGCCTTCGATGTCGTGCAGCACGAGGACTTGGCGGAAGCCAGCGGGGAGCGCGTGGATGGCGCGCTCGAGATCCAGTCGATCAAACACGCCGGTCAGTCGGGCATCAGGTGCGCCGGTCGTTTCGAGCTCGGCATCGGAGAGCGGAGCGGCTTCCACGCGCACGCGTTCCCATCCCACGCGGACAACGAACCCGCAGAGCCAGGTCTTGCGTGCGGACTCCCCACGGAAGTCGTCCCAGCGCTCTACCGCTCGCACCCACGCCTCCTGCACGACCTCTTCGGCCGCGCCGACGTCGCCGCCGACGCTGCGCAGGGCCAGCGCGTACATCGCCGGCGTGTACTGGTCGTAGAGCGCCGAGAAGGCGCGTTCGTCGAGCGGTCTCAGTAGCGTCTCTCCCCGCCTGGCGGCTGGGCTGCGACCGGCTGGACGGAGCGTGGCACGACAACCATCAGGTTCGCCATCGGCTTCCCCGGGTCGACCACCAGTCCCGAGTAGGGATCGCGATTGCTCCCGGTGCCCGCCATCTCGGCCGTAAGGAACGGAATGTAGATCATGATGTGTGGCTGCCAGGCGCCTGCGCGCTGGCCTTGGTCGCTGTAGAGGTCTTGCTTGGCTGACATCATCCAGCTCATCGCGGGTCGGATGGGCAATTGAAACTCACCATCGGCGAGCGCGATGGCGAGCCGCCTGGCTGCCTCCTCGTTGGCGATCCCTGCGTGGGCCAGTTCCACGCCACGCATCGCCATCCGCATGATGGTCCGCGCACCCTCGGCGTCGAAGCAATGCGGCTCTAGGGACAGCGGCCAACTGCGGCTCACGTAGCACTCGACATCCACCGAACCTGAGTCCGCGATGACGTAGCGCCCGTTCTGGAAGAACCACACGCGGGCGTCGCCGCTGACGCTGGCGGGGGCCGCGCTGCGGGCGAGCGCAATCTCCTCCGCGCGCTCCATCAGCAGCCGCGGACCCGGCGGGCCGCTGACCTCCTGCGCCACGGCGGGCGACGCAGCGAGACCGATTGTGAGTACAGCCGCCGCGTACTGGTGCCACGCCACCGCGCGCTCCTGGTTGGGTTCGCAGTGAGTGCGGCTCGACGACCAAAAGGTTGCATGGAACCCAACAAGTTCCCTTCCTCCGCCCTGTCGCTGCAGCAGCGCGCTCTCCTCCTGACAGCCACATCTTGACAATCAAGAGTAAGGAGGCCAGCTTGCGCGTGCACCTATACCTCGAGGCCGCGTGGCAGAGCAGGGCACCGACGTCATCCAAGGCACGCTCGACGTCATCATTCTCAGGACGCTCGCCCTGCAGCCGCTGCACGGTTTCGGGATCGCGCGCCGTATCGAGCAGGTCTCGAAGAACGTCTTCAAGGTCAATCCCGGCTCGCTGCTGACGGCGCTGCAACGGCTTGAGCGTGATGGGGCCATCGACTCCGAATGGCGCATCACCGAGAACTCGCGGCGGGCCAAGTACTACTCCCTCACGCGGAAGGGACGCCAGAAGCTCAAGGTCGAGACCGAGGGCTGGCAGTTGCGTGCCGCCGCCGTCGCGCGCCTGCTGGGCGCCGAGGGCTGAGCGTGTCGCTGCTCCGGCATCTGTGGCGTGGCATCGCGGACCTCTGGGACCGCGCGCCGCGCGATCGCGACACCGCGGATGAGGTCGCCCAGTTCCGCGAGGCCTTGGTGGACGAAGGCCTCGCGCAGGGCATGTCCGCGGCGGAAGCCCAGCGCTACGCACAGCTCGAGCTCGGCGGCGAGACGCAGGCCCGCGAGACGGCGCGCAGCTATGGCTGGGAGCGTCCGGTCGCGTCGTTCCTCGAGGACCTGCGCTACGCCTGGCGTGGGCTGCGGTCAGACCGCGTGTTCAGCATCGTGGCAGTGTGCACCATCGCGATTGGGATCGGCGCCACCACCGCCATCGTCAGCGCAGTGCGGCCGGTTCTGTTCGACTCACTGCCATACCCGGACGCGGCGCGGGTGCGCGCCGTCGTCGAGCGCTCCGCCGATGGCGACCGTATTCCCGGGACCTTCGGGATGTACGCAGCGCTCGCAGATCGCGCGCGCTCCTTCGAGCAGATGGCCGTCTACGCGCCCTGGCTCCCGACGCTCACGGGTGACGCACGCCCTGAGCGCCTGAGCGGCCAACGCGTCAGCGCCGCGTACTTCCGCACGCTCGGCGTCGCCCCGGTGCGCGGCCGAGACCTGCACGTTGACGATGACCGGCCAGCGAGCGCGCCGGTCGTCATCATCAGCCACGCACTCTGGCAGCGACGCTTCGCCGCTGACACGGCGATCATCGGACGCAGCCTGCGCCTCAACGACGAGGACGTCACGATCGTGGGCGTGATGCCGGCCGGTTTCGAGAACGTCGTGGCGCCGAGCGCCGAATTGTGGGCCGCACTGCGATATGACCGAACGGAAGGACGTGCGTGGGGTCACCACCTCGGCACGATTGCGCGACTGCGCGCCGGTGGAGATCCGGCGGTGGCCGAGTCCGAACTCAATGCACTCGGCGCACGCGTAGTCCAGGAGCTGCAGCCGCCGACCTACGGCGAGCAGCTGCGCATCGTCACCCCATCGTTGCAGGAAGACCTCACGCGCGATGTGCGACCGGCGCTCTGGGCTGTCCTCGCAGCTGTCGGCGTCGTCTTGCTGCTCGCCTGCGTGAACGTGACAAACCTGCTTCTGGCGCGCGGATCGCGCCGGCGCGAGGAGTTCGCGCTGCGCGCGGCGCTAGGTGCCTCCCGCCCGCGTCTCATCCGCCAGGTGCTGACGGAGAGCCTGCTGCTCTCGACCGTTGGCGGCCTGCTCGGCATCGCACTCGCCAGTGTCGTTGTTGGGGGCATCGTTGCGGCAAGCCCAGCCGGCCTCACCCGAGTGCAGGCCATCGCGGTGGATCGGCCCGTCCTTGTCTTCGCACTCGTGCTGACGACGCTTGCAAGCATTGCTGTTGGAATGCTTCCTGCGCTGCAGGCTTCGGGCACCGACAATCATAAGCTCGACCTCGGTGCTGCCCGCGTGACCGGCGGCAAACGGCGCGGGCTGCGGGGCGGGCTGGTCGCGGCGCAGGTGTCCTTGGCGCTGGTGCTTCTCGCGGGCAGCGGGCTGTTGCTGCGCTCGATGCAGCGTCTGCTCGCCGTCGCGCCCGGCTTTGACGCCGAGGGCGTCGTGACGATGCAACTGCAGGCATCGCCGCGGCGGTACGCGGAACGCGGGTCGGTGGGCCGGTACTATGACGAGGTGCGCGAGACCGTGCGACGCCTGCCCGGCGTCGCGGAAGTGGCCGTGACCAGCCAACTCCCGATGAGCGGCGACAACGACGCCTACGGCGTCACGCTGGAGTCGCCACCGGAAGTCGCACTGACGGATGACCGCGAAATCTTCCGTTATGCGGTGAGCGCGGGCTATCTGGAGCTGATGCGCATTCCGCTGCGCGCCGGCCGCACGCTCTCCGAGGTGGACCGCGAGGACGCCGCGCGCTCCGTCGTGGTCAACGAGTCCTTTGCGCGCCGCTACTTCCGCGACCGCGATCCCATCGGCCAGCGACTCTGGGTCGGACCGGCGGACGGGGAACCGTACACGGTGGTCGGCGTGGTGGGCGACGTGAAGCAACTGTCGCTCGCCGGTGAAGTACCGGACGCCGTGTACACGACACCGTCGCAGTGGCGCTTCGACCAGTACGTGATGTCGCTCGTCGTGCGGGGCAATGCGTCGCCCGATGCCTTGGCGCCGCAGGTGCGCGATGCGGTGTGGTCCGTGGACCGCGACCAGCCGGTGGTCCGCGTTGCGACGATGGCTTCGCTGGTCGCGGACACGGCTGCCGAGCGGCGGTTCATCCTGGTCCTGTTCGAACTCTTCGCGGCGTCCGCCTTGGCACTCACGATGGCCGGCATCTATGGAATGATGGCCGGGCTGGTCTCCGAGCGGACGCGCGAGCTCGGCCTGCGCGCTGCTGTCGGCGCGACGTCGGCGCAGCTTGTGGCGTTAGTGCTCAGGTTCGGCGCGCGCGTGACGGGGATCGGGCTGGCCGTGGGCATTGCAGCTGCTGTCTTTGGGACGCGGCTACTGCGCGCGATGCTGTATGGCGTCTCGCACCTGGATGTGATCACGTATGGGAGCGCAGTTCTGCTGGTTGCCCTCGTGGCGACGATTGCCAGTGCGCTACCGGCTTGGCGGGCCGCTCGCATCGATCCGGCGGTGGCGTTGCGGGAGTGACCACACCGGCCGCCAGTCTCACGCAGCCCGCTCGATATGTGTGAGTCAGGTTTGCGTGTCCGCCGAGCCTGTGGCTCGCGCGCCGACCCCCCGCGGGGAACGCTAGCTTTCTGGTTGACCGCCACGCCGGATTGCGCCCTACATGCTTGCTGCCACTCCCAATAGCTCCCGGCGGGCCAAGCGCCCGGGCCGCCCTCGGCGGTGGCGCCCGTCGTGAGTCGTCAGCGGGCCCTTCCCGCGCGCTGGGTCCGCGGCCCCGAGCGGCTCACCATCATCGCCGGGGCCCTGCTGTTGATGCTCAGCACGGCGCTGTTGATCCTCGGCTGGCGCTATGTCGCGGCCGCCAACACCAACCTCCGCAACGCCGAACAGAGCGCGCAAACGTACGTCGGCCGCGTCTCCGAGAACGTCGCGAACCTCTCGCAGATCACTGGTTTCGGGACAGCGGCGGAAGCGCTGGCGCCTGCGCTTGCGGCTCCGGACGCCAGCCACGCCGTGGCAGACGCAATGGTCGAGCGCGCAGAGCGCTATGTGGAGGCCTGCACCTGCACTCCGCCTCGCGCGCAGCACGTCGCCGTCCTCTCGGGGAAGACCGGACGTTTGTACGAGGCCAAGGGCGTCGCGAACGCTGCATTTCCGTTGTACGCGGCGACGGCACTCCGCGCCTTGGTCGATACCGCGCCCGTGAACCTGCGGACCGTGCGCGCGATCCCGTTCACCAACGCGGGCTACCTCCTGCTGGCGCGCGTCTACCACTCCAGTGCGGGAACGCGCGTTGGCGCCGCGCTCACGTACAGCATCGAGGAGTTCCGCGAACTTGCGGCGGCGCACGCCTTCAGCCGACACATCGAGGCGGCGTATGCTGGCGTACCCGATCGGGATTCCCTCTTCGGCATCGAGTTCCGGTGGGGGTCCGGCGAGCTGCTCGTGCAGCGGGGCTGGTCAGGCGACGGCCCGAGCGACATTACCGAGATCGGCGTCGAGCCAAACGTCATCTATTCGATTCGCGCCACGCTGAACCCGGCGATGGCACATCTGGTGGTGAACGGTGGACTCGACAAGCCGCCCACGGGACTCTTTCTGCTCTTCGGCATCGTGCTGGTCCTCGTCGCGGGCACCGGGTTGCTCACGCTGCACCGCGCGCGCCAACTGATGACCGCGCGCACGCCGTTTGCGGATGCACCGGTTCGGGCCACCGTGCGGGCCAATCGAGTGCATCTCTTCATTGATACGTGGCGCCCCGGACCGATGCTTCTCCCGGCGCTGAGCGCTTCAGCGAGGCGCGCGTACCTACTGGCGGATCCCGGCGCCGGCCGGCTGCCGCTGCGCACGGTGGCTGAGGGTGTCGAGCTGCAACTGCCCGAGCGCGCGCCGGGACCAATCCAGCCAGTCGTCGTGATTGAGTACGCCGAGTCGGTCTCGGCTTAGGGCTGACGCCCGGGAGTCGCGGGCGCCAGAAACGACACGCCCTCCATCTGCGCCGCGACAGCGGCAGGCAGCACGATGCCGAGGTGCTGCAGGATGCTCGGGGCGATGTCCACGATGCCCGGCGTCTGCGTGGTGTAGCGCTGCGTCAGCGCAGCGTGATTGGTCGCGATCCAGGTCGTGCGCTCGCGCGCGGAGTTGCCGCCGTGTCCCTTGCCAGTCTCGGCGTCGCGTCCGTGGTCCGTGGTGACGACGATCATCCAATCCTCGCCGAGTGATTGGCGATGCTGCACGGCCGCCCAGATGCGGCCCACGAGATCATCGGCGCGGCTCACCGCGGTACTGAACGCCTCGCCCTGGCCGGACGCGTGGCCGACGTCATCTGTGTACTGCAGGTACACCCAGGAGAGATCCGGTCCCTCGTTGTGAATGAACGCCGCTGCCTCGGTGGCGACGCGGTCGTCGATCGCCGCAATGCGCAGCTGTCCCAACGACGGCGGAAACGCGATGCTGTCCTTCTCAAAGCCATCCGCCGCGTGGTCGATGCGGAAATCGCCGGCACCCGGCTGGCCCTCACCGACGAGGATCGTGCGATTGTCGGTCCAGGTCGAGAAGACCGCCGTGCGCTTCGACGCATCCACGGTTTCCACGATGCGGAAGACGTTCCAGTAGTCGTAGTTGGGTCTGAGCCCGTAGTTACCGCGCACGTTGTGCTTGTTGGCCCAGGTGCCGGTGATGAGGCTCATGTAGCCGGGCGCGGAGATCGTCGGGGTCTCCGTCGGGCCGCCGAGCTCGCCGCCAACATAGGCGCGAGCATAGCCACCGGCGGCGGCGATGGCGTCGATCGCGGGCGTCGGCGTCGTCTCGATGACGTCCGCCGGGATGCCGTCGAGCAGGATGAAGACGGCCTTGCGCGGTGTCGCCTGCGCGTCGAGCGGGGTGGCGCCGCCTAGAGTAGCGAGGAGGACCGCGCAGACCAACAGCGTAGGAAACGGCGTGCGGGAGTGACCCATTGCCGAACGCTACCGGGCGTGGCGCGGCGCGCCCTTCTGCCCAATGGCGACGAACACCAGTTCCGTGAGGAACGCCGTCGTTGAGCGTTCGACGGACGGGATCTTCACCTCGGTGAGCGAAGGCAGGTGCTCGGCGAAGTACTTCTGGCGGTGCGAACTCTCCACCACCGTGGAAACAAGCGCGACGGGATACGGGTAGGCGGGGTTGATCTCGACGATCAGGTCCGCCACGCCGCGACAGAGACGCTTGTAGCTACGGAAGAACCCCTCGCGATTCTCCGCGTCCACCTCGCGCTGCAGGTAGGTCTTGGACGACTCCGTGCTGACGATACGATACAAGGCGGACTCGCTGACGTGCGGCGTGTCCGCGTCGTCGAGGATCGTCTGCGTCAGCTCACGCAGGGCCAGGCGCAGCCGTTCCTCGGCCGACGCGATATTCCGCGTGGCCAATCCGATCCGATACTCCAGCCAGCTCCAGTAGTACGACGTGAGGTACAGCAGGAACAGGTGCTTGCTGCGGAAGTACCGGTACAGCGACGCCTCGGTGCTGCCGATCCGGTCCGCCAGCTTCCGGAACGTGAACTCCTCGTAGCCGATCTCGTCCATCAGCCGGATGCCGTGGTCGACGATGTCCCGGCCAAGCCGGGTCGACGTGGGATCCTTGAGATAGAGCTTCTCGTCGACCTGCAGCCGAACCGGCGCGTCGTCTCCCACGGGCGAGGCCGACGCCGACGCCGACGCCGCGGACGGCGTCGACGTCGGGGCCGACTTCGCTCTCGACGCCGTCTTTCGGGTCACACCGTGTTCATCCGCATGTGCGAATCGTAGAACGCAACGGCGCCCGTGTCCACGTCGTACATGCCGCCGATGAGGGCGATCTCGGATTTGTCGAGCATCTCGGCGAGCACCGCGCTGCGCTCCCGGATCTGGCGCTGCACCAGCCGGACGTTGAGCTCCGCAACGCGCTCGACGAAGGCGGCGTTGCCGGCATTGCGGTCCTTCGTCGTCTCGGTCTCGAGCGCCACGGCCGCCTCGAGCTTGGCGAGCAGCGTCGTGAGGTTGCCCATCTTCACGCCGTCGCAGGCGCCCTTGACCGCGCCGCACTTGGTGTGCCCGAGCACCACGACCACCTTCGAGCCTGCGACCTTGCAGGCAAACTCCATGCTGCCGAGGATGTCGTCGTTCAGGACATTGCCGGCGATCCGGCAGCTGAAGATGTCGCCGAGTCCCTGGTCGAAGATCAGCTCGGCCGACGTGCGCGAGTCGATGCAGCTCAGGATGATGGCCATCGGGTGCTGGCCATCGCTGGTCTCGTTCACCTGCTGCAGCAGGTTGCGGTTGGCCTTCAGGTTGTTGACGAAGCGCTCGTTGCCCCTGCGCAGGACCTCGATGGCCTGGACCGGGGTCAGTGCGTCGCGCATCTCGCGGGTGAGGGTCTTCATTGTGTTGGGTGCTCTAGAGGGTGATGCCGCGGAATTCGGCCTGGATGGAACGTGCGGGGGCGCCGACCTTGAAGTCCCGGAGGATCTCCAGCACGTCGAAGTCGACGACCTTGCTGCGGGAGCCGTCGATCACGACCCGCGAGCCTGCGGGGACGACCTGGAGCTGCTCGAGGATGCGCCCCTTGTTCAGGAACGACACCTCCTCGGCCAGCGTGATGGTGTACTCCGAGGTCTCGGGCGCGTGCTGCGAGACGCTGAAGGGATTGCGCAGGTTGTGGTGCAGGACGATGGCCACACCGGTCGCGAGGCCGATGCCGATGCCGCGGAGCAGGTCGGTGGCGACAATGCCCACCACGGTCACCACGAACGGGACGAACTGTTCCCAACCGTTGCGATACATCTGCTTGAACAGCGCCGGCTTGGCCAGCTTGTAGCCCACCACGAACAGGATGGCGGCCAGCGTCGCGAGCGGGATTAGGTTGAGCACGTTCGGAATCGCCACCACGCAGACCATCAGCAGCACGCCGTGCAGGATCGCCGACAGCTTGGTGCGTCCGCCGAAGGCGATGTTGGCCGAGCTGCGGACGATCACCTGCGTGACCGGCAGGCCGCCGATCAGTCCGGACACGAGGTTGCCGAGCCCCTGCGCCTTCAGCTCCCGGTTGGTCGGGGTGATGCGCTTCTGCGGGTCAAGCCGATCGGTGGCCTCGACGCAGAGCAGGGTCTCGAGACTGGCGATCACCGCCAGCACCAACGCGACGACGTACACATCCGTGCGAAGCAGGGCGCGGAAGTCCGGCGTGGCGAACTGGCCGAGGAACTCCGCGAAGCTCGAGGCGACCGGGATCGCGACCATCTGGTGCTGCGGGATCGCGAACGGCAGCGCCCCCGTCGACATCAGCCAGGCCAGGAGGATGCCCATCGCGACCGCGGCCAGCGGTCCCGGGATGGTGCGAAACAGCTTCCAGCGCGGCGCGAGCAGCGTGTCCCAGACGACGAGCAACGCGAGCGAGAGCAGGGAGACCGTGAGGGCCGCTGGCGAGACGCGCTCGACAAGCGTGTGCAGGGAGTTGATGGCGGCCTGGCCGCCGGCTTCCATCAGGTCCGCGCCTGGCGGCTGCAGGGTGCCGAGGGCGTGCGGGATCTGCTTGATGATGATCAGCAGGCCGATGCCGGTGAGCATTCCCTTGATGACCGACGAGGGGAAGTAGTACGCGATGCCGCCGAGGCCGATGTAGCCCATCACGATCTGGAGCAGGCCCGCGACCACGACCGCCGCAAGGAACGCCTCCCAGCTGCCCAGCGATCCGATCGCACCGAGCACGATGACCGCGAGTCCGGCCGCGGGGCCACTCACGCCGAGCGGCGAGCCACTGGCGATGCCTACGACGATGCCGCCGACGACTCCGGCGATGAGGCCGGCGAAGAGTGGAGCTCCGGATGCCAAGGCAATCCCAAGGCAGAGCGGCACCGCGACGAAGAAGACGACGATACTGGCGGGCAGGTCGTATCTGAGCTGCTGGAAAAGTGTTGTCAGTGGACGCTCCCGAATGTGTGATAGTAATACTCGCCGCGATAATAGTATTACTATCAATTCAATTGTCAAGGAGTCGCCTGACACTCATCGTGCCGCATCACAGCAGAAGTCGGTGATGTCCCGCCGCGCCCGCGCTACGGCAGTATCAGCTCAACTTCGGAGCCGGGAAGCCGGCAGGCGGTTCCGCGAATGTCGACAAGCGGCGGGCCGCCGACCCCGAGGTCGACGCTGATATCCGCGTTGATGTCGATCGCGCAGTGCCCGGAGCGTCCATCGGAGGTCTCGAAGTCGACGCCGCCGGTGATCCGGAACTCATAGTCGGCGACTTCGTCGACTGCGGTGATCCTGACCCGCGCCCGCACGCCGGGTTCACCGTTGAGCCGTAGCGTCTCGCCATCAACCAAGGCATCGCAGTTGAAGTACGCCTGCCTGAAGTCAACCGAGACGACCGTCGTGCCGGACTCGGCGTTCGTGGTTCCCGTCAAGCCGCCGCGCTTCTCGTAGCCGCCGCCGTCACCACAGCCAAAGACCTCATCGATCGTCTGACTGAACTCACCGGCACCACCAATGGGATCGAAGCCTCCGCCGAAGCCGAGGAGAAACGGGTGCATCAATCGCTGCGCTTCGTCGGAGGTCAATGCGTCCCCCGAGTTCCCGGTGACGGATCCGTCGCAGCCTGTGGTGAGCATTGTTGCGACTACGAGTGCGCCGAGCGCGGCCGTGCGTCCGAACGAGTTCATCGCGCCTCCACACGGCCCCGGCGGGCCGCGACTGGGGTTCGTGTCAGATTGAAGTGAGCGTGGGGTTCTTGACCCGGCACATGCTGCCTTCTACCTGGAGCCCGGTGATCCCGAGGGCCAGGCCGAAAGCGACGTGGAGGTCGACCGCACAGCGCCCCGATCGGTCGTCGTCGGTCTCGAAGGAGAAGGCGCCCGTGAGAGCCAACTCAAACGATGCCTCGCCGCCAAGCCGCTTCACCGCGTAGACGCCGCGTATTGTTCGGTCTCCCTCGATCTTGATGTCGGCGCCTCCCGTACCCAGCAGGCAGCGAAAGAAGTCGACTTCCACGTCGCCGGTGAGATCGAAGTCGTTGGCGACGCTATCGCTCAGGCCCTCGACGCGTCCTTGCACGGCATAGAATCCCGACGCGGCGCCGGCGTCGCAGGTGCCGACGCGGTCGATCACGCGATCAACCGTTCCGTCCGGCAGGGAGTCGATGGCTCCGACGAGGGAGAGTTCGACCAGGATGCCGAGGAGGTCCCCGACCTCGGCGTCAAGCAGGCGATCGCCTGAGTTGCCGGTGGGCGACCCATCGCAGCTGGCGACGAAGCAGACGGCGGCGAAGGCCAGCACGGCGCTCGCGACTCGGCGCGCGCAGCGTGAAGCGACGCTGCGGTGGTGACGCGTGGCTGAATTCGGCATCAGGAACCTCACGGTGTCGGCGTGGAACGCTTGCCTTGCTTGCCGCACGGGTCCCACGAAGGGGTACGAGTGGGCGACGAGGCCCTGACACACGCTGCGTCTGGACCGTGGCGCATTGGCGCACGGGACGACTTCGCTGACCGCGAGCCCGCGCGGTGGCCGTTCGAGTGAGATTGGGGGGCTTCCGCCGCCCCTACATCCGAAGATGTAGGTGGGACCGCGCGGGCGCTATGGATGCAGAGTAATGCGTTGAGTGACGCGCATCACTCGGGAATACTCGCAGTAACAATCGCCTGCTTGCACGCAGGGCCACACTGTCGCCCATTGGGATAACGCGTAGTGTAGCTCACCGTCGTCGCGGGATGCGTGATTGAGCCCATTGGCGTCGTCACACGCACCCGTACCCGCTCGAGAAAGAGGCCCGGGTACTGGATCAGGGTCGGACAGGTGCTGGCCTCGTCAGCGCACTCAAAGCGATAGGTCGGTTGTATCGGAACGGATTCGTCAGGAAGCACGTCCACCGTGAACGGACGATCCGGCAGGCTACTGAGCTGAACCGCGAGGCCACTGACGCAGCCAACCTGCGTGCAGACCTCGGTAGGCGAGGAGCAGCCTGAAGCCAGCGAGACCACGAACAAGGACGATAGGGTCCAGCGGATCGATGCCGAGTGCATACCTGAGTCGTAAGGGTCGCTTGGGGCGCAAACTTGTCAGCAGCGGCGTACTTCGTCGTACATGACAAGTATTGCGGGCGGAGGCGCCCGCGGAACGACGAGGCCGTCCACGTCCGCAGTGACTACCTGGGAGACGACGCAGTTCCTGCCAGGACGGACGGCGGCGGTCACGACGAAGGTCGTATCACGGAGCCGAGCCACGTGTCGGATCTCGATGGAGTATCCGCCGTTGGGAGTCGAACCATTGAGCGCGACCACCACCATCTCCGACGCAAAATCTACGGCCGGCGGTGTGGGCGGCGGAGAGAGCGGGGCGACGATCGTGTCCCAGATGGCCGACCACTCCGCTTCCGTGCGCGCGACACGCAGGCCACGGCAGCAGTAGCCGGTGTTCCACGGGTTCCCAAAGGCTGCCCGGAACTCCTGCTCGCGCTCCGCGCCAAGGGAGAACGGCGCGGCGGCCAAGAGTTCGATCACCTCGGGCTGAGAGAACGAAGGCGACGTGGACGGAGAACACGCGGCCGTCGCGAGCGTGGCGGCAGCCGCGGAGAGGAGAAGCACAGGCCGCATCATGTCTACTCTACTCGTCGGAAGTCGATTTCATCACACGCGAGCGGCAAGCGCCTTCCCAGGCACGGCGATCGTGGCAGTCATCAGTTTGCTCCCGGGTGATGCGCCTCGTAGAACGCCCGTAGCTCCGGCGGCATCGGCTCCTCAAACTCGCGCTCGAGCGTCGGCCACTCAGCGCAAAGTTCAGCGAGCATCTCCACAGAGGGGCGCCTTGGGCACTGCTCCAGCGCCTGAACGTCTCGGAGCAGGTCGATCACCCCGTCCCACGACGCGCCCCCGATGCTCCACCCGTCGCCCGCGGGATGATCCGAGTGACGATTCGCCTTCATCGCCTCGACGCGCGCGTGGAACTCGTCCTGCAGCCGCGCCAGGATGCGCCGACGCGCCTCGGGCCAGCACGCGCGGCAGAAGCGATGCAGCTCGAGCGTGTTCCCGTCGTCATCCATGCGCACTGCGCGGCCGATGGTTCCGATGGCCCCGCAATCGTCGCAGGTCGCGGCTGCGTCTCGGAGCGGCTCGTCGCCACTGTGTATCAACCTCTCGGATCGGCTCATGCCTGAGTCTCGCGCTAGTGGCGGTCGCACCTGCGTCAGCGGCTGGCTTCCTACCTCACCACGCCAATCGCTGTCGCTCGGTTTCAGCGCGCGTCCAGTTGGTCCGTCTTCATCGTCCCGGACGCAGCGTCTCGTGTTCAAAGACAATCGCCATCCCTGAGTCCTGGGCTACGGCGAGGGCCGCGTAGATGTATCGCGTCGTGTCGCGGCTTCCCGCGTCCTGCCAGAGAAATCCGCCGGTGACGAGGACCTGGCTCGTGGAGAGTGAATCGAAGCTCAGGCCCTCCCAGGCGAAGTAAGCCGGCGGTGTCCACGAAGTCAGGTAGCGCTGGCGCAACTCGTCACGCGAGAAGCGTCGCTGTGCCCCGTTGAACACGATGCGTGCGCCCTGGAAATGATAGAAGTTCGCGATCTGGCCGCGGCGACCGGCCGAGAGTGCCGCGCCGTACTGGTCGTAGAGGCGCTGGGCTGAGGCAATGAGATCCGGCGGAGGGCCGTCGTTTACGACTGGTGATCTCGCGATGCGCACGGAGCATCCGGCACTGACTCCAATTGCCGCAACTGCAATGAAGGTACGCAAAGAGCGGGTCATGGCTTCGCTGCGCTTGTCGAATCCCGGGCCGCCAACATCTCGCGTACTGCGGAGAGTCCCATGATCAGGGCCGCCATCCCGCCACGAACTCCCTGCGCTTCGATCTTGGTCGAGTCACGCATCGGACTGAAGCGAGCATCCGTTGCCTCACCGTTGGACGCAGGCGTGACGAAGCGCACTATGCGCTGCGTGCTGTCGGTGCGCTGGATCTCGTAGGACTTCGCACGCAGATGGCGGAGAAATGCCACGAAGAGTGTGTCGGCGTTGCCGGGAACCGACACAGATCCCATCGGGGCCTGAGCGCTGGCTGTCGCTGTCGGGACAGCGAAGGAGGCAAGAGCGATGAGAAACAGCGCTGTGATGCCTTTCATAATCGCCGCGTGGGAGTTTGTGCTGGCGAGAGACATCCAGCGATGGAGTGAGTGCCGAGAGGTGTGCTGAGCCGCTACCGCGTACCGCGCGCACAGACGATGCTGCGGCGGATGGCGGGTTGCAAGCCAGCGTCGTTCTGCAAGGGCACGCCACCCCAGTCTCCACGGCGGCGACCCACTACAGCCCGAACGCGAACCGCAGTCCCGCAAACGTGGACCCAAACTCCGAGAGTCCGCCGCGGTCTGTCTCCCCAAACACGTTGACGCGCTTCACGAACACGCCCACCTCACCGCGGCGAAAGCGGTAGCCGACATCGGCAGACGGCGCGACGAAGTAGCCGTCGCCCTTGAAGTAGGCGCCCGCCTCCGCGCCCTCAGGCTGGGCCGCGCCGGAGCGAGCCATCGCGTTGACAATCAGGCCGCCCGCGTGCAAGCCGCCGGCGATGAACCACCTGCTTCCGTAGGAGATCTCCACCACCGGACCGGCCGCCTGGTAGTTCATCGTCGTGCGCTCATCCTGGGTCGAGTTGGACACCAGTGTCTCGACGCCGAGTCGGAGATGGGGGCGCACGCGAACCAGGAAGAAGAAGCCGGACATATGCGGTCCCTCGGCGCCGTCAGCGGCGAGATCGTCGAACGCGGGGTCGAGGCGAGAGAGGTTCATTGAACCGACGATCAGCGCCGAGCGAATGCCGACCTCGTACTTCTGGTCACGCTGCTGCGCCTGGGCGGTGGTCGAGAGCATCGCGGCCGCCAGGCCGATGAGCAGAAATGTCTTTTGCACGTGCAGTCCCCTGAGAAAGTGTGTGCCACCTGTGGTGCTCCGGCGAACGCCGAGCCTCGTGGCACAGGGAGGATGCGGCGAAGGGCCCGGTGGGCGATTGAACGCAGCGGCTGACTTCGGTTCGAAGGTCAGCCGCTGTGTTCAAGACCCACGTGACGGGCAGTCGCATCCTTCCCACACCGGCGCGGCAGCCGACACACACTCACTTGAGGTCTCACTGTATGCCCATTGCATTTCGTCATCGCGACGATGCCCCTCCTTCGATTCCTGAACTGGACGGATTCACTGTATACCGCGAGTTCGACGCCGGAGTCATGTCTCGCCTCCAAGGCCGCGACATCGCGCAGATTGAGGACCGCTTCACTGAAGGACATCGCGCCTACGTGGCCGCCGTGCACGGAGTGCCCGCCGCGTGGGGCTGGGTGGCCACCGCCACCGCGCGCATCGGTGAGGTCGAGGCGAGCTTCTCGCTGCTCGCCAGCGATCGCTATCTATGGAACTTCGTGACGCTCGCGGGCTTTCGCGGGCGAGGGATCTATCCACGCTTGCTGGACGCCATCGTGACCGCAGAAGCACTCGAGGCCGATCGGTTCTGGATTGCCTACGCCCCGGAGAACCACGCCTCGGGCACCGGCATTCGGAAAGCCGGGTTCACCCTCGTCGCCGATCTCTCGTTCGACCGCGCGGGTCGTCCGGTGGTGCGCGACATTCGCGACGGTGGCGGAAGTCTCGCGGCGCGGCTGCTTGGGCTTCCCGAGATCAACGAAGCCGTCGCGCACTGCTGGAAGTGCGCTCGCGGTGCGGCGCCGGCACAGTCGTCGTGCGTGAGCGGGCCCTGCGCCTGCGACTACCAGATCGCGGACAAGTCCTGCGCCGAGGAACTCGTATGAGAGCCGCCATCTACCACCGCTACGGGCCGCCCGAAGTCGTCAGCGTTCAGGAGCTGCCTACACCGACGCCGAAGGACGACGAGATTCGCATCAAGGTCCGCGCGAGCACGGTATCCACCGGTGACTGGCGGGCGCGCAGCCTGGAGATGCCGCCGGGCTTCGGACCCTTCGGAAGGCTGTTCTTTGGGATCACCGGTCCCCGACAGCCGATCCTCGGCACCGAACTCTCGGGCGTGGTGGACGCCGTCGGACGCGCGGTGTCTTCGTTCGTGCCCGGCGACGAAGTGGTCGTCTTTGCCGACACGGCGATGGGTGGCCACGCCGAGTATCGGTGCATCTCGGCGAGCGGCCTCGTGGTGCCGAAGCCGCCCACGCTGAGCTTCGAGCAGGCGGCCGCACTCTCGTTCGGCGGCATGACGATGCTCGGGTTCTACCAGCGCGGCAAGCTTGCAGTCGGCGAGCGCGTGCTCGTCAACGGCGCCTCGGGCGCAGTCGGATCGGCTGCCGTGCAGTTGGCGCGCTACTTCGGCGCCGAGGTCACTGCGGTGTGCGGGCCAAGCAACGTCGAGCTTGTGCGGTCAATCGGTGCCGACCACGTCATCGACTACACTGCCGAGGACTTTACGACGAATGGCCAGACGTACGACGTGATCGTGGATACCGCCGGCACCGCGCCCTACGTGCGAGCCAAGCGCTCGCTCTCAGCGAACGGGCGATTGCTCGTCGTGCTCGGCGGATTCCTCGAGCTGCTGCAAGCGCCGTTCGTCGGCGTGACGAGTTCGCGGCGCGTGATCGCCGGTCCGTCGCCCGCCCGCGTGGACGACCTGCGGCGTCTGGCGGAGATTGCGGCGTCCGGCGCATTCACACCGGTGATTGATCAGGTGTTTCCGCTGGAGCGGATCGTGGACGCGCATCGGCGCGTGGATTCCGGGCGCAAGCGCGGCAGCGTCGTGGTGACGCTCTAGGGCTTGTCGGTGCCGGGGCCGGCATCAACCTGCAGCAGGGATGGTGGGAAGCCGAACATCTGGGTGGACGTCCGGGTGAAGTGAGCCGCGTCGGAGAACCCGGCGCGGTGTGCCGCACCCGAGACGGACTCGCCCTGCGCGAGCAGGTCCCAGGCGAGGATGAACCGCCGCCAGAGCACGTATGGGCGGAGTCCCATCCCCGTCTGTTCCACGAACAGGTGGCGGAACCGCTCCGGCGACAGGAACACTTGTGCGGCGACTTCGTCGAGTGTCACCGCGCGGTCGAGGCGCGACCGGATGTATTCCGTGGCGCGCAGGATGCGTGCGTCGGTCACGACCGTGGGAGCGGTGTCACCGGCAAGTGCGGCAACCACTTGCGTGGCATCGGCCGTGAGGCGCGTCTTGGGTGACCCGGCGAGCCAGGCCGCGAACAGATCGGCGCAGCGCGTGCGCACGGCGGCATCGTCGACCGAGGCGATGCCGCGGTTGAGGTGACGCTCCGTGAGCGCGCGCCCTTGCGCGGTTTCCGGCTCAATGAAGATGACGGCGTTGTAGGTCGCAGTGGTGGCGTCCAGCGAGTGTGGTTCCTGTGATGCGACGATACCCAGCGGGTAGGGGCGCCACTCCTCTGCCTCGGATGCCCGGAGGCCGACCGGTCCGGTGTAGCCGAAGACGATTTGGATGGCCTGGTGGGCGTGCGGCGGGATGACGCGGTGTGCGCGTCCGATGAGCAGGACGCCTCCGTCCCACGCTACGAGGTCACCGGTGCCGATTGCCTTGGACATTTCGAAGCGTGCCCTACGCCGCAAACATCTCCTGCAGGATACCGAGCACCTTGCCCAACGTCGGCGCCGTGACCGTCCCGAGCCGCTTCACGAGGCGCTCGCGATCGACCGTGCGCAGCTGGTCGAGCACGATGTGCCCATCCTTGCCGAGGAACCGGCAGGCCACCCGGAACGGGTACCCGTGGCTCCCCGTCGTCAGCGGCGCGACGATGAAGGTGCCCATGTGCGCGTTCAGCTCATCCGGGGACACGATGACGCACGGGCGTGTCTTCCGGATCTCCCGTCCTCGCGTCGGATTGAGCTGCACGAGGTAGACCTCGCCGCGCTTGATGGCGGTACCTACCACGACCATTCCTCGTCGTCGAAGCGGGTGCTCGAGGGCTCGTCGAGGAGGCCTGTGGGCCCGTGTTTCGCGGCGGCCTCCGCCCATCCCTCCCGGGTGACCGCGGCGGCCGTGATGATGACTGCCCCCTCCTCGACGCGGATCTCGACCTCGTCGGCCAGCCCAGCCTGCTCCAGGAGGGGCTTGGCGAGGCGGATGCCGCGGGAGTTGCCGATGCGTACCAGGCGGGTCTTCATGGGGGCCTCCAATTGTGTGATTACAACGTAATCACATACCGTTGGGTGCGCCAGTTGCCGGTGGTCCCGCTGACGGTTGCTTGTGCTGCAGCCTTCCACGCTTCCGCAGCGCGGCGGTCAGCTCACCAAGCCGTGCTAGGTTGTCCCGCGGCGGACCGGCTCCGCAGTGCTGCGACTGCAGAACGCGCCGCGGCACTGGAGCCGAGCGCCGGCGTGCCCCGGTCGTCGTGTGCGCGGCGCGCAAACCAGAGCATGCCGGCGGACGAGGCGGCACCGAGCGCGACGGAGACTCCGACGAGCGGCAGCAGCGCCCAAGGCGCGCGCCCGCTTACTGTGCTTGCCACCGCAGTCAGCATGAGCGCGACAGCGCCGCTTCCGACCGCACCCCACCCCAGCATCCGACCCATTGAGAGCGTCACGAACGTGGCGCGTCGCTCCGTGACTGCGACGGTGCCTGCGAACGCGGCGCCGGAGAGGGCGCCGATGACGCCCGACACGAGCGCGCCGTTCACGAAGAGGTCAACAAGCACCCCGGTCGGCGGAGCCGATGCGCGAGCCAGGGCAAGGTAGCCAAGCACCGTGAGCGCGGCGCCGCCCGCAAGAGCCCACGGGAGCGCCCATGTGATTGCCGTTCCGAGCACACCACGTAGAGTTCGAAGCATTCTAGAAAGTCCTCCGAGGGCGTTGGATCAACCTGACGTCTTCTTCAGCTGCAAGCGTCGTTAGGCTGCAGCGCGCCGCTAGTGCGGCGACGCCTCGCGCGCGATGCTAGCTCTTTCCTCACCCGACGCGGATCCTCCGAGTCGCGCGCTGAAGCGCTGCGACTCGCCGATGCGCTCGACCTCAATCGCGATCGCGTCGAGCGCCGACTCCATGCGACCCAGGCGCTCTGCCAACGCGGGATCCGCAAGCCTGGACTGGATCTGCCGGACGCGAACCACTCCATAGACGATTGCCCAGACTACGGAAGCCACGCCCGCGCTCCCCGCAATAACTATGACGGCAACTGCTGAATTCATGTACGTCCTCCCCACGCTGAGTTCGTACAACCCTACGCGCCCATCGACACGAGAGTGTCAGCCTAACGTTTGCTTCTGCTGCGGACACTCCATTAGAACGCGCGGGCGCAGCCCGCGCTACCATTGTGTGGCCGTCAGCAGCAAGCGTCGTTAGCGTGCGCGAACGAGACCCGGCCGTGGCGTTTGACGAGCCGCGCAGATGTGGAAGGACGCATCGCGCATACTGTCTGCGGGGGTACGGGTGCGCCTAATTGCGCTTCTGGCTCAGAACTGTCAGGGCGGCGAATGTTCGCTGAATAGCCTGCTTTTCGGCAGAGCTTACAGCGCGATCAGAATAGTAGGTGCTCCCGTTATAGCGGAGCGTCGCCGAGCGCGACTCGGCCAATGCACGGAGGAGTGATTCCTCGTAAGCGCCTGCCGGAATGTCATACCACTCCCAAATTCCTGAGTAAGCGCTGTTATCTCGTTCGACGTCACGCGAGCCTTCGGGAACGATCTCGAACGTCCGGTCATCGACCTTGAAGGTAAAGCTTCTCACAAACAACCAATCGTCGCCGCTGTACCGAATCTTGAGGCGCAAGAACGGGTTGCTGCCCTTGGGATGGACAATATAGGCAAATACGCGCCGATCCCTAGAATTGGCAACGGGGATAGTCCTGTCAGTGTAGAATGCAATCTCCCTGACATCATCGAAAGTACGCCTCATGGAGGAGAGTGCTCGAGCAAGGCGTAGGCTGTCGGCCCGCGCCGAATCGGCGCGCGCGCGCCGCACCGCCGCAACACGTGCTTGCTCGGCACTGCGTGCAAGAGTCGCAATCTCCCTAGCGCGGCGCGCCTCTGGCGCACCTGGATGCCGCAATAAGAGACTGTCCGCAACAGCCACGGCGCGAACGAACTCGCTGTTCGAAAGAAGTGCCTCCGCTTCTCCGAGTCGGCGGGTTGCTCCGTTGCGCAACTCGTCGATCTCACGGCGCGCAGAGTCCATTTGTGCACGAGTGGTTGCCAGCTCTTCCTTAACGCGATCGTGAGTGTCCTGTGAGACGCAGCCTAGAGAACCAAGCGCCAGGGGCAGAAGAGATCGTCTGAGGCCTAGTAGCGTTGCGTGTTTGCGCACGAGCCAGAATAGCCTGGGGTAAGGCGGCAAGAGTGAGGCGAGAGGGAATGTCACTGACCGCTCGCCCAGCGATTGGCTGCCGCCGAAACGTCCTCCATCTGCTTTCCAACAACTCCAAGAAGTCCGCCGCTCCAAGACGAGTATGCTGAGGTGCCATCCGGCAGCAGTAGCTTTTCTGGTAGCGTGCGAACCAGGTAGATCGGATTCTGCCCTGCTGCATACTCCGCGCCCAACTCAGAGAAGTCCTCCCCGCCAATGTGAAAGACCTCCGTCCCGCTGCGCGAAAGCACAATTCGTTCGAAGCGTCGCCCCTTCTGTTCGAGCGCTGCTGCCGCTTGAAAAAGGCCGCGTAGAAGGTCGATGGGTGCTGCGCTCTGGACCTCAGCTAGGTCCAGAACAAGAACAACTGGATTGATGTAATGGCTGAAGCGTGCTTTGAGCCTGAAACCGGAATTGCGAGTGTCCTGGGACACCGCCTCGAGGACTGGTGAGGAAACCAGAAGGTGATTGGCAACAGCGACCGAAGCCATCGCTAGAACGAGAACTAGTGCAGTCGCCTGCGGCCAGCGCCTCGATGCTCTGATCGGACCGGGTTGTACTGGGGTAGCTTCGGATGAACTCACTTCCGCCGTCATGGATGTGACCCGCTAGAAAAATATTGAGAACGACTGCCATAACAGCTAGCACTGCGCGCTGAAAGACGCCACCTAGCCTAGGCCACTCGAGTGTACCGTGTCTCTGCGAGATCTCAGCGGCGCGAAGTGTAGTCGGACGTGTTAATGCTGACATGTGCGAATGCCGGCTGTCGCGCCAACGTTTGGTTGTGCTGTGGACGCTTCCATAAGATGCAGGTGGGCGGCCGCGCCCAACCGAAAGGTACGAGAAAGCGCGGCCGTCCAACTGCTTCACTGATGCGGCCGTGTGCACCAACCTCCGTTATGCCGCCCGTTGCCGATTAAGTAAAGCACGGTATTCTCCGATTGATAGCACTGTGCCCGCTGCTCCGGCCCGTACTGCCACTTCCTTGAAGAATCGGTCGTCGGTTACAAGGAGCACGGGCATCACGCGTCGTCATGCTGACGCGCTCTTATCTAGCCTGTGTGAAGTTGCGGAGCAGGAGCGGAGCGTGATGATGGCCAGTGCAGGAGGAGAAGATTACGCATGACAGACTGACGCGCCCATCAATCATCGGCCCCAAGCGGGCACCTTGAGTATGACCGGCAGAGGGTACTGACCGCCCATCACTTGCGTGTTCGGTGCCGCCCAAACGGCGGCGGGCCCAACAATGCCGCAAGCCTAGACACCGCAACTGCAGGGTCGATTGCGAAGAACTCCCGGTCGTTTCCCTTTCGCTGGGCTTTCAGAATCTCGTGAGCCTTCGTTTCGACCATCTTCGGATCCTGCACTGGCCATGCGGCATCCAATTCAAAGGGGGTGGGCACTCCCGTCGTGAACAGTTCGGCCAGCCGCTGTGGAATGGATCGGGTGGTCATGCCGATCTTGACGAGCCCAGGGAGCGAGGGATTCGACACGACATAGACGAAGCCCGCGGGCTTCGTCGCGGCCATCAATCGCTCCGCAGTTGCCGCATCGCTGGTTAGCCCAGAATACTCTCTTCCGAATTGTTCACGAAGCAGCAGGTTTGTTGCTTCTGTCTCGAGAATCGCCAACTCAGTGAGCGTCGCGGAAACCGTGCCTCTATCTGTTCCACGAGCGCTCGCCCATCTGCTGAGAATTGCAGCCGAGCGGAGGTCACGGAGGCTCCCAATCAGCCACGGGACTCCGAAACCAAGAAGAGCCCCCAGCCAGATCATGTCTTCACGAAGAGCCAGAAGGGCGGGCAAGACACCGGCAACGTTCTGCAGCCGGTCACGAGCTGGCTTCCGTGTCCACTGAGGACTTGCACTTGCTGCTTCTTCAATCAGACTCGGAGCAATGCCATAATGCTGCGACAGATGTTCAACGCGCGCCGCGCGTCCTAGGGCATCCTTGCGCACATACTCCTGCGCGGACACCAACTCATCCATCCGCCGCGCCGACTCTTCCTTGCCCTCAGCTTGACGCCCTCGGGCCCTAGTCCCGAGAGGACGTGTTCTTCCCGGCGTTGCTGTGCGCTCCCGGCTCTCTTCTTCCTCACGCAACTTGCGCTGCCGTTCGAGCGCCTGCTGCACTCGCCTCGCGACGGGATCCTCTCGATCGGCTTCGTTAGCACCGAGGGGAACTGGGCGTGAGCGCATCGGAGATGCTGGTCTGCGTGACCCTAAATTGGGTGCGTTTGCAAGTGACCGCCCACACGCAGGGCAGTTCGAAGGTGTGCCTCCGACTCTTGATTGGCAGGAGTCGCACCATTTCGACATATCTAGCTCGTTCGATGCTTGAGATGAAGGAGCACAGCATCTCCAGTCGGCATAGCGTTTGCTTCAGCTGCGGACGCTCTAACAAAATGCGGGAGCGGGGCGCGCGCCAGACCGACCTAGGGCATCAGGCGCGCGTCCCGCTCCCGCTCCCCTGACGCGACCGACAGCTGCAAGCGTCGTTATGCGGCGTCGAGCACGGAACGGACACGCGGCCCGAGAATGGCTTTGAGCTTGAGGAGCCGATCGACCGCCCAGGCCTGGACCTCCCCAAGCTCCTCGTCCGAACTGTCAATAGAGCCAGCGCGATACAGTGCGATGCGAGACGCACGCCTGTTGTCGAGGCGCTCCCATTCCAGTGCCTCACCAAGCGCGGTCTCAATGGACTTCTTGTCCTTGAGCAAGGTGTCGAAGACGAGCTTGTTGGCGTCGGCGTCACCCTGGTCGATGTAGACTTCTGCGCGGGCACGCCCATCCTGCGCGAAGGACATTCCGTAAGTGATACCGGGCATGCCCGACGAGAAGGAGTACCAGTTCTGAGGCTGCCCGGCACGAGCGCCGGTGAAGCGATGGCGCTCACGCAACTCATCGATAAGCGACTGGAAGAACCGGCGATAGGCCTCTGATTTCGGAGAGGTTTGCCGGTCTGTTGTCTCCCGCGCTTCTTCCTGCCATTCGTTCGGAGCGACAACGGACTTGAAGACTGCTGCGGGTCGCGACTCGTCGATGCGCAGAACTTCGACGACGACGGCGAAGAAATGGAGACCGGTGTCCGTGCGACGGTTCAGCCACTCAATCGCCTGACGGTGCTCGTCTCGGATAGACTCAGCGATCCACACCACGGCGGACGCATCGACACCAGCGGCGTAGGTGAGCAGCTTGCCGAGGTGGTCGTGATTGGTCGCGCCAAACTGATTCTCAATGACGACATGACGACCGGTGCTCAGATCCTTGGCTAGGAGATCGAGCGAGAAGTCGCCGATGTCGGCCTCGCGCTGCACGAGCTCTAGGTCCATCCCAAGAGACGCGCCGAGCGCACCGAGATTGGCGGCCAGCCAAGGCGTGAAGTCGCGCGCCTCGTTTGCCCATACGGTGCGCACAGGAACCGTCGCAAGAACGCCGAAGTCAGGCATCTGTGAGTGAGCTAAGTACGTGAGAAGTCCGCATAACTTGCGTTAGCCAGCGACGATATCCACACCTAGATGCGATTCAAGTCGCTGGCAGATGCCATATGCACCGACGATGGTGCCACGCATCCAGTGCCGCAAGCCCCTCCAGGGCGCACGCTTGCGTGCCCTAGGTTTGCGATGACTCCGCTGCGCATGCATCCACTCGGCTGCCGGTGAATGTCGAAGTCCGGGCGTGGCACTCTCGGGAGAAACCTTCGTCTGCCAATCAAATCAGAAGGCCCCCGGCGCTTCGCGCCGGGGGCCTTCGCCTACCGCCTGAGAAAATCAGTCCCGACGCCCGCCAAGCAAATGCAGAATCGCCAAGAACATGTTCAACAGATCGAGATAGATCGCCACCGCAGCATCCACATACTCATCCGGCCCATACACATTCCGGATCCGCCACGTATCAAACACAAGCAGCCCGCTGAAAATCACAACCGTCGCCCCACTCAGCCAAAGCGCCGCCGACTCATTCCTGAAAAACAGATTCAACAGCGAGGTGGCAATCAACACCCAAAGCCCGACAACAAAGAAACTCCCCCAAGCACTAAAATCCCGCTTGCTAATCCACGCATACGCCGTCAGCACCCCGAACGCCGAGAACGTCAGCCCCGCCGCCTGCCCGATCACCCCAGGCGCAACCTGCGAGTAGTACAACATCAGCGGCGAAATCCACACGCCGATGGTGAACGAAAACAGCAGCGTCAGCCCGATATTCGCCGGATACTGCGTCCGCGCGCGCATGGCCAGGAACAACGGCAGCAGCGCCGCAAAAAATGACAAGAGCCGATGCCGCGCCACGAGCTCCATCAACGCCGGCTGCGTGAACGTGAACCCCACGCCCACAATCGTCAGCGCCACGCCACCCAGCACAAGGAGATACGTCCGGCGCACCAGCGTGGCGCGCTCGGCGCCCGTGCGCACCAGTACGGCAGTCTGCGGGAAGGTCTGGTCCATCGGCAGTCCGGTAAAGAGTCCAGACGCAATATACCCAGTGCCCTACGGACGCTGGTAGGACCGCCCCTCGGCGTCGAGACGCCCAACACCCACGCGCCCGTTCAGCGTGCGCACGTGCACGACGCGACCGCCTCCGTTGATGGCGCCATCTATAGACTTGCGCGACGCGGACCCGCCGGCGAGCGAGGGGAAGTCGGACTCGACGCGCCCGTTGGTCGTCGCAAGGTCCGCGGTGAACGCCGCAGTCTCGGGCAGAAACACCCAGGCCTCACCGTTGAGCGATGACACGACCACAGAATCGCCGCCCGCCAAGGTGGTCATGCGCGCATCCACGTCACCGTTGATGGTCGAGGCGCGCACGGGGCCCACGGCCGTCACGACAGTCACGTCGCCATTCACGCTCTGCGCCTTCACAGGGGCAGTCGACGCGGACGTGATCCGCGTGTCCACGCCGATGAGATCGAGCTTCACGCCGGCCGGCACCTTCACGCGATACGCGACGCGCAGGCCACGGCTGCTAAACGGATTGCCGCGGCCTCCCTTGATCCCGTAGTCCTCCACGGTGCAGGTGCCCTCGCCGAACTTCGAGCAGACGAGGATGCCGTCGGCGGTTGGGTTGGCGGAGAGGTAGACGCCATCAGGACGCTCAGGCCCACCGCGCCAACTGATGTCGGCCTCGATGCGCAGCGTGTCGTCCGCCGACGGCTCGACATCGATCACACCGCGCCCGTTGCGCAGATACAGCGTGCGCTCGCCCTGCATATGGGCCGAGTACGTGAACGCGTTCCGGTCCGTCTGCAGCGGTCCGCTCTCGGGATCGTCGCAGCCAAGGGCCAGGGCGAGCGGCAGAACAAGGAGGTAGCGAGACGACACGGACCGACTCCGAGGTTCAGGGGACACCTGAACATACGGGGTCGGTCCGCGTGGGGTTTCTTCGGCTGTCCTCCGGCACTCCCGCGAGCCCTGCTGCGAGCTCGCGGGAGTCGGCGCCCCGGCTAGCGCTTCCGCAGGCGGATGCTGCCGTTCACGGTGCGGATCCGCACGTTCGGGCCGCCGTTGCCAATCGACGCGCGAATGCGCCGCGGGTTGATGGTGCCGTCGAAGGTGATCGGGAAGTCCGTCGAGATGCGCCCGTTCACGGTGCTCAGGTCCACATCGGCGTTGAGGTCTGGGGGCAGCTCCACGGTCACGCTGCCGTTCACGGTGCTGTACTCGACGTCGCCATCCAGGCTGCCACCCACATTGATGGAACCGTTCACGGTGCTCGCCGACACGCGGCCGCGCGACGAGCGCGCCTCGACATCGCCGTTCACGGTGCTGGCGCTGACGGTGCCCTCGATCTCGGGAATCGTCACGTCGCCGTTGACGGTGTTCGCATCCACCCGCGCCGAGCGCGGGACACGCACCACGAACTCGACACTCGGCGTGTCATCGCGCCAGTTGCGGTCACGATTGCGCTCGCCGCGGATGCCATCACGCGTGCAAGTGGCGTTCTCATTGTAGAGCGCGCAGATGATGATGTCGCCGCCATCCTCACGCGTCTCGATGCGCACACGGTCGAAGCTGCTGCTGCGCCGCGCGCGCTTGGTGGCCTCCACCTGCACGCTGTTGCCGCTGCCGACCTCGAAGCGGACGGCGCCGTTCACGTTGTGGACGTAGACGGTGCGGCCGTTGCCGAGGTTGCCCGTCCAGTTGGAGCGCTCGGATTCCTGCGCCTGAAGCGCGCTGGCGCTGGCCACGAGGGCCGCGCCGAGCGTGAGAGTGCGAAGTGCGCTGTGCATTGATCAGTCCCGGTTGCCCGCCGAACCCCGGCGGATGTTGATGCTGCCGCTGAAGGCGCCAGCCGTGATACGCGCGCCGCCCTGGCCGAGCGTGAACTCCATCCGCCGTCCCCTACGGCCGCCCGTCTCACCCGGTTGCAGCGTGAGCGGGAAGTCCGTGTTGATGCGGCCGCTGAAAGTCTCGAGATCCAGCAGCGCATTGGTGCCCGCCGGAATGGTCATCGTGATGCTGCCGGAGTGCGAGTTGAGGCGATACGAACCGCTGGGCGCGATGGTGCCGTCGTAGCGCACTGAGCCACTCATCGCATTGGCGCGCAGTTCGGTGAGCCGCGCCCGACGGATGTTCACGTCCCCGCTCACCGCCTCGGCGCGCAGGTCGCCTTCGACGTCCTCTATATGGATGGTGCCGCTGACCGACTCGACCGACATCCGGCCGGTGGCGTCGCGCACATCCACCTCACCGGAGACCGAACCGATCTCCAGGCGATCACGGGCGCCGCGCACCTCGGTGTTGCCACTGGTGGACTTGGCCGTGACCTCGCCCATCGTCCCAACAACGACGATGGTGCCGGAGACAGTGCCGATCGCCACGCGCGTGCCGACGGGCACCTCGACCTCGAAGCGCGCACCGGTCTGCCGGCCGCCGACGGAGCGCGTGCGCAGTCCGATGCGGCTGCTGCTGGTGCTCAGCTCAAGGCGTCCGCGCTCGATGCTCGCCTGGATGCGCACATCGCTGCGGCTGGAGCCGACGACGCGGAACTGTCCGCTCACGGCGTCAAGCTGCACGATGCCACCGCGGCTGATGGTGAGCGTGGTGTCCACGCTATCGCCATCGCGCTGGGCCTCTGCCACGAGGGGCAGCGCGCCGAGCAGGGCGAGGGCGGCAAGGAATCGAAAGTGCTTGTGCATGATCAAAGTCCGGTCGGGAGCAGGGCTGCTTCCCGCAGTAGAGTGAGTTTGCTGGTGTACGCGCGGGCGAACTCCGCGGCGAGGAACTGGCTGGCGGGGTCGGCCTTGAGGGCGGCGCGGCTGTCGGCAATCGCCGCATCGATCACGGTGAGGTTGGCCTCGAGCACCGCGATGGTGCGCGGGTCCAGCGACTCGCGCCGTTCACTGACGATGGCCTGCAGCACGGCGATCTCCTGGTCGAGCTGCGTGACGCTGGCGGTGAAGGAGGCGAGATGCACGGCGCCGGTGGCATCATCCTCTTGGATGGCCGCGGCGAGATCCGTGTTGTCGGCGTCACGCGAGGCGATCTGCCAGGTCACGGCCGAGCTGACGGCCACGAGCAAGGAGGCCGCGACGGCGAGCCGGACGATGGGCGCGGAGAACCAGCGGCGCTTCGCGCGCTGCTGAGCCGATGACTCAGCGGCCGCCTCCGTGGCGCCAGTCGCCATCGCATCAATAGGTCCCAGCCGCGCCTCGATGCCCGCCCAGAGATCCCGCGAAGGCGCGAGGTCCGGCAACTCGGCGGCGCGATCGCTGATCGCTTCCAGCTCCGCCCAGAGCGCACGGCACTCGGCGCAGCTCGCGCGGTGCTCGTCCAGGGTGACGTCGTGTTCGGTGTGTGGGGTCATGGTCATTGGGTCAACATCCTCCGTAGCAGCATCCGGGCGCGGTGCAGTTGGGCCTTGCAGCCCCCGGCGGTCACGCCCAGCATCTCGCCGATCTCCTCGTGCGTGTATCCCTCGACATCGTGGAGCACGAAGACCTTCCGTGCCCCGGGCGGAAGCGCCGCGATGGCCGCCTCCAGGTCCAGCGACAGTCCGGGCACCGGCAGCGGTCGCACATCGCCGGCCGAGATCCCGTCCATGTCCTCGACGCCATCGTCCATTCGCTTCCGGCGCCGGCCCTCGGCTTCGCGATCGTTCAGCACCACGTTCACGGTCAAGCGGTGCAACCAGGTGCTGAACTGCGCGTCGCCGCGGAAACTGCCGAGCTTCTCCCAGGTCCTGACGAACACATCCTGCGTGAGCTCCTCGGCCTTGCCCCGGTCGCCGACCATGCGCACGCAGATCGAGAAGACGCGATTCGCGTGGCTCCGGTAGAGCCGTTCGAAGGCGTGTCGATCGCCGCGGGCGGCGAGCGTCACGTCGTCGGTCGGTCCGGTGGACGTCGAGCGGGAAAGGGTCAGTGGAGCGGTCACGAGGCGTAGAAGCTTCTCACGCCGGATTGGATGGTTGGGGAGGGCCCACGGTTTGAATCGAGGCCTGGCGGATTGGCGGCTGGCTGGGAGAGTTTGGCGGCTCGCCTGAGGCGAGCGCGACTAGCCGCGGGCGGCCAGTGACTGGATATTGGCTCCGACACCTCCCCGGGGCGAGCGCCGTAGGGTGGGGTGACCCCCGACCCGGACCAGACCAGATGGCAGTCGTGCAGCAGGTAGGAACTCCCGCTCCCGTATCGCCGGCCCCTCCGGCGATTCCGGCGTTGCCGTCGCGGGCAGGTGCCGCGACCGGCGCCCAGCAGGCGGCGACGCAGGCAGCCGATGCCGCGGCCGATGCGGTCGATCAGGCGCTGGGGTCGCAGAGCACCGCCGACCAAGTCCGGGAAATCGTCCGCCGCGAGGTCCAGAACGCGGTCGAGCGGCAGCAGGGCGAAGCGATTACCCTAGTGCAACCCCCCTTCCGGGAGCCCGATATTCCCCCCGAAGTCATCTCCATCGTCGAGGTCGTGTTCGGTTCGCTGATCGCGATCGTGCTCGGCTATCCGATCATTCGGTTCATCACGCGGGTGATCGAGAAGCGGATGGATCGCTCGCTGGTGAAGGCGGCCGAGGTGGAGAAGCGGTATCACAGCCTGCAGCAGAGCATGGATGCGATGGCGATCGAGATCGAGCGGATCGGCGAGGCGCAGCGCTTTCAGGCGCGGCTGATGGCGGACCGGGCGGAGCGGGTGGCGCTGCCGGCGGATGGGGAGCGGCGATAGGGGCTGGGGCTCTAAGCAGCAAGAGCGCGACTGTTCGCACTCGCGCTTCTGACTTGCTCGGGCTGTCCCGAGCCTCCGCCGAAACATCACGGCGGCCTTGGGCGCCCCCGACCAGCCTGTCGATCGCCGCGAGCAGGTCCGCGTCAGTTCTCGGCCCGCGCAGCAGCCGGCGCAGGCCGCGCCAGAGCCCAATGTGTGGGCGTTGGCGCAGCGACTCGAGCAGCCGCGTCCACTGCGCTTCGCGAGGGGCACGACGGGTGAGCGGTTGGGAGTCGTTGTCCTCGTGCACGCGGCGCAGCAGGAGCCGCCAGGTGTCGGGGTCGCCGGACTCGCTTGCCGTTGCGGTTCGGCTCGCGCTCTGTTGCAGCCAGCGCCGAATCGCCTTGAGCACGGATCGAACTTCGCCATGCGACGGCCTGGCCACACTCGGTGGATCAAGCGGCCGGCGTCGCGACGGGAGCGACGACGGCTTCGGGCATGCGCTGAGTTCGCGCAGCGCCCGTAGCAGCGTCGCGGGATCACTTCCGACCTTCCACCCGCTGCTCCGCAATCGACCGCAGATGAGTTGTGTCGACGCGCCCATCTGCAGTACGGCAACGAAACCAGCGCGGCTCGAGGTCGCCGCTGCGAGTACTGAGGCCTGCCACGACGCCCCCCGCGGCTCTTCCCGCGAGTCTCCCCGCACGGGTGCTTGGTCGCCGTCGCGCGGTTGGGACCGCCAGCCCTGTAGGAGTCGGTCGAGCTTCCTGACTGCGCGCGCCGCGCGCAGTTCGGCGTGTGCGGCGTCTTGCTTGGCCCTGAGTCTGGCGCCGAGTCTCAGCCGCGCCATCGCCTGGCGATCAACACCGAACCGCGTCACGAACACCGGTGCATCGCGTCCACTGCGCGCAGCGCGCCCGACCCGCTGACGAAGTCGCGCCGGCGTCCACGCAGCATCGCCGTGCACGATCACATCCACGCCCTGCAGCTCAACACCCTCGGCGAGCACGTCGGTGCTGAGCAGCAAGCGGACGCCGCGCGGGTCGGCAGGGTCAAAGCGCCGCGCGCGCGGGCCGAGTTGCGTGAGGATCTCACTGCGATGCCAGCGGCCAGACGCGGCGAGCACTCGCGGCCCGATGACCGCAACCGTGCCCGGAAGCGCCCGGAGCTCGCGCCACAGTGCCCGAGTCGTTTCCGCGTGCGCCGCGAACACAGCGATGCGGCGTCCTGTGTGCTCGGACAGCAGCCCGCGAATCGCGCTGGCACGAGCAGCTGCATCACCCTCGACCGACGGGTTGACCAGCGCGCGCAAGGTGCGGACTTGCTGAAGATGCGCTTCGAGCACCTGCACCGCGTCGCCAGGCGCGGGCAGGGAGTCGAGCGCAAACGGCAGTCCCAACTGCGTGGCCTCATCGTCCAACAACATCCAGTCGCGCAACTGCGATCGCTCGGGCCACTGCCCACGCTCCAGGTGCTCCAGCAGCACCTGCCCGCGCTGCAGTCGTCGACGGAGCGCCGCGTTCAGCGCAGCAAGGCTGGACTGCCACGCGAGCAGAAGCGAGGCCTGGATCAGCGCGAGGGCCGCGCTGCCATCGGCGGTGGGGAAGGGAGCGGGCAGGGCGTCGATGGCCGGGCCAATCATCGGGTGCTCGGGCACCGCCAGTGGCTGAAGTCTCAGAATGGGCGGTCGCCGTGCATCGCCTGCGCCCGACTGCAGCACGATGCGCGCACGGTCCGCCGGCGAGAGTTCCGCGACCCGCGCGCCGAGGAAGAGCTCAAGCAGGGCATCGGAGTCGCTGCGTCGATTGACGACGGGCGTCGCAGTGAGCAGCAGCACCTGGCCACGTTGACAGAGTTCCGCGAGACGTGCGTAGCGATGCGTGCTGCGGCTGCGCACGTGATGCGCTTCATCGACGATGACGAGTGCAGCGGGCAACGGTTCGCGGTCGCGGCTGAGCGCCTCCACTGAGACGAACCGCATCGGAACGTCCGCGCGGGCAGCGGCGCGAAGCCATTGGTCGCGCAAGGTTGCGGGTGCGACGACAAGTGAATCGGGGTAGCGCCGCGCGACGCCGAGTGCGATGACGGTCTTGCCCGTGCCCGGCGGGTCCACGAGGAGGGCGCCGCCGAAGTGGGCAAGCGCTGCGTCAATCCGGCGCAGCACTTCCCGCTGCGAGTCACGGAGCGTGAATCGTCCGAGTGAAGCGGAGGTTTGCGCGGCGGTGCCACGCGCGGAGAACCACGCATCCGCAATGCGCCGCTGGACCTCGGCGAGTCGCCGCGAGGCTAACACCCGTTCCACGCGAGCAGCGCGGAGATGGCAGACTCCTCCACACCATAGGCGGCGAGCACCTGCTCGTCGATCTCCCGCGGAGTTGGTGGTTCGCTCCCCGCCGCCGCTTGTGCTCCCAGTGTTGCGAGCAGCGTCCGCGCCTGCGGCCAGTCGCGTGGGAGCGGGAACCGCGCGCAGGTCCAACCAAGAAAGCGCCGATATCCGCCGCGAGCAGGTTCGGCCAGCGCGGCGAGCCAGGCAGTGCCGATCGCGGAGTTGAGCAGGACGGCCAGCGCGTGCGCGTCGTCCTCTGTCGCGGCGAAGACGGCGTAGCAGGTGTTGAGCGGTACCGAGCGGTCGCCGCGCGGTAGCACGAGGGCGCGCGGCTGCTTGCCGATGTCTCCCCACACGACGCGTGGCCGGTCGCTGCGCGCGGACTCCGTGCGGTACAGCGACCACCAGCGCGCGCCGCGCGCATCGCTGCGCCGCTCCAACTCGTGTCGCCAGCGACGCAGGTGTCGATGTACAGCGCTCGGCAGCGTTTCGAGCACCGCGCCGCGCCGGTCGTGCGTCCAGATGATGCGCGACTCCGACGGCCGCGCCTTCCAGGGCGCGAGGTCCTCGCCGCGGAGCAGGGGACGGACCGAGCCGGCGTCAATGCCGAGCCTTGCGGCTTCGTGCCGCGCGAGCACGAAGGCGGCATTGCAGCCGCTCTTCACGCCGAGCGTAGGGCGGCCGAAGGCGGTCTCATGCAGCGGCGTGCCCAGCGAGGCGAGCAGATCGAAGGCGGCGCGTACGGCGGGGGGCAGCAGCAGCCAGGGCGCTCCGGCTGTGTCGTCGAGCGCGAGGCCCGCGGCCGGGCTCTTCCATTCTCGCAGGTCGTCATCGCGCCTGACGCGGACTTTCACGCCGTCTGACGGCCGCGCCGCGGCCTGCGCCTCCACCCGCGTCGCCACCAGTCCAGACGGATACGTGACCGCGTCGAAGCCCTGTGATGCCTCGCTCCAGTCGTCCACGACACGCAGCCGAGTGCTGTCGGTGAGCAGCGCACGAACACCTCCGCCCGCCAGCGAGGACCACAGCTTCGCGGGCAGCAGCAGCGCAATGGCTCCACCGGGCCGTGCGAGATGCAGTGCCCGCTCGGTGAACAGCGCCGCGAGATCCGCTTGGCCCGCGAAGCCGCGGCCAGCACCGGCACCGGCCGCACCGGCCTCCCACGGCGCGCTGCGGAACACCTGGAATCGCTCGCGCAGTCTCGCGCGTTCGTCGGCTTCTACCGCGTGGGGCCGCACCCAGGGCGGGTTCCCGAGCACCAATCCGAACCCGCCCTCTCTGGCGATGTGAGGGAAGTGCGAGGCGAAGCCGAAGCGAAGGGCGGCGCCATCGCGAAGCCGTTCGAGTCGCGCGCGCAACCGCCGCGCCTCAAGCCTGAGCGCGGCGAGTTCACGCCAGGCCGCAGCGTTGGGCGTGCGAGGCCCGGAGAAGAGAGTCGGCGAGCGCACACCGGACAGCAGGTCGCGGCGCTGCGCCTGTGTGAGCAGCAGCCGTCGCTCGACGTCGCCGATCTCCGCCTTGCGCTCCTCTCGGTCGAGCGTGCGCGCCAGGGTCCGCTTGCGCGCGCCTGTGGTGCGGGCGTATCGCTCGCGCAGCCGCGAGATCGCTAAGGCAGAACCGAGCGGCGGTGCCGTGAGCCTGCCCGTGGGGGTCGCCGCGTGTGCGAAGGCGTCGCCAGCGAGCGCATCGCCTTCGCGCACGTTGCGGTCCAGGTTGGGCAGTGGCTGTAGTTCCGCCGGGTCGCTCGCGGGGTCGTCGACGATGACCGCCAGCCACAGGCGCAGCTGGCAGAGCCACACCGCGATGGGATCGATGTCCACGCCAAAGATCTGCTGCGTTGCGACGCGACGGCGGATCTGGGTCGGTGGCGAGTTGTCGCCACCTGCCTGCCAAAGGGCGCTCAGTCGATCCAAGGCGTGCACGAGGAACGCGCCGGATCCACAGGCGGGGTCACAGATGCGGAGATCCGCCAGCGTCGCGTGCTCAAGCGCGGCCGCCAGCCCATCGCTGGTAAGCGCGCCGAGCATCGCCGGCGGCGTATAGAAGGTGCCGCGGCTCTTGCGCGTCGCCGGGTGCATCAGCGACTCGAAGGTTCGGCCGAGCATCTCCGGGTCGACCGCGGCATCGGACCAGTCGAGCGCCTGTTCGCGCGCCGTGAGGCGGAATCCGCCGAGGACGCGGTGAATGAAGTCGCCAAGTGCGTTGTCGTGCAGGGCAAGATGCCGCAGGCGGCGCTCCAGTGGCGTGCGCGTGAACAGGCCGCCGTTGAGGAACGGCAGGCGGCCAAAGGCCTTTGCATCCGGCGCGCGTCGTCGCAGCGGTGTGTTGAGCGTCCCGAACCACAGGGGTTCGAGCATTCGCCGATGCGCCCCGCGACCGCCGCTGCGCAGCGTGAACTGCTGCCGCAGGAACTCACGATCGCCGTTGAGCCAGCCCCGCGCCTCGAGGAATGCCACAAACAGCAAGCGCGAGGCGTGCAACAGCGCGATAGTGCGACGCTCGTCGGGCGTCGCGCGTCCCTGCGACGAATCGGCCAACGCGCCGACACCGCGTTCAAACTCACGATAGAAGCGCTGCGACAGGGCGTCGCGCCCGAGGATCTCGCGCCAACGCCGATGCCGCGCGAGCGTGGAGTCGCCCGCTGCGCCTGCCAGCGCCGCGAACGTCTCTGCGTCGCGCTCAGTGACGGAACGGCGCGCGACCTCCAGCGCGGCTACGCTTCCGCTGCCACCAAGTGGCGGGACCGCGACGACCAGTCGGTCGGACTCGCGCAGGTCGACCAGAATCAACCACCCAAACTCCGGTGCGACCCACGCCACCTGCTTGCAGAGTCGTGCGAGCGCATCGCGTGAAGCCTGTGCCGCCGGCGCCCGCAGGTACAGGGCTCGCAGTTCGTTGGCCCCGACGCCGAGTCGGGGAGCGGCGATGTCCTCGGGAAGGCCGAGTCGACGGCACTCGCGACGTGCGAGTGATCCTGTAGCGCGAAATCCCAGCGCCTCGCCGAGCGCGCACAGGCTGTTGCCGTCTCGCGGGGCGCTCAGGAGCTTGGCCGCATCGATTGTGGTGAGCACGCGCGCACGCTGCCCTGCGAGCCGTCGCAGCCGCGCACCGCGCGATTGCCCGTTACATCATCGCGTCGCCAACATCCGCGCCAATGGCACCACCTCCGGCATCGCCATGAGCCAATGCCGCGGCTTTGTCGGTTCGAGATCCGTGCGCGAGTACGGGCCCCAGAGCACGGCCGCGGTCTCGACGCCCGCCGCATTCCCGGCGTGCATGTCGTGCGTGGAGTCCCCGACAAACACCGCGCGCGCTGCCGGCACCCCAAGCCGCGACAAGGCCTCAAGCACCGGCTCGGGCTCCGGCTTGTGCCGCGTCGTGGCTTCGATGCCGACGACCGTGGTGAAGCATTCCTCCACGCCGATCAACTTCAGCGCACGCCGCGCGCCCGTCTCGAGCTTCGACGTCACGACACCAAGCGTGAATCCTTCCGCGTGCAGGGCACGCACACTGTCCACCGTACCGGGATACGCCGTCACCATACGGTCGTGATGCTCGAGCTGGTGCTCCCGATACCGCGCCCGCAGCCGCGCCACGTCCGCCTCATCCTCGGCCCAGAGCCCGAGCATCTGATCCAACGGCGTGCCAATCAGATTGGTCCACTCGCGTACCGACGGCCGCAGCGCCCGGCCCTCGTATGCGTACTCCATGCTCGCGATGAGCAGGCCGATGGAATCCACAAGCGTGCCGTCGAGGTCGAACAGCACGGCGTAGTTGCGAGTTGGGGCCACGGGGCTTGAATTGGCGCGGGTTCAGGTCGTCGGGCGCGACGGCGCCGATTGCTACGGCGCGGCGCTCACCGAATGGTAACCACGGCCCTTCCAGGCCACGCGACTGCCGCGCCACGCAGCCGTGGCACAGATGGCGGAGAACATCACGGCGGCCAGCGGATAGCTCAGCCCCCAAAGCGGATTGAGACGCGCATAGGCGTAGGATCCCATCCAATAGAGGACGCTGGTGGCCGAGCCGATGGTGCCGAACCACAGGGCCCAGTCGCCAAGCACGCCGGAGAGTCCAAGCGCGAGCACCACGATGGGGAACACGGGCAGGAGCGCCGGCAGCGGAAACACGAACGGCAAGGCCGCGCGCCCGATGGCGCCCAATGGCAGGGTGTCGCGACCCGCCGCGTACACATTCTTCCCCCAACCGCGCCAGATCTCACCCAGGCTCGTGTACATCCGCGTGCTGAGATGATCCTGCGCCAACACCATCTGCGCGCTCATCCCCAGCTCGGTGTATCTCTGCGCCAGGCGCAGGTCCTCGGCCACGTGCGCACGCACGGCCTCGTGTCCGCCGGCGCGCGCGTAGGCCTCGCGCGCGGTCAGCACATACTGGCCGTTGGCGATCTTATCGACGGGGCGCGTGCTGCGGCTCATCGTCTCGAGGCCGCCGTAGCGCGCGAGCAAGATGCTCATCACGTAGGGCTGCAGCACCTTTTCCCAGAAGCTGACGGCAGCCTGATGGCCCGCCACCGTGAACAGGTCGGCGCCGCGCTGCTCGCGGGCGGTCACGCTGCGCGCGATGAGCTCGGAGCCGTGCCTGGTGTCGGCGTCGGTGAACAGCAGCAGCGCACCGCCTGCCTGCTGCGCACCGCTGTGACAGGCCCATTGCTTGCCGAACCAGCCGTCCGGGAGCGGCGGCGCCGGCACGACGCGCACACGCGACTGTCCACCACGCCGCGCGGCATCTTCACCGGCTACGCCGCGTGCGATGTCAGCCGTCCCGTCGCTGGAGTGATCGTCCACCACAATCACCTCCAGCGCCGGATACGAGGACGCCAGCACGCTGCGCAGGCAGTCACCGATGTTGTGCGCTTCGTCGCGCGCGGGGATCACCACGCTGACCAGCGGCGTGTCGCCCTCAACGCGCTGCGCGTACTCGTCGAGCCGGCGCGAGTTGCGGAACCGCAGGGCCACTACGAGCATCGGCAGCGCCCAGAGTCCGGCGCCCAGCAGCGCCGGCCAGTGCTCAGCCACTAGCAGCGGCGGATGTGCCGGTCGCAAGGCGCGGCGCACCTGCGTCATCCGATGCGTCGCCCGCGCGCTCGCCACGCGCGAGGATCGTCGCGGCGGCCATATGCCCCGTCACGTTGGTCGTGGTGCGGAACATGTCGGGAATCGTGTCCACGCCGAGCAGGATGCCAATACCTTCTATAGGAATGTTCGCCGCCATCAGCACGGGAATCATCACGAGAATCGAACCGCCCGGCACACCCGGCACGCTGAACGACGTGATGGCACTCGTCGCCGCGATGGTGAGCAACTGCGCCGTGTTCAGGTCCACTCCGTACAACTTCGCGATGAACAACACACCCACCGTCTGTCCGATGCCCGCGCCCGCGCGGAACATGCTCGCCGCCAACGGAATGAAGAAACTGCCGATCTGCGGCGGCAGGCGCAGGCTGTCCCTCACGCTCTCCAGCATCGCCGGCAGCGCGGCCAGTGAGGAGCGCGAACTGAAGGCGATGCCCTGCGCCGGCAAGCAGGCCTTGGCGAACTCACGCAGCGGCGTGCGCCCAATCACCACGGCCGCGGGATACAGCACCAAAGCCATGAACACGATGGAGATGCTGCTTACGATCACGATGTAGCCGAGCAGCGCACCGGCAGCCGCAAGCCCCATCCGCGCCGCGAGCGGCACGGCCAGCGCAAAGACACCGATGGGCGCCGTTGCGAGAATGGCCCGCACGAGCACCAGCGACGCATCCTGGATGCCCTCGAACACCTTGCGCAGCGCGGCGCGCCGCTCGCCCTCCACACGCGTCATCGCCGCTGCGAAGAGCACTGAGAAGACGATCAAAGGCAGCATCGCCCCATCTGCCGCCGACTTGATGGGGTTCGTCGGCACCAACGACAGCAGCCACTCACTCAGCGTCTGCACCTTGGCGTTCGCTTGTGCGGCCTCGCCGGCGCTCGCGGCCGAGGCGCGGAGCGCATCAACCGCCGACGGATCAAGATCGAAGGCGCCCAGCAACGGCGCCCCCAGCGCCACGCCCACAATCGACGCCAGCGCGATCACCACGACGAAGATCGCCAGCGACCGCGCGCCAAGCCGCCCGACCGCACGCGGGTCCGGCGCCGCGCTCACGCCGACAATCAGCGTGGCGACGACCAGCGGAATCACCGTCATCCGGATCGCGTTGATGAACAGCGTCCCCAGCGGCTCGATCCAGCCCACCAGCGCCGCGGCCCAGGCGCCCTCGACGCCCGCGATGCCAAGCCCCAGGCCAAGGCCGGCGATTAACCCCAAGAGTACTTGTAACGTCAGAGACATAGGGGGCAAATCTGGCGCGAGAACCGCGTCTCCGCCTCTTCTGAACGCTCTTCACGCCTTACGCGTTACTGAGATATGAGACCAGATGCCTTGCGCCACGCGCTCGGTCTCGCCGCGGCTGCATTCGTAGTCGCCGCGTGTTCCGAGGTTGAAAGCGCCGAACCGCTCCGCACCGCCGTTATCGGCGCGCGCGACATCGTCATCAGTGCCCGTGCCGCCGGCACGGTCGCGCCGGTGACCACCATCGAAGTCAAATCCCAGGCCTCGGGCGAGATCACCGAGGTGCACGTCGAGGAAGGCGAGATGGTCCGCCGCGGCCAGCTCCTGGCGCGCGTGGACCCACGCATTCCCAGCAATGCGGTCATCCAGGCGACGGCCGATTCCGTCGTCGCGCAGGCCGCGCTGGCCAACGCCGAATCACGGCTTGAGCGCGCCGAGCAGCTGTTCGCGCAGCAGGCGCTGACGGAAGAGGAAGCCGAAGCCGCAAGGCTCTCGCGTGCCACCGCCTACGCAGACCTCATCCGCGCGCAGCGCGCGCTTGAGGACGCCCGCATCGCCTTCGTGCAGACGGAAGTGCGTGCGCCATCCGACGGCGTCATCCTCTCCCGCAGCGTCGCCGTGGGCAGCGTCATCGCCTCGGCGAGCCGCGACGTGGGCGGCGGTGCGATCCTGATGCGGATGGCCTCGCTCGATATCGTCGAGGTGCGCGCGCTGGTCGACGAGCGCGACATCGGCCGCATCAAGGAAGGCCTCCCGGTGGAGATCACCGTGGCCTCGTTCCCGAACCGCCCCTTCCGCGGCGAAGTGCTGCGCGTGGGCGCCGAGGCTGTGATCGAGCAGAACGTCACGACGTTCCCGGTGATCGTGCGCATCCCCAACGCGGATGCGCTGCTCAAGCCCGGGATGAACGCAGAGGTGGAAATCATGATCGGCGAGGCCCGTGACGTGCTCGCGGTGCCGGTCACTGCGCTGCGCGACGAGCGCGATGTGGAAACGGTCGCCGAACTCGTGGGCCTTTCTTCGGATTCGATCCGCGCGCAGCTGCGTGACTTCCCCCGCGGTGCCTTCGCGGCCTTCGTGCGGCACAACGGGCAGGTGCGGGCGCAGGCGGTGCAGATGGGTCTCACCGACTACGATTGGGCCGCGGTGCTCGATGGCCTCGTCGAAGGCGACACGGTCGTGATCCTGCCGACCTCTGGCCTGCTGGCCGACCAGGCGCGCCGCGCCGAATGGATCCAGCGTCGCGTCGGGGGCGGACCGCTGGGCGGAGGCTGAGCCGTGCGCTTCTCCGAGATCCTCAGCGTCGCGCTGGCCTCGCTGCGGGCCACGAAAGGGCGCGCCTTCCTCACGGCGCTCGGTATCGTGATCGGTGTGGGAGCGGTCATCACGATGATTGCGCTCGGCTCCGGCGCACAGGCCGCCGTCGAGGCGCAGCTGGCCGCACTGGGCACGGACCGCCTGACGATCTCGCCCGGTCAGTCCTTCGTGCGCGGCGCGGCCAGCGCCGAGCGGGCGCGGCTGACCATCGACGATGCGGAGGCGCTGAAGGAGGCGTCGTCGCTAATCGCCGTGGCGCCGATCCTCACGGGCCGGCAGCAGCTGAAGATCGGCGAGAACAACGGAAACGTCGATGTCATCGCGACGGTTCCGCAGCTGGAGCAGATCGATCGCTATGAACTCGTGGCGGGCCGATTCATCAGCGAAGGCGACCAGGCGCAGCGCAAGCAGGTCGTGGTGCTGGGCGCGGACATCCCCGAGGAACTGCGGCTGGGTGAGGTCGTGGCCGCCGACCTGGTGGGGCGGCAGGTGCAGATCCGTGGCATCAACTTTGAGGTCATCGGCGTGCTCGGGCAGTATGCGAGCCGCGGGCGCGACGATCCCAACGAGTCGGTGTTCATCCCGCTCAGTACCGGGCAGTTCCGAATCTTCGGCTCGGACCGCATCCAGCGCATCAATGCGAAGCTGGTGGCGCCGGAGCGGATGAACGCGGGCATCCTGGACATCGAGCAGATCCTGCGGCGCGAGCATCGTCTGCGGCCCGATGCCACCAACGACTTCCGCATTCAGGACAACTCCGAGTTTCTCACGGCGCAGGCGGAGGCCGGCGAGACGCTGACCTTCCTGCTCGCCGGCATCGCCGCCGTGAGCCTCATCGTCGGCGGCATCGGCATCATGAACATCATGCTGGTGTCGGTCACCGAGCGCACGCGCGAGATCGGCGTGCGGAAGGCCTTGGGCGCCACGCGCCGCAACGTGCTCATCCAGTTCCTGCTGGAGGCGATGACGCTCTGCCTGATCGGCGGTGTGGTGGGCGTGGCGATGGGTTACGGCGCGGCGATGTTCCTCGGACGGCTCAACGGCTGGCCGATGGAGGTGTCGATGGACTCCATCCTGCTGGCCGTCGGTTTCAGTGCGGCCATCGGTATATTCTTCGGGGTCTGGCCAGCGCGGCGGGCGGCGCGTCTCGATCCCATCGAGGCCCTGCGTTACGAGTGACCGCGGCTGGCCCTCCGTGCCACCCCGACGCCTCCCATATAGATGTCGTACAAGACCGCCGCCGACTTGATTGCCGAGGCGAAGAGCCGCATCCGCGAGGTGACCGTCGCCGAGGTGATGGCCGCGCTCGACGGCGCTGACAAGCCCGTGCTGCTCGATGTGCGCGAGCCGAAGGAGACGAATCTCGGGCGCTTGCCCGACGCCATCGTGATTGAGCGCGGGAATCTCGAGACCAAGGTCGAGGCGCTCATCCCGCGCGAGGCGAAGGTCGTGGTCTACTGTGCGCGCGGCAATCGCTCCGCCTTTGCCGCCGACGTGATGCAGGTGATGGGCTATCAGGACGTCGCCAGCATGGCCGGCGGCTGGGCGAGCTGGGTGGCGGCCGACGGTCCCGTCGAGGGCTGAGATGGCCGCGGGCGCTGACGCCTCGGACGCCTCGGCTGCGGCGCGTGCGGCGTCGGTGGAGTCGCGCATCGCCCGAGTTGCACAGGCGATTGTGCAGCGCCCCGGAGCACTCGCCGAGCGAGACGAGCCGTATCACGAGGCGGCGGTTGCCCTCGTGCTCCGCGAGGCCGAGGACGACCTCGAGCTGCTGCTGATCCGCCGCGCAGCGCGCGAGGGCGATCCCTGGAGCGGGCAAGTCGGGTTGCCAGGCGGCCGCTGGGATGCCGGTGATGCCTCGCTCGAGGAGACCGCGCTGCGCGAGACCATCGAGGAAGTCGGCATCGACGTTCGGGCGCACGGCCGCGTGCTTGGTGCGCTCGATGAACTGCGTCCGCGCACGCCCGTCTTGCCACCGATCATCGTGCGGCCGTACGTGACGATCCTCGACGCGGCGCAGGGGGCGTCGACGTCCGTCGAGGTGACGCCGAACCACGAGGTCGCGTCCTGGCGCTGGGTGCGCGTCGGCGAGCTCTTCGCGCCGGCGACGCGCATCGTGACAACGGTGGAAGTGCGCGATATGCAGCTGCGCGTCGACGCATTCCAGCTGGGCGACTACACCGTGTGGGGGATGACGGAGCGCATCCTCAGCACCTTCGGGGAGATTTGGCGATGAGCGAGGTCGGGTTGCGGGAGGCGACGCCGCGCAGCGCGTGGATTGCGCTCGCCATCACGCTGGTGGCCACCGCCGTGGCGATGCTCGTGGACCGCACGGCATACCAGTGGCTGAACGCACCGACCATCTACGACAAGGACCTCGGCCGCCTGCTACGCGTGATGGGCTTCAGCGGCACTTGGATCCTGCTGGCGCTGGCGGTCGGGCTGCACGAAGGCAGCAATCCAGCGCGACGCGCTTGGGCCAAGCGGCGCGCGTGGTTGCTGTTCTGGTCACCGACGCTGGCGGGCGCACTGGCGGAGCTGATCAAGATTGTGGTGCGCCGTGAGCGGCCCGGTGCGCACGATGGGCTGTACGGCTTCCGACCGTGGGATGAGCGCACGTGGAGCACCGGTGGTTTGGGCTTTGCAAGCTCGCACGCGGCCGTGGCCTTCGGTGGCGCGGCGATGCTGGCGCGGCTGTTTCCCCGCGCGCGCTGGGTGGGCTATGGACTGGCGATTGGCTGCGCGGCCACGCGCGTGCTGCACCGCGCGCATTTCGTGAGCGATGTCGTGTTCGCTGCCGGACTCGGCTGGCTCAGTGGCTGGCTGCTCTGGCGGTTCTTTGCGCCGGCGGACGCGTCGGCCTCGGCGTCGTCCTCGACGCCGCCGAACTCGGCGGCGAGCGCCTCGTCCGGCTCGATCAGCGGCGGCGGGGTCAATGGCGGCGCCCTGCTCGCGCTGCTCGGCCTGCTCTCACTCCCCACGGCTGCACTCGGCGCACAGTCTGCCTCGCCTTCGCGCCTGCCGTCCTGCAGCTACGAGTCTTGCGCGCTCAACGTGGTGCCACGCTGGAACGGCCTGGCCGTGGTCCGCGGCGCGGACGAGGCGCACGTGGCGACACTCGGATTCTTCTTTCCGGGCTCACTCGAGGCGGCCTTTTCCGGCGTGCCGACCGCCGAGGCCTTGGGGAGCCGCGCCGTGCGCACGCGATGGGCGGCGGCGTTGCTCACGGATCTCGGCGCGGCGGCAATCCTCGTGGGAGCACTGCGCGCGAGCGGTGAGCAGGGCAGCGACGACACCGCGCGATTGTGGCTTGTAGGCGGTGCCGCCGCGCTCGGCGTCAGCGTGCCCCTACAGTTCCGCGCCGACGGCTTCCTGAGTCGCGCGGCCTGGCAGTTCAACGCCCAGTTCGCGCGCTAGCTCAGCCGTAGGCCACTCCCGGATAGATCAAGCTGATGGCCGTGGTGAACACGGGCCCGAAGATCGACGGGAACAGCTTCCAGGCCACGAAGATTCCGAGGAATCCAAGCGCCGGCGTGCCCCAGATGAGCTGCTGGTAGCGCGCCGTCACGCCACGCGACATCAACAGGGTGATGGCCGCGCTGCCATCCAGCGGCGGCACCGGCAGCAGGTTGAACACGAACAGCAGCAGGTTGAGCGAGAAGACGATGCTGAGCATCCGTCCCGCCGCGTCCCAGGCCGCGCCACCGTCGGTCATCGCCAGCATGCCGAAGGTCGCGCGCTCGGGCGGCACGAAGATCTCGGCGATCGCCCCGACGCGCAGCGCGGCCAACGCGAGCACGACGAGCAGCAGGTTCGCTGCCGGGCCGGCCAGCGCCATCAACGCTGCGCGCCGCGGGTACCGCGCCGCCCATCGCGTGTCGTAGGGCGCACTGGCGTAGCCGAAGGGCCAGCCCATCGTCACCGACGTGAGTAGCGGCAGGATCACCATGCCGAATGGCTCGCGCCGGATGTGTGGCATTGGGTCCAGCGAAACCTGCCCGCCGTGGTAGGCCGTGGGATCGCCACCGCGCAGTGCCGCCCAGGCGTGCGCCGCCTCGTGCAGCGTGGTCGAGAGCAGGAAGACCACGAAGTACGCGAGGCCCGTCGCGAGTTGTTCGGTCACTTCTTCTCGACCAGTCGCGTGAGGCCTTCCTGCGCGGCGCTGGCCACCAACTCGCCGCTGCGCGTGAACACCTGGCCGCGCACGAATCCGCGCGCACCAAACGCCGACGGCGTATCGCTCACGTAGAGCAGCCACTCGTCGGCGCGGAAGGGACGATGCAGCCAGAGCGTGTGGTCCAGCGAGGCGAGGAACAGCCGCGGGTCGCGCCACCACACGCCGTGCGGCTGCAGCGCCGTGGGCAGGAAGCCGTAGTCGGAGGCGTAGGCCAGCACGGCGTGATGCAACATCTGCGCGTCGGGAATGCGCTCGCGCAGGCGGAACCAGACCATCCGATGCGCATCGGCGACTGGCACCGCTTCCGGCGGACGGAACGGATTGTTCGGCCGGATCAGCCGCATCTCCAGCGGACGGTCCTGCGTCAGCACGTGGCGCAGCGATTCGGGAATCTTGTCCGCGTTGCCGCGGATAATCTCCAGTTCCTCGGGGCACTCCTCCGGCGGCGGCACCTCGGGAATCGCGAACTGATGGTCCAACCCGGGCTCGGCGATGTGAAACGACGCCGAGAGGTGAAAGATCGCGTTGCCGTGCTGGATCGCGGTGACGCGGCGCGAGGTGAAGGAGCGGCCGTCTCGCGGACGGTCCACGAAGTACACGATCGGCGCCGAGGTGTCGCCCTCGCGCAGGAAGTAGCCGTGTACCGAGTGCGCCTCACGGCCCTCGCCGACCGTGCGGCGCGCGGCGACCAATGCCTGCGCGAACACCTGGCCGCCGAATACGCGGCCCGTGCCGACGTCGCGGTTCATCCCGCGGTAGATGTCTTGCTCGATCTGCTCGAGTTCGAGCAGGCGGATCAGGTCTTGGACGACGGACATAGCCCCTGTGGGTTGCGTTGGGCAGAGCTTCCTAAAGCTAGCGGGTTGGCCCCGACCCCCCCGAGGTCCGAATCAAAAGGTCGGGGAGCGGCGTAGTATGCACATCCGGGCCGCCGTCGCCGATATCGAACGGCTCCATTGCCTGTTATCCGATTCCTGAGGACGCAGTTCGATGTCGCGCACCATCACCGCCGTAGCCACCGCGGCGGTTGTCTTCTTGGCCTCCTGCACCGGCGACTCGCCCGCCGGCCCCCCGCGTTCACAACCCCTTCCGCCGCTCGCCGCCGCCACGTGGTATGTCCACGCGGCCGAAGGCCAGCCGCTTCCCGCGTTGATTGCCCACCGCTTGGTGGACGGGACCCTGGAGCAGGACTTCCTCGATTCCGCTACGGTCGAGGTGCGCGCCGACAGCACCTGGGAACGCCGGATGTGGTTCCAGCGCTACCGCGCCGGCGCGACGCCGGTCCGCGTGGCGCAGCTCGAATGGGGGCGCTGGGCCGTCAGCGACAGTGGCTACCTCTTCACCTCGGATCTCGGCGTGCGCAGCTTCGTCGTGGCGCGGATGACGCCTGGTGACTCCACGGTCCTGCCCATCCGCGGCAGCGCGGAAGGATACGTCCTCGCCACGCTGCGCAGCGTCGCGCCGCCGCCGACGATGTTCGGTGAGTACCGCGTGGCAACCGTGAACGGACACCCGCTGCCATCGGCGATGTACGTCTTCCCCGACGTAGAGGTCGACGGCCGACGCTTCAGCACGCATTACCTCGTGGACTCGGCGCGACTCGCGTTGCATCCCAACGGGCAGTACCAGCAGGGCATCTACTACAGCGAATGGGAGGGCGAGCCCAACGGCCCGCCGACGACCTTGCTCTACCGCGCCTACACCGGCGACTTCGGTACCTGGACGCGCAGCGGCACGCAGCTCGCGTTCGAGTCCGGCTACCTGCAGAACCACCGCTTCAGCGGCAACAGCGAAGGCCCAACGGGCCTGGCGTTGCTGCACGGGCTCTCGCACGGCGACCCGCCGGTGCCGGTGACCTACGCGCGCTAGAACTCCGTCGTGACACGCAGGATCAGCGCGCGTCCGGGTCCGTTGGCGAACTCCTTGTAGCGACTCATAAAGCTGCGGAACTCCGTGTCGAATGCGTTCCGCAGCGATGCGTCCACGATGAACACGCGCGAGCCGAGGAGCAGCGTGCCGCCGGCACCGAGGTTCCAGAGTGCATAGCCTGGTGGCGCGACGTCACGCGGGTCCACGCGGGTCTGCCGCCAGTTGTACTCGCCCTGGAGGCTGAGCGAGGGGCGAATCACGGCCGCGCCAAGACGCTGGCGCTCGAATCGCGCGCCAACCTGCGCGCGCGGCGGCGGCACGAAGGTCAGCGGGACCTCCGCAGTGGTGTTGTTTCCGCGCACGATGTCGCCGGCGCCCTGCAGCGTCAGCCAGGGCAGGGCACGCCAGGCGGCGCGCGCCTCCAGGCCCTGCAGCAGCGCATTGCCCTGCACGACCTCCAACGAATCGAAGGCCGCGCCGGTGCCGAAGGGGCGCAGGTAGATGTAGTCGTCGATGGCGTTGCGAAAGACGCTCAGCTCGCCCGTCACGCGAGCGGCTTCGACGCGAAGGCCGAGGTCGGTGTTGAGCGACGTCTCCACACCGAGGTTGGGGTTGCCGCGCTCGAACGCACGCGTGCCCTCGTGGAATCCATAGGCGTAGAGATCCGGCGCGGCCGGCGCGCGGAAGCCGCGGCCAACGCTCGCCACAAGCGATGCCACCGGCGTCAGCCGGTAGGAGACGCCCGCCGAGCCGGTCACCGCGGAGCGGGACTGCGCATCGGCGCTGAGGCCCAGTTCCGCGTCGTCCTCGATCGAGAGGTCGCGCACATCCCAACGCGCACCGATCGTGCCGCGCAGCCGTCCGCGCTCCAGGTGCTCAAGCGCATAGACAGCGAGGCCGCGCGAGCGCGAGTTGGGAATCAACGAGGTCAGTCCACGCTTCTCGAAACGGCTGTCCATCGCGAACACGCCGATCGTGCCGCCAGCGAGCGGGCCAAGGCGATCGTGATGCAGGTGCACGAAACCCGTTGCCGTGTTCACGAGCAGGCCCAGCGTGATGTCCGAGGCGTCGGACGCCGCGAACTCGCGACGGAAGTTGCTCTCCACGCCCAGCTGCGTCTGCAGGCGCAGCGCAGGACTCAGCCACCGCTCGGCCTCCAGCGTGCCACGGTCGGTCGTGAGTCGCTGGTAGCCCGTGTAGCCGGGCACAGTCACCGGATCGTCGAAGATCTCGATGCGCTCCTCACGGCGCGCGTAGCGCAGCGAGAGCTTGCCCGTTGCGGCTGCATAGCCCAGCGCGGCATCGACGTTGCCCGTGCGATTCTCGGTGTTGCGCAGCGGACCCGTGGGCGCGCGCATATCGCCAGTGCTTCTCCCCGTGAGCGCGAGACGTGCGCCGAGGCCTTCGCGCGCGGCCTCAAGCCGAATCGTCGCGTCCGGGCCCATCACGTTGGTGTTGTATGCCGTGGTCAGCGTGCCGCGCAGGAACGGCGACTCCCCGCGCGCGCTCGGCATCGCCGGAGCGATCACGTTCACCACACCGCCCAAGGCATCGCTGCCGTAGAGCACGCTCGCCGGGCCCTTGATCACCTCCACCTGCTCCGCGTTCGCCGTCTCCACGTTCGGCGAGTGGTCGTGGCCCCACTGCTGCGTTTCGGTGCGCTGCCCGTTGTCGAGCGTGACGATGCGGTTGTGCGTGAGCCCGCGGATCACCGGCTTGCCGATGCCGGTGGTCATCGAGAGGGATCGCACGCCGGGCAGCTGCTCGAGCAACTCGCCCACCGCGGCGCCCTGGGCGCGACGAAGCTCCGCGCCGCCGAGCACCGCGACGGGCTGCGGTGCGTCGAGTACACGCGTGGGGGCGAAGGTGGCCGTCACCTGCATCGCACCAATCCGGCGGGCGGAGTCGGTGCCGACCGCGGCACGACGCAGCGAATCAACGCGGATCGAATCGAGGCGCACAGAATCGGCGGGCGCTCGCTGCTGCGCCTGGCCCACGGAGACCGCCCCAAGCAGCAGGACGGCAATATTTCGGAACGACACGTTCATTAGTTAGTATGTCCTAAATGTTGAGTATCAAGTTAGGGCAGCCTAACTTATTGTCAATGACCAATCCAGAATCCGAGCGCCCCGCGCTGACCGGTCAGGCCGAGGACTACCTCAAGGCCATCTATGAAGTCGAGCAGCGCGGATCGGCAGCGGGCACGAACGACATCGCCGCCCGACTCGGAATCGCGCCCGCCAGCGTCACCGGGATGATCCAGCGGCTTTCCCGTCTCGGACTCGTAAGCTCCGAGCGCTACAAGGGTGCGCGGCTGACCGAAGCCGGTCGCACCGCCGCGCTGCAGCTCATCCGGCGCCATCGCATCATCGAGAGCTATCTCGTGCAGCGGCTCGGTTTCGGCTGGGACAACGTGCACGACGAAGCCGAGCGTCTTGAGCACGCGGCGAGCGATGAACTGATTGACCGGATGGCCGCAGCAATCGGCAATCCCACGGAAGATCCGCACGGCGCGCCGATTCCCGCGGCGGACGGCACGGTTGATGAGTCGCGCGCCGAGCCGCTGCTTACGATCGCCGAAGGGGGACAAGCAACGGTTGTGCGCATGTCAGACCGCGACCCGGCGTTCCTGCGCTACCTCGACGAGATCGGGATCCGACCAGGCGCCAGTGTGCGCGTGGTGCATCGCGCGCCCTTCGACGGTCCCATCACGCTCACGGTGGACGGCGCCGAGCGCATTGTCGGGACGAATGTTGCGGCGCGCGTCTTCATTCGCTGAGCCGCCGAAACGCGGGCGCCCTGGACTCTGGCGCTAACGGCGTGGCGCCGCGGGTCGTCAGACGGCAACAACCATTCGACGTCCGCTGCCAGAGGACCGCCTTGCGCACGTACCACGCACTCCTGCTCGCCAGTCTCGGCGCCGCCTGCAGCGACGCCACGCTCGCGCCGGTCGACGACGGCTTCGCCGCCGTCACGGCCGTGCTGACCGTGGATCCCCGAGCGCTGCCGAACTACGCGGCGCAGGTCCTGCCGGCCTACTACACCCCGCCGCAACTCCAGCGCGAAGAGCAGAACCCGCTCGGCAACACCCTCACCAACGCGGGCGCGACACTGGGCCGCGTGCTCTTCTACGACCGGCAGCTGAGCCGCACCGCAACCGTGAGCTGTGGATCCTGCCATCAACAGTCACTCGGATTCGGCGACTCGCTGCAGTTCAGCCGCGGATTCGACGGCCTTGGCCAGACTGGCGCGCACTCGATGCGCTTGGCCAACGCGCGCTTCAACGAAAGCGGCAAGTACTTCTGGGACCTGCGTGCGCCGACGCTCGAAGCGCAGACCACGCAGCCCATTCGCGACGCGGTGGAGATGGGCTTCGACGACGCGCACGGCGGCTTCGCCGCCGTGATCGATCGCCTCTCGGCGCTGCCGTACTATCCGCCGTTGTTTCGCTTGGCCTTCGGCGACACGGTCGTGACCGAGGATCGCGTACAACGCGCGCTGGCGCAGTACGTGCGCAGCATCATTTCGGTGAATAGTCGTTGGGACCAGGCCTTCGCCCAGGTGCTTCCCGGTCCGCCGGGCGCGCCGCCGCCGTTCAACGTCCCGCTGCCCGGATTCACGGCGCAGGAACGACGCGGCCAAGAGCTGTACTTCCAGCCGCCCGCGGCCGGTGGTGCCGGCTGCCAGGGTTGCCACACGGCGCCCAGTTTTTCCTTGGCGGCGAACTCCAACGGGAATGGCTTGGATGCAGGACAGACGCAGGTGTTCCGCTCGCCGTCGCTGAAGAACCTCGGCCTCAGCCGGCGCTTCATGCACGACGGTCGCTTCGTGTCACTGGAACAGGTGGTGGAGTTCTACAACAGCGGGGTGCAGGAAGGCCCCTCGCTGGATCCGCGCTTGCGTGGGCCTGGCGCACTGCCGCAGCGACTCGCGTTGTCCGACGCCGACAAGGCAGCGCTGGTGTCGTTCCTCCGCACCTTGACCGACCAGAGCTTGCCGACGGACGCGCGCTTCGCGAACCCGTTCCGCGCGCCGTAGCTCACTCCGTCGGCGAGCCCTCGGCCTTCCAGCGACGCTCCGCCTCCTCGGTCGCGGTGCCCACGCGACCGACCGTGATCAGGATGACCGGTCCGATGAACGCGCTGCCGACCAGAATGAACACCACGCCGCTGCTCGACGGATTGCCGATGGCGGTCTGCCAGATCAGGTACTGCACGAGGAACAGCGGCAGGTGGCCGACGGCGGCGGTGATGTCGAGCGTCGCGCGCATGGCCTCGATCACCGGCGGCCGAAAGCGCGCCGGCAGGCGCAGGAATCGGTCCTTGTCCGGGAAGTTGAACCAGTGGGGCCGCCGCGGCAGCGAAGCGCGGATGAACTCCAACATCCCCTGGATCAAGAGCGCCATCAGGGGGACGAGCAGCCAGATCAGCAACGATCTCTCGCGTAGGCCCCGCGCGTTGCCCGACGCATCGATCCCGGTCGGGATCTGCTCCGGCAGCCCGCCATAGGTGCCCAGCGCGAACGCAAACAGCACCAGCACCAACGTCCACGACACGATGCGTGCGACCGGCACCGACTACTCCTTCCGGGCCAGCGCGCGCAGCGAGGCCGAGAGATAGGCAATCCGGCCATCGGGGCCCGGTATCAGCCACAGCGTCTGGCGGTCGCCCATCGGCGGCTTGATGAAGAAGCTGTTCTCGGACAGCATCAGCACCGGCAAGCGCGCGATGCCCTGCTGCAGGATCACCGAGTCGCCCTCGACCTTGAGCTCCAGCTGCGTGCGTCCCATCGCGTACACGCCGGCCATCGCGCGCGCCTCGGCGGCCGTGGGCTTGCGGCCAGGCGGCAGCGAGTCGCTGGGCACCGTGAACGGCACGCCACCGAACTCCTTGGCGAACTGCGCGCTGATGGCCGGCATCGGATTGCCACCGCGGTTGTCGAGCACCACCACGGCGAGCCGCTTGTCGGGGAACATCGTGAGCAGCGCATCGAAGCCGTTGATGGCGCCGCCGTGTTGGTAGAAGCGCTCACCACTGGTCTTGCCGCGACCGATCATCAGGCCATACGAGTAGCCGACCGTGGTGTCATTGGGGATGCGTGTGCCCGGCGTGGTCAACATGCGCACGGCATCCGCCGAGAGCACGCGACGGCCATCGAGCATGCCGCCGTCCATGATCGTGATCGCGAAGCGCGCCATGTCCTGCGCGCTGGCCATCAGGAATCCGGCCGCCCACTGCGCCGTGTTCTCGGTGAACGGCCGCACCACGGCACCAGGGTTCTGCGGCATCCCCACGTGGCCCTGTGAGAAATCGCGCGTGAGTGCGGCGAGCGGACGGAACGTTGCGTGCGGCATTCCCATCTTCGAGATCACGAGCTCATCCGCCAGCGTGCCGAAGCGCTTGCCGCCCGCCTGCTCGGCCACGTACCCGGCCATCGAATAGCTGGGATTCGAGTACGACAGGATGCGTCCGGGTTCGGTGAAGAACATGGTGTCTGAGATCTCGCGCATGACCTCGCCCAGTGCGCCCTCGCCCATCCGGCCGTAGGGGACCGCGTTGTCCAGCCATCCGGCGTTGTGCGTCATCAGCTGGTGGCTGGTGACGGTGCCGACCTTCTTGCCCTCGAGTTCAGGTACGTAACGACTGATGGGTGCGTGCAGGTCGAGCTTCCCGTCGGCGGCGAGCTGCGTGAGCACCGCGCCCGTGACCATCTTCGTCACGCTGCCGACGCGGAACAGCGTCTGCGCGCTCACGGGGCGCTGTGTCTCGATGTCGGCGACGCCGTAGCCCTTGGAGAACACGACCTTGCCGTCGAGCGCGACGGCGACCTGCACGCCCGGCGTCTTGCTGCGCTCGAGCTCGGCGGCGACGATCGAGTCGAGACGGGCAAGATTGGGGGACTGCGCGGCGACATCGACAGCGCCCACCCCAACGGCGATGAGGCTCAGCAGTAGCGCAGGCCTCGCCTGGCGCAGGCGGCGCATGGAAATATTCGGGCGGTGCGAGCGGCAGCGACTCATGCGTGTGTGCTCCATTCACGCGCGCCGCGGCAGCGCGGCACGAATACGGGTCAGGGTCTCGGCCGGATCCTCCACCTCGACGATCAGCTCGTCGTAGGCCGCGTCCGGCATGCAGTGGATGACGAGCGCCTTTGAGGCATCGCGCACGCTCCAGAAGTCGGGACGGAAGTCCGACTGGTAGAACGTACCGGCCGTGTATACGAAGGGGATGTGCGTGCCCGGGATCTTGATTCCCGGGATGAAGCGCTTCGCGCGCTCTGGGTCGTGCCGGATGTCTTTGATGTCGTGCAGCGGGATGCGCAGGCTGGACTTCATCGCCCAGAACTTGTGCATGCCCTGCACTTGGACGTCGAGCACGTCGCCGTCAACGGCTAGGGTCACCATCGCTCGCCTCCGAGAGGGTCGGCGCTATCGAGAGATGAACAGCGCCGCGACGATGCCCATCGCGAGCAGGCCGGCTGCAAGCAACACCAGGGGAACGCTCGGCGGCGGCATCGTCTTCGGATGCTGGCGCTCGTCGGCCGACGAGCGGTTCGTGCGGCCGACCAACAGGGCCACCGAGATACTCAGCACCGCGGCACCGATGGCGAGGAAGATCACTTGGGAAGCAGGCATCTACGGCTCCGGGGTTTGGTCCGCGTCCGGCACGGGTTCGTCCGGCGAGTCCTTCGCCGGACGTCCCGCACGCCGCAACGCGTCACGCAGGAGAAACTCGATCTGGCCGTTCAGGCTGCGCAGGTCGTCGTTGGCCCAGCGTTGCAGCTGGTCCAGCAACTGGCGGTCGACCCGCAGCAGGAACGCCTTCTTCTCGGCCACGTGCGAATCCGGCTAGTACAGCGTGCCGGTGTTGATGACCGGCTGTGTCGAGTGATCCGAGCACAGCACCACGAGCAGGTTGCTCACCATCGTCGCCTTGCGTTCGTCGTCGAGCTTCACGATGGACTTGGCGTTCAGGTCGTGAAGCGCCATCTCCACCATCCCCACCGCGCCCTCGACGATCTTCTGCCGGGCCGCGATGATCGCGCTCGCCTGCTGGCGCTGCAGCATCGCCGCGGCGATCTCCTGCGCGTAGGCCAGGTGGCTGATGCGCGCCTCGATCACTTCGACACCGGCCTTCTTGAGCCGATCCACCAGCGCCGCCTCGAGAGCCTGCGAGACCTCGTCGGTGTTCTGCGAGAGGGAGAGCTCGCCGTCGCTGTGCGAATCGTAGGCGTAGTGCACCGCCGTGGCGCGCAACGCGGACTCCGACTGCACCTCGACGTAGCGGGCAAAGTCATCGACCTCGAACAGCGCCTCGGCCGAGTCCACGACCTTCCACACCACGATCGCGGCGATCTCGATCGGGTTGGCGTGGTTGTCGTTCACCTTGAGCTTGGCCGTCTCGAAGTTCCGCACCCGCAGCGACACCGCCTGCTTGGTGAGGAAGGGATTCGCCCACCAGAAGCCGTCCTTGCGGACCGTGCCCTTGTAGGTGCCGAATAGCACCAGGGCCTTGGCCTCGTTTGGGTGCACGATGAACAGGCCGCCAAGCATCACGGCGATGACGATGATGGCGAGCAGGTTGGGGAACGCCAGCCAAGCGTTTTGCGCCTGGAAGCCGCTCACCATCAGGTAGCCGGCGGCGAGGCCGCCAAGCAGGAAGACGAGCAACATCACGAGGCCGTTGGCGGCCGAATACTCTTTCTCGCGGTACACGAATGACTCCGTGAGGGTGGTAGCGATATGATATCACATCGCAATCATGTCGTCAAGCACCCTTCTTGCACCGCATCTAACGAGTGTTGCGCCCTCGTTGCGGACCTGTGTGATGTGGAGCACTATAGATGGCCTCAGCCTCCGTACTTCCCCCACCATCGCCGATGATCTGCGTTCACTGCTCCACGCCCGTTCCTGCTGACGCCAAGTTCTGTCACAGCTGTGGTTCGATGGTCTCCGATGCAGGAGGCCAGGCGGCGGCCACGGCAGCGATGGACCAGTCGGCGTTCGCGCATATGGAGCGGATGCTGCGCGACGAGACCAAGGGCGAGTACACAGTGGGGAAGATGCTCGGCCGCGGCGGCATGGCGGTCGTGTATCTCGCGGAGGAGACGCGACTTGGCCGCAAGGTGGCGCTCAAGGTGCTGCCGCCGGAGCTGACCTTCGGGCACGGCGTCGACCGCTTCCTGCGCGAGGCCAAGACCGCGGCCACGCTGGACCACCCGCACATCATTCCGATTTATCGCATCGCGTCCGGGGGCAAGCTCTTCTGGTACGCGATGAAGTTCCTCGAGGGCAAGTCGCTCGAGGACGTGTTGCGCGAGCGCGGCAAGTATACGGTCGAGGAAACGATTGAAGTCCTCGAGCAGGTGGCCGATGCGCTGGATTACGCGCACGAGCATCAGGTCATCCACCGCGACATCAAGCCGGCCAACGTGATGCTGGACAGCCGGAACCGCGTGATCATCACGGACTTCGGCATCGCCAAGGCATTGTCCGAGGGCGCATTGACGGCCTCGGGCTCGGTGATCGGCACGCCGTACTTCATGAGCCCCGAGCAGGGCATGGGCAAGCCGGTCGCCGGCGCCGCCGACCAGTACTCGGTGGCGGTGATGGCGTATCGCATGCTGTCCGGCCACATCCCCTACGACGGCGATTCGGCGATCGACATCCTGCACAAGCACTGCATGATGGAGGTGCCGCGGCTCGACGAGGATGTCGAGGGCATTCCGAAGCACGTGGCGGACGCGATCGAGAAGGCGATGGCGAAGAAGGCGCCGGAGCGCTTCCCGGACATCCGCACCTTCGTGAAGGCGCTTAAGGATCCGAATCTCAAGTACACGCGGGCGAGCGCGCAGACGGTCGTCATCGACTCGAAGGAGCTGGAGAAGGCGAACAGCGGGCCGTTGCCGAAGGTGAAGGCGCGCGGGGCGGCTGCCGCGGCGGATCGCACGGTCGTGGCGTCGCCGGTGGCGGCTGGGAAGGCCGCGCCGCGTACGGCGCCGACGCCGGCGAAGTCGAGCAAGATGCCGTTGGCGGCGGCGGCGCTTGTGGTTGTGCTGGGCGGTGGTGGGTTCGGTGCGTGGAAGATGGGGTTGATTGGTGGTGGGGCGTCGGCTGCGCCGTCAGGGCAGGTGGCGAATGGTGAGCCGAACTCTGCGACGGGCACGCAGGCGAATCCCACGGTGACGCCGCCGCCTGTCGTGCCGGATACGACGGTGAATGCACCGGCGGCGCAGACGCCGCCTGCTGACAATCCGGCGCCGAGCAACCAGAAGTCAGCGCCGCCGACGAACCCGACGCGCAATCCAACGAACTCGCCGACTCGAAATCCGGCGACCACGCCGAATCGGCCAACCACGACGCCGCAGACGCAGCCGAACACCACGGCGAATACGTCGACGGGCAATCCGGCGAGTACACCCGCCTCGACGCCAGCGACCACGCCTGCCACGCCGCCTGCCGAGGCAGCGCCAACGGGTCCGGCCACGCTGCAGCTGGTGCTTTCCACGCCAGCCACGATCTTCATCGACGGCGTCTCGAAGGGAGAGCGCCGTACGCTGCAGGAACAGCTCACGCCTGGTGATCACCTGATCAAGATCCAGCGCGAGGGCTTTGTCACGGTGGACACGGCCGTCACGCTGCGCGCAGGCCCGCCACAACGCGTCAACATCACGCTTCAGCCCCGACCCTGATGCGATCGTTCCGTCTTGCTGCGCTTGCTCTCGTCGCTGCCTGCCTGCTACCGCAGTCCGCGGCGGCGCAGGACCGCGCCACCCTGATCAGCCAGTCGCGTGCCGCGACCGACGAGTTCGACACACAACGCGCGATTCGCTTGGCGCGCGCGGCGCTCGACCCCGCGCTCGGGCCGCTCGACAGTACCTGGTCAGTCGCGGTGCACGTGCTGACGCAGACACTGGTCGATGATGGGCAGCAGCAGCAGGCCGGGCTGTGGGCGCGCTGGGCCCTCCGGCAGAACCCGCAGATGCAGATCTTCACCGAGGGCTTCCTCACGTCGTTGCCCGCGCTCTTCGCGCAGGCGCGCACCGAAGTGACGCCGGAAGCGGGCGATGCATTCTCACAGTCGCGCTACACCTGGCCGAACGCGACGTCGACGGTGACGGAGGCGCGCTTTCAGGTCGCAGCGTCGGGCACACCGGTGACGGTGCTCGTCACGGGCGTGGGTCTGGTCGGCGCCGCAGGCCGCTCGCTGCCGCCTGGTTCCTACGACCTCGAAGTCAGTGCGACGGGCTTCCTCCCGCTTCGCATTCGTCGTGAGGCCCTGCCGGGCGTGACCACGGAGTTCTCGTTCACGCTCGTCTCCTCGGCATCCAACGTCATCGCCGACGACGTGCGCGACCGCCTCTTCCGCGCCACCGTGCCGCTCAATGTCACGCGCTTCGGCATGCCGCAGGCCTGCGTGGCCGGCGTCACCGCCGATGGCGGTCGTCTCGTCATCACCTCGTACCACGCCATCCGCGGCGCCGACGCCGTGGACGCCGACGGCGCCGTGCGCGTCGCCGCCTGGGATGCCACGGCAAACCTCGCCGTGTTGATGCTGCCTTCCGCGCGCCCCGACACGCTCGCGGGCGACGCGCAGATGTTGCTCGACGGGCAGGCCCTGTGGGGCGTGCAACTCGCCAACTGCAGCACGCCGAGCGCCGTGCAGACCTCGCTGGCAAGCTGGGAAGGCCGCCCGCAGGGCGCGCTGGTGCTCGACACATTGCCGCCGCTGATCATCGGTTCGCCCTTCGTGGACTTCCAGGGCCGCTACGCCGGCACGTGGAGCGGCGGGCTGCGCGCCGCGCCCGCGACGGTGATCGGCCCCCTGCTCGCGCGCGCACGAGAGAACATCATCGCGCAGAACACGCGCACGCCGCAGGAAGTCGCCACGCAGGAGAATCACCGCTATGGCACGGTGGTCGTGACCGTCACCGGCGCGCAGAACGCCTCGGTGCGGATGACGCCGCTTGAGGCCTGGCAGTGGGAGGAACTGGCTGCCAACGGGCCGGCACCGTTCACCTTCCGCGCGGCGAGTGGACGCTATCGGATGGAAGTGACCGCACCGGGTGTGCCGTCGCGCACGCAGGAGATCACCGTGGTGGCGGGCCAGACCACCCGCGCGGCCGTTCCGCTCGTCGTGGCGCAGGCCGCCGCGCAGCCGCAACGGCGCGGGATGCCGCGCTGGGCCTGGGCGGCCATCATCGGTGGAGGGGCCGCGGCCGCGCTCGCACTCGGTGGCGGTGGTGGTGGCAGTGGCAGTTCAGGCGGTTCGATCACGATTTCCGTGCCGGTCACACCGTAAGTCGACGACACCTATATGAATCGCCGTCATCTTGGCTTCGCCGCTGGGTCCGTCGCGGCTCTCCTCCTGGTCTCCTGCGATGCGCCGCTGCGCGCACCGACGGAGGGCCACATCGCACCGCGCATCGAATTGGTGCGGTTGGACACCAGCAAGGTCGCAAACGTCGTACAGCCGACCTCGGTCACGGCGCGCGTGTTCGGCACCGAGACGCGGAGCGTGGACCTCACGCAGTCGGGAGGCAACTGGACGGGCCGAATCAACGGGCTGCCCGAGGGCAGCTATGAGCTGATCATCGAGGGCCGGGCACTCGGCCAGGTGCAGTACTACGGGCGGGTGGCAGGCGTGCAGGTACAGCGCGGCCAGACGTCCACGCCGACGGTGCCGTACGCCGAGGCGGCGCCCGCGCTCGACATTCCCGCCATTCCGGACGTGTCGAGCTTCACGCAGCGGATTCCGTTCGCCACGTTGCCGGCCGCGACGGGATACACCCTGCAGTACTCCACGGACGCGACCTTTGCGACTGATCCCGGCACGACGCGCTTGTTCGCTCCCAGCGAGTTGCCGGCCCTGATCCAAGTCACGGGGCCCGGCACCTGGTTCGTACGTGGTCGTGCGACGTTCCCGCGCCTCAACGCGGATGACGTGCCGTGGTCGAATACCCGGCAATGGAACGTGGTGGAGGCAGCGCCAGTGCCGCTGCCGCCGCTGGTCCCGGAGCAGCCGGAAGTCGTCACGGGTCGCAATCTCACCGGTGCCAAGCCGTCTGATTGGTACAACGTCGATCTCCGCGCTGGCGACTCGCTCTTCGTGGAGACGCGGGCGCGTCGGCTCACCGAGAACCCGTCGCCGCTCGACACGCGCGTCACGCTGTTCCGCAATGACTCAGTCACGCAGGTGGCGCAGGACGACAACGGCGCGGGTAGCGACTCGCGGCTCGTGTTTGTCCCGACCAACACGGAGGTGCACAAGCTCCGCGTGGACGGCGTCGCGCCGAGTACCGTTGGCCACTATGAACTGACGGTCGAGATCCGTCGCCTACCGCTGGCGCCGAGCGCGCTGGGCGCGACGGTCGCCTCGGGTACGCAGGTGGACCTCACCTGGACCGACAACTCGGACAACGAGACGGGCTTCATTATCGAGCGCTGCCTGGGCACCACCTGCACGCCGGCGCCCGTTGACACGGTCCCGGCGAACACCGTCGCCTACAGCGACGACGCGCTGACGCAAGACAACAACTACCGCTGGCGCGTGCGCGCGCTCAACGCGGTGGGCACGTCGAACGCGACCGCCGTGGTCGCCGCAAACACCTTCGGTCCGGCGGCGCCCACGGGGCTGGCCGCCACGACCGTGTCCGTCACGCAGATCGACCTCGCGTGGAACGACATCGCGACGAACGAGACGGGCTACGAAGTCGAGCGCTGCGCCGGCGCGGGTTGCGACACGTTCACGAACATCGCGACGCTACCGGCCGGCGCGACGAGCTACAGCAACACCACGGGCATCGTCTACAACCAGACCTATCGCTATCGCGTCCGCGCCATCAACAACGTGATGGCCTCGGCCTACTCCACGGAGGAGGAGGCCAACACCATCCCGCCGGCCACCGCCACGGGTGTCACGGCCACGACGGTCAGCGGCACGCGGATCGACCTCAGCTGGACCGACAACGCCACAACGGAAACCGGCTATCGCATCGAGCGTTGCACCGGCGCGGGCTGCACCACGGGCTTCGCGCAGGTCGCCGACGTCGCGTCCAACGTCACCAGCTTCCAGGACACGGGCGTCACTTTCGGCAACGACTACGGCTACCGTATCCGCGCCTTCAATGCGGTGGTGTCCACGGCGACCTCGACCATCGTCGCGGGAAACACGCGCGCGCCGCTGGCCCCGACGACGCTGACAGCTACGCTCGTAAACGGCACGCGGATCGATCTCGCCTGGACGGATGCGTCGATCGCTGACGCGCCGTCGACCGGCTTCATCATCGAACGCTGCTCAGGCGGCGGTTGCACGGGCTTCGCGGCGATCGACACGGTGGCGACGACCCCGGTGTCGTTCTCCGACCTGACGGTCGTTGTCGGCGTGACGTACCGCTACCAGGTGCGGGCCACGGGCGTGGCCGGCAACTCGGCCTACACCAACATCGCCACGGCGAACACGCTGCTGCCGGATGCGCCGACGACCTTGTCGGCGACGACCATCAGCGCCACGCGCATCGACCTGGCCTGGGTGGACGCCTCGAACAACGAGAACGGCTTCGAGATCCAGCGCTGCACCGGCGTGGGCTGCGTGGGCTTCACGCCCTACGACACGGTCGCGGCCGATGTCTTCAACTACTCCGATGTCGGTGCCACCGCCGGCGCGGACTACGAGTACCGTCTCCGCGCGTTCAACCTGGCCGGCAACTCCGGCTTCTCGAACACGGCGTCGGCCAACACCCAGCTGCCTGCTGCGCCGAGCACGCTGACGGCAGTCGCGGTCTCAGCCACGCAGGTGGACCTGGCGTGGACGAACAACACCACGAACGCAACGCAGATCGAGATTGAGCGCTGCACCGGCGCAGGCTGCGCGGACTTCGCGCCTCTGCAGACGCTGCCGCCGGGGATCACCGCGTTCTCGGACGGCACGGTGACGCAGGGCAACGTCTACCAGTATCAGATCCGCGCGACCAACTCATCTGGATCGTCGGCCTACGCCGGTCCGGCCACGGCGACGACGCAGGTCCCGACCGCGCCGGCGACCTTGTTCTCTGGGGTCACCTCGGGCACCGAGATCAACCTCTTCTGGACGCTCTCCACAGGCCCGAACGTGACCTCGCAGGAGATCCTGCGCTGCACGGGCGTCGGCTGCACGAACCTCACGGTCATCGACACGGCAGACCCGGCGGACGGCGTCTACTCGGACATCACCGTCACGCCGGGCAACGACTATCGCTATGTCATTCGCGCGCTGAACGTGTCGGGCACGGGTGCGCCGTCGGACACGGTGGCGGCCAACACGCGCACGCCGGCCGACCCGACGGGCCTGAGCTACTCGGTCACCACGGGCCAGGTGCTCGTCACCTGGACGGACAACGCCGACAACGAGACGGGCTTCACGCTCGAGCGCTGCGACCTGTCCGACTGCTCGAACATCGTGGAGTCGTACGCCATCCCGGCGGCGGATTCCACGGCCTTCGTGGACGCCTCAGTCGTGGCGAACACCCTCTACTTCTTCCGCGTCCGGGCCGTCAACAACGTCGGGCCGTCGAACTACACGGCGGCCGCGGCCCTGGCGACGATCGTCGCCAACGCGCCGACGGCCTTGGTGACGACGACCCAGAGCCAGACGGAGATCGCACTGGCCTGGTTGGACAACTCGGGTGACGAGAACGGCTTCGTCATCGAGCGCTGCGTCGGTGCGGCCTGCGCGGACTTCACCGTGCTCGACTCGCTGCCGGCCGATGTGGTGGCGTACAACGACACCGGCCTCTCGGCGGACGAGTCCTACACGTATCGCGTGAGCGCGGCAACGTTGTTCGGCCGCTCGGCGCCGACCAACGAGGCCACCTCGACGACCTTCGTGCCGACGGCGCCGAGTGGCCTCGCGGCCACGACCACGACGGAGACCTCGGCCGACCTGGTCTGGACGGACGAGTCCAACAACGAAGCGGGCTTCAGCATCGAGCGCTGCGACGGCGTGGACTGCACGGACTTCACGGAGATCGCGACGGTCGGTGCGGATGTCGTGGTCTACTCCGACCTCACCCTGTCGGCGGACACGCGCTTCACGTATCGCGTGCGCGCGTTCAACGCCTCGGGCTTCTCCGGGTTCTCCGCCCTGTCGACGGTGAGCACGCAGGATCCGCCGGTGCCGACGGAGCTCACGCTGGTCGCGAACCCGGCCACCGTCCAGGTCTACTGGACCGTCGGCGTGGATCCGGCTGTGGGACCGGTCGTCTCCACGATCATCGAGCGCTGCGAGGGCGTCGATTGCCTGTCGTTCGCCCAGGTCGGGGCTGTCTTGGCCACCGATCCGCAGGTCTTCGAGGATGCGACCATCACGCCGGGCCTGACCTACCGGTACCGCGTCGCGCACTCGAACTTCGCCGATCTTTCCGCCTACACGGCCCCGGTGTCGATCCTCGTGGCCGCGCCCGCGGCGCCGTCGAACGCCATCGCCACGACGCTGTCCGGGACGTCCATCGGGATCAGCTGGACGGACCCCTCGGACAACGAGAACGAGTTCGTGATCGAGCGCTGTACGGGCCAGGCCTGCGTGGACTTCGCGCAGATCGGGGCCGTGCCGCGCGACTCGACCTCGTACACTGATGATACGGTCGCGCCGGATCTCTACTACGCGTACCGCGTGCTGTCGAACAACGCGGTGGGCTGGTCGCCGGTCTCGAACGTGACCTCGGCGAACACCTTCCTGCCGGACGCGCCGAGCGCCCTGGTTGCCACGACGTTCTCGTCGACGCGGATCGACCTCGCGTGGACGGACAACGGGCCGTTTGAGACCGCGTTCGAGGTCGAGCGCTGCGAAGGCGCCGCCTGCTCGGACTTCGTGCTCGTCGGCACCACCGGGGCCAGCGCCGTGGCGTACACGGATGCGGGCCTCACGGCCGGCGTGTTGTACCGCTACCGCCTACGTGCCGTGAATGCGGTCGGCATGTCGGCGTACTCCGGCACCGCCCAGGCCGAGACGAACCTGCCCGCCGATCCGTCGGACCTGACGGCCGTCGCGGCCTCGGCCACGCAGGTCAACCTCGCGTGGACGGACAACGCGAACAACGAGACGCAGTACATCATCGAGCGCTGCGTCGGCGCCGGTTGCGTGAGCTTTGCCCAGATCGCGCTGCTCGGCCCCAACAATACGTCGTATCCCGACGGGACCGCGCTGGCCGACCAGAGCTACAGCTATCGGGTCCAGGCGCTGAACGGCAACGGCATCTCGGGCTACAGCAACGTCTCGTCGACGAACACCTTCGCCCCGGCGGCCCCGACCGCGCTGTCGGCGACGACCATCAACGGCACGCAGATCGACCTGGCCTGGACGGAGAACGCAAACAACGAGCTCTCGATCTCGGTCGAGCGCTGCACGGGCGCGGCCTGCTCCGACTTCGCGGAGATCGTGTCGCTGCCGCCGAACAGCGCCAGCTACGAGGACACGAGCGTCCCGGTGGATGGCGAGTACCGCTACCGCGTGCGCGCCATCAACAACGTCGCGAACTCGGCCTACACCGCGGAGGCCAGCGCGAACACGCTGCGTCCGTTCTCACCGTCGAACTTCGTCGCGACCACGGTCTCGGCGACGCAGATCAACCTCGCCTGGGACGACAACGCCCCGAACGAGGACCTGTACCGGATTGAGCGCTGCGAAGGCGTGTCTTGCACGGACTTCACAACGCTGATCGATCTCCCGCCCAACACGAACATCTACGAAGACCTCTCGGTCTCCGAGGAGACGGCGTATCGCTACCGTATCTTCGGCATCAACGTGTCGGGCGCCTCGGACGCGATTCCCGAGGTCGAGGCGACGACGCTGCTGCCGGGCGTGCCGGCGAGCGTCACCGCCGCGGTGATCTCCGGCTCGCAGATCGACATCTCCTGGGCCGACGCGGCCGACAACGAGGACGGCTACCGTATCGAGCAGTGCTCGGGCGCGGGCTGCTCGTCCTTCATTGAAGTGGGCACGGTCGGGCCGGACGAGACCTTCTTCTCGAGCACCGGCTTGGCGTTGAGCACCTTCTACTCGTTCCGCGTGCGCGCCTACAACGCCGCCGGTGCGTCGGCCTACGCGCCGACGGTGCTGGCGAACACCTTCTCGCCGGTGGCGCCCTCGGGCCTCGGCGCGACGACGGTGTTTGGCGACCGGATCGACCTCGCCTGGACGGACGTCGCGGGCAACGAGTCGGGCTACCGCATCGAGCGCTGCGCGGGTGCAGCCTGCTCGGACTTCGTTGAGGTGGCGACGACGGGTGAGAACTCCGTCAGCTACTCTGACCTCGATCTCTCGGTGGGGACCGTGTACCGGTATCGCGTGCGCGCCTACAACGGCGTGAGTGCCTCCGGCTACAGCAACACCGGCCAGGCCTCCACCGCCGTGCCCGCCACGCCCACCGGCCTTGCGGGTGTGGCCACGTCGACAACCTCGACGAGCCTCTCATGGACGGACGACGCGACGGATGAGACGGGCTATCGCGTCGAGCGCTGCGCGGGCGCTGGCTGCTCGGACTACACGGAGATCGCCACGCTTGGCGCCGACGCGACGTCGTATGACGACGCCGGGCTGCCGGGCGAGGAGCAGTATCGCTACCGCGTCCGTGCGATCGGCAACGGATCCTCGTTCTATTCGACCGAGGTGACCGTGTCGACGCTGCTGCCGGCCGCGCCGAGTGCGCTCACCGCCACGTCGGCGTCTCCGTCGGAGATCGAGCTGGCCTGGACGGACCTCTCGGACAACGAGTCGGGCTTCGAGATCGCCCGCTGCGCGGGCGATGGGTGCACGCCGACGGCTGTCGTCGCGACAGTCGGGGCCAATGTCACGAGCTATCTCGATGAGGCGCTGACGCCGGGTGAGACGTATGCGTACCGCGTGCGCGCCATCAACGGTGCCGGCACGTCGGCGTACTCCGAGCCGCCGCAGCAGGCAATCACCAACGTGCCGTCGATTCCGTCGGCCCTGATGGCCAACACGGATTCGGACACGCAGATCTCGCTGAGCTGGACGGACAACAGCGGTGACGAGACGGGCTTTGTCGTCGAGCGCTGCACGGGCTTGGCCTGCACGGACTTCGCGCCGGCGGCGACCACCGCCGCCGACGCGACGGTGTATGCCGACGCTTCACTGGCGGCCGCGACAACGTATCGCTTCCGCATCCGGGCCGAGAACGCGAATGGCGTCTCGAACCCCTCGGAGGTGGTGACCATCAGCACGTCAGTGCCGGCGCAGCCGACGAGCTTGGTCGCGACTACGGTCTCGGGTTCGCAGATTGCGTTGACCTGGGTCGACGCGGCGGACAACGAGACGGGCTATACCGTGGAACGTTGCGTGGGGGCGGCGTGCAGCAGCTTCTCGCTGCTGACGGCGCTACCCGCCGGTAGCCAGGCGTACAGCGACACCGGGCTCGATCCCGAGGAGTCGTTCACGTATCGGGTCTACGCCTCCAACGACGCGGGCGACTCGCCGGTGTCGGCGGAAGCCACGGCCACGACCATCACGCCGGCGGCGCCGACGGACCTGGCGGCCACAACCATCTCCGCGACGCAGATCGACCTGGCGTGGACGGACAACGCCGACAATGAAGCCGAGTACCGCGTCGAGCGCTGCTTGGGCGCTGGCTGCAGCAGCTACGCGCTCGTCGCCACGCTCGGCGCCGACGCGACGAGCTACCAGGATATGGGCCTCGCCGACGGAGAGGACTACCAGTACCGCATCTACGCCGCGAATGCGGCGGGCGTCTCGGCCTTCTCGGCCGAGGTCCCGGCCAGCACGGACTTCCCGCTGCCGCCGACGGCCTTGAGTGCCGTGACGACCAGCGGCACGCAGATCGACATCAGTTGGACGGACAACTCGGGCAACGAGGACGAGTTCATCGTCCAGCGCTGCGTCGGCTCGCCCTGCGTGGACGACATTGACTTCGTGCAGGTGGCGACCGTGGCCGCCGATGGCACGGGCTACTCCGATACGGACGTCTCGGTGGGCAACGAGTATCGTTATCGCGTGCAGGCCAGCAACCTGGCCGGCGTGACCACGTTTACCAACGTGGCGTATGCGAACACCATCCTGCCTGGCGATCCGCTGATCACGACCTCGCAGGCGATGTCCACGACCTCGATCCAGATTGCCTGGACGGCCGACACCTTGGCGACGGACACCGAGATTGAGCGTTGCCAAGGCATCCCCTGCGGCGCCTTTGCGCCCGTCACGACGGTCACCAGCCCGACGGTGACCTATCTGGACGAGTCGCTGACGCCGGGCGAGACCTATGAGTACCGCGTCCGGCACGTGAACGCGGCCGGGACGAGCAACTACTCGGCGGCGGTCGCGGTCGGGCTGATTGTGCCGATCCCGCCCTCGGCTCTCGATGGCTTCGCGCTCTCGGGCACGCAGTCGCGCCTGGGCTGGACGGACAACTCGACTGACGAGACGGGCTTCACGGTGCAGCGCTGCGCCGGCGTGGGCTGCGTGGTCTTTGACGTGACGGTCGGCACGACGGGCGCGGATACGCTGCGCATCGATGACGCCGGCCTCGCGCCGGGGCAGACTTATGGCTACCGCGTGATGGCGTCGAACGCCATCGGCAACTCGACGCCATCGGCGACGTTCTACCTGACGATGGTGGTGCCCACCGCCGCCAGCGGACTTTCTGCCACGACGCTCAGCGGATCGTCGATCGGACTGAGCTGGACCGACAACTCGGACAACGAGCGCGGCTTCTCGATCGAGCGCTGCGCCGGTGCCGCCTGCCTCGACTTCTCGCCGGTGGCGACGGTTGGACCGAACATCACGACCTTCAACAACAACACGGGCCTCAGCCTCAACACGACGTACCGGTACCGGGTGCGGTCCTTCAACAACATTGGTCCGGCGGCGGGCTACACGAACATCGCCGCGGCCAACACCAACGTGCCGCTGGCAGCCACCGCCCTGGCGACGCAGGCGCTGTCGGGGACCAGCGTGCGCCTGACCTGGACCGATAACGCCATCACGGAGACGGGATACCGCGTCTTCCGCTGCGAGACCGGATGCGGTGACCCGCTCAACTTCACGCAGGTGGCGGATATCGCGCCGAACAGCGTGACGTATGACGACACCGGCCTGACCTACGGGACGTCGTACACGTATGTGGTGCGAGCCTTCAACATTGCGGGTCCGTCGCTGCCGTCGAACGCCTCGGCGGTGTCGACCGGCCTGCCGGTTCCGGCCTCGTCGGTGGCCAAGACGGCGGACCGCACCTCGGTGACGCTGCGTTGGACCGACAACGCGCCGTTCGAGAGCGGCTTCGAGGTCGAGGGCTGCGAAGGCGCGGCCTGCACGGACTTCGCGCTGCTCGGCACAACGGCGGCCAATGCTAGCGAGTACACGGCGACGGGTCTCAACCCGGCATCCGAGTATCGCTTCCGCGTGCGTGCGGTCAGCCCCGACGGCAACGGCGACTACTCGCCGGCGCGCCTGGCGCGCACGCCGATCGAGGTGGCGAACGACGCGGTGGTGAACGGCATCTCCGACGTTGGCGGCGGGGAGCGCCACTATGTGTTCTCGATTCCGGGCGGCCAGCCGCAGCTCCGCGTGATGATGCTCGGCGGCAGCGGCGATCCGGACCTGTACCTGCGGATCGGGCAGAGCCCGCAGGTGCTCGACTACTTCGAGAGCGATACCCTCTGCGCCCCGTACATCGGTGGGACGGTCGAGACCTGTACGATCGCCAACCCGGGTGCGGGCGACTGGTACGTGATGCTCCAGGGCTTCTCGGCCTACACGAACGTCACCTTTGCGGTGATTGTCGGCAATACGGAGTTCACCTTCACGAACTGCACGCAGGCCGGCGCGACGGGGCCGTCGCAGGCCCAGTGCAACACGGCGTACACGGGCACCGCGCTGGCGGGCGGTGTCACGGTGGCCGGCGGCATCCAGACCTTTACGCTGCCGTTCACCGGGCGGTATGAGATCACCGCGGTCGGTGCGCAGGGTGCGAACGGCAATCCATTGTTCGTCGGTGGACGCGGCGCGTCGATGCGCGGTGAGTTCGAGTTCAGCCAGGGCACGCAGTTGCAGCTGGCGGTGGGCCAGGCCGGCGTGGGTCAGGGCAGTAACCAGAACGGCGGTGGCGGCGGCGGCAGCTTCGTCGTCGACATGTCGAACACCCCGCTGCTTGTCGGCGGCGGTGGTGCTGGCGCGCGCGCGAGTTCGTCGCAGAATGGCTGCGATGCCACCACGGTTGGCTACGGCGGCGTGGGCAGCGGCGAATCGCCGTCCAACGTCTGCGCGGTCAAGACCACCGAGCTCGGGTTGGGCGGCCTGCTCACGTCGCCGTATGCGTACGGCTCGGGTGGCGGCGGGTTCTTCGGCAATGGTGCCGATGACTACGCCGACTGGTGGGCCGCGTTCGTCGGCTTCGGTGGCCGCTCCTGGGCCAACGGACTGCTCGGCGGCACCCAGGCCCTCGTCAGCGGGAATGACGCCCAGGGCGGCTTCGGTGCCGGCGGCGCGGGCAACGGTGACTACGGCGGCGGCGGTGGCGGTGGCTACTCCGGCGGCGACGGCGGTTGGGTCGCCGGCGGCGGCGGCTCGCTCAACACCGGCACCAACCAGGTGAACACCGCCGCGGTTGGCGTTGGGAACGGCCAGATCATCATCCGCTACCTCGGCCCGGTCGTCCCGTAAGGCGTTGTCGCTGCACCTCGGTTGCCAGGGTTGGAACTACCCCGCGTGGGTCGGGCCGATGTATCCGGCCCGCACCCGCGCGGTGGACTTTCTGGCCACCTACGCGCGGGCCTTCGATACCGTAGAGGTTGACTCCACCTTCTACGCCATCCCAGCGGTCAAGAACGTGCGCGGATGGCGCGACCGCACGCCCGAGCACTTCGTCTTTGCGCTCAAGCTGCCGCAGGAGATCACGCACGAGCGGCGCTTCGACGAGAGCGCGCTAGAGGTTGCGCAGCGGTTCTTCGACGTGGCGCGGGAGCTCGGGCCCAAGCTCGGCCCCATCCTGATCCAGTGCGGGCCTGACTTCGCGCCGCACGAGATTGACCCGCTCGAGGACTTCCTGCACGCGTTGCCGGACGACCTCCGTTTCGCCATCGAGTTCCGGCAAAAGGGCTGGATCAACGAGCGAACGCACGAACTGCTCTCGCAGCGCAACGTGGCGCTGGCCTTGGTCGATGCGCGCTGGATCCCGCGGAAGTGGATGCTCGAGCTCGCTACGCGGCCGACGAGCACGACACACGCCTATGTGCGCTGGATGGGACCCGACCGGAAGATCACGGACTACTCACACGTGCAGGTGGATCGCACGGCGGAGTTGGAGGCCTGGGCCGAGGTGCTGCCCGCGCTATCGGTTCGCGTGCCTGTGTACGGGTATGTGAACAACCACTTCAGTGGGCATTCGCCGGCGAATGTGCGCTGGCTGCAGGCGGCACTGGGGCAGGTGCCGACGGACCCTGCCCAGCTTGGCGAGCAGCTCGGGCTGTTCTAACTGCATTGCCACAGAGGCACAGAGACACAGAGGACTGCTACGGGTGAGCGTCAGCGTGCGAGGGCGTTACGGGTACGCTCCGCAGCTACCGGTTAATGTGCCGGACCCGGTCGCGCTTGGAATGGGGTTGTCGCAGGTGCCTTGTACGTTGATGGTGCCCGAGACGAACTCGAACGTGCCGGCCATCTCCACGCGCGCGTGAATGGTGCTGGTTCCCGTCCCGCTCGACTTTCGGATAGTACCACCAGCCAGCACCTGAATTACGTTGGCGTCTGGCGCGGTGTCGGTGCCCGTGCCGGAGAGATCTCGGGCCGTCGCGCCGTGCAGGATGTCGAACACGCCGCCGCTGCGGACGAGCATCGACGTGTACTGCCCGCTGCTGGGATCTGTCGAGAAGGTCAAGTTCCAGTCGCCCCACTCCAGTGTGCCCGCCACGTCCAGCAACCATCCGCGCACGGGGCCCTGCAGGCTTGCCGTTGCCCCCGACAACACCGCAAGCGTCCCGCTGCCGTCCATGTTTCCGATCTGACCGACGAACGACTCCCGCACGCCGACCACGCCCGTTCCGCTGAAGACCCCGCCGCCTAGGTACACACCTCGTCCCACGAACATCGTGTCCACCGGCGAATTGAACTCCATCGTCACGTTCTGCACGACCAACGAGTCGATTTCCATCCCCGCCTCGACGTTCACCGAAACCGCGTTGACGGCGTGCACCGCTCCGGTGCCCGTCAGGCTTCCATAGAACGCGTGGATACCGGTGTCCGGGCCGAGGCCGCCGGATTCGAGCTGCAGTCGCCCGCCCGTGGAAACGCTCATCGTGCCGTACGACTCGGCCGCGCCGCGCAGGTTCAGCGCCGCCCCGTCCGCGATGTTGGTGTCATAGAGCAATGAGGGCGACACCATGATCAGCGTACCGCTCTGCACGTCGAGGACGCCATCGAGGCCAATGGTGGTGAACCAGTGGATCTGCACCGTGTCCGCCGGCGCGCCGGCGATGCGCAGTGTGCCGTCCACGTACAGCGACGGATCGCCCGTGCCCACGGTCAGCGTGCGCGTGTCGGGGATCGTGAGCTCGCCGCCCGCCATCACGTAGAGCGTGGGGAAGTTCTCCACGAACAGCTGGGCCGAACCCATCGTCGCCGTGCCGCCGATCAACAGCACGCGGTCGTCGAGCACGATGTCGTCCACCGAGCCCAGCGTCGCCGTCCCACCTGCTGCCACGCTGGTGCTCCCGAAGCCCGTCATCCAGCCGTCCTGCCAGTCCAGGTTGCCAAACACCACCAAGCTGCCGTCGCCCGTGAGTTCGGCGCCGCCGCCAATGCGCAGGGTGGACGTTGTCCCGAAGAACGACAGGCTGTCGATTTGTAGGACGAACCCGGCCGTGTGCAGGAACTCCACGGCCGATGACTCCCCGACGTGGAGGTAGGCCACGTCCGCGTTGGCGTCGAGCGTGACCGTCACCGGCCCGCCGGGATTGATGACTACGCTGTCCATTGCCAGGGGCGCACGCCCTTCGCTCCAGTTGGCGGCCGTGGCCCAGAGGCCGTCCGCGCCGCCGCCTGTCCAATAGTTCGGCGTGAAGGCGCCGGGCTCCGCGGCGTCCCACCCGGGAACGCGACCTTCGCCAAGCACCGCGAGACGCCCGCCGTGGTACAGTGGCGTGATGGCACTGGCGAGCAAGGTCAGCGAGTCACCATCGACGGAGATGTCCTGCACGTCGACGAACGGCCCCGTGTGTGACGCAGTCGTATCGAAGGTCAGGATGCCGACCGTGAGCGTGTCGCCCGCGCGCTCAAGGTCGAGTTGCGGCATTGTCCCCACCATCTGCTCGAAGGTGAGGTTGCCGGTGAGGGTCATCGGCGCCGCGCCGGCGATCTGGAGGTGCACGCCGCGGAACGTGAGGTCGCGCTCGACGCTGAGGCCCTGGACCGCCAGTACCTGCGACGACGCCGAGGACACCACGGCATTCGGCCCGCCGACGGGCTGGATCAGCGAACCGCTGACGGCGGTCGGGGACTGCAGGTACCACTCCGGGGTCTCGAGCTGCAGGTCGCCGAAGTGCGAGCTGCCGGCGCCGAGCTCCGGGGTGGCGAAGAAGTTCGGCTGCAGGACACTCGCCGTAAGCTGTGTGAGGTGGCCAGGGTCAGCGGCAAACGCCTCTGCGCTGTATGTGGCGAGCTGCTGGAACTCCCCGCTGAGGAAGATCGTGCCAGCGGTGAGCAGGCCGGCCGTCGACCCGCCGTGGAAGAACGCGCCGCCGTTGGCGTAGAGCGTGGCGGCTGGATCCGTCATCCGCAGCGTGCCCTGCTGATCCGTGACCAAGTCGCCGGAAACGAAGAGCTCCTGGTTGCGCAGATCCAGCTGCGCCGTGCCGGTGATCTCGAGGCTGTCGCCCACGCTGCTGTAGCCAGCGGGAGCCGCGACGCCGGATGTCACGCGCACATCGCAACCCAGCAAGTCGCCGGTGAAGAGCAGGGTGTCCGTGGGGGCGAACACAATGCGGCCGGCGGGGCCGCACTGCAGCCCGGCGCCGTCTGAGCCTGCCGAGACGCGCTCGAGGATCGTGAGAACATCGTTGACCCCGACCACGCCCGGGTTCGCCTGGTGCAGCAGCACGCGCACCGTGGCCGGCGCCGAGATGGTCGGCATCGTCGCGACTTGCGGGATGACTACCGAGTCCGCCGCGGTCGGCACCACACCCTGCACCCAGTTGTCGGGATCAAACCAGTCCACGCTGACCGAGCCGTTCCACACAATCTCTGCGAAGCCCGGCCAGCCGGTGATCCGCGCTCCATTGGCCTCGATGATGCCACCCCCGTGCAGCTGAGGGGCTGGGTTCGAGATGGCGACGGTCAGCGTATCCAGGTCACCGGGGTTGCCATCCTCGACCTCCAGGTACGCACCACCGCTCAACACGGGATCGAAGGTCGGCGACTGCAACAGAATGGTCCCGCCCGCGCGCAGGATCCGCATCTGCGAGATCGCCGGATCCATGCCCGAGAAGACGAGGTTGAACAGTGCGCCAACGACCGGCTGCGTGTCCTGCAACTCCCATTGGACCGCCGCAAACGTCACGTCGGCGACATTGATGGCGCCGCGGGTGAGCAGCCGGTTGTTCGAGCCGTTGATCCAGTATGGGTTGTTGCCGCGGGTCTCGAGCGCGCCCGATGCGTAGATGTCGCTCCCGATGTCCATGCTCGACGAGATCGGGTGCTCGAACACGAAGGTTCCGAACTGCGATTCCGTCGGTGCGAACCCGGGGTTCGCGAACGTCACGGTGAAGCTCGCATTGCCGGCAAACACCGTCTCATGCGCCGGCGCAGCGCGGAACGCGTCCGCATTTGTGTGCTGCGCGAAGTCACCCTGCACGATCAACGCGCCGTTGGTCAGCAGCGACGGTCCGCCGGCAAACTCCACACTGCCGGCCACCACGAGCGTGTCTGCGGCATCCGACATCTGCAGCACGCCATTGTCGCGCGTGTAGAAGCCGGCGCCGACCTCAGTGGCCCCGACGATATCGAGCGCGCCACCAGCCCCCACGATGATCGCGCCGCTGTGCACGGCGTTCAGCTCGCGCGCACCCGCCACCAATGTCGGGATCGCGTCCACACTGACCACCGGCCACGGCGTGCCGGCGTTGAATGCCACCAACGTGTCCACAATGCGCGTGCTGCCGAGCAGCAGGTTGTCCGAGTACGCCACGCGCTGCGCGGAGACAACCGTGGTGTTCAGGTCCATCGTGACGGCACCGATCAGCGTGTGCCCACTCGCGCCGATGGTGTCGCCCGAGATCTGCATGCCGTTGATCGCCTTCGCGTGGCTCGCGAACACCAAGCCACCGTCGCCGATCCCCTTGAGCGACGTGAGCCGCCCGAAGCAGGCCGCCGAACAGGTCGCGCTGTAGGTGGTGTCTGCGTCGGTGATGGCCACGGTCTGCAACCCGACGCCCACCAGGTTGACCGTGTGGTCGACGGCTGCCGCGAAGGTGGTGCCGGCAGAGAAGTCTCCCTGCACGGTCATGGTGCCGCCCTGCAGGCGCCCCGCGCTGCCGTCACCCTGCAGCGAGGCATTGCGCGTGACCTGTACGTCGGAGAACGCCGGCATCACAAGTGCGCCCACACCTGACGTGAACAGGTCTCGACCCACCCCAAGCGTCCACAGTCCGACGTCGAGCACACCGCCGGTGATCGAGAGATCAAGCGTCGTGATCAGCGCGCCGTTGAGTGCGTAGCCGCCGTCGGCGATGACCACCAGCGGGATGTTGCCACGAATGCTGTGCGCCCCGGCGCCGTTGGCGATCACGCGCCCGCCTGGCGATGTGATGCCGCCTGGCGATTCCACGGTGACATTGCCGCCGACGTACAGATCGCCGATGTCCATCGCGATATTGGCACCACTGCGCACCGTGAGGCCGCCGATAGTGACATCGCTGCCCGACAGATCGCCAAAGTCCGGATAACTCGGCCGGCCCGCTGGGATCAGCACAGAGTCGGTGGCGGCAGGGATCACGCCGCCAGCCCAGTTGCCCGTGTCGAACCAGGCGCCGTTGAGCGCGTCGCCGGTCCAGCTGCGGTTCGCGACGTTTGGCAGCGGCGTGGCCGTGAACGCCAGCGCCGTGAAGCCCGGGTATGCCGCCTCGACGGTCTGCGTCGCCAACGTGTCGGGGCCCAGCGTCCACGTCACTTGCGCATCGCCGTTGGCATCGGTCAGGGCGGTGTCCACGACGAATCCGTTGCCGAGCACGCCGGCGCCACTGGTCACGGTGAAAATCACCGTGTCACCGACGACGGGGTTCGTCAGGGCATCGAGCAGTCGCACCACCAGCGGTGCCGGAAGCAGCGCAGAGGTGGGACCGGCCTGGCCGTTGCCCGACTCGATCGTGAAGCTGGCCGGCGGACCCGGGATGACCTCGAGGCTCGCGCCGATGGTCAGATCACCGCTCGCAAACTCGATGAGCCAGGGGCCCGGTGTGCCGAAGACGAGATCATCGAAGCTCGCGACGCCTCCGACCGCGGCGCGCGTCGTCGTGCCGGCGGTGAAGGCGCCGTCAGGCGCGTCCGTCGGTGTGACCGTGACGTCGTCCACGAACCAGGTGACAAGGTTGCCGTGGATGTCACGCGCCTCGACCTCGAGTGGCGGCGGCACGACGCCGCTGACAACGGTGTCAGGTGCACTCACGACCACGAGCGCCGACGGCGCGCCGGCAATGGCCGTCATCGTGAACGGCACCGGCGACCCACTCAGTCCGGCGACGCTGGCTGTGGCGCTCTGGGCGCCGGCTACCGTACCCAACGTGTACGCGATCGCGGCCTCACCACTTGCAGACGTCAGCGCGGTCGCGGCGGACACCGAGCCGCCTGTCGCCGCCCAATCGACGGACACGTTCGGTACTGGATTGCCAAAGGAGTCACGCACAAGCACGCGCAGCGAGTCGGCAAGCTCCACACCGACCGTATCCTGCTGTGCATCGCCGAGCAGGTACTCCAGGCTGAATGCCGTGGCCGCCGTGATCGTGACGTTGAACGTCGCCGGCGTCGCACCGGCAGCGTCGGCACCGATGGTGCCCGCCCCCGCCGTGGACGATGCGACGGCGGTCGTCTGCGCCTCGCCGTTGAGGTCGGTCACCACCGTGGTGTCGCTGAAGCTGGCCGCACCTGTCTGTACGTCGAACGTGACGCTCACGCCGGGCACCGGATTGCCGTGGATGTCCTCGACGCGTACGACAAACGGATTCGCATACGCCGCGCCCGCCGTCGCCGTCTGTTCATCGCCGGTCAGCGCCTGCACCACCACCGGGATGTCTGGCGTCGCGGTGGCATCGAAGAGCACCGGTGATCCGGCCACGCCGTCCACCAAGGCCTCGAACTGCACGGCGCCGGCGACCGTCCCGAGAATGGCGACGGTGCTCGCGACGCCGGCAGCGTCCGTGGTGCTTGTGGTGTCCGTGAACTGTCCCTGTCCGGCGCTCACGCCCCAGAGCACCGTGACGCCGGCGATGCCGTTGCCGAAGCCGTCCGTGACGCGCACCGACAGCGGCGTCGGCAGCGGGAGGTCCACGGTCTCCGTCTGCGTGTTGCCATCGACCAGCACGATCGATGCGGGTGCGCCTGGGGCAACATCAACGTCGAACTGCAGCACGGTGGCCAGGCCGGCGGTGGTGACGCCCACGCCGGGCTGGCCGTCGCCGGCCGTCGTGCCGAAGGTCGCGCCATTCTGCGCCTCGCCCGCGGCATCAGTGAGCACCGTGACGGCGTCGACGGCGCTTGCCCCCGCCAGCGACGTCCACGTCGTCGTGTGCCCTGGCACAGGATTGCCGAAGCCGTCGAGGACGCGCACGACCATCGGTGTCGGGAAGGCCGTGCCCACCTGGCCCGATTGTGGTGTTCCGGAGACGATCTCGAAGGTTGCGGCCGCCGCCGCGCCAACGACGAACACCGCCGATGTGGCGTTGCTCAGCGCGCCGGCGCTCAGCTCAAACTGGTAACCGGCGCCGCTCGCGGGAATCGTCGGCGCCAGGCTGGCCACGCCGCCGACGAACGCAGCGCTCGTCGTACCGCCGAGCGTAGTGAGCGTGGGATTGACCAGCAGCGTGATGTTCGCCGTCCCGACGTACGTCGGGACGAGGTTGCCGAGCGCGTCGCGCGCTTCGACCAGGATCGGGATGGTCGCGCCGGCCTCCACCGTGTCGGCGGGCTGCTGCGTGACGACCAACTGCGAAGCCGGGCCCACGGTCGCCGTGGCGGACACATCGAGCGTCACTGCCGGCACTCCCGTGAGCGAGACCCGCAGTGTCTGCGTGCCGAGCGTTGCGCCCAGCGTCCAGTTGGCGACGGCGCGCCCGGAGGTGTCGGCGGTTGTCGTCGGCGGGACGACATCACCGCCGCCCGTCAGGATGCTGAACGTGACACCAGCGCCCGGCACACGATTGCCAAAGGCGTCCACGGTGCGCAGCGCAATCACATCGGGCAGCAGCGTCGCGGCCACGGCAGTCTGTCCGTCGCCGCCGAGCAAGGTCAGTCCGGCAACGGCTGCCGGCGTGATCGTGAACGCGGTTGTGGTGTCTGGCTGCAGCGCGCCGCTGAACGCGCGCAGGGTATACGCATCGCCGATCAGGTCGACGCTGAGGTCAGCGAAGGTCGCGACGCCGGCCACTGCAGCCACGCTCGTCGTGCCACCCAGCGTGCCCGTGCCATCCAGCAACTGCAGCGAGATGCTGCCCGTGAAGCCTGTCGCGTCGTTTCCGAACGCATCGAGCGCCCGCACGGTCGTGGTGGGCGCCAGCGTCGTGCCGGCGACTCCACCGGACGGCCAGGTGATGAAGGTCAGCCGGGCGGCGGCCGCCGCGGTGACGGTGATGGCCGCCGTGGTGTCGGGCGTCAGCGCGCCGCTCGTGGCGATGAGGCCGTACGCGCCGACGATGTCGAGGTTGAGGTCGTTGAACGTCGCGAGGCCGGCGACGGCATTCACCGTCGTCGTGCCGCCGAGCGTGGCGTCGGCAGCGGGCGGCAACGCGAGCGTCACGGCACCCGTGAAGGTCTCGACGAGGTTGCCCTGCTCGTCCTCGACGGCAATGACGATGGCGGGCGCCAGGGTCTCGCCGGCCACACCTGCGACCGGCTGCGAGACGACGGCGAGCTGTGCGGGCGCTCCTGCGCTCGCAGTGGCACTGACAGTGAGCGGTGAGCCGCTGAGGCCCGCGGCCGTTGCGGTGATGGTCTGCACACCGAAGGCGCTGCCCAGTGTCCATCCGGTGGAGACCTCGCCGTTGGTGTCGGACGTGTCGGTCGTGACCGTCAGCGAGCCGCCGCCCGTGCTCACGGCGAAGCTGACGATCACGCCGGAGACGGGGACCGCGTCGCTCGCTAGTGTGCGAAGGACAATCGGCGCGCCGAGTGGGTTGCCGAGTGGCGCAGTCTGGAGGTCGCCAGAGCCGAGGACCAACTGCGAGGCGGGCAGCGTGACGCTGATGCTCGCGGTGTCTGCCCGCGAACCGTCCGGCAGCGCGGCGACGATGCGTGCCGTCCCGCGCGACGGCAGCCAGGTCGTGGCGCCGGTCGAGGGGTTGGTGACGGACGCTCGCGTGGAGTCGAGCGTGTAGAACAGCAGCGGCGTACCCGCGATCGGCTGGCTTTGGCCGTCGAGTGCGGTCGCCGTGAATCCGCTGGAGCTCCCGGCCACTCGCGTTCCGGTGTCCGGCGTGATCTGCACCGACGCGGCACCGGCGCCAACACCGGTATAGCGAATCGGCGTGCTCACGGGCGGCTGGGTCACCCCGTCGCGGACGGGAGGGACAAGCACCGACTGCGGCCCGGCCCTGAAGACGGTGTCGCCCGCCGCATTGATGTACGCCATCGCGAGCGCCATCGACACGCCCTCAGCGGGCGCGTTGACCGGCAGTGGAACCAGGAACGCCAACGTGAGTGAATCCACGGTGGCGGGGAAGGCAATCAGGGTGTCCAGCGCCACGGCACCGTCCGTGCGGCGCAGCACCAGCCGCACACGCTCGAAGGGCACCACTTGGCTCCCGCCGAGTACGGAGGCCATCAACGACGGATACTCGGGGGCCACCGCCAGGGCACCGACGCGACGCCCGCCGCTGAAGACGCCGTTCTCCGGGCCCGTCACCTCACGGCCGCAGGAAAGGAGCGAGAGCAGGAACACCGCCGCGGGAATCGCGAGGCGGCCGGGGGCCGTGGCGCGCAAGGAAGGTGGGGCTGGAGGTGAGCGACAAAACTAGGCGCGCTGCCCCCTCGCCGACAGTATTACGGATGCGCTTTCTGGGGTGACTCTGGTCACCGAGTCGCTAGCTTTGGCGGATGCGAATCAAGTCCGCGCTCGCCCTCGTCATCCCGCTGGCCTGCTCGGCCCTCTTTGTCCGGCTTGGCGTCTGGCAGCTGGATCGGCACGCCGAAAAGGCGGCGTTCAATAGTGGATTGACCGAACGGCTAGCAACTGCTCCTGTGGCGGTGCGGTCGGTGTGGTCGGATACGGCACTGGCTCGCTGGAGACAGGTCGCAGCCGAAGGTCTATTCCGATTTGACCTAGAGCAGGTGCACGCAAGCCGCGCAAACAACGGATCTCCAGGTGTGCACTTGATTACACCGTTGGAGTTTGAAGGTACTGATACTGTTGTTATGGTGGCTCGTGGATGGGTCTATTCACCCGATGCGTCCACCGTCGATCTCGCACGGTGGCGAGAGCCAGACTCAGTGAGCCTGCGCGGCTACTTGCTGCCGTTGCTAGACAGCGGCCCTCCGGCACCTACCGAACGATCAGCGCCTCTCCGTAGTCTCAATCGGGCCGCACTCGAGTCCAGGATTCGCCGACCCGTCGCGCCCGTCCTGCTCATGATGACCTCGGACTCCGCCGCCCGCGCCGACTCGGTGCCGAGACGCCTCGAACCCCCGGTACTCGACAACGGCCCGCATCGCTCGTACGCGATCCAGTGGTTCTCCTTCGCCCTCATCGCCCTCATTGGCGGCATCGTGCTGTTCCGGCGCAGTGCCGTTGTGCGGCCGGGCGCCGACGGGTAGCTATAGATACGCTGCGGGAAGCCCTGCGACCCGCCATTGCTGGACCCACAATCCTGGAGGTGGCCCCCGTGGCCGACCAATCCCACGCCCTCGCCTCCGAGCAGGAGGCCCGCGACGTCGCCGAAGACGCGCGCGAATCCGAATGGGCGCACCCGAGCTTCGTGAAGGAGCTCTTCCTCGGCCGATTCCGGCCTGAGCTCATCCATCCATTCCCGGCCAGCGACAACGCCGACGCCGCCGACGCCAAGGTCTTCCTCGGCAAGCTCGCCGAGTTTCTGGGGCGTTACGACGCGGATATGGTGGACCGCACCGGCGACATTCCCGAAGCCTACGTGCAGGAACTGCGCGAGATTGGCGCCTTCGGCATCAAGATCCCGAAGGAGTACGGCGGACTCGGCCTCTCGCAGATGACCTACGTGAAGGCAATGGAGCTGGTCACCGCCAAGTGCGGCTCGCTCTGCGCGTTGCTCTCCGCCTCGCAGTCCATCGGCGTGCCGCAGCCGCTCAAGCTCTTCGGCACGGACGAACAGAAGAAGGAATTCTTCCCGCGCATCGCCAAGGGCGGCATCACGGCCTTCGCGCTGACCGAAGTGAACGCGGGTTCGGATCCCGCCAACATGAGCACCACCGCCACGCCCAGCGAGGATGGCACGCACTGGGTGCTCAACGGCGAGAAGCTCTGGTGCACGAACGGCACGCGGGCCGACCTCTTCGTCGTGATGGCGCGCACGCCGGACCGCATGGTGAACGGCAGGCTGCGCAAGAAGCAGATCACGGCGTTCATCGTAGATGCCAAGTCGGCGGGCATCTCCATCAAGCACCGCTGCCGCTTCATGGGCCTCAAGGCGATCGAGAACGGCTGGCTGTCCTTCGAGAACGTCAAGGTGCCGAGCAAGAACATCCTCTGGGGCGAGGGCAAGGGACTCAAGCTCGCGCTCATCACGCTCAACACCGGACGCCTGACGATTCCCGCCAGCGTGGCGGGCGCCACCAAGGCGCTGCTCAACGGCGTACGGCAGTGGGCCAACGAACGAGTGCAGTGGGGCCAGCCGATCGCCAAGCACGAGGCGATTGCGCAGAAGATTGCGCGGCTCGGGGCCAGTGCCTTCGCGATGGAATCCGTGGCCTACCTCTCCACCGCGCTCTACGAGCGTGGCGGGACGGACATCCGGCTCGAGGCGGCGATCGCCAAGATGTTCAACACGGAGCTGGCCTGGCACAGCGTGGATGACGCGCTGCAGATCCGCGGCGGCCGCGGTTACGAGACCGCCGATTCACTCCGTGCGCGCGGCGAGACGCCGTTCCCGGTCGAGCGCGCGATGCGCGACTCGCGCATCAACCTGATCTTCGAGGGCTCGAGCGAGATCATGCGGCTGTTCATCGCCCGCGAGGCAGTGGACGCGCACTTCTCGATCGCCTTCCCGATTGTGGACCCGAAGAGCTCCTTCGGCACGCGGGTGAAGTACCTGCTGAAGGCGGCGCCATTCTACGCCACCTGGTATCCGGCGCGCTGGATCCCCTCGCTCGGGCTCTACGGTGAGTTCGGCCGCAATGCCAAGCACGCGCGCTACGTGGCGCGCGCCACGAACCGGCTCGGCCGCGCATTGTTCCACGCGATGCTGCGTTTCGGTCCCGCGCTGGAGAAGCGACAGATGGTGCTCTTCCGCGCGGTGGACATCGGCGCCGAGCTGTATGCGATGAGCGCGACGCTCTCGCGCGCGCAGATGCTGGCCAAAGAGGGCAACAAGGAAGCCTTGGCGCTCGCCGATGCCTTCTGCCGCGAGTCCCGCGACCGCATCGAGGCGTCGTTCCGCAACCTGTTCGGCAAGCACGATCCCACGCTGTACAAGCTTGCGCAGGCCATCGTGCGCGGCGAGCACGCCTGGTTGGAGCGGGGCGTGGTCGAGCCGACGCCGTACGAGCAGATGCTGGAGCCCGTGCCGGCGTCGGCTGAACCTGCGCGTGAAGTGGCTAGTGTCTAGCTGATCCCGCGGCTATCTGCCGCGCATTCACGTAGGCCGCGATTGCCGCAGCCTCGGGGGCCGTCACCTCGAGCTGCGGCATCGTCGCATTCGCGCTGATGCCGACACTGCGCTGCGACGCTGGGTCGAGGATTTTCCGCTCCACCCAGCCGGCGGGATACGTGCGCCCCGTGAGGTTGGGACCGACTTGCACGACGCGGATCTCTTCAAGCGCATTGTCGTCGGTCTTGGCGTGGCAGCCGGCGCAGCCCTTCGCAACGAACAACTGCTGGCCGCGCGACAACGGGCCGTGCGCTGCGCCAGCCAGGGTCGCGGTGGCAGACGAGCCATTCGTCACGGCTCCGTTCGCGCGCACCGCCAGCGGCAGCATCGGCGCCGTCCACCCGTAGAAATCGGTATCCACACTGACCCGCAGCTCGCCGGCCTCCTCAGGCGTGAAGGTCGCGCGGTACACCCCCGGCTGCTCGGTACGCTGGGTGCGCAGCTTCTCCCGGCTGCCGAGCAGGCCAGGGGCCTTCAATTGCAGCACGGGTTCGCGGCCGGCGAGCAGTTCCTCGCCGTGCTGCCGCATCGAGAACGTCAATGTGGTCGCCTTGCCGGCCTCGAGCGCCTCGGGCCATTCGTGCATCGTCACGATCACCCAGCCGCCGTGGTACGGTACTGCCGCCATCGCCATCGCCATCGCTGCCGCCATCGGCACGAGCACCCGCGTTCTCCAGCGTCGCATCACACACCTCCGGGGATGAAGTCAGTCCATCGCCCAGAGCCAGAGTTTGCGACCGAGGGCGACCCAGACCGGTGCGTCCTCCTCCCCCCACATCGGGTTCAGACTCCGGCGCCAGTCGTCGAGCATACGACGGTCCAGGGCGACGATTCCTTCCGTGGTCACGCCGGTCGGGGCCGGGTTGAGCTGCGCGAGGGCCTGCACCAGCGGCGCCCGCAGGTCGGCTTCGACGCGCTGCAGCGCGTGCCACAGCGTGATCCCCGCGAGTTGCCGCGTCACCACGGCGGCCTCGGGCGCGGGCATCGCCGCAACGAGCAGTGCGACATCGTCCGCCGTGCCCTGCGAGCGATCGATGCGCGCCAGGGCGTCTCGCGCGCCGGCTGGAAGCTCGGCAACTACAGGAGTGCCCGGCACGCCATCGGCTGCAACGGATGCTTCCATACCAGCCGGCACGAGTGAGCGCCGGCCGTTCTCGCCGAGCTCTACCCAACCGGCAGTGACGGCGAGGCGAGTCGCGCCGCCCTCGGCGACCTCCAACGTGTACGCGCAACCAAGATCGGTGGCAAGCACCCGAGGCGTCTGCACGAAGAACAACCGCGGCGGTGCCTCAATGATGACGTCGAGGCTTCCGCGCTCGAGCGACAGCCGATGCTCGCTCCACTTGCCGCGCTCGAGTCGCAGCCGGCTGTCGGGTCCCACATCGGCCGTGCCGATGCGTCCGACCTGCAAACGCAGGCGCTGGTCCGAGTCGGTCTCCAGCCACTCGCCTGCCGTGAGCGCGGAGGGTGCCGCATCGCTGCCGAACGACACGACCCGCCAAGCGTCTGGTGCCGCGTATTGTCGCACGGCACCCGCGAGGCCGCCGAGCATCAGCGCAGCAAGTCCAGCGGCTACTGCCAGCGAACGCGGTACGCGTCGGCGTGCGAAACCATCGTCCGCGCGAGAAGGCCGCTGCAGTTCGGCCTGGATGTCGCGCCAGCGGGCCTCGGGGTCTGGCAGGGCATCGTGACGCCGAGTGGCTTCGGAGAGTCGGGCCTCGATGCGGCGCACAGCGTCGTTGCTGTCGCCGGTCACCAGGCGCTGGTTGCGCTCGAGATCAGACACGGGCCGCCTCCGGTTCCGGCGCGAGTAGTTCCGCCAACGCTGCGTGCGCGCGGCTTAGGCGCGAGGCCACGGTGCCGCTCGTGGTCTCCAACGCCGCCGCAATCTCATCGTAGCTCAGTTCATCGAAGTATCGCATCAGCACCACCAGGCGCAGCTTGGGCGAAAGTTTGGCCACGGCGGCCAGCACGGCCGAGCGCTCGGAGTCGTCCGTCGGTTCGACCGCTGGATGCAGGTGCTCGGCGACATCGCCAAACACGAAACGTCGCCGTCGCCGCAGCTCGTCCGTACAGGCATTGGCCACCGCGCGGTACAAGTAGGTGGACAGCCGCGCATCGGCGCGGAAGTTTGGCGCGGCACGGAAGAAGCGCACGAAGACCTCCTGGGTCACGTCCTGTGCGGCGTCGTGGTCGCCGCGCAGGAAATGCAACGCAATGGAGTGCACGCGGTCGCGATAGCGGTCGAAGCACGCGCGCTGCGCGTCCGGCTCGCCACGGCGGCAGCCGGCCACAAGCGTTGCCTCGGCGTCACTCGCCGTCGCTCCGCGGGTCGTCATCCGGCTATGGGACGTGCCATGCGCCCAAATCCTTCCCTGGCGTTTCGAGGCCGCCTACGCGCGCCCGGTGAGGCCCCGGGATGCCGCGTGGCTAGGCGACGCGGTCCCGGCGGAACTGCAGTAGCACCACCGCCGCCACGATCAGCGCACCGCCCAGCATCGTCGGCAGCGTGAGCGCCTGTGAGAGCACCACCACGCCAAGCAGGGCCGTGAGGAAGGGCTCAACGGTGGAGACGATGGCCGTGCGTACGGGGCCGAGGCGGATCAGGCCCATCAGGAAGAACACGCCCGGCAGCACCGTGCTGAAGATCGTGAGGATCAGCAGCACGCCCCACGTCTCAAGTGGGATCTGGTAGGTGAAGCTCTGCGTGAAAGACGCGACGACGAGGAATGCCACGGCCGAGCCGATCTTCGTGTACGCAGACACGGGCGCAACCGGATGGTCCTTCGTGAGCACGCGCATCATCGGGATGTAGGCACCGTAGATCAGCGCCGCGCCGAGGGCCAGTGCCACACCGCGCCAGTCGATGCCCGCCGTGCCCGGCATCCCGACCATCACGCCGATGCCGACGAAGCTGAGTGCCAGCGCTGTGGCACGACGCGCATCCAGCTTCTCTGCGCCGCGGATGGACTGAAAGAGCGCCACCCACGCCGGATACGTATAGAAGAGAAAGGCCAGCGTTGCCGCGGGGATGTACCGAAGCGCGCTGAGGGCCACCCCAACGAGCAACGCTTGGCCGAAGCCTCCCGCGCTGAGTAGCACCAACATCTCACGCGGAGGAATGCGCTTGTAGTTGTGCAGTCCCACCCACACGGTGAGCACCACGGCGGAGAGCGTGTAGCGCCAAGCCAGCACCGTGGCCAACGAGAGCCCCGCGGCCGTGGCCAGCGAGGTAAGGATGGCGACCGCCGCAAAGCCGGCCGCCGCAAGCAGTGTGAAGAAGGTGCCGGCGCCGAAGGCGGCCGGGTCGATCTTCAACTCGCGGGAGGACGTGGTCATCGCTGGCTCAGCTTAGGCGGGCGCTGGGGCGTCCACGGTTGGTGGGGTGGCGCGCTCGAGGACGAGGATCGCCGCCACAATGCAAGTGCCGCCGAGGATGGTTGGCATGCCGAGCGGCTGGGCGAGAATTGCCAGTGCCAGCACCGACGTGAACAACGGCTCGGTCGTCGAGAGGATCGCCGATCGCACGGGCCCAAGCGCTTCGAGGCCACGCAGGAACGTGAGGAACGCCACGACGGTGCAATACAGTGCTATCCAGGCCACGAAGCCCCAACCCGCAGGCGTGCTCGGCACCACGAACGCGTTCTCGTACAGCGCCATCGCGATGAAGATCGCTGCCGCGCCGACGATCAACCACGCGGAGGCCGTGGCGGGATCCAGCGGGCCGCGCAGCCGATGCAACAGCGGGATGTACAGCGCGTACACCACGGCGGCGCCGAGCGCGCGGATGACGCCGGGGAAGGGCAGTGCGAGATCCCAGGGCGCCCCAACCATCAAGGTGATGCCGAACAACGCAAGCGTGAGCGCGCCAATGCGTGTGGGCGTGAGTCGCTCGAGCCCCGTCACGGCGGCAAAGACCGCGACCCAAGCTGGATACGTATAGAAGAGGAAACCCAGCGATGCCGCCGGCAGCCACTCCAGCGCGGACAGCGAGAGGTAGGTGACCACTGCCTGTCCGCCACCGCCGAGAGCGAGCAGCGCGAGGATCCGCCGCAGCGGCACCGAGAACACCGCCTTCGGTCCGGCGATGCCAGCGAGCACCGGTGCCGCCAGCGCGTACCGCCACGCCATCAGCGCCAACAGTGTGATGCCAGCCTGTCCCGCCAGCGTCGTCACGATGCTCAGCGACCCGTAGGCGCTGGCCGAGATGACGATCAACAGCGTGGCCCGCCGCGTGGTGATCAGAGCAGCGTCCCGCGCAGGATGGCGATGGCGGTCGAGAAGTAGAGCACCACGCCGGTGACGTCCACCAGCGTGGCAACCAGCGGCGCCGAGGCGCTGGCAGGGTCGAAGCCGAGTCGCCGGAGCACGAAGGGCAGCATCGCGCCGGTGAGGGTGCCGAAGAGCACCACGCCGACCACGGTCACGCCGATGGTGGTGGCGAGCAGCGTGTAGTGCTCGCCGAATCCGTAGAGGCCCGCCCATTCCCAGATGAGGATGCGCAGCACGCCGACGGCGGCGAGCATCAGGCCGAGGACCAAGCCCATCCCGGCCTCGCGTAGCATCACGCGCGTCCAGTCGCGGGCGCCGAGTTCCTGCAGGGCCATCGCGCGGATGATCAACGACGTGGCCTGCGAGCCGGAGTTGCCGCCGGAGGAAATGATGAGCGGCACGAAGAGCGCGAGCACCGTGGCCGTGTTGATGGCGTCCTCGAAGTAGCCCATCGCCGCGGCGGTGAACATCTGGCCGACGAAGAGCACCAGCAGCCAGGGCGTGCGCTTCTTGAGCAGGTGGACGAAGCTCACGTGCAGGTAGGGCTCCTCGAGCGCCTCCATGCCGCCGAACTTCTGCGCGTCCTCCGTCGACTCCTCCTGGATGACGTCGATGACGTCGTCCACCGTGACGACACCCAGCAAGTGCCGCGTCTCGTCCACCACCGGCACGGCGACGAGGTCGTAGTTGGACGTGAGCTGTGCGACGGCCTCGCGGTCGGCCTCCGGGTGCACCGTGACGATTTCCGTCCACGCGATCTCGGCGAGCTTGGTGCCGGCCGAGGCCGCCAGCAGTTCGCGCAGCGAGAGCACGCCGGTGAGGGCGCCGCGGCTGTCCACTGCGTAGATGGTGCCCATCGCCTCGCGGCGTCCCGCGCGGGCAATCGTGCGCACCGCGGCCAGCGCGTCGTCGGAGGTGAGTTGGTCGTGCAGCGAGACGAACTCCGTGGTCATCAGGCCGCCGGCGGTGTCTGGCTCGTACTGCAGCAGCCGCTCGGTCTCGGCGCGTTCGCGCTCGGGGATTGCCTCTAGGATCTCGTCGGCGACCTCCTCGTCCATCTCCTCGAGGGCGTCGGCGCGCTCGTCCGGCGTCATCCGCGAGATCAGCGCCGCCGCCTGCTCCGGCTCCATCGTCTCGAGCAGTTCGGCGCGCAGTTCGTCGTCGAGGTACTCGAGGACCTGGGCGGCGCGCGGCAGCGGCAGCGCGCCGAGCAGGCGCGGGACGAGCTCCGGCTCAAGCAGCTCGGCGACGTCGGCGAGGTCGGCGGCGTGCAGCTCCTCCGTCTCCGCGGCGATGGCCCGCGGATCCGTCTCGAGCAGGTCGAGGATGTCGGGGGCGACCAGGGCGGCGACAGACCGCTCGGAATCGCGCTCGTCTTGGTGCACGGGGACCTCGCCGGAAGCCGGGCTCGCGCGCGCGAGTCCTTATAGGGGCGGGAGGGGACACCCGAAGGTAACGGCGGCGCGGAAGGCGTGGAACCCGCCGTCACGGACGGGTCACAGGCGGGCCAGAACGTGCCTGGGGGAAGAACCGGCGCAACCCTTTCGTCGAAAGGACTGTCGAACCCCACGAAACCCGAGACCGCGCGCAGGCGTAGGCCTGCGTACATCGCTCCACCGGCGCCCGACCCCCACCGGGACCCCATCCCGGACCATTTTCATGTTGCTGCCGCTCGTTCTCGCCTTGCAGTCGGCTGTCGCCGCCGGCCCAACCGCCCCGCCCCGTACTGGAGTCGTCAGCAGCCCCGATCCCGTCGTGATCCCCGCGCCGACCGCGCGCGCGGCCACGGCGGCCCGCGCCGAGACACCTCCGGTGCTCGACGGCAAGGATACGGATGAGATCTGGCGCGTTGCGCCGGCCATCACGCAGTTCCGCCAGCACGATCCCGTTGAGGATGGCGATCCGCGCTTCCGGACGGAGGCGAAGGTCGCCTACGACGCCAAGTACCTCTACGTGTACGTGCGCGCCTTCGATCCGTCGCCGGACTCGGTGATGGCCTTCCTCTCGCGGCGCGACCAGCGCACGCAGAGCGACTACATCCACCTGATGGTGGACGCCTACAACGACAAGCGCACGGGCTTCCGCTTCTCCGTGAACCCGCGCGGCGTGAAGCGCGACTTCTACCTGTCGAACGACAGCAACGAGGATGCGTCCTGGGACGGTGTCTGGGACGTGGTGACCGCGGTGGATGAGCAGGGCTGGACCGCGGAGTTCCGCGTGCCGTTCAACCAGCTGCGCTTCCCGGCGGCCGACGAGCATACGTTCGGATTCGCGATCTGGCGCGATGTGGCGCGCTACAACGAGCGCGTGTCCTGGCCGCTGTACCGCCGCAGCCAGACCGGCCTCGTGTCGCAGTGGGGCGAGGTGGACGGCTTTGCGGGCATCGCCTCGCCGCGCCGTCTCGAGATGCTGCCCTACACGGTCTCGTCGAACGCGCCGCGCCCGCGGGCCGGCGGAGGATTCGAGCGCTACCAGCAGACGACCGTGGGTGCCGACCTCAAGTACGGTATCACCTCGAACCTCACGCTCGACGCCACGGTGAACCCGGACTTCGGCCAGGTCGAGGCGGATCCTGGCGTGCTCAACCTGTCGGCCTTCGAGCAGTTCTTCGAGGAGCGGCGGCCCTTCTTCCTGGAAGGTGCGGGCATCTTCTCGTTTGCCAACAACCTGTTCTATTCGCGTCGCGTGGGCCGTTCACCGCAGCTCAGCGGCACCTACTACGACGTGCACAACCCGCAGAACAGCACCATCCTCGGCGCGGCCAAGATCACGGGCCGCACGGCCGGTGGGCTGAACGTGGGCTTCCTCAATGCGGTGACCCAGCGCGAGCTGGGCGCCAGCAACCGGACGATCGAGCCGCAGACCAACTATCTGGTCGCCCGCCTGCAGCAGGACCTGCGCGGCGGCAACTCCGGCGTCGGCATGATGGTCACGGCCACGAATCGGTCGCTGGACGACGATTCGCGCGACTACCTGCGTGACGGCGCGTACGCGTTCGGCATCGACGCGCGGCATCGCTTCTGGAACAACAACTATCAGGTCAGCGGCTCCGCCGTGGGCTCGTACGTGACTGGTAGTCCCGAGGCGATGCTGCGCACGCAGCTCACCTCGGTGCACCAGTACCAGCGGCCGGACTCGCGCTTCACCGTGGACTCCGCGATGACGTCGATGGGGGGATCGCGCATCAACGCCGGCGTGAGCAAGACGGGCGGCGGCATCACGCGGTTCAACTTCGGGGCCACGCGCACCAGCGCCGGCTACGAGGTCAACGACGCCGGATTCCTGTCGCGGGCCGACATCCTGCAGAACGGCAACTGGTACGGCCTGCAGTTCCAGACGCCGACCAAGTACTACCGCCGCATGTTCGTGAACTTCAACCAGTGGAACGACTGGAACACGCAGGGGATGCGGCTCAACTCCGGTGCGAACGTCAATATCAACGGCGAGCTGCCCAACCAGTGGTGGTTCTGGACGGGCTGGAACGTGAATGGCATCGGCGAGGTCTACGACGACCGCTCCGCCCGCGGCGGTCCGGCGCTACGCCGCAACCTCCGGCAGAACGGCTGGTTCGGCTTTGAGACGGACGGTCGCAAGCCGATCAGCCTCGTGCTCCAGGGATTCTTCGTGCTGCCGGACGCCAGCGAGACCAGCGAGTGGGGCGTCGATCCGTCGATTGCCTTCCGCATCGCCAGCAGCGTGCAGGGCAGCCTGGGCCTCGGCTACTACTGGAGCAAGAACGACCAGCAGTGGTACGGCAACTTCGATACGCCGACCGGTCGGGCCTACACGTTTGCCCGCCTGGACCAGCGGACCACCTCGTTGACGGCACGGCTGGACTACACGATGACGCCGACGCTGTCGCTGCAGCTGTACGCCCAGCCGTTCATCACCTCGGGCGACTACTCGAACCTGCGCGAGATGGCCGACCCGACGGCGGACCGCTACGAGGACCGCTTCCAGCCGTACACGGCAACCACCCCGGACGACTTCAACTTCAAGCAGTTCCGTTCCAATACCGTGCTGCGCTGGGAGTACCGGCCCGGCTCCGTGCTCTTCCTGGTCTGGCAGCAGGGGCGCGAGGACTTCTCGAATCCGGGCACCTTCGACTTCGGCCGCGACTACCGCGACCTGTTCCAGACCCGGGCCAGCAACACGTTCCTGATCAAGGCCTCGTATTGGTTCTCGATGTAGCGGCGGGGGTCCTGAAACCCGGTAAACCCTCGGGCCGTACAGGGTGTCAGAAGGAGTGAAGGACGTTGGCCGGCAGGTGGGTGCAGGCCGGTGCTGGTGGGGGGCCGGCCGGCCCCCTGTCGGGCCAACGGGGTAGAACTGACCGCAGGTGCAACACCAACATCGATCCGCCACGCACTGAGGTGAAGGGCAGTGCGTGGCGGTTCGTGCGTCTGGGGCCTGGTCTAGGGCTCGCCGAGCGTCGGCAGCTGGCGCGGGAGTTCGCGAACTCGCTGCAGTGAGAAGCCTGCGGCCGAGAGCGCCTCGCGAAGCGCCTGCACACGGGCCGTCTGTGCCGCGGCGGGGGCGGAGGCGGGCTCCATTCCTGTGGGGTTCGCGCCTGAGGCCTCCGCGCCAGCGGACACCACGCCGTCGAATTCGACCACGGCCCGCCCAAGCTCCACCTCCGCCCCGCGGAGGCCCTCGACGGCAGCGAGCGCGGTGAACACCGCGTGCCGCGCGTGCACCGCCAGCATCCCGTCGATCGTGAGCTCGAGCCGCATCACGCAATCTGCTCGCGACGAACCGCGTCGCACTACCCCAAGGCAGGGCCGTGGGCGCATCTTCACCCTCACTATGAACGTCGCCTTTCTCGGACTGGGCGCCATCGGAACGCCGATGGCGCGACACCTCGCCAAGCCGCCGTTTGCGCTCCGCGTGTGGAACCGCAGCGCGCAGAAGGCAGCGGACTTCGTCGCCGCGCACTCGGCGCAAGGCGCCGTGCAGGCCAAGACGCCCGCCGATGCCGCGCGTGGGGCCGAGGTGGTAGTCACCTGCTTTCCGGTATCGGCGGATGTCGAGGGCCTGCTCGACGGCGCCGATGGTCTCCTCGCGGGACTCTCGAGTGCTGCCGTGCTCGTGGACTGCACGTCCGGCGACCCGGCCACCTCCCGCCGCATCGCGGCGCGACTCGCTGAGCGCGGCATCGGCTTCCTCGACGCGCCAGTCTCCGGCGGCGTAGTCGGGGCGGAGCAGGGCAAGCTCACCGTGATGGTCGGTGGCGATGCCGCGACCCTTGAACGCGTGCGGCCCGTGCTCGAGGCCTTCGGCACGCGCATCGTGCCCTGTGGCCCCATCGGCGCCGGAGATGCCGTGAAGGCCGTGAACAACGCGCTGCTTGCCCAGCACATCATCGGCACGGCCGAGGGGTTATTGGCGCTGGCCAAGGCGGGTGTCTCACCCAGCGTCGCGCTCGAGGTCATCAACGCCTCCAGCGGCCGCTCGAACGCCAGCATGAACCTCTTCCCCGAGCGTGTGCTGAGCCGCGCCTTTCCGCGCACGTTCCGCCTCGCACTGCTCGACAAGGACGTCGGCATCGCCACGGGCGTGGCCGACGAGCAGGGCGTGGAGGCGCCGATGCTCGCGCTCGCCTCGCAACTCTACCGCGAGGCCCGGCGCGCGCTTGGCGAGGAGGCCGACCACGTCGAGATCGTGCGCTGGCTGGAGCAGCGCGCCGGCGTCGAGTTGCACGGCGACCCCAACCACGCCTGACGTGCCGTCCCGCACTGAAGGAATCCGTGCCCACTTCCCGGCGCTCGAACGCCGGTACAACGGCCTGCCGATCGCCTACTTCGACGGCCCCGGCGGCACGCAGGTGCCGCGGCAGGTCGTGGACGCGATGGCCGACTACCTCACGCGCCACAACGCGAACACGCACTGGGCGTATCCGACCAGTGCCGAGACGGACGCGATGCTCGACGCGGCGCGCGCGGCGCTGGCGGACTTCCTCAATGCATCGCCGCGCGAAGTGAGCTTCGCCAACAACATGACCACGGGCACCTTCCACTTGGCCCGCGCGCTGGGCCGTGGCTGGAGTGCGGGCGATGAAGTGCTGGTCACGGATCTCGACCACCACGCGAACGTGGCGCCCTGGCGCGCGTTGGAGCGCGAGCGGGGTGTGGTCGTGAGAAGCGTGCGCGTGGATGTCGAGCGCGGCGTGCTCGACTGGACGTCCCTCGAGGAGTCGCTGAGCTCGCGCACGCGGCTGCTGGCCATCGGGGCGGGCTCCAATGCGCTGGGCACGATCACCGACGTGGCGCGGGCCACGGAGCTGGCGCATCGCGCCGGCGCGCTCGTGTACGTGGATGCCGTGCACTACGCCCCGCACGCCCTCGTCGACGTGCGTGCCATCGGTTGTGATTTCCTCGGCTGCTCGGCGTACAAGTTCTACGGTCCGCACGTTGGCGTGATCTACGGTCGTGAGGCGCTGCTCGTGGAGCTCGACGTGCCGCGACTCGAGCCGGCTCCGGACTACGCGCCGGACCGTCTGGAGACGGGCACGCAGAACCACGAAGGCATCGTGGGCTCGGCGGCGGCCGTCGATTTCCTCGCTTCGTTGGGGCAGGGGGCGACTCGCCGGGCGCGACTGGCGTCGGCATACGCGCATCTCCACGAGGATTCGATGGCGCTGTTCCGGCGGCTCTGGGACGGTTTGGGCGACATCCCTGGCGTCACGCGCTTCGGGCCGACGCCGGACCAGCCGCGCACGCCGACCGTCGGCTTCGTGGTGAGGGGCGTGGACAGCGAGTCCGTGACGCGGAGCCTGGCCGAGCGCGCGGTGTTCGTCAGCCACGGCGACTTCTACGCGTCCACCATCGTGCGCCTCCTCGGCCACGCCGACGATGGCTTGGTGCGTGCCGGGCTCTCCTGCTACACGAGCGCGGACGAGGTCGAGCGCCTGCTCGAGGGCGTACGGGCGATCGCAGCCTGACGCTTATATTCCGCCGTATGCTCCGTCGTGCGACTGTCTGCGCGCTCCTGCTCACCGCCCTGGCCTGTGAGCGCGTGGAGACGCCGCCGCCCGCGCCGCAGGCGGAGTTCGTGGTCGCGGCCGGGGACTCGGTGTTCTGGATCCGCTCCGACGCCGATGGCATTCGCGTCCGCGGGGCCCCGATGGTGCTAGCGCAGATCGGCGGGCGCTTCGCCGAGCTCTACATCACCGACGAGGACCACTCGTTCTACGACGCCGTGTACGTGGGCCAGCGGCTGTATCGCCGCGACCTGATCAGCGGCGACTCGCTGCTGCTGGCGAGCGACACCTTGATGCGTATCCTCGCGCGCGGCTACGCGGTGGCGAACCCTGACGAGCGCCCGCTGGCCTTCGACGAACAGGGCAGCGAGAACCCGCGCACCATCGCGAGTGCCGAGCTCTTCGTGCTGGATGTGATGGGTCCTTGGGTGTCCTACGAGTACCGCACGGACGTGGATGTCGTCGGCGGCTCGACCTCACACGGCCTGCGCCGTGGCGTGGTGGACGCGCGCACGGGTGTCGGTGCCACGCTCGAGGCGTTGTTCGGCCGCAGTGAATCGCGTCGACTGGCCAGCGAGGGCCAGCGGCAGTGGCGGCAGCAGCGGGACTCGACGCTGGCGGCGGCTCCGGAGGATCTTGAACTGCGCGAGCAGTTGGAGCGGCTGTCGTTCGATCCCCGCAGCTACTCGTTGGAGGTGGAGCGGCGCGAACCGCGCGTGCGCTTCGCACTGGCACAGTCGGCGGCGCGCCTGCCGGCCGCGGCACAGCCGCTGGTGCCGCTCGCCGTGGATCCGCCGGCCTGGTGGGACGGCGTCCGCAATGAGCACCCGGAGACCGCGGAGAATGGCGAGCGCGTCTGGGAGCGCGATGCGTACACGGTGGTAGGGCGCGCGGTCACCGAGCCGTCGCCGCGCGTGGCGTTTGCGCTGCGTGATGCGGGCGGGCAGGAATGGCGGCTCGGCTTCGTGCCCGCGCCGGTGCTTCGCGTGATGTGGCTCGACGACAGCGTCGTGGCGCCGGGCACCCACGAGGCCTTGGTGCGCGCCTTCGACGAGGCCGCGTTCTATTCCCAGAATACGCGCATCGTGCGGAACACGCGCCCGCGTGCGGCGCCCACTGTGCGCTACTCGTTGGCCGCCAGGCCAGCGCGTCCTGTCAGCGTGCCGCGGCGTCATGCAGCGGCACGCGGGAGGCCTTGAGATGGTCGATCGCGACGCACACACCATCACTGCGGACGAGCCGTGGACGCCGGAGCGTGCCAACAAGGCGCTGCCGCTCGTGCGCCGCATCACGGACGACGTGGTGATGGCGTTCCGGAAGTGGCAGGAACTCGTCGAGCGTTTTGAGCTCGCGTCGCTGCGCAGCACGCCTGACGCGCAGGATCCCGAGGCGGAACGCCTGCAGCGAGAGGTGCAGATGGCGGCGCGTGAGGTGCAGGGCTTCGTGGCCGAGCTCGGGTCGCTCGGCGTGGAGTGTAAGAGTTACGAACTCGGCCTGGTGGATTTTCCCGGCGAGCGCGACGGCGAGCCTGTGTACTACTGCTGGCAGCGAGGCGAACCTGAGGTCGCGCACTGGCACGCGCGAGATGCGGGGTTCGCGGGACGGCAGCCGCTCTAGGCGCAAGGCGTCGCCAGCGCCGCGGCGCTGGGCCGCTCGGATCGGCTAGCCGTCGGTCGTCACCGGGGCATCGCGGTACGGCAGCTCCAACTCCATCCCGTCCCGGGCCATCACCAGTTCTCCGTTGAACTCCTCGCGCGCCTCGCGCTCGAGGTCCCGCGTGTCGCGGGAGTAGCGCGCGGAGAAGTGCGTGAGCGCCAGTCGGCGCACACCGGCCATCCGCGCCACCTGCGCCGCCTCGCGGGCGGTGGCGTGCATCGTCTCGGCAGCGCGTGCTGCCTCCTCGTCGCCGAAGGTCGCCTCGTGCACGAGAAGGTCGGCCCCGAGCGCGGCGTCGATTGTCGCCTTGCAGGGGCGCGTGTCGCCGGAGAAGACCACGCTGCGGCCAGGACGCGTGGGCCCAACCAACTCGCTGGGCGCGACCACGCGGCCATCGTCGAGCGTGACCGACTCGCCCTTGTGGATGCGGCCCCAGAGCGGCCCTTCGGGAATGCCGAGGGCGCGCGCGTGGTCCGGGTCGAAGCGACCCAGCCGATCGTGCTCCTTGAGCGCGAAGCCCAGCGCGGCGCCCTGCCGATGCTCCACGGCGAAGGCGTGGATGTCGTATTCCTTCCGCTTGATCACCGCGCCGTCCTCGAGATCCGTCACGGTCAGCGGAAACGTGAGCTTCTCGTTGCCCAGGCCCTCGGCGCGCTTGAGCAGGTTCTGGGCGCCGCGCGGCCCCCAGATGTTCAGCGGCTGTTCACGCCCCTGCAGCGCCATCGTCTTCAGCAGGCCCAGCACGCCGAGAAAATGGTCGGTGTGGAAGTGCGTGAAGAGGATGTCGCCGAGCGTGAAGCCCACGCCCCAGCGCATCATCTGGCGCTGGGTGCCCTCGCCGCAGTCGATGAGCATCGTCTCACCCTCGCGCACGAGGGCGACGGCCGAGACCCCGCGCTCCACGGTGGGGCGCGAGGCGGAAGTGCCGAGGAAGTGGACGGAGAGGCTCATGGGGGCAGACGTGTGCGCAGGGAAGATAACCCAAGCGGAGGCTGCCCCCTCCCCCCTCCCTGCCTCTGCGAGCGGCGCACCGCTAGGCTTCTCTCGCTCTCCCCGGAAACCACCCTCGCCTTGGACACAACGATGCGTCGCCTCGCTGCCGCCCTGCTCGGTCTCCTGCTCAGCGTCCCGCTGGCCGCCCAGCAGGCAGGTGTGTCGGCGCGGCCAAGCTCCCGAGAGGCCAGTGCCGCCCAGCCAGCCACTCCGTGGACGTTCGGCTGGGTCGTGGATGCCACCTTCGAGTTCGGTGGCGACGAGGTCGCCGAGGTGTTTTTCACCAGCGGCGACTCACAGAAGATCACGGCCGGGAACGGCGGGACCTTCTCCGCCGGCTTCGAACTGCATCCGCGCGCGATGCCAAAGCTCGGCCTGCGCACCTTGGTGGGTTGGAAGTTCTCCACCTCGGCGGCCGAGAACGTGAATATCATGTTCACGCGCTTCCCGATCGAGGCGGTAGCGAGCTATTCCCTGAACAGCGATTGGCGAGTGGGTGCAGGCGTGACGCACCACGCGGGCATCAACCTCGACTTCGACGGACTGGCATCGAACGTCGCGTTCGATCCGGCCACCGGCGCCACGCTCGAGTTCGCTTGGAAGTGGGCGGCGCTGACCTACACCGCGATGAACTACCGCGCGGAGGACGGCACGGAGTTTGGCGCCAATGCCATCGGCGTCTCCGTGAGTTACGTCTTCGGCAAGCGCTAGTCCGCGCCGCTCACAACGTCGCGCCAGCGTGAAGGCGGGATGTTGGCGCCGCTCACCGTGACGGCCACCGGGAACGCCTGCGGCTTGAGCGCGCCCTCGCGCAAAGCGGCCACGCCGACGGCTCCTGAGCCCTCAACCGTCTCGCCGTGCGCTACGTGCAGGAACTTGATCGCGGCGGCCACCGCATCCTCGGTCGCGGTGGCGATGCCGTCGAGCGCCGCCTTGCCCTGCGCGAACATCTCGGCGTCCACGCGGCCTGCCAGGCCGTCGCAGAGCGTGGGGAGGTCGGGGACGTCCACGGCGCCGTTGCGCTGCAGGGCCAGCGACATCGCGTTCGTACGTTCGCTTTGCGCGCCGAGGATGCGTACGCCGGCGGCCGCGTCTTGGACGAAGCCGCCGATGCCGCCGACGAGCCCGCCACCGCCGACACAGACGACCACCGTGCGGGCGATGGGCAGCGACTCGAAGATCTCCAAGGCCACGGTCCCGGCGCCCGCGAGCAGCGCGCGGCCAGTGCAGGGACTCACGAAGGTAGCGCCGTGTTCGGCGGCGAAGGCGCGCGCCGCATCCTCGGCGGCGTCGTAGTGCGGCTGGCTGGCGTCAACCGCGGCGCCGAGTGCGGCGATCTTCTCGCGCTTGATGTCAGGCGCGGACGCCGGCACGAAGATTGTCGCGCGAATCCCAAGCTTTGCCGCGGCGATGGCAACCCCGATGCCGTGGTTGCCGGCGGAGCTGGCGACGACGCCGGCGGCGCGTTCGGCGTCGTTGAGGGACAGCAAGGCGTTGAGTGCCCCGCGAAGCTTGAACGAACCGCCTTCCTGCCGGTTCTCCAGTTTGAGATAGACCTCGCCACCAACCGCATCCGTCAGCGCCGGCGACGGAATCAACGGCGTACGGATGATGTGCGCGCCGATGCGCGAGTAGGCCTCGCGCACCTCGTTGGCGGAGGGGAGGATGCGGGTCACGGGGCTGAATGTAGCGCGAAGGGGCGCGCGGTCACGACCGCGGCACGGCGGGCCGCAATGCGCACTCTCACGTCGGCGGAAACATCCGCATGTACGCCGTTGCATCGAACTTCTCCCGCGCGCGGGCCAGCGACATCGGGCGAATGACGCCGAATACCGGCTTGTCGAACCAGGGCCGATCGAACTTGCCGAAGCACCACTGGATGCCGCCGTAGCTCGACGGGTCACGTCCGTCGAGCCCGTACTTGTTGTTGAGCAGGATCAAGTGCTCGAGGGCATGCTTGTAGCGCTTGGTCCAGAGCAGTACTGATTTGCCCCAGAGCATCCGCGTGACGTTGTGCATGTAGCCCGTGCGCAGCAGCTCGCGTTGCGCCGCGTTCCAGAGCTCGTCGTGCGTGTCGGCGTCTTCGAGCTGTCGCAGTGAGTAGATGGCCTCGCGCTCGTCGTCCTTGTGCTTCTCCATCGAGCGGTGCACCCAGTCGGGCAGGCCGCGGAGTTTGCCGTAGTTCGGGTTGCGCAGGCAGAAGTTGAGCGCGAGCTCCCGCCAGGTGACGAGTTCGTCCTGGAACTTGGCGGCGGCCGCGGCGCTGGCGGCCTCACGGACGCTGCGCAGCACTTCGGCGGCGCTGATCTGGCCGAAGTGCAGATACGGTGAGAGGCGCGACGTGCCTTCGGTGTCGCTGGGTTCGTTGCGACGCAGCTCGTAGTCGCGGAGCCCATCGCGGCAAAACGCGGCTAGCCGCGCGCGGGCGCCGTCGAGGCCGCTGGCGAACGGAACGGGCGGGACGCCGTGGTCGATCTCGCAGCACGCCACCTCCGCGGCGACATCGACGCGATCGAGATCGAGACGCTCCGCCTCGAGCGACTTCCACACGCGTTCCGGCAACGCGACGCGCGGCGCCCGATCCTCAACCGGCTCCATCGCCAACTCAATCAGCTTGGCGATCTTGGGCCTGATGGTCCGCGCCGCGTACTCCTCGCGCTGGAAGCTTCCGCTTGGCACGATGCCGTGTGACTCCACCATCTCCACGCGACAGGGCGCGCGCGCAGCGAATCGCGCCGTACGCTCCGCGATGCCCGCCGTGGGGAAATGGTCGGTGACCACCACCGCGGCCTGCGCCGCGAGCCGATCCACCACGCGGCGGTCGTCCTCGCGTCGGCGACGCAGCACGAACTGGTAGCGCAGGCCCAGTGCGTCCGCCCGGCGATGGAGTGCACGCGCATTCTCGAGGATGACCGTGTGGATGCGGTCGTTGGCGTGCTCGTAGGTGGGATCCACGCCGTGGTGGATGAGCAGCGGCTTGCCGAGTCTGTCCGCCTCGCGGACGGCGTGTCGCAGCGCCCAGTTCTCCTCGAAGCGCTGCGTGCTCTGCATCCAGTAGAGGATATAAAGTCCTTCGGGGACCAGCCGAACCTTATTGGCAGGCGTGATACGCAGCGCCAGCTGGTCGGTGACGAATTGGCTCTCGAGCGGGTGAGGACGGGTCACGTTCCCCAAAGGCTAGGGGCTGGCGTTGGGTTCCCGCTCCGGCTAGACTTCACGGACTGGCGGCCTCGTCCTCGCAGTACTGGGCGGGGCCGTATGCGTGACCGGAACCTTTGGTGTTCGTCTGGGATATGTTGGCCAGACAGGGACCTGACCGGTGCGCGATCCGGGGCTGTAGCTCAGCTGGGAGAGCGCTGCAATCGCACTGCAGAGGTCAGGGGTTCGATCCCCCTCAGCTCCATACGTAGTCTCGCTGGTTTCCTTGCAGGACAAGATGCCCGCCGCCGATCGGTAGGACGTAGAGTTCCAATGACGGCGTGCGTGGCTCCCTGCAGGACCGGCTGAAATGGCAACGGCGCGGACTCAGGTCCGCGCCGTTTGGCGTTTCTGGGGCCTGGTTGCACGCGCCTGGCCGCCGCGCGAGGAAGGCGAGCCCTCGCGCCTCCCGTGGACCTACCAGCCTTCACGCGCCCGAAGCGCCGTCACGTGTGCCGTGTGGTGCCGGCCGTGCCAGGCATAGTTCGAGAGCGCGGTGTCGATGGTCTGCGCTCCGGTCTCTGGGTGCTGGAACGGCCGCCCGAACTCGGCGGGTGTGAGTGAGCGCAGCACCGACACCCAGCGCGCGTGCAACGGCTCGAGCAGCCGCAGCGAGACCTCGATGGGCATCCGCATATCCGCCAGCTCGGCCCAGCGCGCCTCGTCGTACGGCCGGATGGTCGGATTGTCCTCGGTCAGCGCCAGCTTGAACCGGACCATGGCGTTGATGTGCGAGTCGGCGACGTGGTGCACGACTTGCCGGACGGTCCAGCCGCCGGGACGGTAGGGCGTGTCGAGCTGGGCATCGGAGAGCCCGGCCACGGCCGAGGAGAGCTCCTGTGGATGCTTGCCGATGGCCGCGATCCACTCCTCGCGCTGGCTGGCCGTGACGCCCGTGGGACGCTCCCAGGGGCCGATGGGGTAGCGGAGGTCGGTGCTCATCACCTGAAGCTAGCGTGGGCCGCGGCACCCTGCGCAGGAGCAGCGGAGCGCGCAATCGCAGTAAGTTTGCGTCATGTTTGCGATGCCTGGGGCAGTTCGCGTCCTTCGGCCACTCGGTGCCCTCTGCGTCCTGGCCGTGCTCGCCTGCGGCGAGGACGCCGGACCTCCCACCAACCTGGCGCCCGAGGCGGCGGTTATCGGGCCGCTGCCGGCCCTCCAGTGGTCGGGCGGTGACACCATCGGCGTGCTCGTCGCGGGCAGCGATCCGGAGCAGGGCTCGCTCCCGGCGTCCGCGCTGTCGTGGTGGGTGGAACTGCACCACGGTACGCACACGCATCCGTTCCACCCTGTCACCCCAGGGTCTGCCGGTGCGCTCGGAATCCCGCGCCTCGGCCACACGGAGGCGGAGGTGTTTCTCCGCATCTACGCGCGGGCGGTCGACGCGGACGGCGCGGCAGACACCGCCTTCGTCGACATCGCGCCGCTGCTGTCCGAGCTGACGCTGCTTTCCGAGCCCTCCGGATTGCAGGTCTCGTTGGATGGCCAGCCGCGGTCCACGCCGTACACGGAGACCGCGATCGTCGGGATGCGGCGGAGCCTACGCCCGGTGGATCCGCAGGAGTTCGGCGAAGGCGAGTTTTCCTTCCGCGAGTGGTCGGACGGAGGCGTGTTCGAGCGCGAGGTCGTCGTGCCCGCGACAGCGCTGTCGGTCGAGGCGCGCTTTGATTCGATCGGCGCGGCCAACGCGGCACCCAGTGTCGCGCTGCTCGGACCAGGGGCCGGAGCGACGGTGACCCTCGGCGAGGCAATCGCCGTCAGCGCGCAGGTCTCAGACGCCGATGGGGACGCATTCACCCTCGAAGCCCTCCTTGATGGCGACGTGGTCGCGAGCGTGGCATCGCAACCCGGGCAATCCAGCTACGCGATGAACGTCACGCCCCTGGGCACGGGCCGCCTGCAGCTCACGCTCCGTGCCGAGGACGCACGCGGCAAGTCGCGTTCGACCGAACCGGTGGAGGTCGTGGTGCAGGCCGCTGATGGATCGGACGCGGTGCCGCCCGTCGCGACGCTGACCTCGCCGACGGCGGACACCCGCGGACTCAGCGGAAGCATCAACCTCGCGGCGACGGCCACAGATGACGTGGGTGTCGTCGAAGTGCAGTTCGCCATCGACGATTCCGTGTTCGCCGTCGACGGGTCGCCGCCATACACCGCGACACTGCTCACAACGGCGAGCTACGCCTCCGGAAGGCACACGTTCCGCGCGCGCGCGCGCGACGCCGCCGGGAACTGGTCCGAGTGGTCGCGCGCGCCGGTGGAGTTCTCCGGCGCGGTTGAACTCGAGGCCGGCTTCTGGAGCAGCGTCTGGGTTTCGGGCTTCAGCGGCTATCCGACAGCGATGGCCTTCGCGCCGGACGGCCGACTGTTCGTCACCGAGCAGGGCGGGGCGCTTCGGGTGATCAAGGACGGCCTGCTCCTGCCGACGCCGTTCGTGACGGTGCCGTCGAATGCCGACGGCGAGCGCGGGCTGCTCGGCGTCGCCTTCGATCCCGACTTCGCGACCACGGGGTGGGTCTACCTCTACTACACAAGCGAGGAGGACGGCGCGGCGGCGCACAATCGCATCGTGCGCTTCACCGCCGACGGCGACGTGGCGCTGCCCGGCAGCGCCACGGTCCTGCTCGAGCTGCCGCCACTTGGCGAGGTCGCCAAGCACAATGGCGGTGCGATGCACTTCGGCGCGGACGGCAAGCTCTACATCGCCGTCGGCGATGCGACGATGCCGTTGAATGCGCAGGATCTGGGTACGCCATTCGGGAAGATCCTGCGCCTGAACCGGAATGGGACGATTCCGGCGGACAACCCGTTCCTGGCGCAGACCACCGGCGTGGCACGCGCGATATGGGCCATCGGCCTGCGCAACCCGTTCACGTTCAGCATTTCGCCGGCCACGGGCCGCATGCACATCAACGACGTGGGCGCGGCGGCCTGGGAGGAAATCAACGTCGGACGGGCCGGCGCCAACTTCGGTTGGCCGCAGGCGGAAGGCGTGACCGAGACGCCGTTGCTGGATGCGCCGCTGCTGGCCTACGGCCACAGCGCATCACCGACGCTTTTTGACGGTGACGCCGTCATCGGCGGCGATTTCTATCCCGCCGGCGGTTCCTTCGGCGAACGCTTTGCGGGCGACTATTTCTTTGCCGATTTCGGGCGCGGCTGGGTCTACCGCCTCGACGCCGCCGACGGATGGCGGCCGGCGGCGTTCGCCCAGCTGAAGGAGTACATCACCGGCTTGGCCGTGGGGCCGGATGGCGCGCTCTATGTGCTGGCGGCGCCCAGCATCATTCGTATCGCCCGCTAGCGGTTCGCCACGGTCTGCGAACGGTTGGCCCCGCAGCCGAGGCCTGGTGCCGTCCCGCGCGCCATCGTCCGGTATGCGATACGCCCTTGCCTCCCTGCTCGTCGGCGTCCTCGGCTGCCTGCCGCTGGGACTGCCCGACCCAAAAATCCCCCGGGCGGTCGGCGACCGGGCCGTGCTCTTCATCGGCAACTCGCACACGTATGTGAACGACCTGCCGGGTATGGTCCGGTGGATGGCCCGTCAGGTCGGCGATACGGGGCTGCGGACGGGTGAGGTGTCGGCGCCGAACTTCGCGCTCGAGGACCATCTCGCGATTGGGCAGGCGGCCAAGGCGCTGCAGGACTCGCGATGGAAGTGGGTCGTGCTGCAGCAAGGCACCAGTGCGCTGCCTGAGAGCCAGGCGAATCTCGAGTACTACACGCGAATCTTCGGGCCCGCGATCCGCGAGGCCGGTGCCGACCCCGTCCTCTACCAGATCTGGCCGTTTGCGTCGCGCCGCTTTGATGCGGACGCCGCGCTCACGAGCTACTGGAACGCGGCGTTCGCGGTGCAGGGCATCCTCGCGCCGGCCGGTGATGCCTTCACCGCGGCCTTGGAGAGCGACCCACCGATCAACGTGTACCACGATGACGGTCTGCACGCGTCCCCTTTGGGCACCTATCTCGCGGCGGCGGTCATCTACGCGCGTCTGGCGGGCGTGTCGCCGGAATCCCTCCCGGCCACTTTCCCCTCCGGCAGCGTGGACAGCGCGACCGTCCGCGCCTTGCAGCGGGCCGCCAGCACGGCGCTGGCGCGTTCGCCAGCACGGCCGACCGCGCGTCGGGTGGTGAAGGACACGACGGCCGGGCTGCGCGACAGCTTGAGCGCACCGCGCCTCGTCATCGATGACACGACCTTCTTTCCCGAGGGCCTCGATGTCGATCCCCGCGACGGCACGATGTACGTCACGAGCATCCGGCACCGCACGGTCTATCGGGTACGGCCCGGCGCAGCGGCCGAGCCCGTGCTGGCGTCGGGCGCCGAAGGCCTCGGGGCCGCGATGGGTGTCCGGCTCGATGTGCGGCGCAACTTGCTGTGGGTGACGGCCGCCGACCTGCCGTACATGCGGCGCGACGGGCTGCCGCCAACACCGGGTGCGGAACTGGTGGCCTTCGACCTTGCCAGCGGACGCGTGGCGCAACGCCACCTGCTCGGCGATGGCAGCGGTGCCCCCGGCGAGCTGGCGTTGGCCAGCGACGGAACGGTACTGGTCAGTGACGGTCTGCGCGCGCAGCTCTATCGCCTGCGGCCTGGTGCGAGGGCCATCGAGGTGCTGCGCCCCGAAGGACTCAGGTCGCCGCAGGGCATCGCCGTGTCACCGGATGCTGCGGTGGCCTGGGTGGCGGACTGGTCGCGCGGCCTGTTCCGCTGGGACCTGCGTTCCGATGTCGTCGCGCCAGTGACCACGGCTGCCGGCGGGCGCATCGGCGGCATGGACGGCCTGCTGCGCGCGGCGGATGGCAGCCTGGTGGCCGTGCAGAACGGCGGTTCCCGTCCGCGGGTCCTGCAGCTGCTGCTCAACGCGACGGGCGACGGCCTCGAGGACGTTCGAGTGCTCGAGGAGCGAGACGCGTACGAAGGCGAGCCGACCGTCGGGGCCCTGCTGGGCGATCGCTATTTCTTCGTGTCGTCGAGTGCCTGGCCCTTCTGGGACGAGCAGGGCGGGCGCAAGTCCGAGCGAGGGCCGTTGCCGCAGGTGATCCTGCGCGAACTGGCCTTGCCGAAGCAGCGCTAGCGGATCACCGGCTTCGGACCGACGCCGGTGACGCGGCGGCACTGCCCCTCGCGGGCAGTCGCACGACGGCGTCGGTGCCTCCGACGGAGTTGGGCTGCAGGTCCACCGAGGCGGTGACGCCGTGCAGGCGCTCGAGGCGCGCCCGTAGGTTGGCGAGCGCAATACCGGCGCCATTCGAGCGCTGCTGCGGCACGCCCGGCGCCGCCGTCGTGCTCGCCGCGCTCCCATCGCGCACCACGAGCTCGAGCGTCCCGTTTTCGCAGCGCGTGATCACCTCCACGCTTCCCGGTCCCTGCCGGCGGCCGAGCCCGTGCTTGAGGGCGTTTTCCACCAAGGGCTGCAGTGTGAACGCGGGGACTGCGAGCTCATTCGCACCCGGGTCCAGCGTCCACTGCACGTTCAGCCGGTCCGCGAAGCGCACCTGCTCGATCTCGAGATAGTGCGCCACCAGCGCGATCTCCTGCGCCACCGTGGTTTCCTGGGCGTCGCCCGCGGCCAGCGTCGCACGCAGCAGGTCCGAGAGTCGCACGAGCATCGCGCGCGCCGTGCTGGCGTCGCGCCCGATCAGCGTGACCACCGAGTTCAGTGCGTTGAAGAGGAAATGCGGGTTGAGCTGCGCGCGCAGGGCCTGCAGGCTGGCCGTGGCGAGGTCCTCGCGCAGTTGAGCGGCCCGCAGCGATTCCTCCTGCCAGCGCGCGTGCCAGGCGAGTCCTGCCTGGGCGCCGACCACGGCCCAGTACACCACCATCAACAAGTCGCCGTACTGCCGGATGCCGATGAGTACGCGGCTGTCGAAGCCGCGGGGTTCGTTCATCCCGAAGGCGAGACTGACCTCCCAGATGATGAGGATCTGCGCGACGATCACCGCCGGGCTGAGGATGGCGTGTGCCGCCAGCGCGCGTCCGATGCGACCGCGCTCAAAGGGCACGCGCTCGCAGACCGCGACGATGAGCGCCGACCAACCCGCCCAGGGCAGCCAGATCAGCAACTGCGAGGCAAAGACCTCGACAAGCGTCAGGTCGGGGTTCAGGCGGGAGGGCACGAGGCGAAGGCCCAGCGTTGCCACGGCGGCTGGCAGCAGCCAAAACGCAATCAGCAGGGCCCTGCTGCTGATCACCCCGTGGCCGAGACGAGTGCCGCCCGATCTCGGCGCGGTCACGTCGCGCGCGGTGCTCACCTCGCGCGCCGTGCTCACGCGCGACCCGCCAGCCGCGCCGCGACGGCCTCGCGCCGTGTGCGCGAGACGCGAAGCTTGGTGCCGTCGCGAAGGATCAGTACCTGGTCGCCGGCAAACCACGGCTGGAGTTCCCTGATGGCGTCGATGGCCACGATGACGCGTCGGTGCACCCGGACGAAGCGGGCGGGATCCAGCTGCTCCTCCAGCGTGGCCAGCGTCTCGCGGACGCTGTGCTTGCCGGTCGCGGTGAAGAGGTCGGCATAGTTGCCATCGCTTTGGATCCAGCGCACGTCCTGCACCGGCACGAGCAGGGTGCGTTCGCCGACGCGCACCAGGAAGCGCTCGAGGTAGCGCCCGGCGTCGGTGGCCGGCCGCGCCACGGAAGTGAGCAGTTCGGCGAGCCGGCGGGCCTCATCCGCGAGGCCGTTGGTCGCCCGCCCCGCCGTGAGCCGGCGCCAGGCTGCGTGGAATCGTGCGTCGTCGAAGGGCTTCAGCAGGTAGTCCACGGCAGCGACCTCGAAGGCGCGCAGCGCGTGCTGGTCATAGGCCGTCACGAAGGCGGTGGGCGGCATGCGCTCCGGACCGATGCGCTCAACCACGCCGAAACCATCGCAGCCGGGCATCTGGATGTCGAGGAACACCACCTGCGGCCGCCAGTCGCGCACATGGGCAATGGCTTCGTCGCCGTGGCCGGCCTCTCGAATCTCCGCGGAGGGCTCCGCTTCGAGCACCAGGTCACGAAGACGTTCGCGTGCCAAGGGCTCGTCGTCGGCGATCAGCACACGCGTGGGCATCCCGGAATGTACGGAAGGCGGGCAGGGGCCGTCGCCGGCGCGTGACGAGCCGTGCCGCAGCAGGGACAGGCCGTCGTGGCGACGGGCGGGGTCGGCCGCGCGGTGGAGTCCTGGACGGCAGTCTCGGCCGTCAGCGCGCGGCGGTGGTTAACTTTCCCGTCTCTCAGCGCCCGCATCTCCGTGACCGATACCAGCCCCAGCCCCGACGCGCCCCGCGCGCGCGACTTCATCCGCGAGCTCGTCGCCGACGACGTGGCCAGCGGCCGCTTCGGCCGCCCCCCGGCCACGCGTTTCCCGCCGGAGCCCAACGGGTTCCTGCACATGGGACACGCCAAGTCCATCTGCCTCAACTTCGGCATCGCCAAGGAGTTCGCCGGCAGCTGCAACCTGCGCTTCGACGACACCAATCCGTTTACCGAGGACATGAAGTACGTCGAGGCCATCAAGCGCGACGTACAGTGGCTCGGTTTCCAGTGGGATGGTGAGTTCTACGCCTCGGATTATTTCGAGAAGCTGTATGACATCGCCGAGGACCTGGTGCGGAAGGGCAAGGCGTATGTGGACGACCAGACCGAGGAGCAGATCCGCACCAACCGCGGCACGGTGACCTCGGCCGGCACGCGCAGCCCCTGGCGCGACCGCAGCGCGGACGAGAACCTCGACCTGCTGCGCCGCATGAAGGACGGCGAGTTCGCCGACGGCGAGCGCGTGCTGCGCGCCAAGATCGACATGGCGCACCCGAACATGATCATGCGCGACCCGCTGCTGCTGCGAATCCGCCGCGGGGCGGAGCATTATCGCCGCGGGACGAGCTGGAACATCTTCCCGCTGTACGACTTCGCGCACGGCCTGAGCGACGCCATCGAGGGCATCACGCGCTCGCTGTGCACGCTGGAGTTCAAGGACAACCGCGAGATCTACGATTGGCTGGTGCGCGAGGCGGGCTTCAAGAATCCCCCGACGCAGATCGAGTTCGCGCGGCTCGAGCTCGATTACACCGTGCTCAGCAAGCGCAAGCTGCTGCGTCTGGTGAACGAGGCGAAGGTCAACGGCTGGGACGACCCGCGGATGCCGACGATTGCCGGGCTGCGCCGCCGTGGCGTGCGGCCCGAGGCCATCCGCGACTTCGCCGAGACGATCGGCGTGGCGCGAAAGGACGCGCGGGTGGAGATCGCCATCTTCGAGCACGCGGTGCGCAACGACTTGAACATGGAAGTGCCGCGCGTGCTGGCCGTGCTCAAGCCGCTCAAGGTCGTGCTCACGAACTATCCCGAGGGCCCGGGTGAGATGCTCGAGGCCCAGAACTATCCGCACGACGTGCCCAAGACGGGCACCCGGCAGATCCCGTTCTCGCGCGAGTTGTACATCGATCGCGATGACTTCATGGAGGACCCGCCGAAGAAGTTCTTCCGGCTCTCGCCGGGGAACGAGGTGCGGCTGCGCTTCGGCTACATCATCAAGTGCGAGGAGGTCGTGAAGGACGCGGCGGGCGAGATCATCGAGCTGCGCTGCAGCTACGACCCAGAGACCAAGAGCGGTGGCGCCAATTCCGGCAAGAAGGTGAAGGGCACCATCCACTGGGTCTCGGCGCCGCAGGCCTTGAGCTGCGAGGTGCGCCTCTACGACCGGCTCTTTGCCCAGCCCGACCCGGACGACGTACCGGAGGGCCAGGACTTCATGGTCTCGCTGAATCCGGAATCGCTAGTGGTGATTCCCGACGCCAAGGTCGAACCCACGGTGGCGGCCGACCCCATCGGCTCGCGCTACCAGTTCGAGCGGGTGGGCTACTTCTATAGCGAGCCGGAGGACAGCAAGGCCGGGCGCCTCGTGTTCAACCGGATCGTGGGGCTCAGGGACAGCTGGGCCAAGGAGCTGAAGAAGGGCGGCTGAGAGGCGTGGGGCGGGATGGGGCAGCATCCCGGGTGCCTCGTGCTGGCGAACGCAGGCCTCGTAGGGTTGCTCCGGGCTCCAGGTGCCGATAATTTCAGGGTTCCCCGGACGCGTCCGGGGAAACGCTGCCCCTTAGCTCAACTGGCAGAGCGTCTGACTCTGGATCAGAAGGTTCCTGGTTCGATCCCAGGAGGGGCAATCGCGCAGCAAGCAAACGGCCACCCGCTCACGCGGGTGGCCGTTTTGTGTTTCGTGGGACTGCGGCGCCAGCGAAAGGGCGGCGCCTCCCGCTGGGGGAGACGCCGCCCTTCCACTACTGCGGGTGAGGGCGCTTACGGCGCGCCGGTCACCGTCAGCTGCATGCCGGACACCACACCAGCCGGGGTCCAGGCGTAGAGGCGGACGCGGTACCAGCCCGGCAGGGCCGTACCGATGGCGCAGTTCTCGCCGTTGCCGGAGTTCCAGGAGCGGCAGCGGAAGTTCGAGCCACCGCCGTCCGTGGTCGTCCAGTTGGTCACGCCTGGGTCGAAGACGTACAGGTCGCCGTCACCCGAGCCGTTGGCAGCCACGGCCGTGAAGCTGGTGAAGCCACCGCCGACAGCGTCGAACGCGTAGCTGTAGCCGTTGCCGCCCGCCATGTCAGGCGCGGTGACCGGGGCACCGGAGGTCAGCGCGGCCGCGACTTCGAAGGAGGCCGTGCCGAGCACGTTGGCACCGTCGGCGCCAGCACCGGTGGCGTTCGCCGTCACGGTGAGGTTGCCGACCCCGCCGGCAAAAGTCACGGCGCCCGTACCGGCGTCGACCGTGCCAACGGCGTCATTGCCGCCGGACCAGGTAATCGGCGTCACGATGACGTTGCCGAGGCCCGAGCGGGCAGTGGCAACCAGCGTCGTGTTGGTGCCGGTGTTGCCGCGGAAGCCGATCGCATCGACGCCCGTGCCACCGGTGATGGTGACCGTGGCGACGACGGCATCACCCATCACCGTCACGTTCGTCGTGCCGTTGACGGCGACACCGCCGTCCGACGCGTTGGCCGCGGTGGCCGTGATCGTGGCGACCTGCGCATCCGCCGTGGCGGCGCCGACCGACACGAGGCCCGTGGCGTTGACCGTCACGCCCGCGTTGTTCGAGGCCCAGGTGATCGTGCGGCCAGTGACCGGGTTCCCCTGCGTGTCGAGGATCGTCAGCGTCATCTGCTGCGCCTGCTCACGACGCATCGTCGGGTTGGCCGGCGCCATCGTGATGGTGCCCACCGGGTAGCGCACCGCGACGGAGATCGAGTCCGTGCGGCCACCGGCGGTGGCGCGGATCCAGGTCGTGCCGCCCGCAACGGCCGAGACGAGGCCGGTCGCGTCGATCGTCGCCGCAGCCGGGTTCGACGACACCCAGGTCACCGCGCGATCCACGAAGTTGCCGCTCGAGTTCGTCGGCACGCCGAGCATCTGACGCGTGTTGCCAGGAATCAGCTGCGTCAGCGTCTGGTTGTTCGGCACCGTGACGATTTCGACTTCGACGATTGAACTGCCGCCAACCCCGTCGTCATCGCTCGAGCACGCTGCCAAGGTGAGAAGTGGCACCGCTGCGAGGGCGGTGAGACGGCGCCCCCAGGGCGCTCGAAGGAAGTGCTTCGGCATCAGGCTGTACCGGTGCGGGGGTGAAGGGACACGGTGCCTCACCGCAGAGGACACCGCGCAACGTGCGGTCCGACGCGAGCGCGCAACGCGAACGCGCGGCGGACGACTGGGACAATCTTGGTACAAGTTCCCGCGATGTGCAAGGAAGGGTCAATAGATGCGCTTCGGCGCCTCTTCGGACCCCCGTTCCGCCTTACGGTTCGCCCCCTGAGTGCCTACGTTCTCTCGGCTCGCCCCAATTGCCGTCCTCTTCCCCCGACCCATGCGATTTCATCCGGCTCTCGCGCTCGCCGCCGTCCTCGCCTTCCTGTTGCCCAGCGCGAGCCGCGCGCAGGCCGCGCCCGGCGAGTGGATCTCCCTCCAGCGCGCCGACGCCTGGCGCGGCTATCGCTCCGACACACTTCCGAGCGGCTGGACGTTCGACGACGCCACTGGGGTGCTCCTCCGCGGCGCGAGCCGCCGCGACATCATCACGCGTCGGCAATTCTCGGACTTCGAGCTTGAGTTCGAGTGGCGGGTGAGCGAGACGGGCAACAGCGGCGTGTTCTACCGCGCCACCGAGGGGACGCGCGTCGTCTACGAGAACGCGCCCGAGTACCAGATTCTCGACAACGTCGGGGCGCCCGACGGCCGCAGCACGCTCACCTCGGCCGCCGCGAACTACGGGCTGGACGCCCCGGTGCGCGATGTGACCAAGCCCGTGGGCGAGTGGAACCACGGACGCATCATCGCGCGAGGCCCGCACGTCGAGCACTGGCTGAATGGCGTAAAGGTCGTGGAGTACGAGCTCTGGACGCCGGAGTGGAGGGCAAAGGTCGCGACCACCAAGTTCGCGGCCTGGCCCGCGTACGGCTGGGGGACCTACGGGCACATCGCCCTGCAGGAACATCCCGGCGAGGTGGCCTTCCGCGGCATGCGCATCCGGGAGCTTTCAAGGTGATCAAGACTCGCCTCGCGGTCCTGATGTTCCTGCAGTACTTCGTCTGGGGCGTCTGGTTCGTCACCATGGGCACCTACCTCGGCCAGACGCTGCGCTTCTCCGATCCGCAGATCGGCGCCGCCTACGGCGCCACGGCCATCGCCGCGCTGATCTCGCCGTTCTTCATCGGCATGGTGGCGGATCGATTCTTCGCCACCGAGAAGCTGCTCGCCGTCCTGCACATCGCGGGCGGCGTGGTGATGTGGATCGTGAGCGGCCAGGATGCGTTCGGCACGTTCTATCCGCTGCTGATTGTTTACGCGCTTTGTTACATGCCGACGCTGTCGCTGTCGAATGCAATCAGCTTCCACCACATCAAGGATCCGGCGAAGGAGTTCCCGCTGATCCGCGTCCTGGGGACCTTCGGCTGGATCGTGGCGGGCATCCTGGTGGGCAAGGTGTTGAAGGCTGACGCGCTGGCCCTGCCGATGCAGCTGGCAGCCGGTGCCGGGATTGTGCTCGGCCTCTTCTCGTTCGCGCTTCCGGCGACGCCGCCGCGGGCCGCGGGCCGGCCCTTCAGCGTACGTGACGCCTTTGGCCTCGACGCACTCGGGCTGCTGCGCCACAAGGACTTCCTGATCTTCACGCTGGGCAGCTTCCTGCTCTGCATCCCGCTGCAGTTCTACTACACGTTCACGAACCTCTACCTCAACGAGATCGGCGCGCCGGAGCCGGCGTTCATCCAGACCTTCGGACAGATGAGCGAGATGGTGTTCCTGGTGCTGCTGCCGGCCTTCCTGATGCGCTTCGGCATCAAGAACGTGCTGCTTGTCGGAATGGCGGCTTGGGCCGCGCGCTATTTCGCCTTCGCCGGCGGAGATGCCGGTCCCGGCATGTGGATGATCTACGCAGGCATCGTGCTGCACGGCGTCTGCTACGACTTCTTCTTCGTGGCCGGCCAGATCTACACGGACCAGCGCGCGGGTGCGTCCATCCGCGCGGCGGCGCAGGGCTTCATCAACTTCGTCACCAACGGGCTGGGCTACTTCGTCGGCGCGTTCGCGTCGGGCTGGGTGGTGAATCGCTACGCCACCATCGATGACGCCAGCGGCGTCACGTTGCACGATTGGTCGAAGATCTGGCCAATCCCCGCCTACGGCGCGCTTGCCGTATTCGTGCTGTTCCTCGTGCTCTTCCGGACCAAGAACGGTCCGTCATCTGCGGAGGCCTGAGACCCTGATGTCACGTAAGCCCAACTTTGATCGCCGCTCGTTCGTCGGTACGATGGCTGCGGCTGGCGCCGCCGCCAGCATCCCGCGGCCGCTGCACGCATTGGCCGACACCGTGAACCAGCCGACGCAGAAGCTGCGCATCGCCTGCATCGGCGTGGGTGGCATGGGCAACAGCGATGTGCGCGGTGTGAGTGGCGAGCAGTTGGTGGCCTTCGCGGACGTCGATTGGCGCCAGGCCGAGCGCACGTTCCGGCAGTTCCCCGACGTGAAGCGCTACAAGGACTTCCGCGAGATGCTGGAGAAGGAGCGCAACAACATCGACGCGGTCACGGTCTCGACGCCGGACCACACGCACGCGGTGGCGGCGATGATGGCGCTGAAGATGGGCAAGCACGTGTACTGCCAGAAGCCGTTGGCCCGCACGATCGGCGAGGCCCGCGCGCTGCAGGCCGAGGCGGGACGGCGGCCGCGGCAGACGACGCAGATGGGCAACCAGGGCCACGCCGGCGAGGGCATCCGCCTCATGCGCGAGTGGGTCGAGGCCGGGTTGATCGGCGAAGTGGAGCGCGTCGAGTTCTGGACGAACCGTCCGATTTGGCCACAGGCGCTCAATCGTCCGACGGAGATGCACAACATCCCGCCGACGATGGATTGGGACCTCTGGCTCGGACCCGCCGCCGAGCGGCCGTACCACCCGCGCTATGCGCCGTTCAACTGGCGCGGCTGGTGGGACTTCGGCACGGGCGCGATGGGCGACATGGCCTGTCACATCATGGACGCGGCGTACTGGGTGCTGGGGCTCAAGTATCCGGCGCGCATCTCGCCCGAGGTGACGACACCGTATACGGAGACGGCGCCGGCGGTGGAGCGGATCACGTATGAGTTCCCGGCGATTGGGAATCGTCGCGCGGTGACGCTGACCTGGCGCGATGGCAGTCTGTATCCGCCGAAGCCTGCTGGGTGGGGGAATGATCCCTGGCCGCATGACACGGAAGGCGGGCAGCTCTGGGTTGGCTCCAAGGGCATGATGCTGGCGAGCACCTATGGGCAGAATCCGCGCCTGCTTGACGCCAAGTTGGATGCGGAAGTGCGTGCCACGCCGTTGCCGCAGAAGTATGAGCGGACTGCTGGTGTTTATCAGGAGTGGATCTCGGCGTGCAAGACGAACGGGCGTGCGGGGTCGGACTTTGCCTCGTATGCGGCGCCGATGACGGAGATGATCCTGCTTGGGTGCTTGGCGTCGCGGATGGGGGAGGTGTTGGAGCTCAATCCGAACACCGGCGCGATTACCAATGTCACGCCGCCTTCTGAGTTTGTGATGCCGGCTTATCGGGCGGGGTGGAGTCTCTAACCGCAACTGCTTTGCCACAGAGGCACAGAGACACAGAGGGTCTTGCTGCGATGCTGATGCGCGGCTTGCTCTCTGTGTCTTCTCTTTGGGGGAACAGCTCTTGTTGATTGAGGCATACGTGTCATCCGCTGCCGAGGCGCTGGCGGCGGAGCGGGCGGGGGCGGGGCGGATTGAGCTCTGTGCGCCCGGGGACGGAGGGCTCACGGCCACGCCTGCGTTGATTGACGCGACGCTCCGCGCTTGCTCTGTGCCTGTGCACGCGATGGTGCGGCCGCGGGAAGGGGACTTTCGGTACTCGGATGCCGAATTTGCGCGGATGCGGGAGGAGGTGCGTGCCGTGGTGGCGGCTGGGGCTCACGGCGTCGTGTTTGGGATCTCGTTGGGTGATGGACGGCTGGATGCGGCGCGGATGGGGGAGCTCGTATCTCTTGCGCGGCCGCTGCGCGTCGGGGTGCATCGGGCGTTCGATGCGGCGCCGGATCCGGATGAGGCGTTGGAGCAGTGTCTCGCGCTTGGTGTGGACGTGATTCTCACGGCTGGGCACGCGGCGACGGCGCTTGAGGGCTGCGAGACCTTGGCGCGCCTCGTGGCTACGGCCGGGAACCGGCTGGTCGTGATGCCGGGGGGCAGCGTGCGGGCGTCGAACGTGCGGGAGATCGTCGCCCGTACGGGCGCGAGCGAGGTGCACGCCCGCGGCGGAGATGCGTCGGTGATTGCGGAGATCGCGGCGGCTATGGCCGCCAAGTCCCCTTAGCCACCTTCGGCACAAAGCGGTCAATCCCGCGGTTTGGATACGCCAGCGTGCGCCCTTCCTCCGCCGAGCGATACGCCGTCATCAGCATCTTCACGACCTCCACGCCGTCGTCGAAGTCGAGCTTGGCCTTCTCCTTGCCGAGGAACACGCTGACGAAGTGGCGGTCCTCGCCGGTGTAGCCGTAGGCCGCGTACTCCTCGGGCACCACGGGCATCACGCCCTGCTCGGCGTTCTGCTTCTCCACCAGGTCCTCGCCGGCCTTGCCCGTGACCTCGCGGGAGAAGAACAGCTGCAGGCCGCTGTCCAGCGAGTTCCACTTCATCGAGTACTCGGGGCCCAAGAGTTCGGCGCTCAGCCGCAGGCCGGCGCCGACGAAGCTCCAGCTGGTCGTCGCCTCGCCGATGACCTTGTGGCCGTCCTTGGTCTTGAACTCGATCATCACGCTGGCGAAGTCCTCGCTGGGCCGCTTCGTGTAGTCGAGCGCGTTGCTCATCGTGCGCTTGAGCTGCTTGGCGTAGTGCGGCCGCGACCACTTGAGCGAGGCGATGTGGCCCGTGATGCGCGAGGGCTTCACGGTGGACAGCGGCTGGCCCGGCTCGGTGAGCAGGTAGCGCACGACAAGCGCCGAGTGGCACATCATGTCGTTGAGCACGCCGCCGCCCTGCAGGGTGCCCTGCCAGAACCAGGGTGCGTGCGGGCCGCTGTGCTCCTCGGCTGCTCGCGCCAGATACGGACGGCCAGTCGTCGCCGCGCCGCGAGCCCAGAGCAGTTGCTTGCCCGCCTCGACGTGCGGCGCGAAGAGTTGGTTCTCGAGGTAGCCGGTCTTGAGGCCCACGCTCTTCACCAGGCGCGCGACCTCCTCGGCCTCGGCCACATTGCGCGCGAGTGGCTTCTCGCAGGCGAGCCCGCGGAGCTCACCCTTGCCCGTCTTGATGGCGTGGACGATCTCCTCGACGTTCTCGATGCGGGCCTGGTTGGGACCGTTGAGCCAGATGGCGTGGATCTTCGGATCGGCGACCATCGCCGTGATGCTCTTGTACGCCTTGGCGGCGCCGACATCGAGATTGCGCGCGAGCTTGGCGGCCGCGCCGGCGTTCTTGGCGTTGGGGCTCCACACGCCGAGCACATCGCCGTCGCGTACGCCGCGCCAGCCCTGGATGTGGAAGCGGGTGTTGAAGCCGGAGCCAACGAAGCCAACGCCAAGTCGTTCGGGGGCGGTCATAGTCTCGTCCAGTCAGTGGGTGCTGCGGAGAACGCGTCGCAGTGTGCGAAGCAGAACGCGCCTAGAGATAGCGTCGGAATCGCGTCCTGACTACCGTCCAGAGCAGAATCCCCATCGACAATGACCACGCCGCCCCCCGCCGAATTCATGGCCGAGCAGTCCAACCTCGTTCCTCTCTATCCCAACGAGCGTGGGCTGCGGCGATGGTTGTTGGCCTGCATCGTCTCCGTGTTCCTCGCCGTGGGAGTTGGCGGGATCACGCGGCTCACGGAGAGCGGGCTGAGCATCACCGAGTGGAAGCCGGTGTCGGGCGTGTTGCCGCCGCTCTCCGAACAGGGCTGGGCGGAGGCATTGGAGAAGTTCCGACAGATTCCGCAGGCGGAGACCACGCACGCGGGCATCACGATGTCGGCGTTCAAGTGGATCTACTGGTGGGAGTGGTTCCACCGCTTGGTGGCGCGCGGCGTCGGCTTGGTCTTCGCGATTCCCTTCCTGTGGTTCCTGGTGCGGGGACAGCTCCCGCCGCCGCTGCGCCTTCGGCTCGCGTGGCTGCCCTTGCTGACGCTGGGTCAGGGCGTGCTGGGCTGGTACATGGTGCAGAGCGGTCTCACGGAGCGGACGGAAGTGAGTGCATATCGGCTGGCCGCCCATCTCTCGCTGGCGCTGGCGATTCTCGTGGTGGCGCTGTGGTCCTGGGCGGATCTGAAGCCGCGGCCTGGTCAGTGGCTGTCTTCGCGGATGATGCAACGTGCGTCGCTGGGCATCGCGGTGCTGGTGGGCATCACGGTCGTGTCGGGTGCGTTTGTTGCCGGGCTCCGCGCCGGCCGCATCTTCAACGAGTTCCCGCTGATGGGCGGGCAGGTGGTGCCGGAGGGCTACGCGTCGATGGTTGGGGTGTGGCGCAATGCGTTCGAGAATCCCATCGCCGCGCAGTTCCACCATCGCGTGCTGGCGATTGCCACCGCGCTGCTCGCGCTCGCGTACGCGTGGCGCTCGCACTCGGTGGACCTCGGCGCGACGCAGCGACGCACCATCACTTGGCTCGTGGCGGCCGTGTTCACCCAAGTGACGCTCGGCATCGTCACGCTGCTCTGGGCCGTGCCCGTGACGTTGGGTGTGCTGCATCAGCTGACTGGCGTCGTCGTGCTCTGCGTGGCCGTGCTCGGTGTGCACTCGATGCGACACGGCACCTGAGGGCAATCCCCTACGGCAACTCGCCGTAAGGCCGCGGTTCATCCAATTCCGCACAGCGTTTCACGGCCGCGCCCGACTGCGCCGCGGCGCCGCACGTGGCATCCTGCCCCTGCCACCCAATGGAGGGGAACGCCATGACATCGCTGATGAAGAACGCCCCGGCATCGCCAGCCCGCGAGCTGTCGACGATGCGGAACCGGCTGCGCCGGTTCTTCGAGGAACCGTTTGCGATGGACTTCGCCCTGCCGATGAACCTCGAGCGTCGTCTGGAGACGATGATCTGGTCGCCGGCGGTGGAAGCCATCGAGAACGAGAAGGAGTACGTCATCACGGCCGAGCTCCCGGGCATCTCGCCCGAGAACATCGAGGTCAACGTCGTGGAAGGCGTACTGACGTTGAAGGGCACGAAGGACGAGGAGCGGAAGAGCGAGGAGAAGGACCGCAGCGTGCACCTCTGGGAGCGCGAGTACGGCCGCTTCGAGCGGATCTTCCGTTTCCCGCTGGAGGTCGAGGACACGAAGGTGGCCGCCGAGTTCACGAACGGCGTGCTGACCATCCGTGTGCCGAAGGCCAAGGTGGCGCGCCCGGAAGCGCGCACCGTGCCGATCGCCAAGAAGTAGCGATCAGTAGCCCAGCGCCTTCAGGTGCCCCAGTCCCGCCGACGCCGAGTCCCAGGCGTCGGCGGGACTGTCGTGTTCGACGTAGACGTGCCGCACGCCGCGGGCCGTCCCCTCGTCGATGATGGCCTTCCAGTCGAGCACGCCGGCGCCGGCGTCGACCATCGTGTGCGCGGGGGGACCCATCGAGTCCTTGATGTGCAGGTGCGCGATGCGACTGCCGTGGGCGCGCAGCACCGTCAACGGGTCGTGTCCGGACTTGAAGGCCCAATAGCAGTCGAGCTCAAGATCAACCACTGACGGATCGCTCTCGCGAGCCAGCACGCTCCAGAGCGTGCCGCCGTCGCGGGCGGCGAAGTCGTAGTCGTGGTTGTGGAAGCCCGCGCGGATGCCGCGCGAGGCGCCGGCACGACCGGCGGCCGAGAGCAACTGCGCGAGCGCCGTGTAGCCCTCCGTGTTGCGCTGCGGCGGATTCGTCGACGGCACGATGACCCAGCGCTGGCCCATCGCCTCGGCGCGCGCCAAGGTGGTCTCGAGGCGGTCCGGCGCCAGCTCCCGCGAATCCACGTGCACGGCGGGTGAGGTCAGGCCGTTCTTGTCGAGCAATCCCTTGAGCTCTTCCGCCGAGCGCCCGTAGCTGCCCCACCACTCGACCTCGCGGAACCCGAGTTCGGCGATGCGCGCCAGCGTGCCCTCGACGTCGCGTTGCATCGCCCCGCGCAGCAGGTAGAGCTGCACGCCAATGCCGCCGAGGGCGGTGGACGCTTCGCCCGTCTGCGCGTCAGAGCGAGGCCGGCAGCTGGCGAGCAGCGACGGCGGCAGGGTGAGGCCGGCAGCGGCGGCCCCGAACGCGGAGATGAAGGAGCGACGGGTTGTCATGGCGCGAAACTTCGTCGCGTGCGGGAAGCGGCGCCAGCGCGCGGACCCTGGGGGAGCGTGCACGCCGGCAGCGCGCGCCCCGGCAGTGCGCGCCCCGCGGCGAAGGCGCTACGCCGCGTACTTCCCAGGGTCGTACGCCATCTCCGCGCGGTACAGCTGCCGAAGCGCCGTGATGTCCGCCTCGACGTCACCCGTCGTGTAGAATGGCGCGAAGATTCGGATTGTGCGCGTCGAGAAGTCGAACGCCACCGGCACAATCGGCATCTGCGCCTTCTGGGCGATCCACCAGAATCCGCTGCGCCAGCGGTCGATGCGCTTGCGCGTGCCCTCCGGGCTCAGCGCGATGATCACGCGGTCGAGCCGCTCGACCAGCTCGGCGGTCTGCGTCACCACGTCGTTCTTGCTCGCCCGGTCGACCGGAAAGCCACCCAGCCATCGCATCAACAGGCCCATCGGGAACCGGAACAACGTGTCCTTGCCGAGGAAGGTGCCGCGCAGGCCAATCGCGTACTTGGCCATGATGCCGACGACGAAGTCCCAGTTGGACGTGTGCGGCGCGACGATGATCTCGAACTTGCGCAGGTCGGGAAACCCCTCGCCGACGAAACGCCATCCCGACAGCCGCATCAACGTCGTGGCGCCCCAACGCGTCAGTGCATTGCCGCGCGACGCGACGTTCGGCGAGATGATTGGCACGTTCACGCGTCCGCCCCGGCGCGGGCCGATGGGCGGGCCGTCGTCTGCGTTGATCTGCATCGCAACGGGCCGGAGGATTCGCGCACTCACGATGCCCAGCAGCGACAGCGACACCCCGACCACGGCGAAGATCGCGGCCCAACGCGGCGTGCCGCTGGCATCACGCAGCACCTCCACCAACGTGCCGCCGACCAAGGGCCCGAGCAGGAAGCCGAACGAGCCCGCCAACTGGAAGCTGCCGAACAATCCCTCGCCGGCGCCGCGATGCGCCAAGTCTCCGACCAACGCCAGGCTCGGCGCGAACATCATCGCGCTCAGTGCGCCCGACACAATCATCACCGCAGGCAACCACGAGAACTCCAGCACACCGTAGCTGGCGTAGACGATTCCGAACGTGATGTTGGCGAAGATCAACGGCCCGTACCAGCCCACCCGGTCGGCGTAGCGGCCCGCGGGCCAGCAGAGCAGGGCGAAGGGCAGCAGGAAGAGCGACATCAACATCCCGCGCGCGGCCGCGTCCACGCCGTGCACCTCGCTCAGGAATAGCGTGAAGCTCGAGACGAACACGCCGATCAGGAATCGGTCCGCGAAGCCATACGCCAGCGGCATCCAGCTTGCCAGCGACTTGCGATCCCAGGCATAGCGCGCGTGCGAATCGCGCGCCGGCGTCGCGTGCTCGGGCACCATCGCAGATGCGAGCGCCGCAACCACCAGTAGTCCGGCACCCACGCTGTACACCGAGAGCGGACTGCGGTCGATCAGCACGCCGCCCAGCGGCGCACCCACGCCCACGCCTACCATCAGCGCACTGGCCACGATGCCCAGCGACGCCCCGCGTCGCGCGCCGCCGACACGGTTGGCGGAGATCATCAGGAACGTCACTGCCGGGAGGTGCGCGATGCCGTCCAGCGCGCGCCAGGCGTAGAGCACGCCGAGGGATGACGCATTGCGCATGCCCAGGAACGAGACGGCGTCGAGCAGCAGCAACCCGATCATCCACCACCGCGTCTCCGGCCAGCGGCGATGCAGGGCCAGGGCCACGGGCACCGCGAAGATTCCCGTCAGCTGGTTCAGCGAGACGAACAGATGCGCCTGGAAGCGCGAACCCCCGTGTTGGTCCACCACGAGCTCGGTGAGCCCCGGCACCAGCAGGGTGATCGGCACCAGCGTCAGGAACGTCGCCAGCGCAATCGCGCCGAGGGCTGGGGAGAACTTCGTCTCTCGTGGCACGGCCGGAATCTAGCGGAAGCCGTCCTCGTACAGGTCGGCCAGGCGGCCCAGCGTCGTGGCGAAGTCACCGGTCTGTTCGGCCACGATCAGCGCGCTTTGCAGCTCCGCCGTCATGTGCGGGGCGCCAGCCAGCGACGTGGTGAGCGGCTGGGAAACCAGCGTGCGCTCCCCAATGCGTCGGACGTGGGCGACGAGGGCCGGATCGCCGCTGGCCTCGGCCGCCAACAGCGCCGAGCGCCCGATGGGGAGCCCTGAGGAGATGGACAGGGTCAGCGAGCGGGCGAAGCGTGCACGCACGAAGGCCGGGCGGCGCTGGTAGCTGCGCGCGAGCGCCGCGAAGATGCTGCCCCCGACAAAAAACCACGAGGCGAGTCCATGGCCCGCGGCGACGAAGTAGGCCGCGACCTGTCCGGCGAAGACCAGCGGGAGTGGCAGCAACACGGCGGCCACCAACGACACGAACATCGGATACGAGAGTTGCTTCCGCACCGCGAGCACCAGCTTGTACTGCCGCATATGGAAGTCGGCGAGCTGTCCGAGGATGAAGTCGAGCTGGCCGCTCTCCTCGCCGAGCGTGAGCAGCGCCGACTCAAACGGCTCGAGCAAGTGTCGGCCGGACTTCACGAGCGAAGCGATGTCGCGGCCCTGGTTCGTACCGTCAAGCAGGTGCGCCCGCAGGTCGCGCGTCGAGCCGCTCGAGGCACCGACGGTGGACAGGATGGTTGGATGCGCCAGTCCGGCGGACACCCCGGCGCGCCAGCCGCGATAGAACTCGGCACGCTCACGGCCCGTCTCGAAGCCACGCAGGAACTCGGCAACGCTGCTCATCGGCCGGGAGCGGGGCCTTGGGCGGAGAGGCCGGCGCCCGGGCCGCGCGCCGCGCGCTCCACGGCCATCAGCGGCCGCAGGGCAAGGATGCCGATGGCCGGACCGATCGCAAGCATCGCAAAGGCCCAGCTCCATCCGACGCGCGCCACCAACGGCGGAATCGCCTGGATGGTCAGCGTCGTCAACAGGAAGCCGAGGCAGACCTGTACGGTCAGCGCCGTGCCCACCGCGTGCGCCGGCACCGACTCGGTGACCAGCACGGAGAACTGTGCGGAGTCGGCGATGACAAACGCGCCCCACACCAAGGCGAGCGGCGCCAGCAACCACGGCGAACGTCCGAAGCTCAGGCCGATGAGCAAAGCGCAGGCCCCGCTCACCGCCATCGCCAGAGCCGCCAGCCGCGCGCGACCGATGCGATCCGCGGTGAGTCCGCCCCAGATGCAGCCGATGCCGCCGACGGCGATCGTCGCAAAGGCGAGCACACCAACCCACGGTGCCTTCGCGGCATTCTCGTTGCCGGCGGCAGCGACGGCGCTTGCCGCGATGAACACGGGTATCCAGGTCCAGTAGCTGTAGAGCTCCGCCATGTGCCCGAGATAGCCGCCGGTGGCCTGCCGCCATCGCGGCGCGCGGACCACCTCCGCCACCAGCCCCCACGAGAACGGGCGGGCGGGGAAGGCCAGCGGTCCGTCCTCCCAGGCCGCAAGAATGAGCGCAGCGGCGAGCAGGGCCGACAGCGAGGCCGCGATCACGATCAACGAGAGCGTAGCGTCTGGAACAGCCTGCCACAGATACGGCGATGCCTTTCCCACCGTGAGCGCACCGACCACTGTGCCCACCGCGAGTCCGCGGCGCGCACGGAACCAGGTGGACGCCATCTTCATCGCCGGTGGGTACACGCCCGCGAGGAAGCAGCCTGTGAGCGCGCGGCCGGCTAAGGCCCAGCCGTAACTCGGCGCCGCGAGAAGCAGCAGATTCGCCCCCGCGCCGAGTACGGCAGTCGTGGCAAACAGGCGGCGCGCCGGAATGATGTCGGCCAGATTGAGCAGCGCCGAGATGGCCGTGCCGAGCACGAAGCCCAGCTGCACCGCCGTCGCGAGCCCACCGACCTCGCTCGGCGTGAGTGACCAGCGCAGCGTGAGCTGCGGCGCGGCGGCGGAGCCGGCAAACCACAGCGACATCCCCAGCAGTTCGGCCACCGAGACCAGGGCAAGCATCCGCCACGCGCGCCCCGTGTCCGGATGCGCCGGTTCGGTCGCGACGGTAGCTTGACGCGCATCACCCGCGGCACGAGACATCGCGTGAAAGATACGACCGACGAACTCGAACTGCTGGTCCGCTCCAAGTACGCGCTGGTGTTGCTGGAAACACCGGAGCCGGTGCGGGCCGACGAGCTGCTGGCCTTGATCGCCACGCGGCTGTCATTGCCGTACTTCTCGTGGAGCCGCTCACGTGGCCTGCGACGCGGCAGCCAGCCCGGCGATCCGTTCATCGAACGCACGGCGGAGCCCGCTGCGGGGCTGGCGCGCATTCTCGACGAAGGCGCGGGCGTCTACCACTTCCGCGGGCTCGGCGCGCACCTCGAGGATCCGGTTGTGATCAGCCACGTGCTCGACGCCGTCGCGCAGTTTGGCGTGCGACGCGGTGCACTGGTGATCAGCGGCCACGACATCCACCTGCCCGATGCATTGCGGCCGCACGCCGTGACGCTCACGCTGCCCGTGCCGGGCTACAACGAACATCGGCAGTTGCTGGAGCGCATCATCCGCGAGCAGTCCCTGCGGATGCCGGTGAAGCTGGAGATCACGCCCGAGGAGCGTTCCCGGCTGGTGAACAACCTGGTGGGCCTCACGCTCACCGAGGCCGAGAAGGTCGTGACACGGCTGATCATCGAGGACGGCGCGTTGCGCGGCGACGACGTGCAGCGCGTGGCGGCCGCCAAGCGACAGGTCGTGCAGCAGGACGGCCTGCTGGAGTACTGGCCCGCCGACGCGAGCCTGGGCGAGGTGGCGGGCCTCAGCGGCCTCAAGCAGTGGCTGGCCCGGCGGCGCGCCGTCGTGCACGATCCGCAGCGTGCGGTGCAGTTCGGCCTCGGCTTCCCGCGTGGCGTGCTGCTGCTCGGCGTGCCAGGCTGCGGCAAGTCGCTCTGTGCCAAGGCCATTGCCGCCGAGTGGGGCCTGCCGCTGCTCAAGCTCGACCCCGCGAATCTCTACGACAAGTACATCGGCGACAGCGAGAAGAACTTCAAGCGGGCCATGCAGACGGCCGAGCGGATGGCGCCGGTGGTGCTGTGGATCGACGAGTTGGAGAAGGCCTTTGCCTCGACCGGCAGCGATGCCGACGGCGGCGTGTCACGCCGCGTCTTTGGCACCTTCCTCAACTGGCTGCAGGAGCGGAAAGGCGACGTGTTCGTGGCGGCGACGTCCAACGACATCGCGGCGCTGCCGCCGGAGTTCATCCGCAAGGGACGCTTCGACGAGGTCTTTTTCGTGGACCTGCCGACGGCGGCGGCGCGCCAGGAGATCCTGCGCATCCACCTGCAGAAGCGCGGGCAGGATCCGGCCAAGTACGATCTCGTCTCGCTTGCCGGCGCCAGCGACGGCTTCAGTGGCGCGGAGTTGGAGCAGGCCGTGGTCGATGGCCTCTATGCCGTGTTCGCCGACCAGGGGACGCTGAGCACAGATGTTCTGCTTAGTGAGATCCGGACCACGAACCCGCTGTCGGGCACGATGATCGAGAAGATCACGCAGTTGCGGCTGTGGGCCGACGGACGGACGGTGCCCGCGGAGTAGCGGCGCAGACGCCGGGTTCGTCTCGTGCGCGCGGGCGTCGCATCGCTCACGCCAGTGGCAGCCCCGCGCCCGCGGCGGTATCCTATCCCCGTCGCCGCCGCTACTCGGTGCCGCGGTCTTCAACCCTCGCCGGAGTCTCCCGCATGACCCGTTCCGCCCTCGCCCTCGCCGCACTCGTGGCGCTTGGCGCCTGCGCCAAGTCCTCGACCGCACCCGCCGCACCGGCGCCGATGGCCACGCCGGCCGCGGCGATGCCGGCCGTGAACCCCGCGGGCCGCTGGTCCGTCGCGCTCACCGCCCAGGGCCAGCCCTTCGATTTCGTGATGGAGCTGCGCCAGATCAGCGGTGCCGAGTACGGCGGCGTGGTGAGCAGCCAGATGTTCCCGCCGATGAACATCAACAAGGCGACGCTGACGGGAAACCGGATGAAGGTCTCGGTCACCGCGCCGACGGGCGACGCGGCAAGCTTCGACATCGTCTTTGAGGGCGACACCTTCAGCGGCGACTGGTCGATGCCCGGTGACGGCTCGAAGGTGAGCGGCCGCCGGCTGCCGTAAGGCGCAGCGCCTACAGCTTCGTCTCGCCCCGCGTCTCCGCCGGCAGCATCTCCTCGCCGGGGTTGATGAACAGGTCCTGCTCGACCGCGTGCTGCGTGTCGTGCAGGACCTTGTAGCGTCCGGCCATCGCCATCAGCTGGCGGTGCGTGCCGCGCTCGACGATCTCGCCCTGTTCGAGCACGAGGATCTGGTCGGCGCTGCGGATCGTGGACAGCCGGTGGGCGATCACGAAGGTCGTGCGGCCCGCGCGCAGCCGCTTCAGGGCCTCACGGATCTCCGCTTCGCTCTCGCTGTCCAGGCTTGAGGTAGCCTCGTCGAGGATAAGGATCAACGGGTCCGCGAGGATTGCCCGCGCAATGGCCACGCGCTGGCGCTGGCCGCCCGAGAGCTTCACGCCGCGCTCGCCGACGATTGTCTCGTACCCGTCGGGGAAGCCGCGCACGAACTCATCGCAATGCGCGATGCGCGCGGCCTCCAGAATCTCCTCGCGGGTCGCCCCCGGCCGCGAGAACGCGATGTTCTCAGCGACGGTGCCATCGAAGAGGAAGTTGTCCTGCAACACGACGCCCAGCGTGCTGCGGTAGTCGCGCAGGCGCAGCGCGCCCAAGTCCTGCCCGCCGATGCTGATGTGCCCCTTCTGCGGGCGGTTGAAGGCGAGGATGAGCGAGATCAGCGTGCTCTTGCCCGAGCCGCTGGAGCCGACCAGCGCCGTGGTGGAGCCCGCCGGCGCGGTGAAGCTCACATCGCGGAGCACGGGGATGCCCGGCCGGTACTCGAACCACACGTGGTCGAAGGCCACGTCGCCGTCGGGCTGGCGCATTTCCTCGCGCTCGAGGTCGTGATCGTCCTCGGTGGGCGTCTCGAAGATCTCGTGGATGCGGTCCAGCCCCGCGAAGGCCTCCGTGATCTGTGTGCCGATGCTGGCCATCTGCACGACGGGGAAGCTCACCAAGCCGACGAAGAAGATGTACGAGATGAGGTCGCCGAGCGTCATCGTGCCGGCGAGCACGGCGCGGCCGCCGACGGTGAAGATCAGGATGCCCACCGCGCCGATGATCACGGTGGATACCGCGGCGATCGCGCTGGTGCCGGTGATGGTACTGGCGATGTTGCGGAAGAGCCGGTGCGCGCCGCGCGTGAACACGATCTCCTCGCGCTTCTCCGCCGTGTACACCTTCACCACGCGCGCGCCGCCCATCGCCTGGCCCAGCCGGCCGCTGACCTCGGCCTGGATCTTCGACCGCTCGCGGAAGATCGGCCGCAGCTTGGTGAAGGCCACCGACATCACGATGCCGAACACGGCGAGGAAGACCAGTGTGACCGTCGTGAGCACCCAGTTCAGGTAGAACAGGTAGCCCAGCGCGAGCATCGCGGTGACGATGCCACCCACCAACTGCACGATGCCCGTGCCGATCAGGTTGCGGATGCCTTCGGCATCGCTCATCACGCGGCTGATCAGGATGCCGCTCTGCGTCGCGTCGAAGAAGCTCACGGGGAGCCGCAGCACGCGCGCCTGCACGCGGCGCCTGAGCTCGGTGATGGCGCGTTGCGCCGCCACGGAGATCACCTGCGACAGCGCGAAGGAGCTCGAGGCCTGCAGCAGCGTGGCGATACCGGCCGCCACGGCGATGGGCATCAGCAGTTCGAGGTTCCGGTTGGTCAGCACCTCGTCCACGATCCACTTCACGCTGCCTGGCAGCACGAGACCGGCGAGACGATTGACCAGCATCAGCACGAGGCCAATGGCCAGCGTGCGCCGGTGCTGCCACATCAGGACCCGCGCCTCCATCCAGGCGGCGGAGTAGTTGGTCTTCTTCTTCTCGGGCTTGGCGGGGGCGCTCACGCGGCCGCCTGGCGGTGGGAAAGCATCGTGGCAGGGTCGTCCGTGATGATGCCGTTCACGCCGCGCGCCCAGAGGCGCGAGGCGATGGCGGGTTCGTTGATGGTCCACACGTGCGTGGGCCCGCCCACGGCGCGCATCTGCGCGGCGAAGCCGGCCACCGGCAGCGGCAGGCCGCGGTGGAAGCGGGGGATGCACAGCGCGCGATGCGCCACGCGGCCGCCGCGGCGGCCGAGCAGGGCACCGAGGTAGCCGCGTCCGAGGGTGCGGGCGCCGGGGCTGGTGGGCACGCCGACGTCACGGAACGGAAGCAGCGCCGCATCGACGAAACTGCCAACCAGCACGCGATCCAGCACGCCGAGTCGGTCGAGGGTGTCCAGCGCTGGGGCTGCGACCTCGAGCGTCTTCAACTCCAGGATGAAGGGCATCGCGGCCGGCAGCGCCGAGACCGCCTCCTCGAGCGTGGGCACGTGGATGCCCTGTCCGCGGTAGGGAAAGCTCTGGCCGCCGTCAGCGGAGAAGCGGGCGCCGGCGTCCACGGCGGCGAGTTCGGCGGCACACCGCTCCCGCACGAGGCCGCTCGCATCGGTGGTGCGGTCCAGCGTCTCGTCGTGCATCACCACGGGCACGCCGTCGCGTGAGAGGTGCACGTCGAACTCCACCGCGTCCGCACCCAAGGCCACGGCCTGCGTCAGGGCGACGAGCGTGTTCTCGGGCGCGTGGGCGCGGTTGCCGCGGTGCGCGATGACCGGGCGGCGTTCAGGGTCGAGCAGCAGCACCCCGCAAGATACACGAAGGGGGGCGGGCCTCGCGGCCCACCCCCCTCCGTGACTCCTGATCGGGTGAGGGAACGATCAGAAGGTGTACTGCACCCGCGTCGTGGCGAGGCGGCCCACCGGCGCGACGCCGGCGAAGGACTGCACCTCGTTGTTCAGCAGGTTCTGGATGTTCAGCGACCAGCGGATGTTCTGGGCCACCGGCAGGCGCCAGGAGAAACCGGCATCCAGGAACGCGTTCACCGGCACGGCCGGATAGCGCGTCGGCGTGCCGATGTTGTAGGAGTTGAGCACGCCCGAGTTCACCGGGAAGGCGTCCATGTAACGGCCGCGGACTTCCATGCTCATGCCCTTCATCTCATCCACGCGCCGGAACGTCAGCGTCGCGCGGTGCTTCGGCGTGTTGGCTGCGAGCGGGTTGGCCGCGGAGGCACCCGTCGCGTCGGCGAACACGTTGCGCGAGAGGTTCGAGTACGACGCCTCCACGCTGTACATGTCGTTGAACAGGTAGTCGAAGCCGACGTCCACTCCGCGCACGTCCACCTGGCCGGACGCGTTCTGGTACGTGAACACCAGGTACGAGCGGTCATACAGGTCGTTGGCGAAGTCCAACGTGCCGGCCGGGATGCCGGCGATCTGCGTTACCCAGCCCGTCACGATCGCGCCGTGGTTGGCGAGGGGCACGCCGTTGTTGGCGAGCAGGCCACCCGGGCCGACAACGCCGTTGGCCGGGTTGCCGAGGTAGGCACCGAGGGCCGCCGGGTCCATGAACAGGACGTCGTCGCCGTTGACGACCTGCGTCGTCGGATCGGCGGGACGGATCTGGTACCAGTAGTCGATGGCCAGGCGCATCTTGTCGCCGATGATGCCCTTGTAGCCGATCTCCCAGGTATTGGAGAAGTTTGCGCCGAGCGGGGAGAGGTCAACCGCCGAGCTGAACGGCGTGACCGCGTTGCCGGCGAGGACATTGCGGAGGAGCAGCGGTGCCTGCGTGTTCGTCGGCACCAGCGCGCCAAGGCCGGCCGCGATGTTGGCGACCTGCGGCGCCGGAAGGCCCGGGATGCCAGCAGCCAAGGCCAGCGCCAGCGGCGTGCCCGGCGCGACAAGGGTGCCCATCAGCTGCGGGAAGACCGCCGAGCCGGCGATGGCGCCCGGCGCCGCACCGTAGGCGTTGTTGCGCATGCAGAGGCCGAGCGCGCTGGCCTGGCCCGTCGTGCAGCTGCGATTGTACTGCCAGCCTTCCTTGGACGGGTTGCCGAAGATGCGGACCTCGGTGTTGCCCGTGGCCGGGTTGTTGACGGCCGGTCCGAGGTTGGCCGTCTGGCCCGACCACTGGTCGAGGAACATCGAGAACGAGGCCGGCGAGCCAAACGCGCGGTTGAACGTGAAGCGGAAGTTCTGCGTCGGCGTCGCCTTGTAGAGGATCGCCGCACGCGGCGAGAACTGCGTGCCCTCGATGCGCGAGTTGGCGTCCGCACGCACCGCGCCGAGGAAGTCGAACTTCTCGGACAGCGGCTGCGTCACCTGCAGGTAGGCGCCGGTCTCGAGGATGCCGTCATCGTCCTCGTTGCGGCCCATGATCGTGCCTTCCGTCTGCGGCGTGGTGCTGATCACGTCGAGGCCGGCGGTCAGCTTCGTGCTGCCCAGCTGCAGGCCCTGCTGCACCTGGCCGACCAGGACCGTCGACTTGTCCACCACCGGGATGCCGCTGCGGAGGTAGAAGGTGCCATTGTCGTCATTGGCGTCCGCGTTGCCCGAGTTCGACGCGTTGTAGAACACCTGCGCGAAGAACTTCTTGTGGCGGAAGCGCTGCTGGAAGTTGGTGTAGCTCCAGTTCTGCGCCTGCGCGGCGCCAAAGGTCGTCGTGATCTCGATGGCGTTGCCGATCTTGGAATAACCGAAGGTCGTGATGGCCTCGGTGTCCTCGTTCGGGCGCCAGTCGAGCCGCGCCTCCATGCCGATCTTCGAGAGGTCGAAGTCGCGCGCGACGGCCTGGCCGCGGCGCGAGGTCGGAATGCGCGTGTCCGTCGCCGAGTACGTCGCCGGCTCGTTCGGGTCGTTGTACTCAAAGTCATTCGCCCGGAAGAACTCGCCCGAGAGCTTGTAGCCGAACTTGTTGTTGCCGAACACGCCCGCGTGGCGGCCGGCGACGCGGAACAGCGAGCGCTCGCCGCCGTCCAGCGTCAGCGACGTCCCCTGGCTCTGGAACGGCGACTTCGTGATCACGTGCAGCACGCCGTTGCCCGAGTTCGGGCCGTAGAGCGCCGAGGCCGGACCCTGCAGCACCTCGATGCGGTCGATGTCCTCGCCGGTGCCCGTGAACAGGAAGGGCACGTTGACGCGCAGCGACGGCACGCCGGCGAAGCGGTAGTCCTGCAGCATCAGCATCGACGTCGAGAAGGCGTTGTTGAAGCCACGCGAGACGATGTTGGCCTGCACGATGCCGCCGTTCGAGATCGACAGGCCCGGCTGGCCCTTGAGGTGATCGGTCACCGTCGCCGCCGGACGCTCAGCGATGCGCTCCGAGCTCACCAGCGAGATCGAGTTCGGCGAGTCCAACACCTTCTCGGGCTCGGCGCCGCGCGTACCGGTCGTCGTCACCGGGTTCAGCACCGTCGCGCTCAGCGACATCGAGATGTCGAGGGTCGTCGTCTGACCGGATGTCACCGAGACACCCTCGACGCGCCGCTGGGCGTAGCCCACGCTGCGCGCGGTCACGGCATAGGTGCCCGCCGGAACGTTCGCGATGCGATAACGGCCATCAGCTGCGGTGGCCCCGCTGCCGACGGCCGTCGTGCCCGTCATCACCTGCACCTGGACGCCTTGCAGCGGCTGGCCGCTGTCGGCATCGCGCACCAGACCCGTGACAATGCCCGACTGTGCGTCGGCGGCACCGGCGGCGGCGAGGAAGGCGGCGACCGCGAGCAACCTGCTGACGAAACGAATGCGCATACGAGACTGCCCTCGAAGCGGAAGGGATTCGGCAGGGCCCCGCTTGGACCCCAGTCCGGGACGGTGACGGACGTCACCGTCCCGAAGGACGCTCAAACATCCGTATAGGTGGCGCATCCGTCAATGCTTCCGGACGGCCTATCGGATCCCCAGGGCCTTGTGGGTCTGGACCGAGAGGCGCCACTTGGGGTTCGCCAGGCAGTAGGCCACCGCAGCTGCCGTGGCCTCCGCCACCTGCGGCCCGTCCATCGGCTGCAGGAAGAAGTGCGCAAACGCGTAGCCCTCGAAGCGCTCCGGGGGCGCCGTGGGCTGCGGGAACACCAGCTTGAGCTCGTTGCCCGACGTCGCCCGTAGCGTAGCCTCGGCCTTGGGGCTGACGCAGACCCAGTCGAGGCTCGGCGGCACCTCCTGTGTGCCGTTGGTCTCCACGGCCACCTCGAAGCCCCGCGCGTGCAGTGCGGCAATCGCCGGCTCGTCCAGCTGCAGCAGGGGTTCGCCGCCAGTGCAGACCACGAACGGGCGGCCACCGGCACTGGTCGGCCACTGCCGAGCCACGGCGTCTGCCAGCTCCTCCGCCGTCGCGAACTTCCCGCCGTCCGGCCCCACGCCCACGAAGTCCGTGTCGCAGAACGTGCAAACGGCCGAGGCGCGATCCTCCTCGCGCCCCGTCCAGAGGTTGCAGCCCGAGAAGCGGCAGAACACGGCCGGGCGACCGGCGTGAAAGCCCTCGCCCTGCAGCGTATAGAAGATTTCCTTGACGGTATACATGGCGCGTTGGACCCCCGCGCAATCTAACCGGCCTCGGCGAATCCCTTGGCCCGGAGCAGGCAGGCATCGCATCGCCCGCAGGGCTCCCCGGCCGGCGACGGGTCGTAGCAGGAGATGGTCATTTCATAGTCCACGCCCAGCGCCCGGCCCGCCCGGATGATCCCTGCCTTGTCGAGCTGCATCAGCGGCGTGAGGATGCGGGTCCGCACCGTGCCCTCCACGCCCGCCTTCGTTGCCAGGTTGGCCATGCGTTCGAACGCCGCGATGTACTCCGGCCGGCAGTCGGGATAGCCGCTGTAGTCCAGCGCGTTCACGCCGATCAGGATGTCCCCGGCACCCAAGGTCTCCGCCCAGGCCAAGGCATAGGACAGGAAAATCGTATTGCGCGCCGGCACGTAGGTGATGGGAATGCCCTCGCCAATCGCCTCGTGCTCGCGGTCCTTCGGCACGGCGATGTCGGCGGTGAGCGCCGAGCCGCCGAAGAGCCGCAGGTCGATGTTGGCGACCACGTGCCGTGCGACCCTCCAATGTGTCGCGAGCGCCGCAGCCTTCGCGATCTCGATGTCGTGGCGCTGCCCGTAGCGGAAGGTCAGCGCGTTGACCGCGTAGCCGGCCGTGCTGGCCGCGGCCAGCACGGTGGTGGAATCGAGCCCGCCGCTGAGCAGCACCACGCCCGGTGTGCCCTCGGCGACCGGCTCCAACAACGCCGCAGCCGCCGTCATCCGCCGCGCAGCCCCGACACGATGTCCTTGAGGTGCACGGAGCCCTGCTGCAGCGCGTTGGCCGCCGAGGACATCTCCTCGCAGGCTGCGCTCTGCTCCTCGGTGGACGCGCTGACCTGCTGCGCGGCGGCGGCGTGCCCCTCGGCGGCGCGCACGGCTGCGGCGATACCCGCGGCGGCGGCCTCGGTGGCCGTCGCGTTCTGCTTGGCTGCCTCGCCCACCACGGATGCTGCCTGCCGCGTCAACTCCGCCGAACCGGAGATCGAGGTGAGCGCGGTGTTGATGCCCGCGCTGACCGAGTCAATCTCACCCACGCGCGTGGTGCCGGTGGCCATCGCCTCGGTGGTGGCCTTGATGCGACGCGTCACGGCAGCCGTGAGGCGCACCACGTCGTCCGCCGCGGACTGCGCCTGGTCGGCCAGCTTGCGCACTTCCTCGGCGACGTTCGAGAATCCGCGTCCCGCCGCGCCCGCCCGCGTGGCCTCGATCGCCGCATTCAGCGCCAGCAGGTTCGTCTGCTCGGCGATGCGGCTGACGATCTCCACGAATCCGTTGATGCGCGTGGTGGTGGTCGTCAACTCGGCCACTTCGACGGCGGCGGTCTCCACTGAACTGCGGATCTCCCCCAGCAGCACGCGGGCACGGTCGAGCTCGCTGCGCTTCTGCTTGGCCTCGGCCTCGATCGCGCGCGCCAACTCAGCTACTTCCTCGGCGCCCATCTGCACGTCGTTGGCTCGGGCGCGCACGCCGGACAGCGCGTCGTCGGCCTCGCGCAGCACACTGACCTGTGTCTCGGCGCCTTCGGTGACCTCGGCCATCGCCGTCGCCGTCTGCGACGCGGCCATCGCCACCTGCTCGGCAGCGCTGGTGAGCTGCTGTGCCGAGGTGGCGACGTCCTCTGCGGTGGAGTTCGCCACGCCGGACACGCGCGTGAGCGAGGCGGCGGTGTGGTTCATCGCCTCGGCGAGTTCCTGGAACTCGCCGGGGAGGTCACCGTCGGTGCGGGCCTCGAGGTTGCCGCGGCTCAGCGCGTGCGCGTGCCGCACGAGCAGGTCCAGTGGGCGCGTGATGCTGCGGGTCGTGGTGCTGACCACCACGACGCCGAGCACGATGGCGCCAAGCACGACGATCAGCAGGACCTGGCGCCGTTCTGCGGCGAGGAGTCGGGCGCGCTCGAGCGTCAGCTCCACTTGGGTGGCGCGCAACGCGCCCAACTGCTCGATCTCCGCTGTCAGCGCGCGCTCCTCGTCGCGCAACTGCGCCGCGCGGGCCGCGGCCTCCGGCGTGCGTCCGAGTTCGCGCAGTCGGTGCGCCGCGGCGAGACCGGTCTCGATGCGCGAGAGTCGCCCGTCGATCTCCGCGACGAGCCCGATCTCCATCGCCGTCAGCCCACCCGAGGCGGTGATGCGCCGCTGGGCCTCGTGCGCGGACCAGCCGGCGTTGCGGAAGGCGTCGCGGTCGGCCGCCTCAAGCCGGTCCAGGTAGCGCTGCCCCGCTGCGAGCGCCAAGGCGACGTTGGTGCCCAACGCGGCGGTGGCCGACCCCTCACGCTGCACGTTCTCAACCGTCGCGGTCAGCTCATCGCCCAGGCTGGCGATGGAGGCACGCCCGACGAGTCCCGCCGCGAAGAGCAGCACGATCATCAGCGAGAGGCCGGCGATGAGCCGGACACGGATGCTGCCAAAGCGCATCAGCGGTTGCCCTCCACGGGGACCAGCGCGCCGCCGCGCACGCGGGTCATCGTGAACGACTTGCCGATCGGGTCGCCGCTGGCCTGGAAGGCGATGGCGCCCGTGACGCCTGGAATCGCAGTCTCGGTGCTGCGGGACGCGAGCCAATCCCTGATGCGGCCGCGCTCGCTGCCCACCGCGCGGATTGCCGTCGCGAGCACCTGGACGGCGTCGTAGGCCAGCGCGGCGTTGCCGTCGGGATCGTAGCCGTGCTTCTCGCGAAAGGCGCGCACGAAGGCCTGGGCGGCCTCGCGCGTGTCCTCGGCGGTGAATGGCGCGCCGACCAGCGCGCCTTCGGCCAAGGCCGTGTCCACCGTGACGCCCGTCCATCCATCGCCACCGAGGAAGTCGGCGCGCACGCCGGCCCGCCGCGCCGCTGCGAGCAGTGCCAGGCCGGAGCGCTCGGTGCCCGCGACGAACACAAGGTCCGGCGCGCGGGCCGCGAGCCAGTCGGCGTAGATGGTGGAATCGCTGGCGTCGGCGTCGATGGGATCCATCGTCAGCACCTCGCCACCGAAGTTGCCGCGGAAGGCGGCGGCGAGGCCGCGGCCGTACGCGTCGTTCTCGTAGAGGATGGCGACGCGCCGGCGTCCCAGGCGCTCGGCGAATCGCGCGAGGTCGGCGCCGTTGGCCGAGTCACTGGAAATGACGCGGAAGACCCAGGGAGAGATGCCGGTGATCGCTGCCGACGAGGCCGTCGTGGCGAGCGCGACCATCTCGCCGTCGTAGATGCCGGCGGCGGCCATCATTGCGCCCGAGGTCACGTGCCCGACCACGGCGGCGATGCTGGCGTCCGCCACGAACTCCTCGGCGATGGCCGCCGCCCGCGCGCCGTCGCCGGCATCGTCGCGCAGCACGAGCGCCAACATCCGTCCGTCAATGCCGCCGGCGGCGTTGATTTGCTCCACCGCGAGCTCCGCGCCCAGTTGGTTGGCGCGGCCAAATCCCTCGGTGAAGGGGCCGGCCATCCCGAGGCGTACGGCCGCATCGCCGCCGCCACAGGCCGCCACGAGAGGCAGCGCGAGGCTGAGAAGGGTCTTGCGAATCATGTGGGGGATTGAGGTACGGCCAATCCTAACGATTATCGGCCGCGGTCGCGCAGGCGATTCAGCTGGGCGCGCGCCTGGCGGCGCTCGGGTTCGATGGATGAGTCGCCGGGTTCCGTCCGCGCGAGGAACTCCTCGATGGCGGTGATTGCCTTGGCGTAGTCTCCCGCCTCCTCATACAGCCGTGCGCGCGCCAGGTAGGAGCGCGTGTACACGGCGAAGCCTGGCTCGATGAAGTTGAAGTTCATCCGCGCCGGTGTGAGCGACTCGAAGTAGCCGATGGCCTTCTCCCGCTCGCCCACCGCCGCCAGCACCTCTGCCCGCGCCACCGCGCGCATGCCGCCGAGCGAGAAGCCGCCGTTGGCGAGGTCCGCGACGGCCGTGTACTCCGCCGCGATGCGACGGGCCGACGCCGTGTCACCGCGCGCCAGGGCCTCGAGCGCGTCGAGGTCATTGTGGCGCATGCCGGGCGTCGCGAAGCGTCGCACAGCATTGGAGAACACGGTGTCGCGCGTGGCGAGATATGCGACGTAGAGGATCGGCGTGGCGCCGCTGCGCATCTGCTGCCCCGCGCCGCCCTGCATCGTGTCTCCCACGGCGATGCCGCGCAGCAGCGTGTCCCGCAGCGCGCCGGTGAGCGGCACGCCGTTCGCGATGCGCGAACCGATCAGGAAGTACCGGAGTGTGCTCGCCGGCGGCAGCGGGCTGGATCCCATGCCATCGGCGGCGAAGAGGTCCAGCACACGCGTCGCGTCGGTCACGTTGCCGACCTCCGACATGACCGTCGTGCCGACGATGACAGAGGTGATGCGATCGGTCACGGACCAAGCCGACACGTCGGCCGGACGCAGGGTTCGCAGCGACTCCTGCATCTCGCGGGCGGCCTCGGCCGGTCGGTCGGCCAGATGCAGGAACAGCGAGGCGTGCATCCGCAGTACGTGTCTGTCGAGTTCAGGCACTGCCTGTGCACGGCGGATCGCCGCGAGGGCCGAGTCTGGCTCGCCCGCGTTGGCGAACCCCTGTGCCAGCGCGACGTGCGGTTGGATGGCCCGTCCGTCGGCACGGACCCAGCCGCGCGCCAATTCGATGCCGCGGGCTCTGGTGCGGTCGCGAATGGCCTGGATGCCTGCCTGTCCGCCGAGTGAACGGATGGTCGCCTCGTCGACCACGGCGCGTACCGAGTCTCCGACGAGCACGAGGTTGCTCTGCGGCGACGAGAACTGCAGGTACTGCTGCAACAGGTGCGAGTACGCCAGGTGGAAGGTCGAGTCGATGGCGAGCGTGCGCTGGAATGCACGCACACTGCCGCTGAGACGCCTGACCACCTGGCTGAGCGAGTCGCCCGGACCGCCGTCGTGGAACAAGGCGTCGCCCAGTCCATACCAGGCCTCCGCGACCAGCGAATCCGTGTCGAGCAGCGTGCGGTAGATGCGCGCGGATTCCTGGTAGTGCTCGCGCCCCGACACGTTGGCCGCCCCTGCACCGGCGCTCCGCAACCCCAGCGAGAGCTCCCGATGTCCAAGTACCAAGGCCCGCTCGCGCGCCGGCAGGCGATCAGACAGGTCCGCGGCGCGCTGCGCCGACTGCTGATAGGTGCCGCCGAACGCGTCGCCCCAACCCAGGGCCAGGGCCCGCTTGTGCCAGGCCAAGGCGAACGTGGAGTCCGCGCGAATGGCGACCTGGAAGGCCGAGTCCGCCGGTCCCAACTGCCACGATTGCAACAGCCGCACGCCATCCAGGTAGGCGCGGTAGGCCTCGATCGAGGTCGTCGTCGCGCGGGCGATCTCCACCGAGGCCGAGGGCGCGCCGCCGGCCACGTCCAGGAGATAACGCGCGAGATCGTCGAACAGCGGGCGCGGGTCTGCCCCCAGGGCTGTGGCGCGCGTGGCCGTCTGCAAGGCGTCACCGCTGCGCACGTCGTACAGGCGCGCCACCACGAGCAGTGAGTCGGTGGTCGTCGAGACCTGGCCCATCACCAAGGTGCCGGCGCCCCCACGACGGGCGATGCCCTGCGCCTCCTCCAACCCGACGCGCTGCGACTCCACGCCGGCGTCGCGCACCAGCGCGAGGGTGCGCTCGTAGTCCACGACGCGGAGGTCGCTCCACTGGCCGAGCGCCAACGTCAGCATGTTGACCGCGCCGTCGCGCAGCCACTGCACCTCGGCGTTCCCCGTCTGAATCTCGAAGGGAAGCACCGCGTAGCTCTTGCGCGGATCGCCGGCCGCGCGGTTGCCGAGGGCCTTGAGCCCCATCCCGACGAGCACACCGGCGATCACCACGGCGCCGCCGAGCGCGAAGGCGAGGTTCTGGCGCTTCCGCCCACCGGCGGCGATGGCGCGCGTGACGCCGCTGCCCGGTGTCGGCGTCCACGCCATCCCGATGACCTCGGCCATCTCGCGGCCGCTGGCCCAACGCTCCTCACGGTTCTTGGCGAGCGCGCGGTCGATGGCCACCGCGGCGCCTTCGGGCACCTCCACGGCCGCTTCGGCAATCGGCTTCGGCGTCTCGGTCAGATGCTTGACCAACATCCCCGCGACGTTGCCGCTCTCGACCACGGGCTTGCCCGTGAACATCTCGTGGCCGACCAGCGCCAGCGCATAGAGGTCCGAGCGACCGTCGAGCGTGGACTCGCCGGTGGCCTGCTCCGGGCTCATATAGCGTGGGCTGCCGAGGATCATCCCCGTGCCCGTGATGTTGCCGCTGCCCTCGAGCGCGCGCGCCACGCCGAAGTCCGTGAGCATCGCACGGCCGGTCTCCCGGTCGAGCAGGATGTTCTCCGGCTTCACGTCGCGGTGCACGATGCCGCTCTGGTGCGCGTAGTCCAGTGCCAGCGCCAGCTCGTGCAGGATGCGTTCGGCCCGCGCGGGTTCGACCTTGCCTTCCCGCGACAGCAGGTCGCGCAGCGATTCGCCCGGCACCAGCTCCATCACGAAGTAGAGCAGCCCCTCGGCGTCGCCCGCGCTGTACACGGCGACGATGTTTGGATGCCGCAGCTTGGCGACCGTGCGCGCCTCGAGGAGGAAGCGCTCCTTCAGCTCGGGGTTCGTCGCGACGTCGGCGCTGATGACCTTGATGGCCACCGGCCGGTGCAGCGTGCGGTCCAGGGCGCGGAAGACGCTGCCCATGCCGCCCTGGCCGAGCAGGCCTTCGATCTCGTACTGAGACCCAAGTCGTGCCTCCAGCGCCGCGCGCAGCGCGTCGCCGTTCACGTCGTCTTCCGCCCGCGCGACTTGCGCGCCGCCGGCTGCTGCTGCGTGAGGCAATGCAAGGTGCCCAGCCCCCAGACAAGGTCCACCGCGTGGATACCCACAACCTGCCGGTCGGGCATCAGTTCCGCGAGGGTGTTGAGGGCCAAGCGGTCGTTGGCGTCATTGAACGTGGGCACCAGCACGACGCCGTTGGCGATGTAGAAGTTCGCGTAGCTCGCGGGCAGCCGGGCGCCGTCCATCACGACGGGGCGCGGATAGGGAAGCGTCACGACGCGGATCGGCTCGCCCTCGGCGTCCGTCACGTTCTTCAGCCGTGCGAGGTTGTCCGCCGACCGCGCGTGGTTCTCGTCGCTCGGATCCTCCTCGTGGGCCACGACCATCACGCCTGGCGCCACGAAGCGGGCGATGTCGTCCACGTGGCCGTGCGTGTCGTCGCCCACGCAGCCCTCGCCCAGCCAGATGGTCTTCGTGCAGCCCAACTGCTCGGCGAAGATGCGTTCGTAGTCGGCGCGATCGAGTCCGGGATTCCGTACCTGCACGTCGGAAAGCAGCCACTCCTCGGTCACCAGCATCGTGCCGCGACCGTCGGTCTCGATGCCGCCGCCCTCGAGCACCACGCGGCCCTTGCCGTCGGGGCGCTGCGGCTCGTCACGCGGGATGCCCGTGTGGTCGGCGATGAAGGCACCGATCTTCGCATCAAGCGCGTAGTTGTCGTACTTGGCCCAGGCATTGAACGCCCAGTTCACGTGCCGCACGTTCCCGTCGGCATCGTGCACCATCGTCGGTGCCGAGTCGCGCAGCCACACGCGGTCCGTCGGGCACTGATGCAGGTGGATGCGCGACTGCTTCACCTCGTGCATCCGCAGGCAGTGCCAGGCCTCCTCCTCCGTGCGCTCGTCGTGCACGAGGATGTGCACGCGCTCGTGCGCCGCCAGAGCGCGGGCGATCTCCGCGTACACCCAGGGGATGGGCCCGAACTTGCCTGGCCAGTCGGGCTCGTGGTGCGGCCAGGCAATCCACGTGGCGTCGTGGCGCTCCCATTCGGCCGGCCAGCGCAGGCCGCCTGCTGCCTTCTTCGTCGTCATCGGGGAGCGCTCAGCTACCAAGCCAACGCGCGAGGATCGGCTCGTAGGCGTCCACGCGCCGGTCGCGCAGGAAGGGCCAATTGCGCCGCGTGTACTCGATCAGCGCCGGGTCGCACTTGGCGATCAACGTGGTCTCGCCGGTCTCGGCCTGCGCGAGGTAGCGCCCGTAGGGATCCACGATGAACGAATGCCCAAAGAACTCGATGCCGTCCGTGCCGGCCTCGGGCTCGAGCCCCACGCGGTTGGGTGCGGCGACAAACACGCCGTTCGCGATGGCGTGCGCGCGCTGCGCCGTGCGCCAGGCATCCACCTGCGCCGCGCCCCACTCGGCCTTTTCCGCCGGATGCCAGCCGATGGCCGTGGGATACACAAGGAGGTCCGCGCCCAGCAGCGACGTGATGCGCGCGCCCTCGGGATACCACTGGTCCCAGCAGATCAGCACGCCGATGGTCGCGTAGCGCGTCTTCCAGACCATGAAGCCGCCGGCCTCGGCGTCCGGCCCACGCATGCCCGCCGGCTGCACCGGGCGGTCGCTCTCGCCGGGGGCGAAGTAGTACTTCTCCTCGAACATCGGGTCGTGCGGGATGTGCATCTTGCGATACACGCCCAGCGGCGTGCCGTCGGCGTCGATCACCACCGCGCTGTTGCGATACACGCCCGCCGCCTGCTTCTCGTAGATCGGCACGACGAGCACGACCTGCAGCTCCTTGGCGAGCTTGGCCAGCGTGTCGACCGTGGGGCCGGGCACGGGCTCTGCGAGGTCAAAGCGCGACGCATCGAGCTTCTTGCAGAAGTACGGCGCGTTGAACAGTTCCTTGAGCAGGATGACCTGCGCGCCCTTGGCGGCGGCATCGCGGATGCGCGATATCGTCGCCTTCAGCGTGTCTTCGGTAGTCGGCAGCACGCCGTCCTGGAGGACGGCGACGGTAAACGGGGCGCGGGCGCTCATCCGCGGAATTTCACCCGCTCACGCGCGCACCGCTACCACGATGTCCATCACGTTGGTGCCCGTCTCCGACGCCGGCAGCAGCGCGTCGGCATCGCGCAGCGCGCCGAAGGCGTCGCAGTCGCGGAGGGCGCGCAGAGGATTGCCGCCCGCGTCGGCGCTCTGCCGCCAGGTCTCGCTGTTCACGAGCGCGCCGGCAGCGGGCGCTGGCCCGTCCCGCCCATCCGAGCCCGCCGCCAAGAGCCACGCGTCCGCGGCGCCGATGTCGTGCAGCGCCTCGGCGGCGGCCAATGCCAACTGCTGACAGCGTCCACCGAGTCCGTGTCGCTCCGGCAGGCGCACCGTGGTCTCGCCGCCCCAAACCAGACAGGTGCCGGGCGTGGCGCGCGAGAGCGTGTGCGCGAGCACCCGGCCGGCCGCGGTCGCATCGCCGGTCAGGCTGGTCCGCGAGAGGAGCACCGGCGCATAGCCACGAGCGTGCGCCTCGGCAGCGGCGCGCTCGAGCGCCGCGGTGTTGCCGACAACGAAGGGTTCCTCCACCCGCGTGAACGCCGGGTCACCTGGTTTCGGAGTCTCCGGCAGGACGCCGGCGCGCATGGCGCCAAGCGTTGAGGCCACCGAGAGTGGCACCCGCACCGCGATGCCGGCGTCGCGCAGGATGCGCTCCACGTGCCAAGCCTCGAGCGGGTCCGGGGAGACAGGGCCCGACCCGATCATCGCCGGGTCTTCGTTCGGCACGTCCGCGAGCATTATGGGGATGATCTGCCAGCAGTCCAGCGCCGCGGCCAACCGTCCGGCCCCCCAGCGGGAGAACCGCTTGCGTACGGCGTTGATGCGGGCAATCGGCACGCCCGCGCCGAGCAGCACGGCGTGCAGCGCCGCGAGATCCTCGGCGCGCACGCCATCAATCGGCGCACCTATCAGGCTGGACGTGCCGCCGGACAGCAGGAGGAGCACGACGTCCTGGCGACCCACCCGGTCACTCAGCGCCCCGAGGCGCTCAGCTGCCTGCGCCGAGCGCACGCCGGGCACCGGGTGGTCGCCGACGAGCCAGTCGAGGCGACCGTCGGCGCCGTCTCCGGTCGGGACCGCGGTCGCCACGACCAAGCCGCCGGCGACCGTCCGCTGGTGGCGGTCACAATGCGACAAGGCCGCCGCTGCCATGGCAGCGGCGGCCTTGCCGATCGCGATGATCCAGTGCGGGCGGTCGCGCCCCAGTTCGAGCGCGACTTCGCGGGCCGAGAGTCCGTCGCGTACGGCCTTCGCGGGATCCGCCGCCACCAACGCAGCGGCGAAGCAGTCCCGCAGGTCCTGCGCCGCATCGCGAAGCGCCATCAGCCTCCGGAAGCCCGCTTCACGGCTTCACCAAGTTCGGTGTATGCGTCCGCCGAGAGCTCGCGGAAGGGACGCATCACGTGCGTCACCCGTCCATCGGGTCCCACGACGAACACGACGCGTCGGTTGATGTTCACGGCCGGGGCCTTCACGTCGTAGGCGCGACCGACCTCGGCGTCCTTGTCGCTCAGGAAGGTGACGGGGAAGGACTTTTCCGCCGCCCAGTCGGCCAGCGTGGCGACGTCATCAGTGCTGATCGCCAGCACCTTCACGCCCTGGCCGTTCTTGAAGATCGTGGCGTACTGATCACGGTACGCCTCCATTTGGGCCGTTCAGCCACCGGTCCTGGCCTTCGGGAAGAAGGCGATGACGACGGTCTGTCCCCTGAAGTCGGAGAGTCGGACGGGCGTTTGACTCGGCCCCGTCATTGTTGCGGCCTGCAGCTCGAAGTCGGGAGCCAGGTCCCCGACGCTCGGGCCGCCCTGCGGCGCCGCATCCTGCGCGGCGGCCGGCACGGCCGCGGCGAGGAGAAGGGCAGCCGCGAGGAGTCTATAGGTGGTGGGCATGGCCACTAGTCTCGCGCATCGCTGGCGCGGACGCAACGCCGGACAGCTTGGAGCCCCAGCCGAACGTCCACTCTAATGTATGGATATAGGTCAAACATCCCATTCCGCGCGGTCACTTGGGGAGCGAATATTCCGCGTTATGTCGAAAATCGACCTAATTGCGTCAGGAATTTCGATGGTGACCGTTGTGTCCCAGCTCGTCGAATTGTTCGACAAGCTGGGGTTTTCTGTTGTTGTCCGGGATCCAGACACCGCCGAGGTGATCGGGGCAAGCGATGACGGAGAGTCGCAGCTGCTCGCCGCCGATCCAGCGGCGGTTCGGGTCGCCTCCGCCAAGGTCGCCGGAGCCGTCGTTCGAGTGGAGATCGTGCGCACGGAGCTCGAGGAGCCTGCCGCCCTCACGCCGCGCCAACGGGCGGTGGCGCGGCTGCTGGTCGCGGGGAAGCCCAACACGGTGATCGCCGAGGAGCTGAAGATCTCGACCCACACGGTGCGCCGGCACCTCGAAAGCATCTTCCGCCGCCTGCACGTGCAGAATCGCACGGCTGCGGCTGCCGAACTTCGGAAGGGAACGATCAAGCTCTAGGCAGCGCTCGCCCACCCTGGAGGAACTCGTGAAGACTCGACGGTCGTTGGATTTCCCCCTGCCGGGCCTCGAAGGGGCGCTCGCCGAAGACGTGGGTGGCTTGCTTGAACGCCTCGAGGTGCCGGCGCTCATCTGCAACGGGAAGGGCGAACTGCTCTTCGCGACGAAGGGCGCCGATGCCGCCCTCGCGCGCCGGGGCGTGATCGGAATGCAGAGCCTGCGCGTGTGCCTCGGCGACGTGACGCTCTGCGTGACCTCCGAGGGCGCGCGGGGCGACAGCCTGGACCTGACGCCGCGCCATCGCGCGGTGCTGGCGCTCATCGCCGAGGGACTCGACAACACGGCGATGTCCGCGCGCCTGGGCATCAGCGTCCACACCGTTCGACGCCACGTGGAAGGCCTGCTGTCGCGGCTGCGCGTGAAGTCACGGCAGGACGCGGAAATGCTCCTGAGGCATCACGCCAATGCAGTCGCGCGCTGCGGGGCTACCGCGCCGATGCTCGTCGCCTGACGGCGAGGCGCGTGCGTGCGGGTCGAGCGGGATGGCAGTGTCGCCGTACGTGCAGCTTCGGCCGTGCTAGCGACTGGCCACGTCCACAACACGTAGGGCGCGCGGCACGACGGCAATCTCCACCGTGGAAGACGGCGCGCGGCTGAGGTCGCCGTCGAGTTCAAACCAGGGTGGCTCGCGGCATTCGAGGAGCCAACGCGCGCCGGTGCTGTGCCGCACCCGCGGATGCGCGGCGTGCGTGCCCCGCAGCGCGCGCAGGAGCAGGGGGACGCGACCCAGCAAGGTCGACTCGTCAAACACCACCGCGTCGAGCTGTCCATCGTCGACCGCCGCGCCGGGCGCGATGGGAAACGTGCCGCCGAACACCCGTCCGTTGGCGAAGATGATCATCAGCCGCCTCGCCCAGCGCGTGCTCGACTCGCCGTCAACGCCTTCGAGTCGCGCGTCGAGCCCGCCGTAGGCCATCAACTCGCGGAGCGCGGCCGCGACGTAGACGGTCGGGCCGCGCAGCGCTGGGAAGCGCTTAGTGGCGTGGATGACGGCCACGTCGAATCCGAATCCGGCACAGTTGGCGAACCAGCTGTCGTTGACCCGCCCCAGGTCGACGCGTCGCTCAACGCCTCCTGACGCGACGAGTCGCGCCATCGCCCGCAGGTCGCGGCAGGGTGCGCGCAGGTTCTTGGCGAAGTCATTGCCCGTGCCCGCGGCCACGAAGGCCATCCGTGCCGGTGAACCCGCCTTGGCCAGCGCCACCGCCGACTTTCCCCAAGTGCCATCGCCGCCGGCGACGACGATGGTCTGCACACCGTCGGCGATGGCCTCGTGCACCAGCCGCGCCTCGTCACCCGGCGCCTGCGAGGCCCTCAGGTCCGTGATGCCCACCTCGGCAAACGCGGCGCGCAGATGCTCGTGCATCCGCGCGCCGCGCCCACGGCCAGAGGCCGGATTCCAGAGGACCCGGATCAGGAGGCCAACTGCCGCAGCACGTAGTGGAGGATGCCGCCGTGCCGGAAGTAGTTCATCTCCTCCGGCGTGTCGATGCGGCTGCGCACGGTGAATGTCGTCACCTTGCCGCCCTCGCCGGTGGCCTTCACGGTGAGCGTGGCGCGGGGCTTCATCGCGTCGCTCATCCCCTCGATCGTGATGGTCTCGAAGCCCGTCAGCCCCAGCGACTGCCGCGTGGCGCCGTCGACGAACTCCAGCGGAACCACACCCATGCCCACGAGGTTCGAGCGGTGGATGCGCTCGAAGCTCTCGGCGATTACCGCGCGCACGCCGAGCAGCGCCGTGCCTTTGGCCGCCCAATCGCGCGAGGAGCCGGTGCCGTACTCCTTGCCTGCGACAATCACCAACGGCGTGCCGGCCTTCTGGTACGACATGGCCGCTTCATAGAAGGAGGTCGGCTCGGCGTCCTTGGCCGTGCGTGTCCACCAGCCCTCCATGCCCGGCGTGAGCTCGTTCTTGAGGCGGATGTTGGCGAAGGTGCCGCGCATCATCACCTCGTGGTTGCCGCGCCGCGCGCCGTAGGAGTTGAAGTCCTTCTTCTCGACGCCCAGCGACTTGAGCCACACACCCGCCGGCGACTTCTCGGCGATGGATCCGGCCGGCGAGATGTGGTCCGTGGTGATGGAGTCCGCGAACATGCCGAGCACACGCGCATTGGCAATCGGCGTGACGCCCGGGGGCGTCATCGTCATGCCCTCGAAGTACGGCGGGTGCTTCACGTAGGTGGACTTGTCGTCCCACTTGTAGCGGTCGCCCTTGGGGGCCTTGATGGCCTTCCACTCGTCGTCGCCGCCGAACACATCCCCGTACTCGCGCTCGAACTGCTCGCGCTTCACCGAGGCCAAGACCACGTCCTCGACTTCCTTCGGCGTCGGCCAGATGTCGCGCAGGAACACCGGGCCGTTCTTGCCCACGCCCAGCGGTTCCTTGTCGAGGTCGATGTCCATGCGTCCGGCCAACGCGTAGGCCACCACCAGCGGCGGCGAGGCCAGGTAGTTGAAACGCGTCTGCGGGTTGACGCGGCCCTCGAAGTTGCGGTTGCCCGAGAGCACCGCCGCCACGGTCAGCTTGCCGTCGTCGATGGCCTTGCTGATCGGCTCCGGCAACGGACCCGAGTTGCCAATGCAGGTCGTGCAGCCGTAGCCGACGATCTGGTAGCCCAGCGCGTCGAGCGCGGGCTGCACGCCGGCCTTGGCGAAGTACTCGCGCACGACCTTCGAGCCCGGGGCCAGCGAGGTCTTCACCCAGGGCTTGGTCTTGAGACCCGCCGCGACGGCCTTCTGCGCGAGCAGGCCGGCGGCCAGCATCACGCTGGGGTTCGACGTGTTCGTGCAGCTCGTGATCGCCGCAATGACGACCGCGCCATCCTTGAGCTCGAACTTCTCGCCGCGGTGCTCGCAGGCCACCGACGACGGCGTCAGCGTCGCCGTGCCGCCCTCGGCCACCATCGCGGCGGCCGCCGAGCCGGGCGTAGGCGCGGCCTTCGCCGAGGCCGCGGCGGCAAGCCGCTCGCGCTCGGCCTTGTACGACGCACCGTAGTTGGCCTTCACCTGCGTGAGCGGGATGCGGTCCTGCGGACGCTTCGGGCCGGCCAGCGAGGGCACCACGGTCGCGAGGTCCAGCTCGAGCGTGTCCGTGAACACCGGGTCCGGTGTGTCGTCCGTGCGGAAAAGTCCCTGCGCCTTCGTGTACGCCTCGACGAGCTTCACCTGATGCTCGCTGCGGCCGCTCAACTTCAGGTACTTGAGCGTCTCGGCGTCCACCGGGAAGAAGCCCATCGTCGCGCCGTATTCCGGCGCCATGTTGGCGATCGTCGCGCGGTCCGCGAGCGAGAGCGAGCTCAGGCCGGGGCCGTAGTACTCGACGAACTTGCCCACGACCTTCTTCTTGCGGAGCATCTCGGTGCAGGTGAGCACGAGGTCCGTGGCCGTCGCGCCGAGCGGAAGCTTGCCCGTGAGCTTGAAGCCGACCACCTCGGGGATCAGCATCGACACCGGCTGGCCAAGCATCGCCGCCTCGGCCTCGATGCCGCCCACGCCCCAGCCCAGGACGCCCAAGCCGTTGATCATCGTTGTGTGCGAGTCCGTGCCGACCAGCGAGTCGCAGTAGACGGCCTTGTCCTTGCCTTCGCTGCCGACGAAGGCCACCTGGCCCAGGTACTCGAGGTTCACCTGGTGGCAGATGCCCGTGCCCGGCGGCACGACGCGGAAGTTGCGCAGCGCGTCCTGGCCCCAGCGGAGGAACTGGTAACGCTCGCCATTGCGCTCGTACTCGAGCTGCGTGTTGATCAGCATCGCCGCGTCCACGCCGTACTCGTCCACCTGCACCGAGTGGTCAATCACAAGATCGACCGGCTGCAGCGGGTTGATCTTCGTCGCATCGCCGCCCAAGGCGGTGATGGCGTCGCGCATGGCGGCAAGGTCCACCACGCAGGGCACGCCGGTGAAGTCCTGCAGCAGCACACGCGCGGTGCGGAAGGCGATCTCCTTGTCCACCGGCTGCTTCACGTTCCAGGTGGCCATCGCCTCCACGTCGGCCTTCTTGACGAAGGCGTCGTCCTCGTTGCGGAGCAGGTTTTCGAGGAGGACGCGGAGCGAGAAGGGCAGCGACTTGACGGTCGCGCCGGGCAAGCCGGCGACGGCGTCGAGGCGGTAGTAGACGTACTGCTGACCGTCCACGGTCAGCGTGTCGCGGCTGCGGAAGCTGTTCTGGGAAGCCATCTGGACCCTTGGGGTGCCCGCCCGGGTCGTGCCCGGCGGGTGGGTGTGCGCCTGAGCCACTGCCGGCGGTGGCCGGCAGGCTGCATCTAATCTAACGCCTCAGGGCGTCTCGTCTTCCTCTTCGTCCAGCTGCACCGGCATCTCCTGGGTCGGCCGGCGCTCGTCGCCCTCCAGCGCCTCGACCTTGATGGCGTTGGTCGGGCACTGGTGCACGAAGTCGCCGTCGGCGCGCGACCACTCCACCGGGCTGTGCTGCACCTGGGCCTTGCCGTCCTGGTCCATCACCATCATCCGGGGGGCCAGCGTGGCGCACAGCGTGCAACCCGTACACTTGGCGCGGTCCACGGAGACCTCGACCATCCGCCGCGGCCACACGCCGCCGAGCAGCAGCGAGGTGCCCACGCGATCCAGCGCGTCCACCGCGGCCTCGTAGCCCAGCTCGATCATCCGCTCCACGTGGCCGAAGTTGAACCAGTTGAAGTGCCAGACGGCCGGCCGCACCAACAGCAGCGGCGGGCGGTGCCAGTCCTGGAGCTGCAGGGCCTGCAATGACTTCATCATGATTTGCGCGGAGCGCACGTAGATCGAGGCGAAGCCTTTCTGGGCGATCCGCCGCGCCCGGGCGATGTTCGACGAGCCCACATCCACCGCGATCACGGCATCCATGCCGTGCGAGGCGGCGAGGGCCGGCACGTTGTCGGCGATGCCGCCGTCCGCGCAGGTGCGGCCGCCAATCACGCCCGGCGGGAAGAAACCCGGCAGGGCACACGACGCGTAGACCGCCTCGCGGACGCGAACATCTTGGAGGCCCGGCAGGCCCCAAAGCACCTGGGAGGCCGACTCAAGGTCCACGGTGTTCACCAGCAGACGCCGCTTCTGGTCGCGGAAGGTCCCCGGCGGCACGATGTCGTCAATCAGCGCCTGCAGCGGCCGCGCGAGGTACAGCGACGGCGAGAGCATGCGCTTGGTGACCATGCCCACGTGGTTGATGCGAAAGAGATCCGCCTTCTTCAGCGTCTTCGCCCGGTGGATCATCTCGTCGATCGGCATCTCGCCAACGCTGGCGGCCGCGATGAGCGAGCCGATGCTCGTGCCGGCCACGACGGTGGGGCGGATGCCGCGTTCCTCGAAGACCTTGAGGACGCCGATGTGCGCGAAGCCTTTGAGGCCGCCGCCACCGAGGACGAGGGCCACCTTGGGGGGAAGGGCGAAGCCGGTCGCCGGGCGCTGCGTCATCGTGCCTCGCGCCGCGGCGCGTAGATTGGCGTCAGGATGCGACTGCTCCTCGTGGAAGACGACCCCCGGATGGCCGACACGGCCGACCGGTTCCTGCGTGCCGCCGGCTTCGCGGTGGACCACGCCGCCGACGGTGCCACGGCCCTGCGCCTGGCCGAGCGCGCCACGTACGACGCGGCCGTGCTCGACCTCGGATTGCCGGACATGAACGGGCTCGAAGTCTGCCGCCGACTCCGCGCCGCCGGACATCCCATGCGCATCGTCATGGCCACCGCCCGCGATGCGGTGGACGACCGCATCGAAGGCCTCGATACCGGCGCCGACGATTATATCGTCAAACCCTACGCGCTGGGAGAACTGCTGGCGCGCCTGCGGGCGGTGTTGCGCCGGCCGGCCGAGTCCCTGCCGACGGTGCTACACATTGGATCGCTGTCGCTGGACACCGCCACCCGCCTCGCCCGGCGCGGCACGCGCGAGATCCCGCTCACGGCTAAGGAGTTCGCCGTGCTCGAGGTGCTGATGCGGCATCCCGGCGCCGTCCTCACGCGCGAACAGATCAGCGCGCACGCCTGGGACGACAACTACGACCCGCTGAGCAACGTGATCGATGTGTACGTGGGCCGCTTGCGAAAGAAGATCGACGCGCCCGGCGAGCCGCCAATGGTCGAGACGATGCGTGGGGCGGGGTATCGCCTCGCGTCCGACACGCCGGCCGCCGCCGGCGAGGGGCGCTGAGCGTGGCCGGTTCGAGCATCCGCCTGCGGCTCACGGGCTGGTACGCCACGTCTATCCTCGTGCTGCTCCTGGGCGGCGCGTTGGTGGCCCGCGGGCTGATTCGCGGCTCGCTGGAAGCGGAGTTCTCGCGTTCACAGGACACCGCACTCTCGCTGGTGCGTGGATTCTTCCGCGTGGAGGTGCAGGAATACCGGCACGTCGAGGCCACGCTCGTGCACATCAGCGGCGAACTCGCGATGCCCGACCGCCGGCTGCGCTTCCTCAGGCCCGACGGCGCAGCCTTCGTGCCGCCGCCCGGCTCGCGCCCGCTACCACTGCCGACGCTTGATCCACCACTGCGGAAGATCACGGCCCCACTCGACCGCGAGCTCGCGCCGGGGTGGACCATCGAACTCGAGGCCACGGCCGCGCCGCTCGCCGCGCAGCTCCGGGCCGTGGATCGCTGGGCGCTGCTCGCCCTGCCGGTGGCGCTGCTGCTCGCGGTGACGGCCGGCTGGGTGCTCACCGGCCGGACGTTGCGGCCGGTGGCGGCAATGGCCGATGCCGCGGACCGCATCTCGGCGACCGCCAGCGGGCGCATCCCTGTTGCCGTGCCCGACGACGAACTCGGCCGGCTCGGGGCACGCTTCAACGCGTTGTTGGATCGCCTCGACGGAGCCCTCACGCACCAACGCCGCTTCCTGGCCGACGCGGCGCACGAGCTGCGCACGCCCATTGCCCGGGCCCGCGGTGCCGGCGAACTGGCGCTCTCGACCTCCGGCGGTGGCGACGACCGCGAGGCCCTCGAGCGCACGCAGCAGGAGCTGGAGACTATGTCGCGGTTGGTCGACGAGCTCATGGAGCTGGCGCGCGCCGACGCGGGGCAGGCGGTGGTCGACCTGCAACCGGGGTTCCTCGACGACGAAGTGGCGGAGGTCGTGCGCGCCTTCGAGCCCTTCGCGCGGCGTCAGGGCGTCGCGCTCCGACTCGACGTGCCCCAGGAAGTCCCCGCGCAGTTGGATCCGCTCTCGCTGCGCCGCCTCGTGGGCGTGCTGGTGGACAACGCCATTCGCTACTCGCCGGCTGGTGGCAGCGTGCTCGTGCGCGTCTCGGCGGACGGCCTGCGGCCGCAGTTGACGGTCGAGGACGAGGGCATCGGCATCCCGGAGGCGGAACGCCCGCGCCTGTTCGAACGCTTCTTCCGCGGCGCCGCGGCCCGGCAGCAGGCGCCGGACGGCAGCGGCCTCGGCCTCGCCATCGCGCAGGCGATCGCGCAGCGCCACGGGGCAGAGATCGCGCTCAGGCCGCGCGCACCGCGAGGCACCGTGGCCAACGTGCACTTTCCGCCGGCCTGACGGCTTACCGTAGATTCCGAGCACCGTGTCCAGCCACCCGATGCCTGCACCGACCATCCGCCTCCTCGTCACCGGAGGCACCTTCGACAAGCACTACGACGAGCTGAGCGGCACGCTCGCCTTCCACGAGACGAACGTACCCGCCGTGCTGGCCCGCGGGCGCTGTCGCCTGCCGCTCGAAGTCGAGGTGCTGATGCTCAAGGATTCGCTGGACCTCAGCGACGACGATCGCGCGCGCATCGTGGCCGCTGCCCGCGACTGCAGCGAGCGACACCTGGTGGTCACGCACGGCACGGACACCATGGTCGAGACGGCGCGGGTGCTGGCCGCCGCCGGCCTCGACAAGACCATCGTGATTACCGGCGCGATGATCCCGTTTGCGTTCGGCAGCTCGGATGGGCTGTTCAACCTCGGCAGCGCGCTGTCGTTTGCGCAGGCCTTGCCGGCCGGTGTGTACGTGGCGATGAATGGTCGTTGCTTCCCTTGGGACAACGTGCGCAAGAACCGCGAGCTCGGGGTGTTCGAGCCCGCGCGGTAGCGCGCCTGGCGTGTTCATCGTGGGTTCATCTGCCGGGAATAGCTTGCCGGCAATGCCACGACCACACTCTTCGTTGCTGGCGCTCGCGCTGCTTGCCCTCGTACTACCTGAGGGTGTCGCTGCGCAGGAGCCGCTGACACTTACGCAGGCGGTCGAACGGGCCGCGACGCTCGGCCCCGCCGCCCAGGCCGCGGCAGGCACACGCGCCGTCATCGTCGGGCGGGCCCGCGCCGATGCGCAGTTCGCCAACCCGATGCTTGAGATCCGGCGCGAGAACGAAGGCGCGCCGATCCCCTACGACGACTTCATCACGCTCACGCTGCCGGTGAGTGTGACCGGGCGCCGCTTCGCGCTGCGCGATGCGCTGGCTGCGGCGCGCACGCGCGCCGATGCCGACTCACTGGCCGTCATCCGCGGCGCGCAGCACGGCGCGGCGCGTGCGTGGTGGGAGGCGTGGGTCGCCGGCGAGCAGTTGCGTGCCGCGCGCGCGCAGTCCGAGCGATTCAGTGAACTCGCGCGCTTCGATTCCCTGCGTGCCGCCGAGGGCGCAGTGGCCGAGGCGGCGGCGCTTCGCACGCGGCTCGAGGCGGATCGCGCCGCCTACGCCGCCGCGACCGCCGTGGCCCACGAGGCACGCAGCCGCGGCAGCCTCGCCGCGCTGCTCGGCCTCGACGATCCGGCAGCGCTCGTACTCGGCGCGCCGGACTTCGCCGTGGCCACCGCCAGCCTGCCGGGCGACGCCGCCGCGATGGACGAGGCGCTGGCCAGTCGGCCCGACGTGCTCGCCGCGCGCGCCGCCGCCGAGGAAGCCGAGCGCCGCCGCACGGCGGAGCGTCGCAACACGCTGCCCGATGTCGGGCTCTCCGGTGGCTACAAGGGTACCGGTGGCTACTCCACCGCGCAGTTCGGCGTGATCCTCACACCGCCGCTGCTTAACGCCAACGGCGGCGCGCGCGAACGTGCCTTCGGCGAGTGGCTGCTCGCCGACGCCGACCGCCGTGCCACCGAGCTACGCGCCAGCGCCGATGTCCGCGCTGCCCTCGTCGCGGCGCGCGCGATGGACGACGCCCTCGGCGGACTCGACGCCACGCGGCTGGCCCAGGCCGACGAAGTCGCGGCGGCCGCCGAGGCGTCGTACCGCGAAGGCGCCGCCACGCTCACCGAAACCCTCGAGGCGCTGCGCGCCGTGACCGACCTTCGTCTCGCCACGCTGCGTGCGCTCGCCGACCGCGCGCTGGTACGCCTTGACCTCCGTCGCGCCCTCGGCGCGTCCCCCGTGGAGATGCCGTGATGACCGCAGTTCGACTCTTGCCCCTGTTGCTGCCACTCGCCTTCGTCGCCTGCGGTGGCGATGCGCCGCCGCAGGAGGAGATGATGGCGGTGGCGCCGGACACCGCCTTGCTCTCCGCGGATGCCGTGCGCATCGGGGGCTTCACGCTGGCCGCCGCCGAGTCGGCGCCGTGGCGCGAAGCTTGGCGGGTGCCCGCGCGAGTGACGCACGACCCGTCGGCGGTGCAGCCCTTGGGCAGCATCGTCGAAGGGCGCGTGCTGGAGGTGCGCCACGCACCCGGCGACCGCGTTCGCGAGGGAGAGATCATTGTCGTCGTGCATTCGCACGAGGTGATGGATGCGCGACAGCAAGCGGTCGCCGCCGTCGCCGCCGCCATCAGCGCGGACTCCGCCGCCGCGGTGGCCGTGTCGGCAGCCGAGCGGGCGGAGCGCCTGCTGGCGGCCAAGGCCGTGTCCGTGGCGGACGTTGAGCGCGCGCGCGCGGCGCGCGCGTCGGCCGTCGCCTCGCGCGAGGCCGCCCACGCCGAGCGCGATCGGGCGCTGGCCTTTGTGGAGCACTTGGTTGGCGACGGCACGCCGCCCGGCACCGATGAGCATGCCGCGTTGCATCGTGCGCCGTTCGACGGCGTGCTCACGGCGCGACAGGCTCAACCGGGGCAGGTGGTGCTGGTCGGACAACCACTGGTGACCGTCGCGCGCGATGTCGGACTCGGCTTGCTGCTGCAGCTCCCCGAAGTCGCGTCCTCCCAGGTGCGCGTGGGCGAGGACGTGCGCTTCACAGTCCCCGCATTTCCCGGTCGCTACTTCGCCGCGCGGATCACGCGTGTGTCGCCGGTGGTGGATTCGATGAGCCGCGCCATCGAGGCTTGGGCGCGGGCGTCGGGCGAGTCCCAGCGCCTGCTGCGCGCGGAGATGACGGCGGACGCCGAGCTGTTGGGCGCCGCCGAGGGCAGCGTGCTCAGCGTGCCCAATGAGTCGGTGCAGCTGTACGAGGGCGACACCGTCGTCGTACGCGCCGCGCGGTTGGGCGAGGGCATGCTGTTGGAGGCCGTCCCCGTGCGCGTGGGCCGGCGCAGCAGCCTGCGCACGGAGATCCTGGCTGGGCTTGGCGTCGGCGACTCGGTGTTGGTGCAGGGCGCCGCGGTCGGCAAGGCGGAGATCGCCAAGCGGAAGGCCGGCGGTGAGGGAGGCGACGGGCATTGAGACGCCTCGTTGATTTTGCGCTCCACCAGCGGTTCTTCGTCCTCGGTGGCGTCGCGACCATCGCGGCGTTCGGCTTCTACGCGCTCACGCACATCCCCTTCGATGCCTACCCGGACCTGACGGGCACGCGGGTCGAGGTGATCACCTCGGCGCCCGGCATGCCGCCAGAGGACGTCGAACGCCTGGTCACGTATCCGGTCGAGTCCTCGCTGATGGGCATTCAGGACGCCGAGAACGTGCGCTCGGTGTCCAAGCTCGGCCTCTCGTTGGTGACGGTGTCGTTCCCCGACCGCGTGGACGTGTACTTCGCGCGCACGTTGGTGCAGCAGCGGCTCGCCGACGCCAAGGGCGCGCTGCCTGCGGGAATCGAGCCCTCGCTGGGCCCGGTCAGCACGCCGATGGGCGAGCTCTACCAGTACACGGTCACCAGCGACTCCATGTCGCTGGCCGAACTCAAGACGCTGCACGACTACACCATCCGGCCGCGCCTGCGCACCGTGACGGGCGTCTCGGAGGTGAACTCCTGGGGCGGCTTCATCGAGCAGGTGCAGGTGCTGGCCGATCCGGCCCGCCTCGCCGCGCGCGACCTCACGCTGTCCGACCTGCACGCGGCGCTCGACGCCAACAACCGCACCTTCGGTGGCGCCTACGTGGAGTCGGCCGGCGAACGCTTCACCATCCGTGGCATGGGCCGCGCGGAGTCGCTGGCCGAGATCGAGCGCATGGTGGTCGCCACGCGTGGTGGTGCGCCGGTGCTCGTGCGCGACATCGCGCGGGTGGAGATGGGCGCGCTGCCGCGCCAGGGTGCCGTCACGCAGGACGGCGAGGGTGAGGTCGTCACCGGCATGGTGCTCAAGCTCAAGGGCGCCGACTCGCGTCGTGTCATTCGCGACGTGCGGGCGCGGCTCGACGAGATTCGCGAGGGCCTGCCCGGGCACGTGATGATCACGCCGTTCTACGACCAGACCGAGCTCATCGCCCGCACGACCAAGACGATCACCAAGAACCTGATCGAGGGCGGCCTGCTCGTCATTGCCGTGCTCTTCCTGTTCCTGCGCAACTGGCGGGCGTCGTTGATTGTCGCGTCGGTGATCCCGCTGTCGATGTTGTTCGCCTTCGGCGGCATGCACCTGTTCGGGTTCGGCGCCAACCTGATGTCGCTGGGCGCGCTCGACTTCGGCCTCATCGTGGACGCTTCGGTGGTGATGGTCGAGAACTTCATCCGACGATTGGAGCAGGGCAGTGGCGAGGACCGGCGCACGATCTTCCTCTCCGCCGCCACCGAGGTCGGGCGACCGATCCTCTTCGGCGTCGCCATCATCGTTGCGGTCTACATCCCCATCTTCACGCTCGATGGCATGGAAGGTCGGATGTTCCGACCCATGGCCTTCACCGTGGTGACGGCGGTGCTGGGTTCGCTGCTGCTCGCGCTGACCTTCGTGCCCAGCGTGTCGGCGATGGTGTTGCGACACGCGCACGAAAAGCCCGCCGCCTGGCTGGAGACCCTGCGCGCGCGCTATGGCGCTGCCCTCACCTGGGCGATGGCGAGGCAGGGGGCCGTCGTCGGCGCCGCATCGGTCGCGGTGCTTGGCGCGCTCGGCTCCCTGCTCTGGATCGGCACCGAGTTCATGCCCAAGCTCGACGAGGGCAACATCCTCATCACCACGCGACGCCTACCGAGCATCTCGCTGGCGGAGGCGACCCGGCTCTCCACGGAAGCCGAGCGCATCATCCGAAGCTTCCCCGAGGTCATCACCGTGGTGACCAAGGAGGGCCGGCCGGATCTCGCCACCGAGGCGATGGGTCTCTTCGAGGGCGACACCTACGTGATCCTCAAGCCGCGCGACGAGTGGGTCACGGCGCACGACAACGAAGGCCTGGTGGAGAAGCTGGACTCGGCGTTGGCCGTGATCCCAGGGCTCGAGGTCGCGTTCACGCAGCCGCTGGCGATGCGGCTCGACGAGGCCGAGAGTGGCATCCGCACGGATCTGGGCATCAAGGTCGTGGGACCCGACCGCGAGGTGAACGAGGCACTGGGCGAACGCATCCGTGGCATCGTTGCGCAGGTGGAGGGTGCGGCGGACGTGTCGGTGGAGATCGCCGACGGCAGCGGGCAGTTCCGTGTCGCCGTGGACCGTGAGGCGCTCGCGCGCTACGGCGTCACGGTGGCGCAGGTGCAGGAGGCGCTGGACCTCGGCACCGGTGTCGAAGTCGCCACGGAACTCGTGGACGGCCCGCGGCGGATCGGCGTGGCGGTGCGGCTGCCGGAGGACGCACGCCACGATCTTGAGTCGCTGCGCCGCATCACGGTGCGCACGGCCAGCGGCGCACGCGTGCCGCTCGGCACGCTCGCGGCGATCGAAACAGTGATGGGCCCGGAGCTGATTGCCCACGAGGATGCGCAGCGCCGGACCTTGGTGATGTCCAACGTGCGCGGGCGCGACCTCGGCAGCTTTGTGCAGGAGGTGCGCGATCGCGTGGCGCGCGAGGTGCAGATCCCAGCCGGCGTCTTCCTCGAGTGGGGCGGGCAGTACGAGAACCAGACGCGCGCATTGGGCCGGCTTGCACTCGTGGTGCCGGCCGTGGTGTTGATCATCTACCTGCTGCTCTTTCTCTCCTTCGGGTCGGTCACGCAGGCCGGACTGGTGCTGCTCAACGTGCCGTTCGCGCTCGTCGGTGGCGTTGCGGCACTCTGGTTGCGCGGGCTCAACCTCTCGCTCTCGGCGAGCATCGGGTTCATCGCGCTGTTTGGCATCGCGGTGCTGAACGGCGTGGTGATGGTGGAGCACATCAACGCGCTGCGCGAGAAGGGGCGCGACTTGGAGTCCGCGGTGCGCGAGGGTGCGGTGGACCGCTTGCGGCCGGTGCTGATGACAGCGTTGGTGGCCAGTCTCGGCTTTGTGCCGATGGCCTTGGCGACGAGCGCGGGCGCGGAGGTGCAGCGGCCGCTCGCCAGCGTGGTAATCGGCGGGCTTGTCACGGCGACGTTCCTGACGCTCTTTGTGCTCCCAATGCTCTACCAGTCGCTCGCGCGGTGGGAGGCCAAGCGCCACTTCGACGACTGAGCACGCGCGGCTGCGATGCGTAGATTCCGCGTCATCCCGTGACCATCGCCATCGCGCCGTGACCGACCCGCTGCTCAGCTACCGCGCCGAGTTCCCGATCCTCGAGCGCTGCACGTATCTCGTGTCCAACTCCTTGGGCGCGATGCCGCGCACGGTGCCTGAACGTCTGCAGGCCTACGCCGATGCCTGGCGCAGCGAGGGCGTGCGCGCCTGGGCCAAGGGTTGGTGGGAGATGCCGGTCTCGGTCGGTGATGTGATCGCGCCGCTGATCGGGGCGTCGGCGGGCGAGGTGGGGATGGTGCCGACCGTGACCCTCGCCCAGTCGCAGATCCTCACGGCGATGCCGTTCACGAAGGCCCGCGACACCGTGGTGATGACGGAGCTGGATTTCCCGAGCGTCCGCTACGCCATCGAGGCGCTCGCGCCGAGGCTGGGCGCGCGTGTGGTCGTGGTGCCCAGCGACGATGGCATCTCGATCGACCAGCAGCGCCTGCACGCGGCGATCGACCAGCGCACGGCCCTGGTGTCGGTCTCACACGTGCTGTTCCGCTCGGCGTACATCATTGATGCGGACGCGCTCTGTGCGTACGCGCACGCGGTGGGCGCGGTCGTCTCGCTGGATGCCTACCACTCGGTCGGCGTGATTCCCGTGGACGTGAAGCGAAGCGGCGTGGATTTCCTGACCGGCGGTGTGCTCAAGTGGTTGTGCGGTGGGCCGGGCGGTTGCTTCCTCTACGCGAGCCCGAGCGCGAGCGAACGCTTCGCCCCTGCGCTCACCGGCTGGCAGGCGCACACGAGGCCCTTCGCGTTCAGCTCGCCCATGGACTTTGCGCCCGGCATCCAGCGCTGGCTGGGCGGCACCCCGGTGGTGCCGGCGCTGTACGCGGCCACCGAGGGCCCGCGCATCGTGGCCGCGGCGGGCATGGCCAACGTGCGCGCCAAGAGCGAACGGCAGACCGCACGGTTGATTGCGTTGGCCGATGCGCGCGGGTATCGCGTGAGTGCGCCGCGTGATGCGGCGCGGCGCGGCGGCACGGTGGCATTCGACGTCCCCAACGGCGCGGCAGTGGCGCAGGCGTTGCTGACGCGTGACGTGGTCATCGACTACCGCCCGGGCGCCGGCATCCGCGTCGCCCCGCACTTCTACTCGACCGACGACGAAGTCGATCGCGTGGTGCACGAGATCGACGATATCCTCGCGACCGGGGCGTGGAAGCCCTTCGCGGCGCTGACGCCAACCGTCACCTGACCCTTTCGCCACCCGTCCGCGCGGCGTAGTTTCGCCTGTAGCTCCCCACCACCAACGCCACCGATGCCCCAGCCGCCGAAGAAGCTTCGCAAGCAGTACCTCAACAGCGAGTACCCCACGGCTATCCTGCGCTTCGAGGACGGCCACGAGATTGCCGTCAAGCGCGGCACGGGCAAGACCTTCGACTGCTATGCCGGCGAGAACGTCAAGATTCTCGCGGTGTTCGATCCCGACGCGCGCGAGCGCGACCTGGTGGAGACGAAGCGCGCCGACGACTTCGACGACGCGTAACTGACGGACCCGGTGGCCGGTCCTTCCGCCATCCGGGAGCACGCATCGGTCGCGGCCGCGCGCAGCGCCCGTCGCCCGATTGTCGGGCTGGAGAGTTCGGTCTTCGCGCAGGGGCTGCCCATCCCCGCCAATCGCGAGGCCAATGTGCGGGTCCGCGCCGCCGTCCGGGCGCGCGGCGCGGTCCCCGCCATCACCGCCGTCGTGAAGGGCAAGCTGACCCTCGGTCTCGACGGCGACGACCTGTCGCGCTTCCTGCTGCGCGAGGGCATCCACAAAGTCTCGGCGCGCGACCTGCCGGTGGCGATCGCCCAGAAACTCGACGGCGCCACCACCGTTGCCGCCTCATTGGCCATCTGCGCCAAGGCCAACGTGCGCGTATTCGCCACCGGCGGAATCGGCGGCGTGCACCGCGACGCGCCCTTCGACGAATCGGCGGACCTTGTCGAACTTGCACGACATCCCATCGTCACGGTCTGTGCCGGAGCCAAGAGCATCCTCGACCTCGGTGCGACGCTCGAACGGCTCGAGACGCTCGGTGTCACCGTGCTTGGTTTCGGCACGGACGAACTCCCCGGCTTCTTCACCCGGGAGACGGGTCTCGCGGTGCCCGCGCGTGTGGAGAGCGCGGCGGAGGTCGCTGCCATCGTCCGGGCGGCGGACGCCCTAGGACGCAGGACTGGCGTGCTTGTCTGCGTGCCGCCGCCGGCCGAGCACGCGCTGCCGCGCGAGGACGTCGAACGCGCGGTGGAGCAGGCGCTCGCCGCGGCCCGCGCGGAAGGGGTACGCGGCGCGGCAGTGACGCCCCGCCTGCTCGCCGCCGTGGAGCAGGCCACCGAAGGCCGGTCGTTGGACGCCAACCTCGCCCTGCTGGAGTCAAACGCTGCCATTGCCGCCGACATCGCGGTGGCCCTGGCCGGCGACCCCTGATTGGCACGAAACCCCGCTGTTGGTGCGGCGTACCGTGATATAGGTTAGGCAGAACCCCTCACGAGCTGGAGGCCTGACGCACGATGCCCTCTCCGTTCCTGAGTTCCGAGGAGTACGACGAGCGCGCGCACCAGCTGTACAACGAAGGCAACTACGACGAGGCACTCGCGTTGCTGCGCGAGGGCCTCGGTTTGTATCCGAACGCCGTCGAGCTGCACGTGGGCGTCGGCTACGCGCGCCTGGCCCGCGACGAGTTCGCCTGGGCCCGCCGCTCCTTTGAGGAGGGCTTGGTGCTCGATCCCGAGCACGAGGACGCCCTCGCCGGACTCGGCGAGGTGCTGCTGCGCCTCGGCCAGACGGCGGCCGCGCTCAAGTCGTTCCGCCGCATCCTCGAGCTGGGCTACGCCGACGACATCGAACTGATGCTGCAGGTCGGCCGCGCGCTCTTTCGCGAGGGGCTGATGGAAGACGCCAAGGAGTACTTCGATGTCGCGGTGCAGCAGACCCCCGACAACGCCGAGGCCGTGGCGATGGTCGGCTACGCGCAGCACCGGCTGGGCGAGGAGGACGCGGCGGTGGACACGCTGCGCCGCGCGCTGCAGCTGGACCCCGAGCACGCCGAGGCGCGCATCTACCTCGGCAACATCCTCTACGACCAGGGTGAGTACGAGGCCGCGCTCTACCAGCTCGACCGCACCAAGCCCGAGGAGCACTGGGACGAACTCGGCATCTGGCGCCTGCTGGAACTCAAGAAGTCGCACCTGCGCGTGAAGGACGACGATCCCTCGCTGGCCATCTGGACGGAGCGGCTTGGTGAACTCGCGCCCACGCCGGACCCGCTCGACGAGATGCTCTCGGAGATCGAGCAGCGGGCCGCGGACCGCGAGCAGCAGCAGGCGCGCTCGCAGCTCGAGCTCTTCGGTGCCTTGCTCACCGACCTCACGGGCCAGAAGGAAGGTGTGGAGCGCCACAAGGTCGTGGGCCGCGACGGGCGCAGCTATGAAGGCAGCTGGACGGAGATCGTCACCGAAATGCGGGACGCCGCGATGGGGCCGCCCGACCGCACGCTCGAGGAGTTCATGCAGGCCGAGGCGCGGCGTGGCTTCGCGCTCACCGGCATCCTGATTCCCACGCGCGACGCCGAGAGCTTCCTGCGCGCGAGCGCCGACGCCGGCCTTCTCCGGATCCTCCACTGATCGCGCTGCGGAACGTCGGGAAGACGTACCGTCCGCTCCTCGGCGCGCCGGTGCGCGCCGTCGCGGAGGTGGACCTCGACGTCGCCGCCGGCGAGGTCGTGGGCATCGCCGGACCGAACGGGGCGGGGAAGAGCACGCTGATCGCCATGCTGATGGGGTTCATCGCGCCGGACGGCGGCAGCATCTCGATCGACGGCCTGGCCCCGCGTGCCTTCGTGGAGCGCGAGGGCATCGGCTACCTGCCCGAACTGATGACGCTGCCGCTCACTTGGCGCACGGAGGAGACCCTGCAGCGCCTGGCCGCGCTCGCGGACGTGCCGGCGGTGGAGCGCAGCGCCGTCGTCACTCGCGTCATCGATGCCGTGGGCATCGGGGAGCACCGGCGCAAGAAGCTGAAGACCCTGTCCAAGGGCAACCTGCAGCGCGTGGGTCTCGCGCAGTCGCTGCTCACCGAACGGCGCGTGATGATCTTCGACGAGCCCACGCACGGGCTCGACCCGGTGTGGACGGCGCGCTTTCGGGACATCGTCGCCGGCCTGCGCCGTCCGGACCGCGCGATGCTCATCGCCTCGCACAACCTCGACGAGCTGGAGCGGCTGTGTGATCGCGTGGCCATCATCGACGCCGGCCGCATCCAGCGCGTGGTGGAGATGCGCGGCGCGCAGGTCTCGTCCGAAGTCCGCAGGTGGCGCATCCGCTGCGCCGCGGGCGCCGAGGCACTGGCCGCGCAGCTGCTGGACGCACGGGTCGAGGGCAACGATGTCAGCTGTGCCACCGACCTCGTGTCGCTCAACAGGGCGTTGGCCGTTGCCATCGCTGGGGGAACGCTCATCTCGGCCATCGTGCCCGCGGAGTCGTCGTTGGAAGAGGCCTTCCGCAACGCGGTGACGGCCCGGTGACGCTCCGCCCCTTGCTTGCCTACGCGCCCTGGCAACTGCGCGAGATGTCCGTGAAGGCCCTGTCGCCGTTGCTGGTCTTCGCCCTGTTGGTATCGCTGCCCTTGTGGGCCGCGGCCGGCACGAACGCGGGAACGGATGGCTCCGACGCGTCGCTGCAGATGATGAAGCTGAACCTGTTCCAGAGCATGGCGGGTCTCTGCGTGCTCATCGGCGGTCTCGTGGTCGCCAACGGCACGATCTCCACGGACCGCGAGCGCCAGCACGTGCGCTTCCTCTTCGCCCATCCTGTCTCACCATTGGCGTTCTACCTGCAGCGCTACATCGTCGGGACGCTCGCCGTGTCGGCGCTCTTTGTGATTGGGCCAGCGGTGTATTCGTCCGCGGTCATCGAGGTGCCCGTGTGGGGCGCGCTGCAGGCCATCGTGCTGAGCTGCCTGTTCTATGGCGCGCTGACGATGCTGGCGGGCGCCGTGACCGCGAAGGACGGCGCGTTGGTCATCGGTGTCTTCCTCGTGGGCAGCGTGACGCAGCAGCTGACCGCGGCCGACACCGCGCCGCAACTGGTGCGCATCATCGCGACGATCATGCCGCCCGTGAATGACGTGGGCGACCACATCCGCTTCCTGCTCGGGGGACGGATTGGCCGCGATCCGATGCCGCTCTGGGGCGTGGGTCTGTGGACGGCCGGCATGCTGGGGGCCGCGATGGCGTTGGTTCGCCGCGGCCCGATGGTGCGTTGAGGCGATGCCCGCCCCCAGCGCGCTCCTGCCGCCGGACAGTGTCCGCCGCGAACGCCTGCCCAACGGGCTCACCGTGCTGGCCCGCCGCGACACCACGGCGCCCGTGGTGGCCATCGTCACCTGGGTAAAGGCCGGCTACTTCGACGAGCCTGACGACACGGTGGGCATCGCCCACGTGCTCGAGCATATGTACTTCAAGGGCACGCCCACGCGCGGGGTCGGCGAGATCGCGCGGGCCACGAAGGCCGCCGGCGGCTATCTCAATGCCGGCACCATCTACGACCACACGCACTACTACGCAGTGCTGCCGGCCAGCGGCTTCGCCGCCGCGCTCGAAGTGCAGGCCGACGCCTACGCCAATTCGGTGATCGACGCCGAGGAGCTCAGGCGCGAGCTCGAGGTCATCATCGAGGAGACCAAGCGCAAGGCCGACTCGGCGGGTCCCCTCTCACTGGAGACGATGTTCGCGCTGCTGCACGACAGGCACCGCATCCGTCGTTGGCGCATGGGACGGGCCGACGAGCTCCGGGCGCTGTCCCGCGAGCAGCTCGTCGCGTTCTATAGGAACTACTACCGGCCCTCGAACACCGTCCTCGCCATCGTCGGCGACGTGGATCCAGACCAGGCCATCGCCGAGGCGCTGAAGCGATACGGGCATCTCGAGGATGCGCCGGTGGCGCGTACGCCGGGCCCGCGTGAGGAGAGGCCTTCCGGCTTCCGCCTGCGCGAGTGGGAAGGCGACATCACGCAGACGGAGCTCATCTTCGGGTGGCGGACGCCGGACGTCGACCACCCCGACTCGCCGGTGTTGGACCTGTTGTCGACGGTGTTGGCCGGCGGACGCGCGGGACGCCTCGTGCGCGCGACGCGCGATCGCCGTCTGGTCTCGAACATCTCGGCCTACGACTACGTGCCGACCGAGATGGGCGTGTTCGTCATCCACGCCTCGGCGCGCCCAGAGCACGCTACCGAAGCCGCACGGACGATCTACGACCAGATTGCCCGCGTGCGCGCCGGCGAAATCACGCCTGCCGAGGTCGAGCGTGCCAAGCGGTTGATCGAGGCGCAGTGGCTGCGACGCCTCGAGAGCGCCGACGGCCAGGCCAATTTCCTCGGCGCCTGGCAGCTGATGGGCGATTGGGAAGCAGGCCTGCGTTATCAGGATGCCGTGCTCTCGGCAGATGTCGCCGAGCTCACGCGCGTGGCGCAGCAGTGGCTGGACCTCGACAACTTCGCGCTGGTGGCGTATCGCCCGCGCGGGGCGGAGCCGCTCGGCGCCGACTCTGCGGCGGTACGTGCCACGCTCGCCGCACCTGGCATCAAGCCGTTGGAGCCAAGTCCCTCGCCGTCGCGCCCGCGGACGCCGCCGCCCTTGGGCGCCACGCTCGAGCGCGAGGTGGATGGCGTGCACGTGTATCGCACGCGCACCGGACTTCCCATCCTCGTGCGCCCGAGGCCTGGCGCCTCGCTCGCGCACCTTGGGGTGTTTGTCGCCGGCGGCGTCATCGCCGAGTCGGTGGGCAACAGCGGCATCTCCACGTTGATGGCCCGTGCGATGCTGCGTGGCACGCAGCGACGCAGCGCCACACAACTGGCCGAGGATGCCGAGCGCTTGGGCGGCGTTCCGGTGGCGAGCGTGGGCACGGAGAGCATGCAGTGGACCATCGGCGTCCCGGGCGGACGTCTCAGCGACGCGGCGGAACTGCTGGGCGATCTCGTGATTGCCCCGACCTTCCCCAGCGACGGCGTTGAGGCCGAGCGTGCGGTGGCCATCGCCTCGCTCGGCGCACTGCGTGACGATATGTATCGCCAGCCGATGCGGCTGGCCGCCGAGCTCGCCTGGCCGAATCACCCGTACGGACGTTCGACCCTTGGGTCCGAGGAGTCCGTGCGCGCGTTCACACCCGAGGCACTCGCCGCTTGGCATCGGGAGCAGGTGCTGCGCGGCAATGCCGCCATCGCCGTGGTCGGCGACGTCGATCCGCGCGAGACAGCGGAGCTGCTCGCGTCGTGGTTCGCGCGGCTCGAGGAGATGCCGCGGCCCGGAATTGCACGGCCGCAGTGGCCCGCGCAGGGTGGGAGCAGTGTGGACGCACGGGAGAAGAAGCAGACGGCGATGGCGTTGCTCTTCGAGGGACCGGATCGCCAGGACGCGGCCCGATTCGACGCCGAGATGCTGAGCGGCGTGGCCAGCGGATTGGGGGGCCGCTTCTTCGAGGAGCTACGCGACCGGCAATCGCTGGCCTACACCGTGATGGCGCGGCCCTACGCGCGTGCCGTGGGCGGGACCTTTGCCGCCTACATCGCCACGTCGCCGGACAAGGAGGACATTGCGCGCGAGGGCCTCCTGCGTGAGTTCGCCAAGCTTTGCGAGACAGCGGTCAGCGACGTGGAGCTCGAGCGTGCGCGGCAATACGCCATCGGTGCCTGGCAGATCCGCCAGTCATCGGGGGCGGCCGTGCTCAGCGACGTGGCGGACGCGTACCTCTGGGGCGCGCTTGAGGACCTGGCGCGCTATCCGCAGGAGCTTTCGCGCGTCACGCCAGGGTCGATGCGCGAGACGGCGGCGCGCTTGTTCGATCCGGCGCGGCGTTTTGAGGGGATCGTGCGCGGTCGCGCCTAGCAGTCTCGCGTCGTCGGGCGCGCCACGGCGGCTGCCCGTTCGCGTTCAGCGCGACTTGGCAGGCGGGTGGCCCAGCGTCGCGTTCAGCCAGCGCACCAACGGCAGCAGCGCTGCGTAGTCCTTCAGGATCGTCGGCACCAGCTTCGGCGACAGCGCTTCCGCATCCGTCAACTCACGCGACGCGGTGAACGACGCGAAGCGCAGCCAGTCGGCGGCGGGATGATCGGGCGCGAATCCGCGCGGTACGCGCGTCAAACGCACGCCGGCCTCATCATCGGTGAGCCCGCCGAAGCGCTTGGTGAACGCCGCCGCCTTCACGATCCGAGCGAACGGCCGATGGTCCTCGGCGATTGCCTCGCGCAGCACGTTAAGCTCGGGTCGCGCCGGCATCCAGAAACCACCCGCGACCATCGACGCGCCCGGTTCCAGGTGGAAGTAGAACCCCGCGCCGCCGTGCGCCTCCCGCCCCACGCCGCGGCCGGCATCGCGATGGAAGACCCACAGCGCCGCGTGCGTCTTGTACGGCGACTTGTCCTTCGAGAAGCGCACGTCGCGGTAGATGCGGAAGAGCGCCCGCTTCGGCGGCGCCACGAACTCGGGCGCCAGCTTGGCGAACTGCACATCCAGTTCTTCCGCCAGATGCTGCAGCGGCTGCTTGATCGCGCGTTCATACAGCCCACGGTTCTCCTCGAACCAGGGCTTGTTGTTGTTGCGCTTCAGGCCCCTGAGGAACTTGAAGGCCTCTGGAGAAAAGCCGCCGAAGGCGCTCACCGCGAGCGCCCAGGAGTGCCCTGCAGCCGCCGTGACTTCACGGCTGGCCGCCCGGCCGTCTTGCGTTCGGGTTCGGGAGCCGCGCGCCGCCGGGCGCGCCGACCACGGTGGTCAGCGAGCGGTGCCCGTTGGCGCCTACCGCGCGCACGCCCACCCACACGTCGTCGAGCTGCTCGTCCAGCAGGAACTCCGTGACGTTGCCGGCGGGCACGATGCGCGTGTAGGTCGGCGCGGTGGTGCGGCGCACGAGCAGTTCATAGCTCGCCGCGCCGGGAACGGCGTCCCAGCGGATCGTGAACGACTGTCCGCCAGAGGCGCGGTCGCGCGCGTACGCGGTGCGCGTGGGCCGTGATGGCGCCGAGGCCAGCGAGACGACCGTGGCGAGGTTGAGCCGCGCCACCTTGGCCACGTAGCCGAAGTTCACGTATTGCAGCTCGTCGGTCGGCAGGTGCTGCTGCTTGTAGTTCTCCAACCGCTCGCTGAAGCGCAGGGCTGGAAGACCCTTGCGATGGAACGGCGCGTGGTCGCCACCACGGCCAAGCCGGTCGAGCCGCAGCACGGGAATCACCTCGAAGTCCGGCTGATACAGTGCGCCAGCCGCCCAGACGTATCGCGCCAGCTCACTGCCGCCCAGCGCCAGCGAGTCCACCGCGAACACGCGCACTGAGGTCGAGTCCACGCGCCCGTCGTCGGCGACCACGTTGCCGACGATGTCATCGGTGAACGCCGCCGTCACCGTCTTGCCCTCGCGCTCCAGCCGGTCGGCGAAGATGCCCGAGCCCAGCAGTCCCAGTTCCTCGCCCGTGTAGAGCACGAAGGCCACGGTCTGCTCAAGACCCTGCGGGAATTGCTTGCCGACGACCCGCGCCAGCTCCATCACGGCGACGGTGCCGGAGCCGTCATCGTCCGCGCCCGGCGCATCACTGGTGGCGTCCATCGAGTTGACGGAGCAGATGCAGGAATCGAAATGCCCGCCGATCACGACCACCCGCGACGTATCGCGGCCCGGCAGCCACGCCACGACGTTCACCAGGTGCCAGGTCGGGCGCTCCGGGTGCCGCGTGATGACGGCCGAGCCGGTGTCGTACTCGATGCGCAGGCAGTTGCCGCAGTCCTTGGAGAACTGCGTGAGCTGGCTGTGGATCCAGCGTCGCGCGGCGCCGATACCGCGCGTCTGCGAGACAGTGTCGCTCAGCGTGTGCCGTGTGCCGAAGGACACGAGCACCGAATCCATCGCTCTAAGACGAGCCGGATCCACTTCCCGAATCGCGGCGGCGATGCGTGGGTCGCGCTGGAAGCCGAGGGTGGAAGCCGTCGATTGCGCGCCGAGTGTGGGTGCGAACGCGAGGCTCAGGCCGGTGCTCAGCGCCAGCGTGGCGGCAGGTGCGAAGGCGGCGCTGAACGCAAGCGCACCGCGCAGGATGGCGGAACGAATCTGGATCACGGGCAGGGACCGTCGGTTGGGGTCGCGGGCTGTGGTCCGGCACCGCCGCGAGCGGGCGGTGCTAGAACATCGACATCGCAAGAAACGAACGAAGCGAGTCGTTCGTTGCCCTCAGTCGGCCGGAAAGGAGCCGCACGCAACTCCACAGCACCTTGTAGGCGATCTCGCGGTTGAAGTCGAGCAACAGCTCGAAGTCGCTGCGCGAGATGGTCAGCACCTTGGTGCCGCCGTTGGAGATGGCGTCCGTGGAGCGCTCGGAGCGGTCGAACACGGACATCTCGCCGAACAGGGCGCCGGGCTTGAGCACGGCCAGGGCCTCCTCGCCGCTGCCGGGCACCATGCGCGAGATGCGCACGTCACCCTCGACGATCAGGAACAGGCGGCTGCCGGCCTCGCCCTCCTTGAAGATGTACTCCCCGGAGACGAAGTCCTTAGTCTTGCAGACCTCCGCCACGCGGGCGAGTTCGCCGTCATCAAGGTCCTGGAAGATGGCGACGCCGCGCAGCAGCGCGACCGTGTCGGTCATCGAATCCTCGTCTGGGTCGGAAGGGCCGGAAACGGAACCTACCCCACGAAAACGGGGGGTCGCAAGCTTTGGGCCAGCGGGGAGCGGCTGTAGCTTCCGCCCCCATGCGACTGAACTTCGGCCTGGCCGCGCTCGTTCTCTGCTGGGCGGCCCCCGCCAAGGCCCAGCGAGCCGACCCGCGCGCCGTGAGTGCGAACCCCCAGTGGGAGCTGTTCGCGGACGCCGGGGCCTCCCGCACACCGGACGCCTTCGCCGGTGCTGGTGTGAACCTGCGCGCGGGCTGGTACGTGCGCGTCGCGGGCCTGGTCTCAGCTGGCGCGGTGCGCGGCCGCGACGACGTCTGGCGCGGCGCGCAGCGAGCAGACTTCGCGGTTCGCTTCCACCTGGACCCCTTCGGTGAGCGGCCGCGCGGCCTCTACGGTGGGGCGGGGGTCAGCGCCCGCTTCGTCGAAGGCCGCGCCGACCCGGTGCTCACGCTGCACGTGGGCGTCGAAGGCGCGCGCCGCGGCGCCTGGATCCCCGCGGCCGAGCTGTCCATGGGCGGCGGCCTGCGGCTCGGCGTGGCGCTGCGCCGGACGCGGCAGTCTGGCACGCGCTGATTCGAGATCGGCGCGCCGAAAATTTGCCACAGAGGCACAGAGACACAGAGGGCTCATTCGCGAGCCGACACCTCTGTGCCTTCTCTCTATGGAACTGAAGGGGGTCTTGACGGAGAAATCTCTTCGCCGAGCCCCCAAAGAAGTTGCCGTTGGACTAGACACAGAGGCCACCGTGCGCGCTCAACCCTCTGTGTCTCTGTGCCTCTGTGGCAAAGCAGTTCCCCCGCATCCCCAAAAAACAACAAAGCCCCGGCGTGCTCGCCGGGGCTTCGAAGTCCTGCTGATCAAACCGCGCTGACCGCGTCGAGCTCGTCTTCGGGAGCGTCCTTCGCGTCGGCGTCCGACTCGGCCTCTGCGGAGGGGGCCGGCGACGGGGCCGGCTGCTTCACCGTCGGGGCGGCAAACCGCTCGCCCAGGACTCGCAACTCCGCGACCTGCTTCTGGCTCAACTCGTGGTAGCGGTCCGCGAGAAACTTCATCGTCTCGTCGAACCATTCCTTCTGGTGTTCCGGCGCCGAGCCGATCACCCCACAGCGCATCACGTGCTGGAACAGCTCGTCTCGCGCCTGGTCGAACGGCGTCGGGGCCGCGGCCATCGGGCGGCCGCGATTACGCTGTCTGCTCATTTCGTCCGGCTTAAGGTTCGGATGGGAGGACTTTCCGCCCATCCGCGAAAGATAACCCCTTGCGCCCCATTCTCATACCCCACGCGAAGCGGATACATTGCGAGATTCCCGTCACAACGCTCGCGCTCCGGAGACGCCCGTGTCCAAGAAGTCCCTCAAGGCCAACAATGGTTCCTTTGTCGCTATCCTCGCCGTCGTCGCCGTCGTCGGCGTCGGGGCGATCGGTTGGGTGATGTCGCGCCAGGGAACGGTGCTCACGCTGGATCCGGCGACGCTGCCGGCCGTGGACGCGGCGGGCATCCTCAAGGGCAACCCGGACGCCCCGGTGCAGGTCATCGAGTTCGGCGACTTCGAATGCCCGGGCTGTGCCTACTACGCCACCGTCACGGGCCCTGACGTGATGAAGCGGCTTGTCGAGACGGGCGAGGTGTCCTTCCGCTTCTTCGACCTTCCGCTCGACATCCATCCGAACTCGGTGCCGGCTCACAACGCGGCCCACTGTGCCAACGAGCAGGGCAAGTTCTGGGAGATGCACGACCGCCTGTTCCAGGGCCAGTACGAGTGGAATACGCAGGCCACGCGCTCGCCGAAGCGGGTCTTCGAGCGCTACGCCCGCGACCTGAGCCTCGACGTGCGTCGGTGGAACGAGTGCTACGACTCCGAGAAGATGCTGCCGCAGATCCTCGCCAACCGGAACGAGGCCAACCGCCTGCGCGTGGGCTCGACGCCGACCTTCATCATCGGCGGGCGCATGATCGCGGGGGCGATTCCCTACGACCAGTTCCGTGCGATGGTGCTCGAGGCCAAGGTGCAGGCTGAGCTCGACAAGCCTGGCGATGGGGTGACCAAGGTTTCGGTGCCCTGATAACTGCTGGCCACAGAGGCACAGAGACACTGAGGTGTCGGGACGGGCGTAGGCCTCTGTGTCGGCTCCAACCACAACTTCCAAGGGGGCGTGGCGGACAGCTATGTCCGCCACGCCCCCTTAAGAATTCTGTCGGACTGGGCACAGAGTCGCTCGTGCTCGCTCAGCCCTCTGTGTCTCTGTGCCTCTGTGGCAAGCAGTTCACCCCTCCTTGTCCTCATACTGCTCTTTCAGCGACGCCACGACACCAGGGTCAGCCAGAGTCGTCGTGTCGCCCAACGCACGTCCTTCGGCGATGTCACGCAACAGTCGCCGCATGATCTTGCCCGAGCGCGTCTTCGGCAGGTCCGCCGAGAAGAGCACGTCATCCGGCCGGGCCAGCGCGCCGATCTTGGTCGCCACGAACTCGCGCAGTTCATCGCGGAGGTCGGTCGACTTCTTGAAGCCATCGCGCAGCGTCACGAAGGCGCAGACCGCCTGCCCCTTCAGCTCGTGCGCCTTGCCGACCACCGCCGCCTCGGCCACTGCGGGGTGCTCCACCAAGGCCGACTCCACTTCCATCGTGCCGATGCGGTGGCCCGCGACGTTCAACACGTCGTCCACGCGGCCGAGGATCCAGTAGAAGCCGTCGGCGTCCTTCTTCGCACCGTCGCCGGGGAAGTAGAGGTCCGGTCGGCCCTCCCACTTGGAGAAGTACGTCTGCACGTAGCGCGCGTCGTCGCGCCAGATCGTGCGCAGCATCGACGGCCAAGGCTTGGTCAGCGCGAGCAGCCCGCCGCCCTGGGGAATCTCCTGCGCCGTCGAGTCGAGCAGCGCCGCGTGATATCCCGGCAGCGGCTGCGTGGCGCTGCCGGGCTTTGTGGCGGTGACGCCCGGCAACGGCGAGATCACGATCGAGCCCGTCTCCGTTTGCCACCAGGTATCCACGATCGGGCAGCGTGAGCCGCCGATGTGCTCGTGGTACCACATCCAGGCTTCCGGATTGATCGGCTCGCCGACGGACCCCAAGAGGCGCAGCCGCGAGAGGTCGTGCTTCCGCGGATGCTCCACACCCCACTTCATGAAGGCACGGATCGCCGTCGGCGCCGTGTAGAGGATCGTCACGCCGTGCCGCGCGCAGATGCTCCAGAATCGATCACGCTCCGGCCAGTCAGGCGCGCCTTCGTACATCACGCAGGTCGCGCCGTTCGCCAGCGGGCCGTACACCAAGTACGTGTGCCCCGTGATCCAGCCCACGTCGGCCGTGCACCAGAACACGTCCTCTTCCTTCAGGTCGAACACGTACTTGGTCGAACTCGCCGCACCGGTGAGATAGCCAGCCGTCGTGTGCACGATGCCCTTCGGTTTGCCCGTCGTGCCCGAGGTGTAGAGGATGAACAGCACGTCCTCGGCGTCCATCGGCTGCGGCGGGCAGACATCATTGGCCTGCTGCATCAACCGGTGGTACCAGTGGTCGCGGCCTTCCTTCATCTCCGCGTGCGCTTCGGTGATCGGCCCAGAGGCCCGACGTTGCACAACGACCACGTGCTTCACGCTTGGGCAACCCTCGACCGCACGGTCCGTGTTGCGCTTGAGCGGGATGATCTGTCCGCGCCGGTATCCGCCGTCCGCCGTGATCACCACCTTCGCTTCGGCGTCGTTCATCCGGTCGCGTAGCGATTCGGGTGAGAAGCCGCCGAATACCACCGAGTGGATGGCGCCGATCCGCGCGCAGGCCAGCATCGCCACTGCGGCCTCGGGAATCAGCGGCAGGTAGATGCCGACACGATCGCCCTTCTGCACGCCAAGCGACTTGAGCACGTTCGCGAACTGGCGCACCTCGCGGGCGAGCTCCCAGTAGGTCATCGTGCGGCGGTCGCCCGGCTCGCCTTCCCAGACGATGGCCGCCTTGTTGCGCCGCGCGCCGGCCAGGTGGCGGTCGAGGCAGTTCTCGCTCACGTTGAGCTCGCCGCCGACGAACCACTTGGCGTGGGGAGGCGTCCAGTCGAGGACACGGGTCCACGGCTTGCTCCACTTCAGGCTCTCTGCCTGCGAGGCCCAGTAGCGCTCGAAGTCCTTCGCGCCCTCGGCGTGCAGGGACCCGTCTCGCACGAGCGCGGCACTGCGGAAGGAAGCGGACGGCGGAAAGCTCCGCGTTTCTGTGAGGAGGTCGCTGATCTCGGTCATGGCCCAATGCTAGGTCGGCGGACGGCCGCTGGCTACCGCGGTGCGGCTACGGTGCGGCTACGGTGCGGCTACGGCGCGGCTACGGCGCGGCTAAGGAGCGCCGACGGGTTGGCCCGCCGACCGACCACGGCGGCTACAGGTGCCGTCTCAAGGCGCGACAGTGACGCGTGATTTGCCGACTCCCTTGCAAGGCGCACCGACGCGGGAGATCCGTCACAGCGTGACGAGCGTATAACACGCCTAGCGGCAATCACTTACAGTTCGAGTGCGCGTGGCACGGCTCTGGCTTATCAGAACCAGCAAACGCGCAGTACGCCACACCGATAAGAGCAAACCCGTCGCGAGGCGGGGACGCAAAGCCAGGAGTCTCGGAACGTTCGAGATCGTCCGGTTGCCGAAGGTGGTTCACCCACGGGGCAGCGCCCCGATGGGAGAGCTGTATTCGACAGCACCTGGCATCGACCGTGGCCTCTGCACCAGCAGGGGAACCCAACAATGCCAGAAGAGCGATCCACCACATATGTAGCTCCGCCGTCGCTTACCAACCGTGAGCGCGCGTCCTGTCGTGATGCCGTACTATCCGCCGTTGAAGGCGCCGCGCGCCGCGGGGACCACGTGGTCGTGGTCGATATGCTCGCCACCCGCGAGATCGACGCCTCCGGACTCGGCTGCCTGATCCTCCTCCAGAAGCGGGCGCGCGAGCGTGGGATGCGCACGCGGCTTTCTCAGGTTTCTGCCGACATCGCCACGCTGTTGGACTCGACAAGGCTGTACACGCTGTTTGAGGTCGAGCGGCGTCGATAGCTGCTTGTGCCAAGGCGAACCCGAAGCGCGCTTGTCCTGCGACGGCCCCTGCCCGTTCCGTGCGGCCCGCCGAGTCGGTAGCCTTCCCGTATGGGAATCTGCCGCCGACCGAGGCCGTGACTCCGCTGATCCAGGCCGAGGGCCTGCAGCGCGCCTTCGGGGCGCGGCGCGCGGTAGACGGCGTCAGTCTGGACCTCGGGCCGGGTGACGCCCTCGCGCTCTTCGGCCCGAACGGCGCCGGCAAGACCACCCTACTGCGCTTGTTGGCCGGCCTGCTCAAGCCCAGCGCCGGTCGCGCCGCGGTGGCCGGTCGCACGCTGCCGGCGGTTGAGGCCCGCAGCCGGGTTGGGCTGATCAGCCACCGGACGATGCTCTACGACGCGCTGACGGCGCGCGAGAACGTTCGCTTTGCCGCGCAGCTGCACGCACTGCCTGATCCGGACGCGAAAGTGCAGGCGTCGCTCGATGCACTTCGTGTCGCCGACCGCGCGGACGTCCCCGTCCGCGCGCTGTCGCGCGGACTGCAGCAGCGCGTGGCCATCGCCCGCGCCATCGTGCACGCGCCGGATGTGTTGCTGGCCGACGAACCCTACACTGGACTCGATGAACTCGGCAGCGTCGCACTCACGGCGCTGCTTCGAGAACGACGTGAGGCAGGCGCCGCGCTGATCGTGGTCACGCACCATCTCCAGGAGGGCCTGGCGGTGGCCTCACAGGCGGCGGTGATGCGCGGCGGACGGTTCGTGCGCCACGACGACACCTCCGGCCTCGATGCGTCTGCCTACGCCGCCGAGTATCGGGAGCTCCTCTCGTGACCGCGCCCGTCGCTGGCCCGCCAAAGGCAGCCGCTGCCCATCCGGGCACGCTCGCCGCCGCCTGGCTCATCGCCCGGAAGGACCTCGCCATCGAGTTCCGCACGCGCAGCGCCTACCTCTCGGCGCTGGTGGTCTCGCTGCTCGCGGTGGTGATTTTCTATTTCACCTGGGACGCTACCGCGGTCACGCCGCTGGACATCGCGCCGGGCGTGCTCTGGGTGACCTTCACGTTCTCCGGGCTGCTGGGACTGCACCGCTCGTTCGAGGTCGAGGCGCAGGAGCGCGCGATGGATGCGCTGCTCGTCGCCCCCGTGCCGCGCGAGTCCATCTTCCTCGGTAAGGCGCTGGCCAACCTCGTCTTCGTGCTCGGGGTGCAGGCGGTGGCGCTGCCCGCCGTCGCGCTGTTCTACAACCTGCCCTTCGGCGTCATCTTCGGACCGCTGGCCGGCGTGATGCTGCTGGCGGCGATCGGTCTGGCCTGCATTGGAACGTTGTTCGCCGGGATCACGTCGAATACGCGAATGGCCGAGCTGCTGCTTCCGGTGCTGGCCCTGCCATTCTTCGTGCCGGTCGTGTTGCCCGCGGCCAGCGCGACGGCCAGACTGCTGGCGGGCCGGCCGCTGGCCGAGAGCATGGCCTGGCTGCGTATCCTGCTCGCCTTCGACCTCGTCTTCCTGTACGCGTGCACGATCGCGTTCCCCTTCACGCTCGACGACTGACCCTGACGTGACTTCCGACTCCCCGGCGCGCCCGCGCGGCCTCGATGCCTTCGGCATCGCCGCCATCGTCCTGATGGCCGCGGCCTTCGTGCGCGCCATCTGGTTCACGCCGCCCGACCGGCTGCAGGGCCTCGCCCAGAAGATCTTCTACGTGCACCTGCCCTCGGCCTGGGTGGCGTTCCTCGCCTTCGGGCTCACGGCCATCGCCGGCGGCGTGTGGCTGTTCCTCAAGGACCCGCGGCTGGATCGCTTCGCCGAGTCCTCGGCCGAGGTTGGCGTGATCTTCACCACGGGCGTGCTCATCTCGGGGCCACTCTGGGGCAGGCCGATCTGGGGCGCTTGGTGGGTCTGGGATGCGCGGCTCACGCTCACGCTGTTCCTCTGGTTCCTCTACCTTGGGTACCTCGTGCTGCGCGGCGCGGTGGACGACCGCACGGCGCGCGCGCGCTACTCGGCGGTCGTAGGGATCCTCGGGGCGCTGTTGATCCCGTTCATCCACCTCAGCGTGTACCTGTTCCGCACGCAGCACCCGATGCCGATCGTGGCGAACCCGACGGGTATTCAGATGCCGGCGTCGATGACGACCACGCTGTTCCTTGCCTTGTTCGCGTTCACGGTGCTCTACGTGGCGCTGGTGCGCGCGCGGATGGCGCTGGCCCGCGAGCGCGACGAACTCCTCGACGCCGCGGAGGCCTGAGCCGATGCCTGACAACGCCATCTATTACCAGGTCGCCTACGGAGTCTTGATCGCGATGTTCGTCGGATACGCGATTTCCATCGGCTGGCGTCGCCGCGCCCTCGCACGCCGCCGCGAGGCGGGTCGGCCGTCTCCGTGATCCATCCCTGGAAGGACCTGGAGCCCGGGCCGCAGCCGCCCGAGCGCGTGACGGCGGTGATCGAGATCCCACAGGGCGCGCGCAACAAGTACGAACTCGACAAGGACTCCGGGCTCTTCCGGCTCGACCGTGTGCTGTACAGCGCCGTGCACTATCCCGGCGACTACGGGCTGATCCCGCGCACGCTCCACGAGGACAACGACCCGCTCGACGTGCTGGTGATGATCAAGGAGCCGACCTTCACCGGCTGCCTGATTGACGTGCGCCCTGTGGGCGTGCTGCGCATGCTCGACAAGGGCGAGCCCGACGACAAGATCCTCGCGGTTCCGACGGACGACCCGCTCCACGGCGAGATCTTCGACATCGCCGACCTGCCGACGCATCAGCTCAAGGAGATCGAGCACTTCTTCGCGATCTACAAGGACCTTGAGGGCAAGCGCGTGGAGATCCTCGGCTGGGGCAAGAGCGAGGAGGCAATGCGTGTGGTGGACGAGAGCATCACGCGGTACGCGGCGGCGTATCTCTCGCAGGGGCCCTAGGCAGCAGCCGGGACGGCGGCCGCGAGGCTGGCCGCGATCGCCTACCGAAGCCGCGGAGGGTCCGACGGCCCGCCGAACCAACTACGCAGTTGCAGTCGCCACTCCTCAAGCCGGTCCTTCTTCGGCAGCTTGGTGACCACACTGATCGTGCCCAGCGTCGCGCCACCTCGCACGCGCACCATCGGCAGGCCGGCGGCGCCTGCCTGCGCCTTGTCCACGACCTCGGCCAGCATCGCGGTGCAGTCCACGTCTGCGCCGATGCCAAGCGGCAGGATCACCTTCACCTCGCCGAGGATGGCCTCGGCGTCGATGTCCATGCCCTCGGGCGGGATATCGGCCTCGCGCAGGTCCAGCACCACCGTGCCGAGCACGGCCCGCACGCGGGCGAACGACGGCGCGCGCCAGGCGCCTTCCTTCTTCACCTCGGCGAAGAAGGCGACGTAGCGCTTCTCGGAATCGCGGAGTCCGCTGGAGCGCGCCGGCGCGTCATACGTCGGCATCGGCGCTGGTGCGTTCGGCGCCAGCGCTGCGTTCCGCGAGATCGCCGGCAAGCCCTCGAGCACGGTGACCAGGGCCTGGCGATCCTGCGCGGCGTACACGAGCTCGAAGCGTCGTTCGAGTTCGCCGGTCGTGAGATGGTCCTGCGCGTAGTGGGAGCACAGCGCCTGCACAATGCGCTCGCGCTCAAGGTCGAGGCTCATGCCGAGAAGCTAGCGACGGTACTCGCCGTAGGCACCGCGGAAGTAGAGCAGGGGATTCGCGTCCCTCGTCTCGACCTCCAGCACCCTACCCACGAGAATCGTGTGGTCGCCGCCAGGGTGGCGGGCCTCGACGGCGCAGCTGAGCTGCGCCAGCGCGCCGCTGAGCAGCGGAAGCCCCTCAACGCCGCGTGTCAGGTCGATGCCCTCGAAGCGGTCCACGTCCTGGCGGGCGAAGCGCCGCGAGAGCTCAGACTGGTCCGCCGCGAGGATGTTGACCGCGAAGTGCTCGCACTGCGCCAGCACGGGTGCGACGGATGCGGTGTCGTCCACGCAGGCCAGCACCAGCGGCGGCTCCAGCGACAGCGAGGAAAACGCGCTCACCGTCATCCCCACATCGCGTCCCTTGGCGTCGCGCGCGGTGATGATCGTGACACCGGATGCGAATCGTGAGAGGGCGGCGCGGAAGTCGGAGGGGTTCACGCGTCAGAAACTAGCGAATTGGGCCGAACCCGTGGCAGAGCCGACCGTGCCTCCCGCACGACGCAGCCATTAACTTTGCCATCGGTTCCCACCAGCCTCCCCCGCTGAATGTCCGCCACGGTCGACCCGCTTGTTCCGCTCTCCCTGCTCGAGGCCATCCGCACGGTGGACCTCCCCGACGACGCGCTCGAGACCGAGTTCGTGGATGAACTCAAGGTGAAGCGTTTCGGGCTCAGCGATACGGTGCACGCCCAGATGCGGCGCTACGCCGAGGCCCTCAAGCGCGGGCAGCGCGTGAGCTTCGAGGAGGCGGCGGGCATCGCCAAGTTGATCGGGCGCCGTCCCGACGCGGAGGCGGTGTTCCGCGAGGCTGGGCGCGGGATGGCGCGACGCACCTACGAGCGCGCCCCCGCCTTCACGCGACGGTTGCTCCGAATCCTGCCCGGTGCGCTGGCCCGGCCGCTGGCGCTCGGGCAGGTGCGCAGCATCAGCCGACGCTACGTGGGCGGCGAGGTCACGCGTGTCGGCAGTTCGGTGCATCTCGAGGTGAAGGGTTCCGTGACGCGCGATGCCGCGCCCAAGCTGGCGGGCTGCAGCTTCTACGAGGCCTACCTTCGCGAGCTGATGCAGCGGCTCGTGGACGGCGTGGGCGCAGTCGAACACGTCAGGTGCGCCTCGCGTGGCGAGGGAACCTGCGAATGGCGCGCCCAGTGGCGCGTGGTGGCCTAACGATGCTCAGCGAACGCTCGCTCCCCGCCGTGCAGGCGGCGCTCCGTGGCGCCGGCCTCGATGGCTGGCTCATCTACGACTTCCGCGGGCTCAACCCCGTGGCCTCGTCTGTCCTCGGCCTGCGCGGCATGGTCTCACGACGGATCTTCGCGTGGCTTCCTGCCGAGGGGACGCCGGTGGCCATCACGCACGCCATCGAGCAGAGCCCCTGGGCCCAGTGGCCAGCGGCCTGGGAGAAGCGCGTGTACAGCGCCTGGCGCGCGCTGGAGCAGGAGCTGCCCACGTTGGTCAAGGGCAAGCGCATCGCGATGGAGTACTCGCCCGGCGATGCCGTGCCGGTGGTGGACCGCGTGCCGGCCGGCGTGCTGGAGATGATCCGCGCCGCCGGCGCGGAGGTGGTGACCAGCGGCGGGCTGGTCACGCAGTTCTTCGCGGTCTGGAGCGCCGAGGAGATGGCCTCGCACCGCAAGCACGCGGAACTGCTGCGGACCTACGCCCACGCCGCCTTTGCCCGCATCGGCGACGCAATCAAGGCGGGCAAGGCCATCCACGAGCACGAGGTGATGGCGTTCATCCAGGAGCGCTTCGCCGTCGACGGTCTCTGGACCGACCACGGCCCCAACGTCTCAGCCAGCGAGAACGCCGCGAACCCGCACTATGAGCCCTCGGCGGATGCGCCGCGACGCATCGTGGCGGGCGACGTGGTGTTGATTGACCTCTGGGCCACCGAGCCCGACAATCGACCCGGCGCGATGTGGGCGGACCAGACCTGGATGGCGGTCGTCGGAACGCCCGCCGCGAGGCATCAGGAAGTCTGGGCGGCAATTCGCGACGCGCGCGATGCGGCTATCGCCGTGCTGAGGGAGCGGGTCGGCGCAGGAAAGCCGATTGCCGGTCGAGAGGCGGATGCGGCCAGTCGTGCAGTGATCGAGGCGCGTGGCTTCGGGAAGTACTTCACGCACCGCACGGGGCACTCGATCGACGCGCGGGGCCTGCACGGGATGGGGCCGAACCTCGACGACCTCGAGACGCGCGACGAACGCGTGCTGCTGCCGGGCGTCGGCTTCTCGATCGAGCCCGGGATCTACCTGCCGGGCGAGTTCGGGATGCGCACCGAGGTGAATGCGTTCCTCGGACCCGACGGACTCGTCATCACGCCGGGAGAGATCCAGCGCGAGCTGATCGTGATCTGATCAGGCGCCGAACACGCGGTGGTCCAGCGCCATCGCGAGGAACAGCAGCGCCAGATACAGCAGCGAGTAGCCGTACACCCACCACGAGGGCTTCACGCGCGCCTCGGCGGTCGCGGAGCGCACGCGCCAGACGCCGCGCAGCAGCAGGGCGCCCAGCAGCGCCGCGCTCGCCAGGTAGAACCACCCGAAGGCGCCAAACGCCACCGGCATCAGCGTCAGCCCCACGAGCAGCACGCTGTACCACCACATCTGCTCGATCGTCTCGCGCTCGCCCCACACGAGGGGCGCCATCGGCACGCCGGCCGTGCCGTAGTCGCGCTGCTTGTTGAGCGCCAAAGCCCAGAAGTGCGGCGGCGTCCAATAGAAGACGATGAGGAACAGGAACCAGGCCGTGAGATCCAGCCGCCCCGTCACCGCTGCCCAGCCGACGAGCGGCGGGAAGGCACCGGCCGCACCGCCGATCACGATGTTCTGCGGCGACGCGCGCTTGAGCCAGCGCGTGTAGATGAACACGTAGAAGTAGAAGCCCGCCAATGCCAACGCCGCCGTGAGCACGTTGACATAGCGCGCCAGCATCCAGGTGGCCGCCGTGGCGATCAACACGCCGAAGGCCAGCACCGCGGTGGCGTGCATCCGCCCGCTGGGGATCGGCCGCAGCTTCGTGCGCGCCATCAACGGATCGATGTCGCGGTCGATGTACATGTTCACGGCGTTCGCGCCGCCGGCCATCAGGTAGCCGCCGAGCATCACGAGCAGCACCGTGCCAAGCGTGGGAACGCCCGCCACATACATCGGCGCCACGGTGGTGACCAGCAGCAGCGAAATGATGCGCGGCTTGGTCAGCGCGATCAGGTCGTTCGCGAGGCTTCGCGGCGCCGGCGTAGTTGCGGGTGCGGTCACAGCCCCGCCCCGGAGGCCGTGGCCGCGAACTCCAGTTCCATCACCGGCGGCGCGACGGTGGCCCGCCACGACAACCAGAGCACGAGCACGAGCACCAGCGCCGGCAGCCAGGCAAAGGCGCGCTCGATGAGCGGCACGGGGCCGCCGGCGGCCTGCCAGGCACGGGCCGTCGACCGCAGGATCATGATCTGTCCGAGGACGACGGCCAGCGCGGCGACAACGAAGATGAGGGTCGGGAGCGGCGCGGACATCGGGTGAATTATCGCCATACCACCTCCCTTCAGGGAGCCCTCGCGCGTAGTTTCGCGTGATGTCTTCCACTCCCGCGGCGCCCCGCGCCCCTGAGCTGCAGCGCAGCATCGGCCTCTGGAGCGCCATCGCCGTCGTCATCGGCTCCACCATCGGCTCGGGCATCTTCCGCTCGCCGGCGGGCATCGCGGACCGACTGCCCGGCCCCCTCCCAATGCTCTCGGCGTGGATCGCCGGGGGCATCTTTGCCATCTGCGGCGCGCTGACGATCGCCGAGGTGGCGAGCGCGCTGCCGAAGACAGGCGGCATCTACGTGTTCCTGAAGGAGGCCTGGGGCGACCTTGCGGCCTTCCTCTTCGGCTGGAGCCAGCTGGTGATGATCCGCGCGGCCTCGCTGGGAGCCATCGCCATCACCTGCGCCGAGTACTTCTTCCGCGTGATGGGCTGGGACCTGAACGCGGTGATGCCCGTGCGCTACGCGGCGGCGACGGCCATCCTGCTGACGGCCACGTTCAACATCGCCGGCGCGAGGGTGGGCGCGACGTTCACCAACGTGACCGTGCTGGCCAAGTACGGCGGCCTGCTGTTTATCGTCGTCGTGGCGCTGATCGTGGGCCTGCCGGCCAACGGCTTCTCGCACTTCACGCCGGCGGTGCCGCCCGAGAGCATCAGCATCCCGGCGTTCGGGCTCGCGCTGGTCAGCACGCTCTGGGCCTTTGATGGCTGGGCCGACGTGGCCTACAACGGTGGCGAGGTGCAGGACCCGCAGCGCAACCTGCCGCGGGCGCTGATCGGTGGCACGCTGATGGTGATGGCGATCTATCTGCTGGCGAACGTCGCGTATCTCACGGTGCTTCCGATCGAGGAGATGCGGACCTCGCGATTGGTCGCGGCTGACGTGGCGGAGATCGTGATCGGCGCCGGCGGCGTCGTGTTCGTCTCCGTGACGGTGATGGTGTCCACCTTCGGCACCTTGAACGCCGTGCTGTTCACGAGCCCGCGCATCTTCTTCGCGATGGCATCCGATGGGCTGTTCTTCCGCCCGGTGGCCAGCGTGCACCCCAAGCTGGGCACGCCCTGGGTGGCCATCCTGCTCACCGCGGCCCTCGGCGCGCTCTTCGTGCTGATGCGGACCTTCGAGCAGTTGGCGGACGCCTTCGTGACCGCCTTCCTGCCGTTCTATTTCTTGGCAGTAGCGTCGATTTTCAGGCTGCGGAAGCGTGCGGACTACGCGCCGAGTTTCCGTGTGCCGGGCTATCCGGTGGTGCCGCTGGTGTTTATGCTCGCCGTGCTCTACCTGCTTGGGAATGCCATCCTGAACCCCGCGAGTCGCTGGCAGACCATTGGGGTGCTGGGGGTCTGCCTAGCCGGTGCACCGGTCTATTGGCTGACCGTCGGGCGCAACCGGTAACGGTTCGGTTGCACTCGGTGGGCTGGCGTTGACCGCATAGCGGCGAACTGGCGAGCTTCGCGCTATATTTTTCGCGCCAAGTCCGGTAGCCTCGCCAAGGGCGGGGGCCGGTGTTGGATCGATGGATCCCAACCACCGAGGAACACAAAAGATGAAGCGTTGGATCTTCCGGGTGACACTCGCTGTCGCGGCCCTCGCCGCCGGCGCGTTCACCCACCTCGCGTCGGCGCAGGTGACCACCGGCTCTATGCGTGGCACCGTGACGAACGACGAGAACCAGCCTATTGAAGGCGCTCGAGTCCTAGCCGTCCATCTGCCCTCCGGCACGCAGTACGTGGCCGTGACCCGCGCCGATGGACGGTTCAACATTCCGGGCATGCGTATCGGCGGCCCCTACAGCGTGGCCGCGACGATGATCGGCTTCGCCCGCCAGGCCCGCGAGGATGTGACCGTGACGCTCGGCGTCGCGGTGGACCTCGAGTTCCGGATGTCGGCCGTGGCGACGCAGCTGAGCCAGGTGACCATCACCTCGGAGGGCGGCGAGCTGAGCTCGACGCGTACTGGTGCCGCGACCAGCATCCGTCGCGACCAGCTGGAGCAGCTGCCGACCATCACGCGTCGTCTCGCCGACTTCACGCGCCTGACGCCGCAGTCGAGCGGCAGCTCGTTCGCCGGCCAGGACAACCGCCTGAACAACATCACGGTGGACGGTTCGTACTTCAACAACTCGTTCGGCCTCGGCGGGCAGCCCGGTGACCGCACCGGCGTCGCCCCGATCTCGCTCGACGCGATCGAGGCCGTGCAGGTGAACATCGCGCCCTATGACGTGCGCCAGGGTGCCTTCGTCGGCGCCGCGGTGAACACGGTGACCAAGTCCGGCACCAACGATTTCACGGGCTCGCTCTACTACCTCACGCGCTCGAACGATTTCGTCGGCACGAAGGCGGGTTCGAATACCTTCAGCCCAGGGTCGTTCTCCTTCGACCAGTGGGGCTTCCGTGTCGGCGGCCCAATCCTCAAGGACAAGCTGTTCTTCTTCGTGAGCTACGAGACGGACGAGCTGTCGTCCCCCGCCACGACGTTCCGCTCGAACCTCGGCGGCGAGGCGCCGGTCGGCAACGTCACGCGCGTTCTGCAGTCGGACATGAACACGCTGAGCAACTACCTCGGCACGAACTTCGGCTACAACACCGGTGGCTACGAGGGCTATCCGGGCCTGACGCCGTCGACGCGCATCACCGCGAAGGTCGACTACGCGCTCAGCCAGCGGAACAAGTTCTCGGTGCGCTGGACGAACCTCGACTCCGAGACGGACGTGCTGACGTCGACCTCGTCGTCGCTCGGCTTCGGCCGCACCCGCAACAACAACTGGCTCGGCTTCCAGAACTCCAACTACACCATCCTCGAGAAGATCAACTCGGTGGTCGGTGAGTGGAACTCGCTGCTGACGGACCGGATGTCGAACCAGATGATCATCGGCTACACCAAGCAGGACGAGAGCCGTGGCGCGATCAGCAACCTGTTCCCCTTCGTGGACATCCTCGGCGGCGACATCCCGGGCGGTGGCAGCACGACCTACACCTCGTTCGGCTCGGAGCCCTTCACGCCGAACAACGAGCTGCGGTACAACAGCTTCCAGTTCCAGAACAACTTCACGATCTACGGCAACCGGCACGACCTGACCTTCGGACTCAGCGTCGAGCTCTACGAGTCGGAGAACGTGTTCTTCCCGGGCAGTCAGAGCGCCTACGTGTATCGCTCACTGAGCGACTTCTACACGGACGCGAACGACTTCCTGACGCAGTGCGGCACCAACGCCGCGACCTGGTCCACCTGCTCGCGTCCGACGTCCCCCGTGGACCTCCGCCGCTTCCAGGTCCGCTACGCCAACATCCCGGGCCAGACCAAGCCGGTGCAGCCGCTCGAAGTGAACTTCTCGGGCGTGTATGTGCAGGATGAATGGCGCGTGCGGAACAACCTCACCGTGACCGGCGGCCTGCGCATCGATATGGCTTCGTTCGGCAACACGGGCTTCACGAACACCGCCGCGAACGCGATGACGTTCCGCGACGAGAACGGACAGAGCGTGCAGTACAACACGCAGAAGCTGCCCGACGCGACGCCGCTGTTCTCGCCGCGCCTCGGCTTCAACTACGACGTGCGCGGCAACGGCCAGACCATCCTCCGCGGTGGTACCGGCGTCTTCACCGGCCGCCCGGCGTATGTCTGGATCTCCAACCAGATCGGCAACAACGGCATCCTGACGGGCTTCGAGCAGCAGGACAACACGTTCAACCGCCCCTGGCACCCGGATCCGGACCACTACAAGCCGGCCAGCCCCTCGGGCGCGCCCGCCCCGTCGTATGAGCTCGCGCTGACGGACAAGGGCTTCAAGTTCCCGCAGGTCTGGCGTTCGAACCTGGCCATCGACCACAAGTTCGAGAGCGGCTGGCGCTCCACGATCGAGTTCATCTGGGGCCAGGACGTCAACGGCGTGTACTACATCAACGCCAACCTGCCGGCGGCTGACGGCAACTTCCCGGGCCCGGACAACCGCCCGCGCTACTTCAGCCAGGTCGGCGACGCCTGCACCCAGGCCAACCGCATCAACTGCAACATCACCAGCGCGATCGTCCTGAAGAACCAGGATGTCGGCCGCACGATGAACGCGGCCTTCACGCTGGAGCGCAACTTCATGAACGGCTTCTACACGAAGATCGCCACGGCCTACGGCACCGCCGAGAACACCGTGGATCCGGGCTCGATCGCCTTCGGTAGCTGGAACAACAACCAGCACACTGGCGACCCGAACAACCCGGGCGTTGGTTTCTCCGGCAACTATCAGGGCCGCCGCAGCTTCATGGTCGCGTCGTACACGCGCGACTTCTTCGGTTGGGGCAATACGATGTTCTCGGCCTTCCTCGAGAACTTCACGATCGGCAACACGAGCTACGTGACCTCCGGCGACCTGAATGGCGACGGCGGCACCTCGAATGACCTGATGTACATCCCGGCCAGCATCGCGGAGATGAACTTCGAGGCCATCACGGGTTCGACGCCCTTCTCGGTGGCGCAGCAGGAAGCCGCGTTCGAGGCGTACATCAACCAGGACTCGTACCTCCGTTCGCGTCGCGGCCAGTATGCGGAGCGTGGCGGCCTGCTCCTGCCGAACGTCACCCGGATGGACCTCTCGCTCTCGCAGGACGTGAGCCGCCTCGTGTCGGGCTCCAAGAACACCCTGCAGATCCGCCTGGACATCCTGAACTTCACCAACATGCTGAACAAGGACTGGGGTCTGGCCCAGACCGCGGTCAGCAACTCCCCGCTGATCGTCCGCACCCCGGCGACGACGGGCCCGAAGGCGGGCGAGCCGCGCTATCAGATGCGTGTGGTGGGCGGCCAGCTGATGAACAAGACCTTCCAGAAGACCGCCGGCGTGAACGACGTCTGGCGCATGCAGCTCGGCTTCCGCTACACGTTCAACTAAGCGCTAGCCTCCAGTAGCACCGCCGCCCCGGTCGCCGATTCGTTCGGCGGCCGGGGCGGTTGGTTTTTTCTGGCTTTCGTGCGCTGAGGAACTGCTTTGCCACAGAGGCACGGAGGCACAGAGAACTGCGGATGCGGGAGTGGCGGCGGATGCGGGACAACGGCAAGGGGCGATACGGGAACCGCGAAAGTCAGTCAAACGACAACCGCAACAGCAACACCAACAGCAAATCAAAGGGGGCTCGGCGGACAAATCTGTCCGCCGAGCCCCCCTTCAAGTGCAGTTGCTGTGAATGTCGCCTTTGCAGTTCCACCAGCAGCTGTCGTTGCAGTTCCCGCATCGCCGTCAGCGTTTGCCCCGCATCCGCTGTTCGTCCCGCATCCGCAGTCCTCTGTGTCTCCGTGCCTCTGTGGCAAAGAACTCAGCGCACAGATCTAGAAGATCGACAACTTGATGTACTTCCTCGGATTCTTCTGGAAATCAGCGGTCAGTGAATCCAACCGCGTGAGCAAAGCCCGCGTGTCCCGGTAGAGCCCAGGGTCGTTCATCAGCAGCCCCGCCGAACCCTCCGTGCCCTCAAGCCGGGCCAGCACCCCATTGAGCCGTGTGGTCGTCTCTTGCAGGTCACTGGCCAGCGTGCGCACCGCCACGGAGGCCCCCGCCAGCGCGCGAACCGTGCTGTCCACCTGCACCGAGTCCACCGCGCTCACCACGCGCCTGAGCGCCTGCTGCGTGCGGGACAACTCGTCCGACTGCTCGCGCGCCACGTCCGTCAGCGTCTCCAGCAGTCGGTTGGCGCTTTCGACTGTCTGCCGCATCTCGCGCAGCCCGCCGCGGGTCACCAGCTCCTCGCTGAGCGCCTTCGAGACCAGCTGGATGTCACGGCCGACGGAATCCACCCGCGCCAGCACCTCGCCGATACCGATCGACGGCGGCCCCGCCGGGATCGTGTCGCCCACCGCGAAGTCCTCGTCGGTCGGCCCGCCGACCTGCAGGGCCACCATCATGTCGCCGAACACACCGTTCGGGACGATTCGCGCCTCGGTTGTGCGGGGCAGCCGGTACTCCTTGCCCACCTTCATCGTGATCAGCAGCGTGCCGTTGCGCGCGAACTCCACGTCCGACACGTAGCCGACCGTCACGCCGGAGAACAGCACCGGTTGGCCCGGCCGCAGCCCGGAGCCCCATTCGAAGACGGAATAGACCGGATAGCCCGATGCCAACCCGCCGCGGGCCAGTAGCAGGGAGCCGATGATCGCCAGGACCAGCGCCACCGTGGCCACGATCCCGACCAGCACTTCGTCGCGTCGCTTCATGCCTGAAGGTAAGGGGCGAGGAGGACCGCCGTGATGGCGTCCAGGATGAGGATGGCGATGGACGATACCACCACCGCCTTGGCCGTGCTCTGGCCCACACCCTCGGCGCCGCCGCGCGTCGTGTAGCCCTCGTAGGTGCAGAGGTAGGCGATCGCGCCGCCAAAGAGTGTGGCCTTGATGAGGCTATAAGTGACCTGGAACTGTTCGTAGCCCAGCCGCACGCCTTCCATGAACTGCGCGTACTTCACGTCCGTGATGGTGACCGCCGCCATCAGGCCGCTCAATACGCCGAAGACGTCGGCGAATACGGTGAGGATGGGCAGCATGATGATCGCGGCGATCAGTCGCGGCACGATTAACACCGCCACGGGGTCGAAGGCCAGCGTCTCCAGCGCGTCGATCTGCTCCGTCACTCGCATCGTCGCGATCTCGGCCGTCATCTTGGCGCCCACCCGCCCGGCCAGCACCAGGCCCGTGAGCAACGGTCCCGTCTCGAGAATTACGATCTGCCGCGAACTCAGGCCTACGATCGAGAGCTGGATGCCGGGGAAGAGCTGGTAGCGGATCTGGATCGTGATCACGCCGCCAATGAACGCCGCCACCATGATGGCCAAGGGCAGGGAATCCACGCCGATGGCCCGCATCTGGTGGAACACCTCCCGGGTCCAGGTGCGGCCCTCGCGGAAGGCCCGCCCCACCTCACGTATAAAGAGGACCCGAGAGCCAATGCCGCCGAACAGCCCCAGTGTCCCGCGTCCCATCACGCGGAAGAAGCGAAGGCCACTGCGTTGGACGATCGGGAAGGACTCGGTGGGACGATGCGCCATCTAGGTTCTCACGCGGACGAGCAGGAAGGTGCCGATCACCGTGAACAAGGCCCCCGGCAACCACGCGGCAATCTCCGGCATCACCAGCCCGCCGGCACCGATTGCCTGCGTCAACTGCAGCAGCACGAGGAACACCACCGTCGTCGCCAGGCTCACCGCCACGCCGTAGGCCGTGCCGCCGCGCTGCGTGCTGGTCGCCAGCGGCGCGCCAATCAACATAATGATCACGCAGGTCACGGGGATGGCGATCTTGAGCATGCGCTCCACGCGCAGCTTGCGCACGTCGGCGCCCGAGCGCTCCATTGCCGCAATGAAGCGCCCAAGGTCGCGGTAGCCCATCTCGGCCGGCGCCTTGGGGTTCGCCATCAGGTTCACCGGCTGCTCGGTCATCAGGCGGTCGTGCAGCGAGTCGAACTGGATGCTGAGATTCGACAGCGAGTCCGGCATCAGGTGCACGTAGCCGTTGCGCAGCATCCAGCCACGCTCGGGATTCCAGTCGCCCTCGGTGGCGGCCACCACGTAGTGCGGGAAGTCGGGTCCGGTGCCGCGGCGCTCGATCTCCACCTTCGTGGCCACCTTCGTGTTCACGTCCGCGTAGCCGATCTTGTAGACGCGTCCTTCGTCCGCTGCATAGGCGAAGTTGGAGCGCTGGTTCGCCGAGCGGACCTGTTTCTCCTTGAGCAGCTCGAGCCGCCGCGCGTTCAGCGGCGGGATGATCTCCGAGAGCCCGAGGCCGATCAGCGTCGCCGCCACGGAGCCGACCACGATGGGCAGGATGAAACGGTGGAAGCTGATGCCCGAGGCCTTGGCCGCCGTGATCTCGCTGTGCCGCGTGAACCCGCCGATCGTGAAGACGGTGGCAAACAGTACGGCCGCCGGCAGCACCTGGAACATCGTCTCCGGAATGCCGAACAGGTACGCCAGGCCGATATCTGCCGGCGTCAGCTCACGCGCGAGGTAGTTGTCGAGCTTCTCGGACACGTCGATGATGATGACCAGCAGCGGAAAGCCCAGCGCCGTGGCGACGAGCACCTTCCAGAACTCCGAGAGCACATAGCGGTCCAGCGGGCGCAGGATCCTCACGCGCGCCTCCGCGCCCATCGCCCGCGCCAGCGTTCCATCGCGCGTGCCCACCACTCCGAGGTCTCGCTGCCGCGCGAAGTGGAGCCTTCGCTGCCCAGCTTGGCCGTGAGGTAGATGCCGACGATGCCGAGCATGGCATTGGTCGCCCACATCGCCAGCGCGGGGTCCAGCAAGCCGCGGTCGGAGAGCGCTTCGCCCGCCAGCAGGCCCACGTAGTAGATGCCGAACACGCCGAGGCTCACGCCGATGGTGAGTCCGACACCGCCGCGCGGGAAGCGCAGCGCGATGGGCGCGCCGAGCAATACGAACACGATGCAGGCCGCGGCGATGGAGAACTTCTTCTCGATCTCGACACGGTAGCGGTCGATGCTGGCATCCGTGCTGGTGAGCTCGAAGCGAAGTCCTTCAAGCACAACGGCATCGTAGGCCGGTGGTTGAGGGCGCGGCAGCGGGGTCTGCGAGTCCAGGACGGCGCGTTGCACGCTTGCGACACGCCGCGTCGCCGACGCGTTCGCCCCCGCTGCCTCGTGCACCGCATCAGCATCCGCGGCCGCACTTGGCTCGGCAGCCTGCGCCTCCTTCACCAGCGACCGCTCCCGCCACCAGCGCTGCACGGCACAGTACGTGGGGGCGATGCCCCAAGTCGCGCCCGGCGGCGTCCCGATCTCCTGCCCGGGCCGCTGCGCCACCTGGATGCGCATCCACACGGTGTCGCGCGCACCCTGTGCCGCGTCCACGCGCTGCTGCAGCTCGCAGACCGTCAGCTCTCGGTCGGACTTGTAGGCCGCCGTCGGCGTGTCGCGTTCGAGTCGGGTGGCGATCCCGCGTACCGCGATCAGGTCTTCCTTGAAGAAACTGCGCTGCAGCCGCCGTGGCGTGGAGCTCTCAAGCTCCGTCGTGAACCCGTCGTACAGCGTGAGGATCAGGTCCTCGCCCGTCCGCGAGAAGGCAAGGTTTCCGCTGTCGGCGCGGATGGTGCGGCGCCGTTCGCGGTCGCTTAGGTCGTAGATCGTGACGTCGCGCATGCGGTTGCTGCCCGACTCGATGCGTGCCGCGCGCAGGTACAGCTGCCCGCGCACCACCTCGTTGATGATCTGCTCGTTGAGCGCCAGCGTCGGCTTCACCCGCGCGATGTCAGCCTGCAGGGTCGCCAACCGGTGGTTGGCCCGCGGCAGCACCTGGTCATTGAACAGCACCATCCCGGCAGCCAGCACGAACGAGGCGAGGATCACCGGCCGCACCAGCCGCTGCATGCTCACGCCGCTGGCCTTGAAGGCCGTAATCTCGTTCTCCGAGGCGAAGCGCGAGAACGCGTGCAACGTCGCCACCAGCACCGCCATCGGCAGCGTCATTGCCAGGGTGAACGGGATCGAGAGCAGCAGGAACTCCACGATCACCGACCAGGGTAGCCCCTTGCCGACCAGGTCCGGAAACTTCTTGGCGATGAAGTTGAGCAGCAGCAGCGACGTCAGCGCGGACAGCGCGAACAGCAGCGGGCCGATGTGCTCCTTCAGGATGTAGCGGGCAACGATCTTCACGTCGAGCGGCGTGGGGAGACGGGGGCGAACAGGGTATATTCGACGTTCTGCGAGGGGCGGGGCAAGGTTTCAGGGCCCGGCGGCGCGGATTGATACCCACGAGCGCCGGTGAGAGCGGACCGCGCGGCGATGTTGGCCGTAGCGGATCGCCTGCCGGCCCCAGGAGAGGCGAACACGGCGCATGAATCACTCGCGGAAGGTTCCCAAGTCGACGCCCCGGATGGCGGCTGCAGGGCTTGCACTCGCTGGACTGCCCCTCGTGGCGGCGCTGGCCTGCGGTGGCGGCGCGGATGCCCGGCCCGGTGACGCCGCCGCAGCGAATGTCAGCACCGCGGCCAGCGAGTTCGACGCCGACGCGGCGATGCGCTATGTCACCGCGCAGATCGAGTTCGGGCCCCGCGTTCCCGGCACCGCGGCGCACCGCGCGGCCGGTGACTGGATGGTCCGGGAGTTCGGCGCGCGCGCCGACACCATGCTCGTCCAGACCTGGACGCACACGACCGAGGACGGCCAGCGGCTGCCGATGCGCAACGTGCTGGCCCGCTTCAATCCCGCGGCCGCACGACGTGTGCTCTACGTCGCGCACTGGGACAGCCGTCCGCGCGCCGACAAGGAGATGCGCGCCGAGGATCGCAACAAGCCCATTCCCGGCGCCAATGACGGCGCCTCCGGCGTCGCGTTGCTGCTCGGCGTGGCGGACGCGCTGAAGGCGAATCCGGTCGCCGTGGGCGTCGACCTCCTGCTCGTCGACGGCGAGGACTGGGGCAGCTTCGACACGAACACCGACGTGCTGCTGGGCGCCAAGTACTTCGCCACGCATCTCCCCTCGGCGACCTACGCGCCGGAGTTCGGTGTCGTGTGGGACATGATCGGCAAGGCTGACGCGCGCTTCCTGTACGAGTCGCACTCGGTGCGTGCGGCCCCCGAAGTGGTGCAGCGGGTGTGGACCACTGCGCAGCGCCTCGGCCACGGCATCTACTTCCCGACACGGGAGTACGGGCCAATCACCGACGACCACCTGCCGCTGATCGAGGCCGGCCTCAAGGTCATCGACGTGATCGACCTCGACTACGCCTATCACCACACGCTCGAGGACACGGCGGACAAGGTGTCGCGAGCGACGATGCAGGTGGTGGGCGATGTCGCGCTGGCGGTGCTGCGCGGGCTGTAGTCGGCATCCGGCGGACCGCGGAGCCAGAATCGATGCGGGCTGCGTAGCGGCGATGCGGCGCGGGGCGAAGGCGCTACCAAGCTCCGCAGGTGCCGACACCAGCCGAACGGAGCGCGCTGCTCTTCGTGGCATCCATCGCCGCGCTCGGCGTGGGAGTCCGCGGTTGCCGCGCCCTTCGGCCCACGCCGGTGCCGGCCGAGTCCCGGGAGGCCCTCGCCAGGCAGATCGCTGCAGTTGACTCGGCGGTCGCGGCCGGGGGGCGGAAGCGAAGCAGCTCGAAGGCCAGCGCGCCCTCCACGTCGAGTGGCGCTAGCGCCGGAGCATCGGGCCCGCGACCCGGAACACCTCACTTGGTCGATGTGGATCGGGCCGGCATCGAAGAGCTCGACCGCCTGCCGGGAATCGGTCCCGCGCTTGCCGCTCGCATTATCGCAAACCGCGACTCAGCAGGCGCTTACGGCTCGCTCGAGGCTCTCCAGCAGGTGAAGGGCATAGGTCCCGCACTGGCCGCAAAACTGGCGCCCTATGTCACCTTCTCGGGCCTGCCTCGTCCTACACAATCGGGCCGACCGGCAGCCCGCCGCGCACATCCTTGACACTTGTGCGCTCTACCGGGCACCTTCTCACCCTCCACGTGTCGTACGCCCCGGCAATCCACCGCCCGGGGAGGTCGGCACCCGTCCCCGTTTCCTGACGCATGAGCGCAGCCGCAGCTGGAGGACCAGAGCGGATCGGTGACCTCCTCGTGAAGGAGGGGCTGATCACGCGCGACCAGCTCCAGAAGGCGCTGGACGAGCAGCGCCACAGTGGCACGCGTGTCGGCTACAACCTGATCAAGCTCGGGTTCATCCAAGAGAATGAGCTCACGCGCACGCTGGCGCGGCAGTACAAGATGCCTGCCGTGGACCTCTCGAAGTTCGAGGTGGATCCGAAGATCATCAAGCTGGTGCCGGCGGACCTGGCCACGAAGAACCTGGTGCTGCCCCTCAAGCGGGACGGGCGCACGCTGACGGTCGCGATGGCCGACCCGACGAATATGGGTGTCATCGAGGACCTCAAGTTCATCACGCGCTACGACATCTTCCCGGTCATCGCCGGCGAGTTCACGCTTCGCAACGTCATCGAGAAGCACTACGAGTCCAGCGACGTGCAGATGTCCGCGCTGCTAGACGAGATCGAGGGCCTCGAGGACGGCGACATCGAGGTGCTGGAGGACAAGGAAGAGGAGATGTCCGCCACGGCGCTGGCTGCAGCCGTGGACGATGCCCCGGTCGTGAAGCTCATCAACGCGATCCTGACGAACGCAGTGAAGCAGGGCGCCTCGGACATCCACTTCGAGTGCTTCGAGAAGGAACTCCGGGTGCGTTACCGCGTGGACGGCCACCTCGAAGAGGTGATGAAGCCACCCAAAAAGATGCAGCCGGCGCTTATCTCCCGGTTCAAGATCATGAGCTCGCTGAACATCGCCGAGCGCCGCGTGCCGCAAGACGGCCGCATCAAGCTGAAGCTCAGCGCCAACAAGGTCGTGGACTTCCGCGTCTCCACGCTGCCCACGCTGTTCGGCGAGAAGGTGGTGCTCCGCATCCTGAGCCAGAGCAACCTGATGGACCTGGACAAGCTCGGCATCGAGCCCCAGGCCGAGCGCGACCTGATGGACGCCGTCCGCAGCCCCTACGGCATGGTACTCGTCACCGGTCCCACGGGCTCCGGCAAGACGACCACGTTGTATTCGAGCATCAAGCTCATCAACAAGGTCGAGACGAACATCATGACGGCCGAGGACCCCGTGGAGTACAACCTCTTCGGCGTCAACCAGGTGCTGGTGCGCAACGAGATCGGCATGACGTTCGCGGCGGCGCTGAAGGCCTTCCTGCGTCAGGACCCGAACATCATCATGGTCGGCGAGATCCGCGACCTCGAGACGGGCGGCATCGCCGTCAAGGCGGCCCTCACCGGCCACCTGGTGCTCTCCACGCTGCACACGAACTCGACCGCCGAGACGGTGACGCGTCTCCTGGATATGGGCCTCGAGCCCTTCAACGTCAGCTCGGCGCTCAACCTTGTGCTCGCGCAGCGCCTCCTGCGCCGCAACTGCAGCAGTTGCAAGCAGCAGGTGAAGCTGACGCCCGAAGAGATCGCCGCCGCGCGCTGGACCGAGACGACGACGCTTGGGGAACTGCGCTTCAGCCAGGCGGCCATCGACGGCCTCAAGGCCCGCGCGCCGGACGACGTGAAGCCGCTGCTGGCCAACATCACGCTCGAGACCAAGGCCATCGACATGCCCTTCTTCAAGGGCAAGGGCTGCGACGCCTGCAACGGCTCCGGCTCCAAGGGCCGCCAGGGCGCCTACGAGGTGATGAACATGTCGCCCGGCCTTCGCAAGCTGATCCTCTCCAATGTCGGCGCCGCCGAGATCAAGGACTTCGCGATCGAGGAAGGGATGCTCACCCTCCGCATGGATGGCCTGGTGAAAGTGTGGAAGGGCATCACGTCGCTCGAGCAGGTGATCACCGAGACCAGCGCGTAATGGTGTTCGCCACGCGCGTGCACCGTTCCCCGTTCACCGTTTCCCCCGAGCAATGACCGCAGCCCCCGCCGCAGCCGCCACCGCCCCCCAGCCGCAGGGCGTCAACCTCCGTGTGCTCCTGGAGGAGATGCTCGAGCGCGGCGCGTCCGACCTGCACATCACCGCCGGCTCCCGGCCGATGATGCGCATCGACGGCGACATCACGCCGTCCCGACAGGATACGGTGCTGCAGCCCAAGGAGACGCTGCAGCTGGCCTACTCGGTGCTCACTGAGAACCAGAAGAAGCGCTTCGAGATGGAGGACGAGCTGGACTTCTCGTTCGGCATCCAGAACCTGGCGCGCTTCCGCGGCAACTGCTTCAAGCAGCGCGGCTGCGTCTCCATCGTGCTCCGCGTCATCCCGTTCAGCATCAAGACCTTTTCGGACCTCAACCTGCCGCCGGTGATTGCCAAGCTGGCCGAGAAGCCGCGCGGCCTTGTGCTGGTGACGGGGCCCACGGGCTCCGGCAAGTCCACGACCCTTGCCGCGATGATCGACAAGATCAACCGCGAGCGCAAAGGCCACATCCTCACGGTCGAGGACCCGATCGAGTTCATCCACAAGCACCAGGGCTGCATCGTCAACCAGCGCGAGGTGGGCTCGGACACCAAGAGCTTCGGTCACGCGCTCAAGTACGCGCTCCGTGAGGACCCGGACGTCGTGCTCGTAGGCGAAATGCGCGACCACGAGACGATCCACGCCGGTCTCACTATCGCCGAGACGGGCCACCTGGCCTTCGCCACGTTGCACACGAACTCGGCGGCCGAGGCCATCAACCGTATCATCGACGTCTTCCCCAGCCACCAGCAGGCACAGGTCCGTGCCCAGCTGGCCTTCGTGCTGGAGGGCATCATCACGCAGACGCTGCTGCCCAAGCGTTCGGGCAAGGGCCGGGCGATGGCCGCCGAGATCCTGGTGGTGACCCCGGCCATCCGGGCGCTGATCCGCGACGACAAGATCCACCAGGTCTACTCGATGATGCAGTCCGGCAAGAAGCATGGGATGCAGACCTTGAACGACGCCCTGTACGGGCTGTACCAGTCGCGCGAGGTGTCGGAGGAGGAATGCCTGCGGGTGTCCGGCGACCCGGTGGAGTTCCTGCGCATGATCGGCAAGTCCGCCGGGGACGAAGGCCCCTCGACGACCGGCCCGGCCGGACGGGGTGGGCCTGTGTCCGGCGGCCGTCGTTAGTCGTCTGGTCCCTGAGGAGACCCTATGCCAGCCTTTGTCTATACCGCACGCACCGCCTCCGGCGAACTCAAGTCCGCGACCATCGAGGCCGCGAACAAGGAAGACGTCGTCGCGCAGCTGAAGCGTATGCGGATGAACGTCGTGAAGGTCGAGGAGCAGTCGAAGACCGCCCCGAAGACCAAGGGCTCGATTGCGATGCGCGACATCGTGATCTTCACCCGCCAGTTCTCGACCATGATCAACTCGGGCCTGCCGCTCGTGCAGGCCCTGGACATCCTGTCCAAGCAGTCGGAGAACCCCGTGCTGCAGGCGGTGACGCGGCAGGTGGTGTTCGACGTCGAGTCGGGCCACACGGTGGCCGACGCGCTGGCCAAGCATCCGAACGCGTTCACGGAGCTCTACGTGAACATGGTGGCGGCGGGCGAGGCGGGCGGTATCCTGGACACGATCCTCCTGCGTCTCGCGACGTTCATGGAAAAGAACGACGCCCTGGTTCGCAAGGTGAAAGGCGCCATGATCTACCCTGGCGTCATCATGGGCGTGGCCGGCTCCGCCATCACCATCCTGCTGCTGTTCGTGATCCCGACGTTCCAAAGCATGTTCGAGTCGGTCGGCCTGGCCCTGCCGCTGCCGACGCGCATCGTGATCGGGATGTCGGAGTTCTTGCAGAGCTGGTGGTGGGCGCTGATCATCGCCGGCGTGGTCGCGGTGCAGTCGCTGCGGAAGTACTACGGCACGCCTGACGGCCAACTGCGCATTGACCGGATGCTGCTCAAGGCCCCGGTACTCGGCGATGTGCTGCGCAAGTCGGCCGTGTCGCGCTTCACGCGTACGCTGGGTACGCTGATCAGCTCGGGCGTGAGCATCCTGGACGGCCTCGAGATCACAGCCAAAACGGCGGGCAACCGCGTCATCTCGGACGCCATCATGGCCTCGCGCTCGTCGATCGCCGGTGGTGATACGATCTCGGCGCCGCTGGCCAAGTCCGGCGTGTTCCCGCCGATGGTGATCTCGATGATCGCCGTGGGCGAGCAGACAGGCGGCCTCGACGAGATGCTGTCGAAGATCGCCGACTTCTACGACGAGGAAGTGGACGCCGCGGTGGGCGGCCTGCTCGCCCTGATGGAGCCGATGATGATCGTGTTCCTCGGCGTCGTGGTCGGCGGCATGGTCGTGGCGATGTACCTGCCGATCTTCGACATGATCAACGCGGTGCAGTAAGGGCAGACGAAGGTTGAAGGACGAAGAAGGGGCGGCCGTTCGGCCGCCCCTTCTTCATTCGTGCATTTGTGCGCTGAGTCTTTGCCACAGAGGCACAGAGACACAGAGGGAGGCGGATACGGGAATGGCTGCGGATGCGGCACAGCCGCGGACTGCGATGCGGAGCCAGCAACGTCGCCGTTGTAGTTCCCCCAAGAAGTTTCAGGTGTCGTTGCTGTTGCAGTCCCCCAGCATCGCCTCTTGCAGTTGTCCCGCATCCGCCGTTCCGCCCGCATCCGTAGTTCTCTGTGCCTCCGTGTCTCCGTGGCAAAAACTCAGCGCACCAATCCAGAAAGGCACTGTCAGGGACGGCACCACCAACGCCAAGGGGAGTACCTGCTGGCAATGCCGGGCCCCACGCCGCACCTTCCCCGCGTGAAATCACGCTGGCTACACCTTCTGCTTGCCATCTGCCTGCCGGCATCGCTGGCCGCTCAGCTGCCGTCCGTCACGATGCCGCCGGTGCGCCCGCCGTTTCCCATCGGCGAGGCGCTGGAGTATCGCGTGCACGTCGCCATTGGCGGCAACGTCGGTCAGGGGCAGATGCGCGTCGAGGGGCCCGTGGTGGAGCAGGGGGTCAGCACCTGGAAGCTCGTGTTCGAGCTGGAAGCTGGGCGTGGGCCCGTGCGCGCGGTCGATCGCACGGCCTCCTGGCTCGACCCACTGCGCTTTGCCAGCCTCCGCTACGAGAAGACCGAGCGCCACCCGCTCTCGCGCAGTGAGGAACGCGTCGTGATGGACCTCGGGGCCGGCACCTGGCGCGACGGCGAGGACGCGCCCAAGCCGCTCGGCTCCCCCCTGCCGCTGGATGAGCTGTCCTTCATCTACTTCCTGCGGACGCTGCCGCTGGAGAAGGACACGACCTTCTCCTTCGAGCGCCACTTCGACGCCTCCCGCAATCCCACGGTGGTGCACATCCGCGGCGAGGAGGTCGTGGAGACCTCGGTCGGGATCTTCCGCACCCGCATCGTCGAGATGGAGGTGAAGGACCCCAAGCGGTATCGCGGGACCGGCACGGTGCGCATCAATATCGCGGTATCGGACTGCCACGTTCCGGTCCGGATCCGCTCGTCGATGCCCCTGCTGGGCGCCACGACTCTGACGCTGACAGGGTGGGTGTCTCCGCCCCGCTACCCTGGGGCGCTGCCCTGCGAGGGATGGCGCCCTAGGGCAGTGAGTGGGGAAAACCCCTACCGAGTAGTCCGCTCCAGCCCGCACCCAAGTTCCGGTGCAACCCTACTGTCAGGGGACGCCCCACACGAGATACTCCATGCACGAGTGACGGACACGTCCGCACTCGCCTCGTTCCCCCTGCTGGAGTCCACGATGACACGCACTCGGATCACCGGAACCCTGCTCGCAGTCGCCGCCTTGGCGGTGCTGACGGCGTGGCGTCCCTCGCTTGATCCGCTCAGCCTGAAGGACGGCAGTCGCCTCTGGTTTGACGGCACTTCCACCGTCCGCGACTGGAGCTGCAAGGCGCCCCGCATCGACGCCATGATCGATGCCGAAGCCGGCGCGCCGGCCGCGGTGCTGGCCGGCCAGAAGGCGGTCAAGACGGTGACCCTGACCTTCCCGGTCGCGCAGCTCGACTGCGAGAACCGCACGATGAATGGCCACATGATGAAGGCGCTCAACAGCGACAAGCACCAGGAGATCCGTTTCACGCTGAGCGGCTACGAACTCGCGAAGGCGACCGCGGTGACGGGCTCGCTGCAGGGCACGCTGCTGCTGAACGGCCAGACCCGGCCGATCACGGTGCCGGTGACCTTTGCGGCCGCGGAAGGCGCCCTGCGTGTGACGGGCAGCTATCCGCTCAAGATGACCGATTGGGGCGTCGAGCCCCCGAGGCTGATGATGGGCGCCCTGAAGGTGGGCGAGACAGTGACGGTGCAGTTCGATCTGTTGCTCAACAACTGACCGGCGCGGCCGGTCTCATTCCCCGAGGGTACCACAATGAGAGCGCTTCACTCCACCCTGTTCGCCGCCGTCGCCCTGGCGCTTGCCGTACCGCTCCAGGCCCAGCAGACGCCGGACAACGACGACGCGAAGTTCCAGCCGCCGACGGTCGTGCAGTACCTGCGGCCCTACGACAAGCGCGGCATCAACATCTTCGAGACCCCCAAGGTCGAGAACATCCCCTACACGGGCTTTGCGCTGCAGTGGGGCGCGGCCTTCACGCAGCAGTTCCAGTCGCTAGACCATGAGACCGACGGCTCGACCGCGCTCAAGGAGATCGGCGCCGGCTTCAACAACGCCGCGGCCAACCTGTACATGAACGCGCAGGTCGCCCCCGGGATCCGCGTGCAGCTCACGACCTACCTGTCGTCGCGGCACCACCCGGAGCCATACGTGAAGGACGGCTTCCTGCAGATCGACGCGTCGCCGCTTGACGTGCCCTTCTTCCACAAGCTGATGGAAGTCACGACGCTGAAGGTCGGCCACTTCCAGGTGAACTACGGCGACTTCCAGTTCCGTCGCACGGACAACGGCAACGCGATGTACAACCCATTGGTCGGCAACGCCCTGATGGACGCCTTCACGACGGAAGTCGGCGTCGAGGCCATCGTCCAGAAGAACGGCATCTTCGGCGTGCTGGCCGCGACGGGTGGCGAGATCAAGGGCCGCGTGGACGCGCCCGATGACCGCAAGCCGGCGTACATGGCGAAGCTTGGCTTCGACCGCCAGCTCAACGACGACCTGCGCGTCCGCCTCAGCGGTTCCTTCCGCATGACCGAGTCCTCGATCAGCAACTCGATCTACTCGGGGGACCGCGCCGGATCGCGCTACTACTTCGTGACGGAGGCCACCACGGCCACCGAGTCGGCGAACTTCACCTCGGGCCGCATCAACCCAGGGTTCACCGACAAGCAGAGCGCCTTCATGATCAATCCGTTCATCAAGTTCCGTGGCGCCGAGTTCTTCGGGATGTATGAGTCGGCGAAGGGTCGCAGCGCCGCCGAGACCTCCGAGCGCGAGGTGACCCAGATGATGGCCGAGGGCGTGTACCGCATGGGCCGCAGCGAGAACTTCTACCTCGCCGCCCGCTGGAACAACGTGTCGGGTGATGTCGGCACGGCAGCGCCGGACGCGGACGTGACCCGCATGAACTTCGGTGGCGGCTGGTATGTGACCCCGAGCCTGCTCATGAAGGCCGAGTACGTGACGCAGGAGTACAAGGGCTTCAACGGTGCCGCCGACACCCGCAACGGTGGCAAGTTCAACGGCTTCATGATCGAGGCGGTGCTGGCGTTCTAAGGCAGGACGGAGGACTGAGGTTGTAGGACGAAGGCAAGCAGAGACGGCGGGTGGGGGCTTCGGCTCTCACCCGCCGTCGTCTTTGCAACTGCCTCGCCCCGCGTCCCGCGCCCCGCGTCCTCCGTCCTGCTAACTTCCCCAGATGCGCCCTCTGCTCGCCCTCCTCAGCCTCGCCGTCGCCGCCTGTGCCGGTTCGATGGCCTCGTCCGCCTCGTCGGCCGGCTCGTCGGCCTCCGGGACCGCCGCGGCGGTTCGCCTCCCGACCCTCGATTCCGCACGCCTGCTCGGCGATCTCTTCCGGCTCGCACACGACTCGATGGGCGGCCGCGCCGCAATGACGCCGCAGAACGCAAAGGCCCGCGCCTTCCTGGTCGGCGAGCTGCGCCGCATCGGCCTGGAGCCGGTGAATGGGAGCTACGAGCACGCGTTCGTGATGCCGCGCCGCAACAACACCGATTCCGTGCGGGGCGTGAACGTGCTTGGCTTGGTGCCTGGCACCGTCGATCCCGAGCGCGTCATCGTGGTCTCGGCGCATTACGACCACGTCGGGACGCGCAACGGCGAGATCTACAACGGGGCGGACGACAACGCGTCGGGGACGGCGGCCGTGCTGCAGATCGCTGCGGCGCTCAAGGCTGCGCCACCGCGGCACAGCGTCATCATCGCCTTGTTCGACGCCGAGGAGATGGGGCTGGTCGGGGCGCGCGCCTTTGTGGCCAAGCCTCCCGTCGAGCTGTCGCGCATCGCGGCCAACGTGAATCTCGATATGGTCTCACGCAACGACCGCAACGAGCTCTGGGCGGCGGGCGCCTCGCCCTACCCGCAGATGCGTCCGCTGCTCGAGGCGGTCGCGCGCGTGGCGCCGGTGCAGCTCAAGCTCGGACACGACAGCGGAGGTGGCCGCGAGGACTGGACGAACCAGTCCGACCAGGGTGCCTTCAACGCGGCCAAGATCCCGTTTGTGTACTTCGGCGTCGAGGACCACCCGGACTATCACAAGCCCAGCGATGATCCCGAGAAGGTGGACGGCGGGTTCTATCTGCGCTCGGCGCGCACCATCGCGGCGTTCGTGCGCCATCTCGACGAGAACCTGCCGGCGCGCTGAGCGCGGCAGGGAGATGTGAGCGCGGCAAGCGGGGCGCCGCTGGGTGAGCGCGGCGCAACCGTGGGTGCACGACTACTTCCCGGCGCGCGCGGCCTCCACGGCCGCGCGCGCCGCTTCCGTTCGGGCCTCGCCAACGCCGCCGATCTCCACCACGCGCGCCCCCAGCTCCGTGAGCGCGTCGCGGAACGCGTCGAACATCGCCTCGCGGCCTGTCGGCCGGTCGCGCACACCATCCGGCGTCCAGGGCAGATCGGGGCGACAGAGCAGGTAGAGATCGGCGCGCCGCGCGCGTGCCTCGTCCACAATCCACGAGGCGACCTCGCCGTAGTAGTGCCGCGCATAGACGACGGTGCTCACGAGGTCCGTGTCATAGACGATCACGTCGGGCTCGCGCAGGCGCGCCTCGTCGTCCAATCGCATCCCGAGCTGTGCAATCGGCGCGACGGTTTCCGCCGAGAGTCCTTCCGGCCGCAGGGCCTCGGCGACAAGCCGCGACGCTTCAGGGACGCAGGGCGCAGCCAGTGCATCGGCCAGCGTGCGGGCGAGGGTGGTCTTGCCACTCGCCTCCGGCCCGGTCAGCACCACGCGCAGCGTCACGCCGGCGTCGTTGCGGCGCGATCCGGCGCCACGTTGTCGGCATTGCCGCGCTCGACGGCAAGTCTCGACGCCAAGCTGCGGCGCCAGGAGCGGTACCCAAGCACCGCCAGCACCAGGAACGCCACGTAGAGACCGGCCGTAAGTCGCAGGCCCTGTGACAGGTACATCCCGATGTAGACGACGTTGACCACCGTCCACACCAGCCAGTTTTCGAGCAGCTTTCGCGTCATCATCCACTGTGCGACGAGGCTCGTCGCCGTGGTGCCGGAGTCGAGCCACGGCGACGCCGAATCCGTGAACCGGAACAGCGTGGCGGCGATGAGTCCCGCAGCCGCGACGCCAATGGCCACGAGAAGCGCGGCGAGGCGTCGCGACGTGCGCGTCACCACGACGCCGGTGTGCTCGCGGCCGCCGAACTTCCAGGCCCACCAGCCGTACAGCGACAGCGTGAAGTAGAACAGCTGCAGCGAGGCATTGGCGTAGAGATGTTCGCGCCAGAGGATCACGCAGTACAGCGAGGTGTTGACCAGCGCCGTCGGCCAGCTCGCGATGTGCTCCCGCGTGCTGAGCCAGACGCTGAGCACGCCGAACAGCACGGCGACGACCTCGAGGGGATCCATCGCGGGAGGGTAACGATGGGCGGGGGCTTGATACAAGCGCTGAACCGCCGATATCCTCAGCCATCCCGTTTGCCGAGGCTCTGCAGATGCTTGTCCCCGCGCTGGCGCTGTCGTTCACGTTCGCCTTGGGTGAGATCCCCGCCGCGCTGCGCTGCGAGGTTGAGGACGGTCCGGGATCGTCGGCAGCGCACGCGGCGGTGGCCGACCCCGTGGCAGCGCGCGCCGCGATTGCCGACAGCACGCTGCGCGCGACCTACGAGTCCGGCGTCACCTGGGACAGCTTCCTGGCCGACGCCCGCGCCCGTCGGGCGCTCTGGCTCAGCAACTGGGAGCGCGCCCTGGTGCCCGCGGACGCCCTCGCCCAGGCCCGTGCGCTGCCCGGCCGCTGGCTGATCCTCGCCATCGCGCTCGATGCCTGCAGCGACTCGGTCAATACGATCCCGTACCTGGCCAAGCTGGCCGAGGAAGTCCCGGCGCTCGATATCCGCATCGTGCACCCGGATGCGGCGCGGGGCTTGATGGCGGCTCGCCGTACGCCCGATGGGCGTGCGGCCACGCCAACCGTGATCCTGCTGGACCTGGCGGGCAATGAGGTCGGCTGCTGGGTCGAGCGGCCGGCCGAGCTGCAACGGCGGGCCATCGAAGCCCGCGCCGGCGGCGGCACGTCCCAGTTCGCGTCGGAGAAGCAGGGCTGGTACGACCGCGATGCGGGGGCGTCCACGGTGCGTGAGGTGGTCGCGCTGCTGGCCGCGGCCGCTGGCGGCGCTCGGGGTTGTGACGCTGGCGGCCCCTCGTCGGGTCTGTAGGGCGAGCGTTGTTCCGGGGGGCCCCGCTCGGCTAGATTGTGGGGTCAGTCCGGAACCACCCAACCCGCAACAAGGACGATATGGCGAAGGAAGAAGCGATCGAACTCGAAGGGACCGTCAGTGAAGTGTTGCCGAGCGCGACCTTTCGGGTCCTGCTCTCCAATGGTCACGACGTGCTGGCCACGATGGCCGGCAAGATGCGGCGCTTCCGCATCCGCGTCCTGCAGGGCGATCGCGTCACGGTCGAGGTCTCGCCCTACGACCTGAGCCGCGGCCGCATCACGTTCCGCCACAAGAACTGAGCGGCGTCCGGGTAGCCGGGAGAAACGACGCGGGGCGCGAATCCATTGGATTCGCGCCCCGCGCTTCGTTTGTCCAGACCTTAGTGCGCCGCGGCGGCTGCCGCCGGCTTGTCCGGCTTGAGGTACGTCGCCTTGTGGATCGAGAACGCGGTCACGTTCGCCACGATGGCGAGCACGATGATCACCGCCGCGAATCCCCAGCCCAGCTTGTTCGGGTCGTACTGCTTCGAGTCGTTGGTCGTCATGGTCGGATCGGGTAGGTCAGAGGTACGCGGGGAATCCTAATCGGGGCCGGGGGGACCCGCCACCGAGCCGGGCTCGGCTCAGCGGTCGCGGAATCGATCCAGATCCCGCCGGTCCCGCTTGGTGGGCCGTCCCTTGGCCGGCTCCATCGCCGGCGCGGCTTTCGTGAGTTGCCAGTGCAGGCGCTCGCGGGCCTTCCGGGAATCGTCGGTCTCGCGGTAGAGGCGCTGTGCCTCGGGCGCCGGCCCGCGACGCTCGCTGGTGCCCAGCACCTCGACAACGTGCTCGTAGGGGCCGAGGCGCAGGCGCAGGGTATCACCGGGCCGAACGCTCTTGGCGGGCTTGGCACGCTCGCCGTTCACGTACACTTTGCCACCGTCCACCGCTTCGGCAGCGATGGAGCGCGTCTTGTAGAAGCGCGCCGCCCACAACCACTTGTCCAGGCGGACCGGATCGGTCCGCAGCGGAGTTCCCTCGGGATGCGTCGTCACCTCCTGAAGCTAATCGTGCCGATCCTCGCGACAGCCTGTGGCGGAGAGGCCCGCGAGGCGGCCGAACAGGCGCAGACGCGCGCGGCCATCGCGGACGCGGAGTCCACGGCCACGCGGGCCGCGGCGATGCCGGCGACGGGGCTCTGGACCGAGGCGCACTTGATGGACCGACTTGTGCGAACGGGCGTGCTGCCGCGCGTGCGCGAGGGCGCCCCGCCAAGTGCGCCTTGGATGGGGCAGCCGCCAATCGCGCTCAACGCGGGCGGTGGCGAGGTCTATGCCTGGATCTATGCGGACAGCACGGCTCGCAAGGCCGTGACCGACCAGCTGGATGCCCGCAGCGCCACGCCCTCCGGACGGACCTCGCCCTTTGCCATCCCGATGCTGATGGTGGTGAACAACAATCTCGTGGCGGTGATCACCGGTGGCTCGGTGGCGAACCAGGAACGCATCATGCTCGCGTTGCAGGCGGGACTGCCGGTGCGGCCGTGATCGCAGTTGCCGTGGCGTTGGTGACGGCCGTCGCGCAGCCACCGGCGCCGGCCGTTGACTCGCCGCCCATCGCGGTCTTGCTCGCCGCGCGCCAGGACACGCTGCCGAACGCGCTCCTGCTCGCGGCGCGCCACGACTCGCTGGTTGGTGGCCGGGCGGCCTACGACTCCCTCAGTTCCATCCGGATGCTCGGCACGCTGAGTATCGAGGCGGCCGGTATTGAAGCGCCGCTCGAGATCCTTCGGCGCCGACCCAATCACTACGTCTTCCGTACGGTGCTCGGCCAGGGCGCCGAGGTATCGCAGGGCTTCGACGGACAGACGGCCTGGGCGCTCAGGCCAGGTGGGCCGCGCCTTCTCGTCGGCGAGGAGCGCGACGCCCTGGTGCAGCAATCGGACTTCGCCGGGGACCTGCACGACTTCTCGCGCTTCGTCTCCGCGCGCACGGTCTCCGCGCGCGACTTCAATGGCCGCAGTGCCTGGGAGGTCGAGCTCGTCCGCGTGGAGGGTGACACACTCTACGAGTACTTTGACCGCGAGGCCGGGCTCAGCATCGGTACGCGCCGCCGCGTGCTCGGTCCACTCGGCCACGTGGAGGAGCGGACCCTGCTGGGTGATTACCGAGCGTTCGGGCCGTTGCTGATCGCGACATCGGTGGTGCAGCGGCTGGCGGAGGCGGACGTGGTGATGCGCATTGGATTCGTGGCCTTCGATCCGCTGCAGGATGCGGAATTGGCACCACCAGCGGCGGTGCGAGCGCTGGTGCCGCGCTAGTCGCGCCCTGTGGCGCGGCGCAGGCCGTGAGCGTCAATGGTGGAGGCGGTGCGCCAGTGCCGCGACGAATCGACTTCTGAGGACTCTGAGATGCCATCAACCGTTCCTGCGCCGATCCGGCGCGTCCTGCTCCTCGGCGCGCTCGCCGCGCAGCCGTGGTCAACTCTCGCTGCCCAGTCCTCCGGCGGCACGTTCTCGGTGCCGCTGTCCTTCCAGGTTGGAGTGCCCCAAGGCGAGTTTGCCGAGAACGTCGAGGTCTCCTGGGGCTTTGGCCTCGGCGGGATGTGGATGGTCAACGACTATCTCGGGCTGCGTGCCGGCTTCGACCTCGCGATCTACGGACACGACCGCCGCCGGATCTCGGTGCCGGCGGGCGCCGCCGGGACCATCGACCTCGACATCTCGACCACGAATGCGATTGCCGGCTTCAACCTCGGCGGGCAGCTGGGCGTGCCGGGGCCGGGCATCCGTCCGTACGTCGGAGGCCTGATCGGCATCTCGAACTTCTCCACCCGGACAACCGCGAGCGGGACGGACAGCGACGACGATCCGGTGGCGTCAACGACGAACTCCAGCGACAACGCGTTCTCGAAGATCGCGATCGGCGGTCTCTACATCCCGATGGGCAGCAGCGGGACGGTGTTGGACCTCGGGGTGCGCTACGCCTGGAACGGCGAGAGCGTCCGCTACCTGACGCGCGGCGACATCAGCGAGGACGCCGGTGGCAACGTGGTGCTGAATCCTCGCGAGACGCGCGCCGACCTGCTGACGATCGTGATCGGCGTGAGCTTCGGGCGGCGTCGGGCGCGCTAGTCGCGGTTCGCGCGTCGCGGTTCACGCGTCGCAGGTCTTGTCACTCTTCGTTGCGCCAGCGGCGCTCGCGCTTCACGGCCGAGCGCCGCTTCTTGCTGTCCAGCCGCTGCTGCTTGGCGCCACGGCTGGGCTTGGTGGCCTTGCGCGGCTTCGGCACGGCCAGCGCGCTGCGTAGCGACGACGCGAGCCGCTGGAGCGCAAGTGCGCGATTCTGCGACTGGCTGCGCGTGTCTGCCGCGACGACGCGGATGGATCCGCTCGCGTCGAGCTTGCTCGCGAGGCGGAGCTCGAGGCGTGCGCGCTGATCATCGGACAGCGCCACGGACTGTCGGACATTCCAGGTCACCTCGACCCGCGTGGACGAGGTGTTGACGTGCTGGCCGCCCGGCCCGCCCGCGCGAGTGGCGCGCACGGTGAGTTCCGCAGCGGGGATGCGCACAGCGGCGGTCACGAAGAGCCGGCCCTCATCGTCCCAGAGTTCAGGCGTTGCCATGCGATTGTTGCAGAACGCCAGAGCGCTCGTCAGCTTGAAGGTGTTGCGAAATGCAAGGCATGGAGCGCCGATTGGTAGATGACTCGTACGGTGGACAGCTACGCGCGCGCGGAATCCTCGAGCCGCGGCGCCTGCTGGTCTGGATATATGTAGGACGACTGGTCGTCGCGAGTGCCAACTTCGCGTGGGTGCTCCGCTTTGCGTTGTTCGCCGACCCGGTGAACTACGCCATCAACACGGCCCTCGCGGCGACCGTGTTCGTCACCTCGATGGGGCTGACGGCCCTGTCGTTCGTGCGGACGGAGGTCAGCCGCGCCCCTGCCGGCCCGGGATTCCTCTACGTGCAGTTCGTGCACGACCTCCTACTCATCACGGCGATCGTGCACCTCACGGGCGGTGCCGACTCGCAGTTCGCCGCGATGTACATCCTGGCCTATGCGGCGGCGGCGCTGCTGTTGCCGATCGGCAGTTCCCTGCTGCTGGCGATCTTCGGCTCGGTGCTCTACGTCGGCGACGCCTTCCTGCTCAGCGGCGGCGACCTCTCGCTTCCACTGCTGTTGCAGCTCGTTGTCTTCGTGCTTGTCGCCATCGGCACCGGCTACATCGCCGCGCGGCTGCAGGAAGCGGGCGTCGGTCGCGAGCGGCTGCAGGCCGAGTTGGCCTCCGTGCAGCTGCGTGCGGCCGACATCCTCGCCAACATCCGCGCGGGCATCCTCACCGTGGACGACTTGGGCCGGCTGCTCTACGCCAACCCCACGGCCAGCGAGATGCTGGGCTTCCCGCTCTACGGTCGGGGTGGCGAGCCCATCCTAGATCGCATTCGGGCGTCGGCGCCATCGGTGGCGGAGGCGATTTCCTCGCATATCGCGAACCGCCGGCCGAGCAATCGCATCGAGGGCACGCTGCAGCGCGATGGACGAAGCGTGCCGCTGGGCATCACCACAACGGCCGTGAGCGGCGACCTCCGGCAGGTCGGTGGCGCCACGACGGTGATTCTCCAGGACATTTCCGACGAGAAGCGCCTCGAGACCCTGCGCCTGCGCGCGCAGCGGCTGGAAGCGGTCGCGGAACTCTCGGCCTCGCTGGCCCACGAGATCAAGAATCCCCTCGCCAGCATCCGCAGCGCCGTCGAGCAGATGAGTGTGCGCCCGACGGCGACCGACGACGAACGCACGCTGGGTGCACTCATCGTGCGCGAGTCGGACCGGCTCTCGCGCCTGCTCTCGGAGTTCCTCGACTTTGCGCGCGTGCAGGCCTCGCGGCGTGAGCGACTCGACCTGCGCGATATCGTGCGCGACGCGGCCGCCCTGGCGGCCGCGCATCCCGACCGCGGACGCGATGTGTCGGTGCAGGTCGAGACGGCCGACGCCCCCGTCATCATTGAGGGCGATGCGGACCTGATCCACCGCGCCCTGTTCAACCTCGTGCTCAATGCCCTGCAGGCCTCGCCCGATACTGGAACGGTGCGCGTGCAGACACGGGTGCTGTCGCGCACGGAGTTGCCCTCGGGCCTGCCCTTCGTGGGCGACGCGGTGTCGGTGGAAGTCCTCGACGCCGGCAGTGGCATCCCGCCGGAGATCGTGGACCGGCTCTTCGAACCCTTCGCCACCACCAAGCCCGGTGGCAGTGGCCTGGGACTCGCCGTCGTGCACCGCGCCGTCGAGGCCCACTCCGGGGTCGTCCTGGTGGACAGCGATAGCTCGGGTACCCGTTTCTCCGTTCTTCTTCCCGCCGCCGACGCGGCAGGAGCCCGGCCGTGAGCAGTAGCGACCGTCGTCCCAGCATCCTCGTCGTCGATGACGAGTCCGGGATCCTGCAGACCCTGGAGATCCTGCTCCGCGCCGAAGGCTTCAGCGTGCACGTCGCGCAGGGCGGCAAGCCCGCGCTGGAGAAGCTGCCGGAGATCAAGCCCGACATCGTGCTGACCGACGTGCGGATGCCGCAGGTCGGCGGCGTCGAGGTGCTGAACGCCGCGCGCGAGCTGGATCCGGAGATGCCGGTCATCCTGATGACGGCCCAGGCCACCCTCCAGACGGCGATGCAGGCCGTGAACGCCGGCGCCTTCTACTACATCCAGAAGCCGTTCCGGAACGACGAGTTGCTCGCCATTCTGCGCCGCGCCGCCGAGCATCGCGAGCTGCGCGTCGAGAACCGCAGCCTCAAGCGCGAGATCCGCAAGCGCGACCGCCGCGGCGCCGGCGCGCCGGTGGGCAACCACCGCGTGTGGCTCGAGGTCCTGAGCCTGGCCGAGGCAGTGGCGCACACGGACTCGACGGTGCTGATCACCGGCGAGTCCGGCACCGGCAAGGAAGTCGTCGCGCGCTACATCCACGACCTCTCGCCGCGCGCGGACTCCACCTTCCAGAGCATCAACTGCGGTGCGCTGCCCGAAGGCCTGCTGGAGAGCGAGCTCTTCGGCCACGTGAAGGGCGCCTTCACCGGCGCCGTGCGCGATCGCGACGGCCTGTTTAAGTCGGCAGCGGGCGGAACGTTCTTCCTTGACGAGATCGGCGAGACCACGGCCGCCACGCAGGTCAAGCTGCTGCGCGTGCTGCAGCACCGCGAGGTGATTCCCGTCGGCGCCACCGAGGCGCAGGCGATCGACGTGCGCCTCGTGGCGGCCACCAATCGCGACCTCGAGGAGGAGATCAAGCGCGGCAACTTCCGCCGCGACCTGTTCTACCGCCTCAACGTCATCGCGCTGCACCTGCCGCCGCTGCGCGAGCGCGCCGAGGACATCCCGCTGCTGGCGGAATCGTTCCTGGCCCGCAGCGCCCAGCAGCGCGAAGAGTCGCCCAAGCGACTCGGCGACGACGCCCTCGAGGCGATGCTCGCCTACAGCTGGCCCGGCAACGTGCGTGAATTGGAGAACGCGCTCGAGCGCGCCGTCATCCTCTCCGGCAGCGGGACGATTGGGGTGGGCGCCCTGCCGGAGCGCATCACCGAGCGGCGCACCGAACCGTTGGTGAGCGATCGGGTGGCGGTGAATCCCACGCTCGACGTCATCGAGAAGGCGTACATCCTGTGGGTGCTGCAATCCGAGGCGGGCAACAAGACGCGGGCGGCCGAGGTGCTCGGCATCGATCCGTCCACGCTGCATCGCAAGCTCGCGCGCTACGGCGTCGACTCGTGAGCCAGCCAGTCTCGGAGTCGTCGCCGCCCCCTGGCGACGCAATCGCACACGCCGGCCCGATGGGAGGTACCGCCAGCGAGATGGCGATGGACCGACGCTACGCGATTGCCGTCGGCGTCGTGGTGTTGCTCGCGTCGCTTGCCAACGCAACACCGCACCTCATCGGCGTCTTCTTCGACGATGCCATCTATGCGCTCGTCGCGAAGGCCATCGCGACGGGGCAGGGGTTCGTCTACCCGCAGCTGCCGGGCACGCCGCCGGCCATCCACTATCCGCCGGCGTATCCGCTGCTGCTGGCGCTGGTCTGGAAGGTCGCGCCGCCGTTCCCCGAGAGCACGATGTGGCTGAAGTTGGTCAACCCGATCGTGCTCGCTCTGGCGGCTGCCGGCGCCTTCCGTCTCGCGGGACGCCTCCTCCCGTGGCCACGGATGGCGCTGGCGGCGCTTGTGCTGCTCGGCTTCGTGAGCGTGCCGATGCAGGTCCTGACCAGCGTTCTCCTCTCGGAGCCGCTGTTCATGGCGACGCTGTTCGCCGGCCTGCTCGCGGCGGGCGCGCTGATGGATGGTGCAGGGGGGACGCGTCCCGCGATGCTTGCCGGCGTGGCGACTGGCGTCGTCATCCTCACGCGCACCGTGGGCGGCGTGCTGCTGCCAGCGCTGCTGCTGGCGCTGGCCGTGGAGCGGCGATGGCGCGACGCATTCATCGTTGGCGCCACGACCGTCCTACTGGTGTTGCCCTGGCAGCTCTTCGTCTGGAAGCACGCGCCGGGATTCCCTGATGTGTTGCGCGGCTCGTACGGCCCCTACCTCGAGTGGGTCGTCGGTGGCTATCGCGAGGGCGGCGCATCGCTCGTGTTCGCGGTGCTCCAGAAAAACCTCTCGGGTGCCTGGACCTTCCTCGGCATCTTCTTCAGCCCGTTGGTCTCGGTGCTGCGCCCCATCGCCGCCGTGGCCGTGATCATCGGCACCGTCGTGGGCATTGGCGCCGGACTCGCCGCGCGGCGGCACCGCGTCCTCGCGCTGAGCGTCGCGGGCTACCTCGTCGTCGTCTTCTTCTGGCCATACCAGATCGAGCGCTTCCTCTGGGGCGCTTGGCCCCTGCTCGTGATGGTCTGCGGCTACGGGATCTGGTCGCTGGTCGAACTGCTGCGCGCGCAGCAGCGGCCCCGACTGGCATGGGCGACACTGGGCCTCGGCCTCTTTCTCGCCGTCGGGCACGCCACGTACAGCGCGCGCGGTCTCGCGCGCGGATGGGCGGGCAGCGCCTCGCGCGGGATGTCCGAGCGGATGCGCCCCGCGCTGGACCTGATGCTCAGCGACCCGCGCTTGCGCGGCAAGTTGATCGCGTCGGACATCGCCCCGATGCTGGCACTCTATTCCGGCGAGCAGGTGATCTCGCTCGACATCCTCCGCGTGACCGACCATCTCGCGGAGAAGACGATTCCCGAGCGGGCCGACGTGATCACCGTGCTGGATGCCGCGTTCGCGCCCGATGCTTATGTACTGCTGCCGGACTCCCCCATCCTGGTGGCTTTTCTGCGCGCCGAGCGTGACCCGGCGCGACATTTCCGAGAGTTCACCCCCGCGGGCGCCGGCGCCCGCGCCTTCCTTCTGGATCGCCGATGACCTCGCCTACCCAGCCCTCCGCGCGCCCCGCGTCGCGCACGCCGCTGCCGAGTCCCGAACTCGTGCTCTCGGTGCTGATTCCCGTCTACAACGAACTGCACACCATCGAGACCATCCTCGACGCGGTGCACGCGGTGCCCGTAAAAAAGCAGATCATCTGTGTGAACGACCGCTCGACGGACGGCACGACGGAGATCCTGCGCCGGCTGCACGAACGCGGCCGCATCGACGTGCTGCTCGAACACGAGGTGAACCGCGGCAAGGGCGCGGCGATCCGCACGGCGCTGGCCGCCAGCACGGGCAACGTCGTCATCGTGCAGGACGGCGACCTCGAGTACAACCCCGCCGAGTGGCCCGTCCTGCTCGGGCCGATCATCGATGGCCGCGCCGATGCGGTGTTTGGCTCGCGCTTCCTCGGCGGCCCGCACCGCGTGCTCTACTACTGGCACTCGGTGGGCAACTGGGTGCTCACGACCTTCAGCAACATGATGACGAACCTCAACCTCACGGACATGGAGACCTGCTACAAGGCCATCCGTGGGGATCTCGCGCGCTCGCTGCGGTTGAGCGCCGACCGCTTTGGCTTCGAGCCCGAGGTGACGGCGCGCCTCGCGCAGGCCGGGGCACGCATCTACGAAGTCCCCATCTCGTACTCTGGTCGCACCTACGCCGAGGGCAAGAAGATCGGCTGGAAGGACGGCGTCGCCGCGTTCTGGCACATCACGAAGTCCAACTTCACGCGATGATCGATTGGTCGGGCCTGTGGTCGCGGCGCGCCCCCTGGGTCGCCGCGGCGTTGGTGGTGCTCGCCGCGCTGGTGGCCTCGGTCAGCAGCCTCGGCAACGGCTTCGCGCTGGACGACGTGCTGGTGATCGAGCGGCGCAACCTGTTGCACTCGCTCTCGAACATTCCTGCGCTGCTCACGACCGCGTACTGGCAGCTCCCTCCCGAAGACACGCTCTGGCGTCCGCTGGGACTGCTGTCCTTCGCCACGCAGTGGGTAGCGGGCGATGGTGCGCCGTTGCTGTTCCACGCGGTGAGCGTGCTGCTGTACGTCGCCGTCTGTCTCGTGGTGTTGGCGCTGGCCTGGCAACTGTTGCCCGCCGCCGGCGCGCTCGCGGCCGCTTTGGTGTTTGCCGTGCACCCCGTGCACGTCGAGTCGGTCGGCAACATCGTGGGGCAGCTCGAACTCTGGGTGGCCTTGGCGGTGGTGGGAGCGGCCGCCGTCTACACACGCGCCCGCCGCACGGATCGCCTGCACGCGCCGACGGTCCTCGCCGTGCTGGCCCTCGCGCTGCTCGGTCTCGGGATGAAGGAGCACGCGGTGCTGCTGGTCGGCGTGCTGCTCGCGCTTGAACTCACGGTGCTGCGCGACGCCCCTCCCGCCCGGGATGGGGGCATGCGGGCCCGCATCCTGTTCGTGGCCCTGGCCAGCATCACGCTGCTCTGGCTGCTGGTGCGCAGCGACATCGTCGGCGGGCTGGCCGGCGACCGCGCACACGTGGCACTCAAGGACCTTGGCCTCACACAGCGCGCCTGGCTGATGCTCGGCCTCGTGCCGGAGTTGGCGCGTCTGTTCGTCTGGCCCGCGCGGCTCTACGCCGACTACTCGCCGCAGTACACGGCGCTGCACACGGCTCCGGGGCTCGCACACTTGCCGGGTCTGTTGATCCTCGGCGCATTCATGGGCCTCCTCGGATGGAGTTGGCGACGCGATCACGCGCTGGCACTCGCCCTCGCGTGGATCGCCGTGACCTACTCCATCGTGGCCAACATCGTCGTGCCCACCGGCATCCTGCTGGCGGAGCGGACGTTGTTTCTCTCCACAGTCGGCATCGCGCTCGCGGCGGGCGCGCTGTGGCTGCGGCTCTGGGGATGGCTACAGGCGAGACCCGGATCAGTTCGAACGCTCGTCATCGCAAGTGCCGTTGCCGTGCTTGGCGTCGCGGCCGCGCACAGCGCGGAACGCCAACACGCCTGGAAGGACAACGACACGATGGTCGCCGCGCTGGTCACGGAGGCCCCGATGAACTTCCGCGGGCACTTCTGGCTGGGCGACGAACTGCTGCGGCGCGAGGAGTTCGTGGCCGGTGAGACCGCCATGCGGCGGGCGATGGCGCTATGGCCGGAGCACGATGGGCCGCCGCTCGGCTTGGCGCTGAGGCTGCAGGCTCGCGGCCTCTGCGAACCAGCGTTGCACTTCTATGGGATTGCGCGGCGGCTGGAACCGCGAAAGCCGACGCCGCACTTCGGCGCCTCGGGCTGCCTGATTGCGATGCAGCGGTTCCGAGAGGCGCGGGCCGTGGCGCTGCAGGGTCTCGAGACCGGCCGGTCGGCGGATGCATTTCGCTTTCTGATCTATGTGGCCGACTCGTCGCTGGCCGCCTCGGACTCCGCAGGACCCAACTGGTGGCTGGCAAGACGCAGGAGAACGGGCGCCCGTGTGCCCTAGGTCACAGGAGACGAAGTCCACGGATGCCGAGCGGTGTCTTGCAATAGTCCTGACGTTTCGCCAACCGAGGAAGTGACCGAATGCGCGCTCGTTCGTGTTAAGTCGTTGTCAGGCAGCGGGATGGGGTAGATGGCAAGCGTTGGCACGGTGCTTGCCTCCATTCATCGCCGGACTGCTGCTGCTACGTTGTTTCCACCCCCAATCCGGAGTTTCTGCAATGCTGAGCAACAAGAAGGGCTTCACGCTGATCGAGCTCCTCATCGTCGTCGTGATCATCGGCATCCTGGCCGCGATCGCGATCCCGAAGTTCGCGAACACGAAGGAGAAGGCCTACATCGCCTCGATGAAGGCTGACCTCCGTAACCTCGTGACCGCCGAGGAAGCGTACTTCTCCGACAACACCGCGTACGGCACCCTGGCCCAGCTGGGCACGGGCTACACCACGTCGGCTGGCGTGACCGTCACGGCCACCCCGGATGCCGGCCTTGGCTGGCAGGCGTCGGCTTCGCACACCTCGACCACGCAGACCTGCGCGATCAAGGTTGGCAGCCAGGTGGGTTCGGGCGAGAACGAGGGTGAGCCGGTCTGCGGCTGATCCATCGCTCCTAGCAGTACACAAGGCGGGTCGGACGCTCAGCGTCCGGCCCGCCTTGCCGTTTGGGGCTGAGGAACGCGGTATCGCGATGACATCCTGCTCGACCGGAGCGACCAGACTGTCGCCATGCGAACGCGAGCGGGCGTCTCCTTGGTCGAAGTGATCGTCGCACTGATGTTGCTGGGCATCGGGGTCAGCGGCACGATGGCCAGCATCACCGCGGCGGCGCGTCTCCGCGACGCGGCACGCGCTCGCGAGGCCATGTCGGCTGCCGCCGCCGATCGCCTGGACTGGTTCCGGGCCTACGCCTGCGCCGCGCTAGACACGGTGTCGGCGGACACGGCGGCCCGAGTGATCAGCGCCTGGTCGGTGACGGACTCCGCGACGATCCGCCAGTTGCGCATCGATGTCCGCGATGCGCGGCAGCGCGTGCCCGACTTCCGGGTGGAGGCGCGATTTCCGTGCGCTTGAGGCTTGGCCACTCACTCGTCGAGGCGCTCTGCGCGCTGGCGCTGTCGGGCGTCTTGGCGGCTGTGGCACTGGGAACGTTGCGGGTCGCGCGCGCGAGCGCTGCGGGCGCGGAGCGACTGGAGCGTGGGCTGCGCGCCGAGCGTGAAGCCGTCGCGGTGCTGGCGGCCGCCCTGCGCAGCGGTGGGCCTCCGACGCTGCGGGGCGACACGGCGGTTGAGCTCGATGTGCTGCTGGGCGTCTCGGTGGCCTGCGCGCACGAACCGATGGCGATCGTACTGCCACCCGCGCGGTTCGCCGATGGCGCCCTGACCGTGCTCTCGGCGGATCCCGCGGCGGACGATCTCGTCGGGCTGCGGCTCTCGGCCAGCGCCGACGCGTGGTGGTTCTCAGCCATCGACAGCGTCGCCTTGGCCCCACTGGGCACCTGCGGAGTGTCGACGGGCTTCCAGTCGGGACCAGAGCAGCGTCCGTTGCGTGTGGTGCTCCAGGACAGCGTGCCGGCGGACATCGCGTCGGGTGACGAGTTGCGGCTGCTGAGAAGGGCGCGCTTCGCGCTCTACCACGCGGGTTCGGGTGACTGGATGCTCGGATACCGCCGCTGCCATCCATACTTGGAGCTGTGCGGTGTGATCCAGCCCGTGGTCGGACCGCTGCGGACGCCAGCCGCGGGTGGCCTGCGCCTGCGCTGGCAGGAGGCGTCGTCCCGGTTTGAACTCTCGGCGCGCGGCGTGGGTGGGCTGGGCGCGAAGGCCTGGGTGCATTGATGGTGGCGGGTGCTGCCGCGGCGCGAGGCCCTGAAGGCCGGCGGGGTATTGCACTGCCCGTCGTGCTACTCGTGCTCGCGGCCCTTGGACTCTTGGCCGCCCTGACGATGGCTGACGCAATCCAGGCCACGCAGCTCTCCCGTTATGCGGAGGAGCAGGTGAGGGCGCGCGCAGCCGCGGTCACCGGAGTGGCCGCCCTTCTCGTGCCGGACGATCTCGCCTGGCTCTGCCTGCAGCCGCCGGCCGTGCCGGCTATCGTCACGCGCGACATCGGCCCGGCGGGTCGCGTCGAACTGCGCTGGTGGTCGCTGGGTGGCGGCCGCGTCCGTGCCGAGCTGGTTGGGGTCGGGGCGCGCGGGGTACGGGCCCGGCTTTTGGGTCGTCTTCGGGTGGATTCGCTGCCGCCCGACGACCTGGCCTTGGGGTGCCCGACCGCCACCAGGCTGAACCCGGACGGAGCGGATTGGCTGCTTCCCGCCCCCGTCGGCTAGCGCCCGGACGTTACCTCTGCGCGGGGCCGTTCGTGTACTGTCGCAGGAACACAGACCTCCTATTGTGTTGACCAAGGCCGGGCCCGCCAGCAACTTAGGCACCCGCCCTCACTGACCCCCGCAGGTCGCCGACGGGTACCCCATGGCGCTATTCGGTCGCAAGAAGACAACTGTAGGTCTCGATATCGGATCGGGCCTGATCAAGGTTGCGGTCGTCGATCACTCGAAATCGCAGCCGGAGCTGGTACGCGTGGGAATCACGCCACTGCTGGCGGATGCCATTGTCGAGGGCGAGATCATGGATCCCGGGATCGTGGCCGACGCCATCACGGCTTGCCTGGCCGAGGCCGGCGTGACGTCCAAGGCGGTCGTCACCGCCGTCGGCGGTCGCGACGTGATCATCAAGAAGATCCAGATCGAACGGGTGAAGGAGTCCCAGGCGCGCGAGCTAATGCGCTGGGAGGCCGAGCAGCACGTGCCCTTCGATATGGAGTCGGTGGAACTGGACTTCCAGATTCTCGACCCGGACGGCACCGATCCCGAGATGGACGTCCTGCTGGTCGCCGCCAAGCGGGAGTTGGTGGAGGCCCGGGTGCGCGTGGTCTCGGAGGCCGGCCTCGATGCCGCGGCGGTGGACGTGGACGCGTTTGCGTTGCACAACGCCTTTGAGTTGAACTATCCCGATGCGATGACCGGCGCCGTGGCGCTGGTGAACATCGGCCACGAGGTCACGATCGTGAACGTGGTGGAGAATGGCGTGCCGATCCTCACCCGCGACCTGTCGACCGGGACGCGTCGCATGCGCGAGGACCTGCAGCGCGATCGCGGCCTGAGCGCCGATGAGTCCGATGCGCTGTTGCGTGGCTTTGACCGATCCGAACACCTCGACGCGGTCTTGGAGTCGCGCGGCGAGGAGATCGCGGTGGGGGTCGAGCGCGCCGTGGCCTTCCTGGCATCGTCGGCCCGATCGGAGGCCTTGAGCGCGGTCTACTTGTCCGGCGGCGGCTCACGCATCCCCGGGCTCGCCGAGGTCCTCGCCGATCGCCTGCGACTGCCGGTGCAGGCCGCCAGCCCCCTGGCCAACCTCGTCGTGCGTGACGGCGCTTTCGAGTCGCTCGTCACGGACGAGGTGGCTCCCCTGCTGATGCTGCCGCTGGGTCTCGCCCTGCGGAAGCTGGCATAGGTCCGGACGATTCGATGATTGAAATCAATCTTCTCCCAGGCGCACGCAAGAAGTCGAAGGGCGGCTCGGGTGGCGCATCCCTCAACATCGGGGCGCTGCTCGGGAGCCTGAGTGAGCGCTTTCGGGATCCTTGGCTTGGCATCGCGGTCGCCGGCGTGGTGTTGGGCGTAGCCGCGGCCGGTGCGATGTGGTTCTTCCAGGGGCGCGAGGAGGCGACCCTCGAGGAACAGCAGCGCGTGGCGGTGCAGGACTCGACGCGATTCGCCGCGGTGCTGGCGCAGCGCTCGGCCGCCGAGGCACAGCGCGACGCTATCCTGCGGCAGATCGCGGTCATCTCGGCGCTCGACGGCGATCGCTTCATCTGGCCGCACATCATGGACGAGATCGCGCGGGCGCTGCCGACCTACACCTGGCTACGCTCGGTGACGCAGGCCTCGTCGACCGCGCCGATCACGCCGGAACTGGCTGCCTCGGGCGAGGTGCCGCCGCTGAGCATCCGCGTCATCGCATACACGGTGGATATCCAGGCCGTGACGATCTTCATGCGCCAACTCGAGGCATCGCCCTTCCTCGCCAACGTCACCCTCGGTCCCACGGACCAGGCGACGACCGACGGCAAGGAAGTGCGGCAGTTCCAGCTCGACATGCAGTTCGAGAAGCCGGATGCGACCGCGATCCGCACGGTCCCCCTTTCGATCGCGGTGAGGTAAGCCATGGCCGGATTGCCAACCAACCAACGCGACCAGATCATGCTGATCGTGGGCATCGTCGGGATCGCCCTCGGTGGCCTGTACTGGTACTTCGTCTACGAACCCAAGGGTATCGAGCTCGAGGCCACGCGGGCCCGGCTCGAGAAGCTTGAGGCGTCGAACCAGCGGGCGCGCACGCTGCTCGCCCGCGGCACTGCCGAGGAGATGGAGGCCGAGGCCAAGCTGCTGCGCGACAACCTCGAGCTGATCCGCACGCTGATCCCGGCGGGCAACGAGGTGCCGGCGCTGCTCGACCAGATCGTCGGCGCCGCGCGGCGTACGGGGATGGATGTCGGGAGCTTCGTGCCGGGCCCCGTGGTGCAGGGCGAGGAGTTCGACACCTATCGCTACCAGATGCAGATCACTGGCCAGTACCATCAGATTGGCGAGTTGCTCTCGGCAATCGGGTCGCTGCGCCGCATCATCGCGCCGGTGAACCTGTCGCTGCAGCCGTCGACGGCGGTCAGCGCGGCGACCGGTCCGGGCTCGCAGTCGCTGAACGCGACGTTCGACCTGCAGACCTACGTCGTGAAGGCGGAAGCGCCGGGAGGTAGCCAGTGAACGCTCGGCACGCCATCCTCGCCGTGGCAGCGGTGGCCATCGTCCTGCCCCTGCTCGGCAATGCGCAGGGTCGCAGGGGACAACCGGCCGCGCCAACCAAGGCCAAGGTCTCCACGGCGAACGTGGTCCGGGACTCCAGCGGGAACGTGGTCTTCAACCGCGAGGTCTACGCGTATCCGCGTAGCGGGCGCCGCGATCCATTCGCCTCGCTGATCGCCAGCGGCGATATCCGTCCGCTGCTCGCGGACCTCGAGGTCGTCGGCATCATCTTCGATCCCGCGGGCCGCAGTTCCGTCGCGACCCTGAAGGACGTCTCAAGCAACGAGATCTACCGCGTGCGGGTCGGCAGCGTGTTCGGCCGCATGCGGGTGTCGGCCATCCGCCAGCGCGAGGTTGCGTTGGCCATCGACGAATTCGGATTTACACGACAGGAAGTGCTGTCGATCACCGTGCCCACTCGGGGAGGTAGGACGCCATGAGGCGATATCGGATGCTGGCCCCCATCGTGGCCAGCGCACTCCTGTTCGGTGCGACGGCCGCCCACGCGGCGCCGGCGCCCGCGGAGGCCACCGCCACCGTGACGGCCGTGACCGTCGTGCCGGGGGCCGGACGCGCGGACGTCGTGCTCAGCTTCGACGGTGCGGTCAGCGTCAGCGACTTCATCCTGGAGTCGCCGCACCGCATCGTCGTGGACCTCAAGGGCGCCACACTGGACCTGCGCGCGCCGACCTATGACCGCGTGAACCGCGCGGGCATCCGGAATGTGCGCCTCGCGCAGTTCGAGAGCGACGTGGTCCGCCTCGTGCTCGATCTCGACGCACCCCGCGAGTACTCGGTCGTGCGTAGCAACACGGAGATCCGCATTTCGGTCCGTGGGAGCGACGACTTCGCGCCATGGTCGGCCGGAGCGGCCGCCGTGCGCGATGTGCCCGTGGAGCCCGAGACTGCCCCCGCGGCCCGCGGCCCGCGCTTCGAGTCCGCTGCGTTGGCCCGCGCGCAGCAGTCGCAGCAGGAACGCATCACGGTGACCTTCGCCAATCGCGACATCCACGACGTGATCGCGACCTTCTCGGAGTTCTCGCGGCGCACGTTCGTGACCGGATCCTCGGTCACCGGTACGGTGCGCTTCACCGAGATCGTCAACCAGCCCTGGGACATTGCGCTCTCGAAGATACTGCAGGCCAACGGCCTCCAGGCGGTCGAGGACTCCACGGGCATCATCACGATCGATAGCTATCAGAACCTCGCCGCCCGCGTGGCTGCCGAGCCGCTGGTTACCCAGCTGGTGCCGGTGAACTACGCCAAGGCCGCGACGCTCGCGACGACCATCCGCCAGCTCATCGCCGCCTGCTCTTCCGGCTCGGTGGGCGCGACCAGCACGGTGGTCGATGCCACCACCGGGGCCGAGGGCGCTGCCCCGGGCGGCGCGAGCCCGACGCCCGCCAGCCCGGCCTGTGGCCGCGGCGTGGTGACGCACGACGAGAAGACCAACACCCTGCTCATCACCGAGACCGTCTCGCGGTTGCCGGAGATCGTCAGCTACGTGCGCGACCTCGACGTCCGCACGCCGCAGGTCGCCATCAAGGCCAAGATCATCGCCGTGGACCGCACGGCGACGGAGGAGCTGGGCCTGAGCTACGACTTCGGCAATCCGACGAGCTTCTTCAACACGCTGCTCTCGCGCGGCACGCCCGGCGAGCTGCAGGTGGACCTCGGCGGCGATGCCTTCATCGGCGTCACCAACGCCAACCGCACCTTCGGGTCCACGGCCGCACTCTCGCTGGTCTACAACACGGTAATCGGCGGCAGCAACATCTCCGCCTTCCTCGACGCGCTCTCGTCGCAGAATCTCTCCGACGTGCAGGCCGAGCCGAGCACGACGACAATCGACAACCGCCAGGCCACGCTGTTCGCCGGCACCGAGATCGCGTTCCTCCTCACGCCGCCGGCGGTGCCGGGCCAGATCCAGGCCATTGCACCGGTCATTCAGCGCCAGCGGGTCGGCATCACGCTGGAGGTCACGCCGCACGTGACGTCCAATCGCCAGATCACGATGGAGATCAACGCCTCGCAGCAGACGCTGTTGGGCATCACCGTGGCCGGCCCGGAAATCTCCGAGCGCACGGCGACCAACGAGGTCCTCGTCGGTGACGGCGAGACGGCGGTCATCGCCGGCCTCACACAGACGCAGGTGTCGCGGCTCGAGAGCGGCATCCCGATCCTGATGAAGCTGCCGTTCATCGGCCGCCTGTTCCGCGAGACCCGCGTGGTCGAGCGCAAGCAGGACCTCCTGATCCTCGTCACGCCGCATATCGTGGACGAGGGCGAGGTGGTGCGTCCGAGTTCGATGCCCTAAGCGGCAGCGCAGTCCAGTAGGACCTGAGGCGCCCGGCGATATCTTTCGCCGGGCGCCTCTGCGTCCAGAGGGGCCGCCCCGTCTCCTCGCGGCCGACAACTTGTCCACGATCGCCCACGTTCATCGCCATGGCACGACTCAGCTTCCACACCGCCGGTGAATCGCACGGCCAGGCCCTGGTCGCGCTCGTCGAGGGCGCGCCGGCCGGGCTGCCGCTGCTCGCCGAGCACGTGGACACCGAGCTCGCGCGTCGCCAGCAGGGCTACGGCCGCGGCCGTCGAATGGTGATCGAGACGGATCGCGTGGAGTTCGTTGCCGGCGTGCGCGCGGGCGAGACCATCGGCGCGCCCATCGCGATGCTGATCCGAAACAACGATTGGAAGAACTGGGAAGCCATCATGGATCCCGCGCCGCGGCCCGAGGACGACACGCCCGAAGGCCGCAAGCGCCAGGTCACCCGCGTGCGGCCGGGGCACGCGGATCTCACCGGATTGCTCAAGTTCGACCGCCGCGATGCCCGCGACATCCTGGAGCGTGCCTCCGCGCGCGAGACGACTGCGCGCGTGGCCTGCGGCGCGGTGGCCCGTCAGCTGCTCGCGCAGTTCGGCGTGCGCGTCGGTAGCCACCTGGTGCACCTCGGCGGCGTGGATGCCAGTGCGCCAGCCGAGCTTCCTGAGGACCTGAACGCGGCCGCGGATGCCTCGCCCCTGCGTTGCCTCGACAAGGCCGCGGAGGAGGCGATGATCGCCCGCATCGATGCCGCCAAGGCCGAGGGCAACACCCTCGGCGGCATCTGTGAGGTCGTCGTGACGGGCCTGCCCGTCGGACTCGGCGCGCACGTGAGCTGGGACCGCAAGCTCGATGGCCGCCTCGCTGCTGCCATCTGTTCGATCCCCGCGGTGAAGGGTGTCGAGATGGGACTTGGCTTCGAGGCGGCGCGGCGCACGGGCGCCGAGGTCCACGACGAGATCCTGCCGCAACCGGGCAGCCCGCGTACCGGTCACGTGCGGCGCCGAACGAACCGCGCTGGCGGCCTCGAGGGTGGGATGACGACCGGCGAAGACTTGGTCCTGCGCGTGGCGATGAAGCCGATCTCGACGCTGATGCGGCCGCTGGAGACTGTGGACGCCAAGACGGGCGAGAAGGCCGCCGCGGCCGCCGAGCGTTCGGATGTCACGGCCGTGCCGGCGATGGGCGTGATTGCCGAGGCGATGACGGCGCTGGTATTGGCGGATGCCCTCCTCGAGAAGTTCGGCGGCGATTCGCTGGGCGAGCTACGCCGCAATCACGACGCCTACCTGGCGCGCGTGGCCGAGCGGCTGACACCTGGCTGAGTCGGTGTCGATCGACAGCGCGCAGGTCACGCGTCTGGTGCTCGTGGGTCTGCCAGGAGCCGGGAAGAGCACTGTCGGTCCGTTGGTCGCGGCGGCACTGGGGTGGACCTTCGTGGACCTCGACGCCGAGATCGAACGCGAGGCAGGAAAGTCAGTGCCCGAGATCTTCGCAGCAGAGGGCGAGGCGGGTTTCCGTCGGCGGGAGCGCGAGGCCACCGCGCGGCTGGCGAATCGCCGTCAGGTCGTTGTGGCGCCGGGGGGCGGCTGGATGCTGGACCCTGCCAACCGAGGCGCTCTGGGATCCGGTGCGGCCGGCGGCGACCGTCCGCCGGCGGAGGCAGGCAATCGAGGTCCCTTAGGGGCCGGGGATCAAGGTCCGGCAGGGGCCAGCGGCCGGTCCCTGACCGTGTTTCTGAAGGTCTCTCCGGCGATCGCAGCGACCAGGATCGGGGAGTCGGCGGCCTCCCGCCCCCTCCTTGGGGCCGCGAATCCGGTCGAGGCGCTCACGCGACTTTCAGCGCAACGCGAGTCGACCTATCTGCAAGCAAATCATACGGTTAGCATAGATTCGCTGACGCCGGACGCTGTCGCTTCTATTATAGTTGCGCTTGCGGCGGGTGGGGTGGCGGACTAGGATGCCTTCCCTATTCGCCGCACCCTCCCGGATACGGAATGGCAACGTCCAAGAAGAAGGCCGCAAAGCCGGCCGCCAAGAAGGCTACCAAGAAGAAGGCCACCGCCAAGCGCGCCCCAGCGGCAGCGCGGCGGAAGGCTGCTGAGCCGGAACTCCCGCACGACGAGGACGCCGCCCGCGCAGCGGCCGGGAAGTCGCTGGTTATCGTCGAGTCGCCTGCCAAGGCCAAGACCATCGGCAAGTACCTGGGCTCCGGCTACGCCGTAAAGGCCACGGTGGGGCACATCCGCGACCTGCCGGTGAAGAGCATCGGCATCGACGCCGAGAACGGCTTCGAGCCCGAATACGTCACCATCCCCGGCAAGGAAAAGACGGTCGCCGAGCTCAAGAGCGCGGCCAAGACGGCGAAGGCCGTCTACATCGCGACCGACCCTGACCGCGAAGGCGAAGCCATTGCCTGGCATGTGGAGCAACAGATCTCCGGCAAGCAGGCGCCGCCGATCCGTCGCGCGCTCTTCTATGAAATCACCAAGGACGCCGTCTCCAAGGCACTGACCGAGGCGCGCGAGATCGACAGCAAGAAGGTGGATGCGCAGCAGGCGCGTCGTGTGCTCGACCGTCTCGTCGGCTACAAGGCCAGCCCGGTGCTGTGGAAGACGGTGAAGAAGGGTCTCTCCGCCGGCCGCGTGCAGACCGTCGCGCTGCGCCTCTTGGTGGAGCGCGAGCGCGAGATTCGCGCGTTCAAGCCGAAGGAATACTGGACGATCGCGGCGGCGCTTGAGCACGAGGGCCAGGGCTTCACCGCCAAGCTGCACCATCTCGACGGTGAGAAGCCGGAGATCGGCAACGAGAAGGCCGCGATGGCCATCGTCAACGACCTCAAAGGCCGCTCACACTTCGACGTCACGGACATCAAGCGCCGCGAGCGTCGCAAGAATCCTGAGGCGCCGTTCAAGACCAGCACGCTGCAGCAGGAAGCGGCCAAGAAGCTCGGCTTCGGCTCCAAGCGCACGATGCGACTCGCGCAGAACCTCTACGAGGGCGTGCAGCTCTCGTCGAGCGAGGGCGCGGTGGGTCTCATCACCTACATGCGTACGGACCACGTGCGCGTCGCCGAGACGGCGGCCGCGGCCGCCCGCGAGTTCCTCGGCAAGCAGTACAGCGCCGAGTTCCTACCGAAGGAGGCGCGTCTCTACACGAGTGAGAAGGACCAGGCCGCCGCGCAGGGTGCACACGAGGGCATCCGCCCGACGGACCCGGCGCGCACGCCGGACAGCGTGGCCAAGTACCTCTCGCCCGAGCAGCTCAAGCTCTACACGCTGATCTGGCAGCGCTTCATGGCCTCGCAGATGTCGCCGGCCGTGTTCGACACCACCACGGTGGACTTCGACCTCGGCCGCTACCTGTTCCGGGCCACCGGCTCCGTCATCAAGTTCCAGGGCTTCCTCGCGCTCTATAAGGAGACGCGCGAGGAGGGCGACTCCAAGGCGCTCGAGGACGAGCAGGCGCTGCCGGCCATCGAGCCGGGCGAGCACGTGCCCGTGCGGTCCGTCGACCCCACGCAGCATTTTACCGAGCCGCCGCCGCGCTACTCCGAGGCCTCGCTGGTGAAGGAGCTCGAGAAGCGTGGCATTGGACGCCCGTCCACGTACGCGAGCATCATCTCCACGCTCACGGAGCGGCACTACGCCGAGCTCAACCAGCGGCGCTTCTTCCCCACGCCACTCGGTGAGAGCGTCGAGAAGGTGATGGTGAAGCAGTTCCCGCGCGAGTTCGACGTCGGCTTCACCGCGCAGATGGAAGGCGAGCTCGACAAGGTCGAGGATGGCAAGCTGGGCTGGAAGCAGGTGCTCGAGGAGTTCTACTCGCCCTTCGAGCACGCGCTCGAGACCGTGGACGCGGAGGCACTGATCCGCGAGGCGCACGACCTCTCCGCGCTGGAGGGGCAGAAGTGCCCCGATTGCGGCGGCAAGCTCGTGCCCAAGGGCGGCTTCTTCGGGCCCTTCGTGGCCTGCGAGAACCATCCGAAGACCTGCAAGTACACGCAGCCGCTGGGTGGCAAGAAGGAGCCGCCGAAGACTTATCCGATTGCCTGTCCGGAGTGCGGCACCAATCCGATGGTCATCCGGAAGTCCAAGTCGGGTGAGTTCCTCGGCTGCTCGCGCTTCCCCAAGTGCCGCGGCACGAAGTCGATGCCGACCGGTGTGAAGTGCCCGAAGGACGGCGGCGACATCGCGGCGCGGCGCTCGAAGAAGCGCGGCAAGGCGTTCTACGGCTGCGAGAACTATCCCAACTGCGATTTCGTCTGCTGGGACAAGCCGGTGCTGGAGAAGTGTCCAGAATGCGGCTTTGAGGGTGCGGAGGCCAAGAGCACCAAGTCGCGCGGGCACTTCCGTCGCTGCCTCAAGTGCCAGAATGAGTGGGATGTGGAGGCGCCGGAGGGTTCGGAGGCCGAGGCGGTGACGGCGTGAGTGGCGGGAGCGCCATCCACGTCGTCGGAGGCGGCCTCGCGGGTAGCGAGGCCGCCTTTCAGTTGGCGGAGCGCGGGTACGAGGTCGTGTTGCACGAGATGCGCCCCGTGCGCGGCACGGCCGCGCATCGCACGGACCGGCTCGCCGAGCTCGTGTGCAGCAACACCTTCAAGAGCACCGAGGTCACCAACGCGCACGGGCTGCTGAAGGCCGAGATGCGGGCGTTGGGCTCCATCGTGCTCGAGTCCGCGGATGCGGCGCGCATCCCCGCGGGTTCTGCGTTGGCGGTGGATCGCGACGTGTTCAGCGCCGGTGTGCACGAGCGTGTGCACGCACATCCACGCATCACGGTGGAGCGCGGCGAGGTCGCGGCGCTGCCGGACGTCGGCATCGTCGCCACGGGGCCGTTGACGAGCGACGCATTGGCCGAGGCGATCCGGGCGCGGCTCGGCGTGGCGGGCCTCGCGTTCTACGACGCCATCGCGCCCGTGCTGAGCGCGGAGAGCATCGACTACGACATCGCCTTCCGCGCCGCCCGCTGGGACAAGGAGACGATGGAAGGGGCGGGGGAGGAGGGCGCGTATATCAATTGCCCGATGTCCCGCGAGGAGTACGACGCCTTCATTCAGGCGCTGAGCACGGCGGACCAGTTCACGGCGCACGAGTTCGATGAAGTGCCCTACTTCGAGGGTTGTATGCCCATCGAGGAGATGGCACGTCGGGGTCCTGACACGCTGCGCCACGGACCGATGCGGCCGGTTGGGTTGAAGGACCCACGTACGGGCAAGCGCCCCTGGGCCGTGGTCCAGCTGCGGCGCGAGGACCGGGCGGGGCGGATGTGGAACCTCGTCGGCTTCCAGACCCGCCTCAGGATCCCTGAACAGCAGCGCGTGATCCGGATGATCCCCGGGCTCGCCGAGGCGGAGTTCCTGCGCTTCGGCAGCATCCATCGCAATTCGTATCTGAACGCGCCCGCCGCGTTAAGCCCGCACCTCGCGCTACGCGACCACGCGACGACCTTGTTTGCCGGCCAGCTCACGGGCGTGGAGGGCTATACCGAGAGTACGGCGACGGGGCTGCTGGCGGCCATCAATCTTGACCGCCTCCTGCGCGGCGAGGAGCCGGTCATCCCGCCGCCGACCACGATGCTTGGCGCGCTCTACCGCTACCTGCGCGAGTCGGACCCCAAGCACTTCCAGCCGATGAACGCCAACTTCGGCTTGCTCGAGGAGCTGGCGGATCCGCCGCGGGACAAGGCGCTGAAGCGCGAGCGCTACGCCGAGCGGGCGTTACAGGCGCTGGAGTCCTGGCGTCTGGAGTACGGGGTCCTGTCGGCCCCCACTACGGCGAGGTAGACGATGAAGTTCATCAAACGACTGTTGATCCTGGCGGTGTTGGTGGCCGGCGGCCTGTACCTCTACGGCCGTTCTCTGCCGCGCGAGCACGTGGCGAGCTCCACGATCGTGCTCGTGGCATCGCCTGACACTGTGTACAAGGTGATTCGCAACGTGTCGACCACGCCCAGCTGGTGGTCCGACATGAAGGGGGCGCGCCGCCTGACCGACAAGGCGCGCGAGACCTGGGAAGAGAACATGGGCGCCGCCGGCGTGATGCACGTCGAGATGACCACGCTCACGGAGCCGCGGCAGGTCGTGACGACCATCGTCGACAACGAGGAGGCCGGCTGGGGCGGCGTGTGGACGTATGACATCACGTCCTCGGGATCTGGCACCGAGGTGCGGATCACCGAGGACGGCTACGTGGACTCGCCGATCTTCCGCGTCCTGATGAAGTGGATGGGCGAGCATCGGACGATGGACAGCTACCTGCGCTCGCTCGGCGGGCATTTTGGCGAGATGGTGACGCCGCGGCACGGTGGCTGATCAGGAGGATCTCGTCGCCGCGTTCCTGACCCATCTGGAGAAGGAACGCGACGTCTCGCCGAACACCGTGGCCGCCTACGGCCGCGACCTCGGCGACCTGCAGGGCTTTCTGCAGCGGCACCTCGCGGTGGACGCCGTGGACTGGGCGGCGATCGATCGCCTGGCGATGCGGGCCTGGCTTGCGCACCTGAACCGGCGCGGGCTGTCGCGGCGCTCGAGTGCGCGGGCGCTGTCCGCGGCGCGGTCGTTCTTTCGATTCCTGCATCGCAATGACTTGGTCGAGGCGAACCCGGCGCGGGCGGTGAACAGCCCCAAGCTCGAGAAGCATCTGCCGGGGCACTTGGACCGCACGCAGGTGGACACGATGCTCACCGCTGCCGCCACGCGCGCGCAGGAGGGGCGCTTTACTGACGTGCGCGACCTCGCGATCCTCGAGCTGTTCTATTCGGCCGGGCTGCGGATCAGTGAACTTCGCGGGATCGACCGGCGCGACCTCGATCTGTTGAGCGGATCGCTCAAGGTGCGCGGCAAGGGGCGCAAGGAGCGCATCGTGCCGGTGGGTGAGCCCGCGCAGCGGGCGTTGCGGGAATATGAGCGCGTGCGCGATCAACTGTTGGCGAAGCTCGGGCCTGCGGGCGACCGCGTGGCGATGTTCCTGAGCCAGCGTGGGAAGCGGATGAGTCCCAAGACGCTGCACAACGCAGTCACGGGTTGGCTGGAGCAAGTCGACGAAGGGCAGGGGCTGAGCGCACACTCGCTGCGGCACACCTTCGCCACGCATCTGCTGGACGGTGGGGCGGACCTGCGGGCGGTGCAGGAGCTGCTGGGCCACGCCAGCGTGAGCACCACGCAGATCTACACGCACACCTCGGTGGAGCGGCTCAAGCAGGTGTATCGCGGGGCGCACCCGCGGGCGTGATGGTAGGAGTTGCGTTCGTAGCCGCGGAACTGCGGGAGTAGCCACGAACGACATCCCCTCAAGTGATTATCATAAATTGTCGATAACTTGATTTATCGATAAAATATCGACAAATTGTCGATAAATCATCAGGGGAGTCCATGGCTGGCAACCGATCCGCCATCCGGGAGCAGGTTCGCCAAATACGGAAGGTTCTCGAGTGGAGAACCGAAGGACTGACCGTCGGTGAAATAGCCGACGAGCTCGTTCGGATGTTCGGCACCGAGCTTGAGCCTTACGCCGTCTCGTACCGGCTGCGGGCTATGCCCCCCCACGAGCTCGAGAAAATCGGTGTCGGCCGAGGACGCCGATACAAGCTCGCCCAAGCGGGCAAGAGCGACGCGAGGGTTTCCACCGCGAATGCGGCGGTGGACGCAGCCGAGGAGATCCGGGCGCAGATCCGCCAGCCTCGCGAGCAGCGGTCCTACGTCACGTACGACCGAGACTGGCTGTTCGACTACGTGGCCGGCGAGACGTTCTACCTGCCCGCGGCAATCCGCAAGCAACTCGCGGAGATTGGGCGCAGTCCCGGCGACACGCGTCCGGCCGGCACCTTCGCCAGGGACATCATCGAGCGCTTGCTCATCGACCTCTCCTGGGCGTCGAGTCGCCTCGAAGGAAACACCTACTCACGATTGGATACGCAGCTCTTGCTCGAGTTTGGGCAGCAAGCAGAGGGAAAGGACGCACGCGAAGCCCAAATGATCCTCAACCACAAGGCCGCGATTGAACTCTTGGTAGGCGAGGGGGAGCAACTCGCACTCAGCGAGAGACTGCTCCGCAGCGTCCACGCGGCGCTGTCGGAGAACCTGATGCCGACCAAGGCGGAAGAGGGGGCGCTGCGCCGCCGCGAGGTTCGCATCGCAAGCTCCAACTACTGGCCCACGGCGGTCCCGCAGCTCATCGAAGAGTGCTTCGGTCGAATCGTAAGCACGGCTCGGCAGATCACGGACCCATTCGAGCAGTCGTTCTTCCTGATGGTGCACCTGCCGTACCTGCAGCCATTCACCGACGTGAACAAGCGGACATCTCGACTCGCCGCGAACATCCCGCTGATCGCGAGCAACCTTTGTCCACTGACCTTCGTGGACGTTCCGGAGCAGGAGTACACGGAGGCAATCCTCGCCATCTATGAGCTCAAGCGGATTGAGCTCCTGCGAAACACTTTCGTCCGCGCGTATCAGCGGTCCTGCGAGCTCTATCTCGTCGCCCAGCAGGCGGTGACGCAGCCGGATCCGATTCGGCTGCGGTATCGCGAGGCGCTCTCGGCAGCTGTCGTCGACGCGGTCCGAGGGGGTGTGGTTCCGACGCTCGCATGGGGACAGGAATGGGCGGCTACGCATCACGTGCCGGTCGCTGACCGGACGGGATTCGCCGAGGTTCTGATTGATATCCTCCTCGGTCTCAACGATGCCTCTGCCGCCCGATATCGGATCCTCCCCAGCGAGTTCGAGCAGTGGAGCACCAAGGTCCGGTCCCCGTAGGGAAGCAGGTATATTCCGGCTATGGCACTACCCACCTTCCACGCCACCACCATCCTCGCCGTCCGCCGCGACGGCAAGGTTGCCATCGGCGGCGACGGCCAGGTCTCCGTCGGCGACACGGTGATGAAGCAGGGCGCGGTGAAGGTGCGCCCGCTCAAGGGCGGCCGCGTGCTCGCCGGATTTGCCGGGGCCGCTGCCGACGCCTTCACGCTGTTCGAGAAGTTCGAGGAAAAGCTCGAGCGGCACCCCGGCAACCTGCCGCGCGCCGCCGTTGAGCTGGCCAAGGAATGGCGCTCCGACCGCGTGCTGCGCCGCCTCGAGGCCCTGCTCATCGTGGTGGACCGCGACCACGGCTTCGTCATCTCTGGCAACGGTGAGTTGATCGAACCGGATGACGGCATCTGCGCCATCGGTTCCGGTGGCTCCTATGCACTCGCCGCCGCGCGTGCGCTCGTGCGCGAGACGCAGCTTCCGCCCGTGGAAATCGTGAAGCGTGCGCTCTCGATCGCCGGCGAGATCTGCATCTATACCAACACGCACATCACCGTCGTCGAGCCGACGGCGTAGCCGGCGATGACCAGCCCACGCACCGAACAGGCGCTCGCGCGCCTCGCAGACCTGACCCCGCGACGCATCGTCGCGGAGCTCGACCGCTACATCGTCGGGCAGGCCGAGGCGAAGAAGGCAGTGGCCATCGCGCTGCGGAATCGCTGGCGGCGGCAGCGCACGCCCGAGGAGATCCGGCACGAGATCTCGCCGAACAACATCATCCTCATCGGCCCCACGGGCGTGGGCAAGACGGAGATCGCGCGGCGGCTCGCCAAGCTCTCCGGCGCGCCGTTCATCAAGGTCGAGGCCTCGAAGTTCACCGAGGTCGGCTACGTGGGCCGCGACGTCGAGGGCATGGTCCGCGACCTCGTCGACAGCGCCATCGAGATGGTGCGCTCCGAGCGCGAGCAGGAAGTCGAGGACCTCGCCAACGACCGCGTGGACGAGCGTCTGCTCGACCTGTTGCTGCCGGCGCCCACCGAGCCGCCTAAGCCCACCGCCGGCGAGGCAGAGCGTGTGTTCGTCGCGAGCTCCGCTGGCGTGCAGCAGGAGGAGCAGCTGGCGGCCGAGCGCCACAAGCGCACGCGCGAGAAGCTCAAACAACTGCTCAAGGACGGCCAGCTCGAGCAGCGCGAGGTCGAGGTCGAGGTGCAGCAGGCGCCGCCGATGATGGACGCGATGAACCAGCCGGGCGCGCCGGAAGGCATGCAGAACTTCACGGAGATGCTCTCCGACTTGCTGCCCAAGCGGACCAAGAAGCGCACCGTGAAGGTCAGCGAGGCGCGGCGCATCCTGCTGGACCAGGAATTCGACAAGCTGATCGACCTCGACGATGTCATCGGAGACGCCATCGAACGCACGGAGTCGATGGGCATCATCTTCCTCGACGAGATCGACAAGATCGCCGGGCAGAAGGGGGACTTCGGTGGCCCCGACGTCTCGCGCGAGGGCGTGCAGCGCGACTTGCTGCCGATCGTCGAGGGCTCCAACGTGCAGACGCGGCACGGGATGGTGAAGACGGACCACGTGCTTTTCGTGGCCGCCGGCGCCTTCCACGTATCCAAACCCAGCGACCTGATCCCCGAACTGCAGGGCCGCTTCCCCATCCGCGTGGAGCTCAAGTCGCTCACCGAGGACGATTTCGTCCGCATCATGACGGAGCCGGAGAACGCGCTCACCAAGCAGTACGCGGCGCTGGTCAAGGCGGAGTCCTGCGAGCTCAGCTTCACGGACGACGGCATCAAGGAGATCGCCCGCATCGCCGCGCAGGTGAACACGCGCATGGAGAACATCGGCGCGCGTCGGCTGCACACGGTGATGACGACGCTGCTCGAGGAGCTGCTCTACGAGTTGCCCGATCGTGGCACGGCGCCGGAAGTCGTGGACGCGAAGGTCGTGCGCGAGCGGCTGGTGGCGATTGCCGAGGACGAGGACCTCAGGAAGTACATCCTGTGATGGGGCGCGCATGCATGCGGCGCGCGCCGATCCTGCTCTCGCTCGTGCTCGGAGCCGCCATCGGCGCCTGCGCCCGCGGCGACGACATCGCCACCGTCGGCGCCAAGTTGCCGCCTTTCGACGCGCTCCAGGGCATTCCCGCCAAGCCACTGCGCGTGCTCCAGCTCCGCAGCGTCCGCCGCGAGATCGCCCCGCGCGCCGAGGTCGGCATGGCGGAGATCATCGCCGGCTACGAGGTCGAGTACCACGTGCCGGTCTTCGACTCCACCAGCCTCTGGCCGCGCGAGGACGCGATGATCCTCGACATCGTGGCCAGCCGGCAGTTCGCCTCGGACTCCGCGGCCCACGACGATTGGGACGCCGTCGCGACCGCCATCCGCGCCGCGCTGCCCGACGTCACGCCCTGCCCAGCGGCCGATCCCACTGGGCGCTGGACCGCCATCGAGTTCCCCCGCGGCGACTCGCTGGTCCTCTCCGCCGAGTACGAACCGGCGTATCTTCTGATGGACTCCACGCGCACCGTCCCCACGACACGCCTCGCCATCCGGCACGGCTCGCGCTGCCAGTAGCCACCATCCCCATGTCCACGCACCGCGACTTCATCGCGCTTCCCGACTTTTCTCCCGCCGAGCTGCGGGCGTTGTTCGCGCTGTCCGACCGCATGCGCCGCGGGGAGTACCGCAAGCGGCCGCTCGAGGGCATGGCGTTGGCCATGCTCTTCCATAAGTCGAGCACGCGCACGCGCGTCTCGTTCGAGGTCGGCGCCTGGCAGCTTGGCGCGCATCCGCTGTTCCTCACGCCGCGCGACGTGCAACTCGGCCGCGGCGAGGACGTGGCCGACACGGCCCGTGTGCTCGACCGCATGGTGGACGGCGTGATGATCCGCACCTACGCGCACGACGAGGTCGTGGAGTTTGCGCGCTATTCCGAGGTGCCGGTCATCAATGGCCTCACGGACCTGCAGCATCCCTGTCAGATCCTCGCCGACCTGCTCACGGTGCAGCAGCACCTGGGCACCTTCGATGGTAAGACGATCGCCTGGATCGGCGATGGCAACAACATGGCCAACAGTTGGTGCGATGCCGCCGCGCTGCTCGGCTTCGCGCTGCGGCTGGCCTGTCCGGAAGGCTACGACCCCGACGCGACGATCCTCGCCAACGCGAAGTCGAAGGGTCGGGTGACGCTGGTGCGTGACGCGGCAGAGGCGGTGGACGGCGCCGACGTCGTGACGACCGATGTCTGGGCCTCGATGGGCCAGGAGGAGGAGCAGGCGCAGCGCGAGCGCGCCTTTGCCCGCTTCCAGGTGAACGCCGACCTGATGAAGCGCGCGGCCAAGGATGCGATCTTCCTGCACTGCCTCCCGGCGCACCGAGGCGAGGAAGTCACCGCCGAGGTCATCGATGGTGCGCAGAGCCGCGTGTGGGACGAGGCCGAGAACCGCCTGCACGTGCAGAAGGCCGTGATGGCCGTGTTGATGGGCAACGAGCCCCTGTTCTGAGTCGCGATTGTACGCGCTGATCGGCGCCGGTCCGATGGGGCTCGCGATGGCGCGGGTCCTGTCGAAGCACGGCTTGCCGTTCACGGGCTTTGAGTTGCACGCCGATGTCGGCGGGTTGTGGGACATCGCCAACCCGCAGAGCACGGTCTACGAAAGCGCGCACCTGATCTCCTCCAAGCGGATGACGGAGTTCACCGAGTTCCCGATGCGGGACGAGGTGGCGCCGTATCCGCGGCACGACGAGATGGCGCGGTACTTCCGGGACTTCGCCGAGCACTTCGACCTGAAGCGGCACTACGAGTTCTCGACGCGGGTGCTGCGCTGCGTGCGAGTTGCAGACGGCGGCTGGGACATCACCACGGAACGCGAGGGAAAGCAGCAGACGCGGCGGTTCTCTGCGCTGCTCATCGCCACGGGCACGCTGCACCACCCGTTCCAGCCGGCGTTGCCCGGTGAGTTTGCGGGCACGCGGATGCACTCCGCGAACTACAAGTCGCCGCGCGTGTTCGAGGGCAAGCGCGTCCTCGTGGTCGGCTGCGGAAACTCCGGCGCCGACATCGCGGTGGATGCCGTGCGCCACGCGGCCAGCGTGGACCTGAGCGTGCGGCGCGGCTACTGGTTCCTCCCGAAGTTCATCAAGGGCCGGCCGATCGACACGCTCGGTGGACTGATCACGCTGCCGCGTCCCATCAAGCAGCGCCTGGACGGCCTGCTTGTGCGGCTCGTGGTCGGCAAGCCGTCGGACTACGGCCTGCCGGATCCCGACTATCGTCTCTACGAGTCGCATCCGGTGATGAACTCGCTGGTGCTGCACCACCTGGCGCACGGCGACATTCGCGCGCGACCGGATCTGCGCGAGGTCGCGGGGCACACGGTGACCTTCGCCGATGGTTCGCGCGGCGAGTACGATGTGATTCTCCAGGCCACGGGCTACGCGCTGCATTATCCGTTCATTGATCGCGCGGCGCTCAGCTGGGACGACGGGCCAGCGCCGCGTCTCTATCTCAACGCGCTGCATCCCAGCGACGACACCTTGGCGTTGCTGGGGATGGTCGAGGCCAGCGGACTCGGCTGGCAGGGGCGCTACGAGCAGGCCGAGTTGGTGGCGCTGTACTTGAAGGGCCTGACTTCCGGGCATCCGGCGGCACGCGCGCTTCAGCAAGAGAAGCGCAGGTCCTTCGCCAGTCGCATCGACGGTGGCTTCAAGTACCTACAGCTTGACCGCATGGCCTACTACGTGCACAAGGCGAGCTACCTGCGCGTGCTGCGGCGCCACATCCGGGCCCTGTCCTCGTGAACGAGGTGGGGCTGCGCTTCGATCCGGCCCAGCTCGTCACGCTGAACGTCGTGCTGGCCGTGATGATGTACGGGGTGTCGCTGACGCTGCGACCGGCCGATTTTCTGGCGGTGCTGCACAAGCCGCTGGCTCCAGCGGCGGGGCTTGTCGCCCAGTTCCTGTTGCTGCCGGCCGCGAGCACTGCGATTGCCTGGGCACTGCGCCTGGACGCTGAGCTTGCCCTGGGGATGATCCTCGTGGCCTCGTGCCCGGGCGGAAGCTTCTCCAACCTGATGGCGTATCGCGCGCGGGGTGACGTGGCGCTGTCGGTGTCGATGACCGCGGTCTCAAGCCTCGCGGCCACGCTGCTCACGCCGCTCAACTTCGCGTTCTGGGCCAGCGTGAACCCGGTGACGCGGGACTACCTGCGCGCCATCGCCGTGCCGCCGGGCGGGATCTTCATCGTCGTGCTGCTGGTGCTGGGCCTCCCGCTGGCGCTTGGGATGTGGACGGGTCAGCGCTACCCGCGCTTCGCGATGCGCATGGACCCGCCCCTGCGTCGCCTCGCGCTGCTGGTGCTCCTCGCCTTCGTGGCCATCGCGTTTGCGCAGAACCTCACGCTGTTCGTTGAGCGCTTCGGGACCTTCTTCTATGTCGTCGTCCTGCAGAACCTGCTTGCGCTCTCGCTCGGCTACGCATCGGCCCGCGCGCTGCGCCTAGGGGACGCGGCCACGCGCGCCGTGACGCTCGAGGTCGGCATCCAGAACTCCGGGCTGGGCCTCGTCATCCTGTTTACCTTCTTCCCAGAGGCGGGAGGGATGCTGCTCGTGACGGCCTTCTGGGGGGTGTGGCACTTGGTGACCGGGATCGCGCTGTCGTCGTGGTGGGCGCGGCGTCCCGCTGAGGCGGCGGCGTGAGCGCGCGGCGCGTGCTCATCACGGGTGCGGGCGGCTACGTCGGCGGCGTGGTCGGCGGTCGGCTCTCGCGCGAGTGCCAAGTGTTCGGCATCGACCTGCGGCCGCGCACGGACGCCGGATTCGAGATCGTGCCGATGGACATCCGCGACAACGCGCTGGGTCGCTGGATGCGTGAGAGGCGCATCACGCACGTGGTGCACCTGGCCTCGGTGCTTGAAGGCAAGGGCGACCGCGCGCGCGAGTACGACATCGACGTCAATGGCACGCGCAACGTCGTGAAGGCCTGCCTCGAAGCGCGCGCCCGGCACCTCACCGTCGCCAGCTCAGGCGCCGCGTACGGCTACCACGCGGACAACCCGCCGCTCATCAGCGAGGACGCGCCGCTGCGCGCCACGCCGAGCTTCGCCTACGCGCACCACAAGCGCCTGGTCGAGGAGATGCTGGCCGAGTACCGGCGCACGCATCCCGCGCTGGCGCAGTTAGTCCTGCGCATCGGTACCGTGCTCGGCGCCACGACGTCGAACCAGATCACCGCGCTGTTCCTGAGGAAACGCATCCTCGCCGTGATCGGCAGCGACTCGCCTTTCGCATTCGTTTGGGATCAGGATCTGGCCGCTGCCTTCGTGCACGGGGTGTTGGGTGATCGCGCCGGCATCTACAACGTGTCCGGCGATGGGACCTTGGGGATTCGCGAGATCGCAGCGCGTCTGGGGAAACCGGTGTTGGCGCTGCCTGCCTCCTTCCTCTGGAGCGCGCTGGCCGTCGGTCGGGCGCTCGCTGTGAGTCGCTACGGCCCGGAGCAGCTGGCGTTCCTGCGCTACCGACCGGTGCTCGACAACCATCGACTGAAGGAGTCGTTTGGCTTCGTGCCAACCAAGACCTCCGCTGAGGCCTTCACGATCTTTGCGCAGTCCCAAGCGGGCCGCTGAGTGGGCGGTGCTTCAGCACGTCGCCGCGGCGCGATGACGTATTCCAACGTAGCGCCCGGAGACGCGGCGCCCGCGTTCACGCTTTCGGACCAGGACGGCAACGACGTCTCGCTCGCCGAGTTCCGCGGCCGGCGCGTGGTGCTCTACTTCTATCCGAAGGACGCCTCCACCGGCTGCAGCATCGAAGCGCGTGAGTTTCGCGACCATTTCGCACGGTTCAAGCGAGCAAAGGTCGCGCTGCTCGGCATCTCCCCCGATTCCCCGCGTTCGCACAAGCGCTTCCACAGTAAGGAATCGCTGAACTTCCCGCTGCTCTCGGACACCGGGCACGAAGTGCTCGTGGCCTATGGCGTGTGGCAAGAGAAGCTGCTCTTCGGCCACCGGTACATGGGCGCCATGCGCACGACCTACGTGCTGTCGCCCGACGGCATTGTGGAGCGCGTGTGGGAGAATGTCGCACACGAGGGGCACGCGGCCGAGGTCTGGGCGTTCCTTCGGGGTGCGACCGGCAGCGCGACCGGCGCCGCGACCGGCGGTCAGCCCACGCTTCCAAGGGCCGATGCCCGCCGCAGGCCCCGCGCAGCGCGCAAGAAATAGTGTAGCTTGGTGGGCGTGGAAGACGCCTTCCTCAGCCGCCTGCAGGCTGCGCTCGACGGCCACTATGTCGTCGAGCGCGAGCTGACGGCTGGCGGTCAGAGCCGCCTCTTCGTCGCGGTGGACGCGAACCTGCCGCGCCACGTGGTGATCAAGTTGCTGCCGCCCGAGCTGGCGGGCGATGTCGCCCTGGCCCGCTTCAAGCGCGAGATCGCCGTGCTGGTCAAGCTCCAGCATCCGCACATCGTCCCCATCCTCGGGATGGGCTCCACCACGGACCTCATCTGGTACGTGATGCCGTTCGTGGAGGGCGAGTCGCTCGAGTCCAAGCTGGAACGCGGGGCCTTGCCCATCCGCGACGCCATGAAAGTCCTGCACGAAATCTCCGACGCGCTCGCCCACGCGCACGAGGTGGGGATCGTGCACCGCGATCTCAAGCCGGCGAACGTGCTCTTCCAGTCCAGCCACGCGGTGCTGGCCGACTTCGGCGTGGCCCACGCCCGGCTGGAGAGCCTCCGCAGCTCCACCGGGATGTCGCTCAGCGAGCTGCGCAAGAGCAACCCGACATTCAACGCGGCGCGTCTCACCGACAAGGGCTTCGCCGTCGGCACGCCGGGCTACATGGCGCCGGAGCAGTTCGTCAACGACGACCCGGCCGACGCGCGCGCCGATGTCTACTCGCTGGCGATGCTTGGCTACGAGATGCTCACCGGGCACCGTCCCTTCTCGGAGTACAAGGGCGCGCGGCAGTTGGTCGCGCACGTCACCGAGATGCCGCCGCTGGCGACGACGCTGCGCGGCGAGATCCCCGAGGCCATCGCCAAGGTCCTTGAGCGCGGGATGATGAAGGCGCCGGGCGATCGGTTCGCCACCGCGGCGGAATTCCGCGACGCCCTCGGCCCGCGCTGGTAGCCGGCCCTAGCTCGCGCAGTTCGCGTCAGTTCCCGTCAGCTCGCGAACGCGGGAGGGGCCGAAACGAAGCGCGCCGTCTCCTCGGGTGGCACCGGCTGGCCCAACAGGAATCCTTGCACGTAGCGGCAGCCCATCTCGCGCAGCATCGAGACATGCTGCGGCCGCTCCACGCCCTCTGCCACGGCGTCCATGCCGAGTGAGCGCGCCAGCGCGACCACCGAGCGCACGATCTCCTGGCACTCCGAGCTCTCGTCCATGCGCCCGACGAAGTAACGGTCGATCTTGATCGCGCCGATGGGCAGCCGATGCAGGTAGCTCAGCGAGGCGTGGCCGGTGCCGAAGTCGTCCATCAGGATCGTGTGCCCGCGCCCGCGCAGGATCGCCAGGGTCCCACGCGCGACCTCCTCGTTGGCGAGGATCACGTTCTCCGTGACCTCGAGCCGCAGGCGCGCGTGGTCGATCGACGACTCGTGCACGGCGCGATCCACCAGGTCGGCCAGTGCTTCATCGGCGAGCTGCCGCGCGGCGATGTTCACCGAGACCCAGGGCCGATGCCCGCCGTCCCTTCCCATCGGCGCGACGTGCTTGCAGGCCTCGCTCATCACCCAGGCGCCGAGCGGCACGATGGCGCCCGTCTCCTCGGCGAGCGAGACGAACTCGTGCGCGCCGAGCAGGCCGCGCTGCGGATGCGACCAGCGCACCAAGGCCTCGAAGCCCGCGAGCTGTGGTTCCGGCTCGTCGATCGAGAACACCGGCTGGTACCAGAGGCGCAGTTCGCTGCGGGCGATGGCGCCGGCGAGGTCGAGTTCGAGCGAGGCGCGGTGCTTCACGTCCTCGCGCATCGCCGTCAAGAAGCTGGCCTGACGCGCGCCTCCCACCCGCTTCGCGGCCGTCGTGGCGATCTCGGCGTTGCGGATGTAGTCGGCGGGCGTGTCGAAGGCTTGGTCGTGCATCGCGACACCGATGCTGACGCTCACTTGCACCGCGTGGGTCAGCACCTCCACCGGCTTCTCGAAGGCCGCGAGGACGCGAACGGCCACCTGCCGCGCTTCGGCTTCCTCGTGGATGGTGTCGAGCAGCAGCAGGAAGACATCGTTCTCAAGTCGCGCCACAACGTCGCCGGGGCGCACCGTGTGTGAGAGGCGGCGGGAAATCGCGCGTAACAGTTCGTCGGCGGCGCTGAAGCCCAGCGCGTCGGCGTGGTGTGAGAAGCGGTCGACGTCGACGATCAGTGCGGCGAAGCGGCGCTCGCCCTGACGGCGCGTGCGCCGGATGGCCCGCTGCAGCAGGTCGCGCGCGAGGGCGCGGTTGGGCAGGCCGGTGAGCGAGTCGTAGAACGCCTCGCGCCGCGCCTGTTCCTCGGCCAGCCGCTGCGCCGTGGTGTCGCGCACGCTGCCCGCGACGCGATGTGCACGGCCGGTCTCGTCGCGGAGGATCGTCCCCACCCAGTGCACCGTGATCCATCGCCCGGAGTCGTGACGGATGCGGTGTTCGCTCTCGAAGCGCACCTGCGTACCGTTGGTCTGCGCGGCGACGTCCACGCGCGCCTGGGTCAGGTCGGCGGGATGCACGCGGGAGAACCACTCGTCGGAGGACGCGGTGACCTCGTCCGCCCGACCGCCGAGGATCTCGCGCCAGCGCGGCGTGAAGCGCATCGTGTCCGTGGTCAGGTCCCAGTCCCACAGGGCGTCGCGCGCGGCGAGCAGCGGCAGCGTATGCCAGGACGCCGAGGGATCGGCGCTGCTCACGGAGCGCGGCTCGGCGTCGGCGGCGGTCTGTCGCGACTCGAGGGAACGCACCGCACGGCGCAGTCGGAGCGCGGCGATGCTGGAGAAGCTGGAGACGACGGAGAGTGCGCTGGCCAGCAGCAGTTCGAGCACGGAGTCGGTTGCTTGAGTCCAAGTCACGCCGACACCGAGAGCCGCGCGGTGCCAGCCCTAGCTGTCCGCCCCAAGGACGCGTTAGGACTCTGTCCGTTACGGGCAAAATGGCGTTCGATTTCTCGACGCCGCATCGTTGTTTGACCTTCTATATAGAAAGGAGCGATTGCGCGGGCGGGTGGTAAAGTGCCTGCCGTTTCGGCATCTTTCCCTGCTACGCACTCCTTCCCCTCAAGACCGAGAATGTCTGCGATGACTGCGGCTGACTCCACGCTCAAGCGCACCCCCTTCCACGACATCCACCTGGCGGCCGGCGCCAAGATGGTCCCCTTCGCCGGCTTTGAGATGCCGATCCAGTATCCCACCGGCATCACCGTCGAGCACCAGGCCGTGCGAAAGGGCTGCGGCGTGTTCGATGTCAGCCATATGGGTGAGTTCATCATCCGCGGCGCGCAGGCCATCGACTTCGTCACCTACGTGACTTCCAACGACGTCGCCGCGCTGGCCGTCGGACAGGTCCACTACTCGGGCATCCTCACCGAGCAGGGCACGTTTGTCGACGACTGCCTCGTGTATCGCTACGCCGACCACGTGATGATGGTCGTGAACGGCTCGAACAAGGACAAGGACTTCGCGCACATCTCGCGCTACCTCTCCAAGTTCGACGCGACGCTCGAGGACGTGAGCGACGATATCGGCCTGCTCGCCGTGCAGGGCCCCAAGGCCGAGTCGATCCTGCAGGCGCTCACGCCGGCCACGCTGCCCGACATCAAGTACTACTGGTTCGTCGAGACCACCGTCGCCGGCATCCCGATGACGCTCTCGCGCACCGGCTACACGGGCGAGGACGGCTTCGAGCTCTACCACAACGCGAAGGATTCCGCGGCGCTCTGGAAGGCGCTCATGGAGACGAAGCAGATCACGCCCACCGGACTCGGCTGCCGCGACTCGCTGCGCCTCGAGATGGGCATGGCGCTCTACGGCAACGACATCGACGACACGGTCACGCCGCTCGAAGCCGGACTCGGCTGGCTGGTGAAGATGAAGAAGGGCGATTTCGTCGGGCGCAGCGCACTCGAGGCGCAGAAGGCGGCCGGTGTGCCGCGCAAGCTCGTCGGCTTCACCTTCACCGAGAAGGCGATTCCGCGGCACGGCTATCCGGTGTTCGTCGATGGCGCGGCGAGCGGTGTCGTGATGTCGGGCATCATGAGCCCCAGCGTCGGCGTCGGGCTCGGCACGGCCTACGTGCCCACCGCGCACGCCAAGGAAGGCAACACACTTGAGGTGGAGATCCGCGGCAAGCGGATCACCGGCACCATCGTGCCGTTCCCGTTCTGGAAGCAGGGCACCGTCAAGCGCTAGCGCGGCTGTTGCCACCCGAAGGAGACGCATCCCCGATGACCGTTCTCATTACGCTTGCCGACGTCGAGCCGGCGGTACGCCTCAACGCGCTGCTCGAGGCCGACGACGTGCGCACCGCGGTGGTGTCGCCGTTGGACGACCTGCCATCCGAGGTGCGCAAGGCGCGGCCGGACGTCATCGTGTTCACCGGCAACCTGCTGGACCCGCAGACTCTGGCCATCGTACGCGACCAGCTCTGGGGCGGCGCCGCCGTGCTCGGCCTGGCCGACATCGGCGATCCCCAGCTGGAGCTGAAGCTCAAGGCGATTGGCTTCGCCGAGGTCATCAACAAGCCGGTGAGCCCGGAGGCGCTGCGGCAGAGTGTGAACGAACTGCTCGACCGTCAGCGCGTCGCGCGCGAGACGGGGCTATATGGCGAGAGCGAGGCGGTCCGCGAAGTGTTGGTGGCTATTGGCCAGATGGCGCCGGTGTCGAGCACGGTGCTCATCGAGGGCGAGAGCGGCACGGGCAAGGAGCTGGTCGCGCGCGCCATTCACAAGCTTTCGCCGCGGCGCAGCAAGCCGTTCATTGCCGTGAACGTGGGCGCGCTGCCGGAGACGCTGCTCGAGAGCGAGCTGTTCGGCCACGAGAAGGGCTCCTTCACCGGCGCCGCCGAGCGTCGCATCGGACGTTTCGAGTTGGCGGACGGCGGCACGCTGTTCCTCGACGAGATTGGCGAGATCCCGCCCAGCACGCAGGTCAAGCTGTTGCGCGTGTTGGAAGAGCGTGAGGTCACGCGCGTGGGCGGCACGCAGTCCATCCCGGTGGACGTGCGCGTGGTGGCGGCGACCAACCGTCCGCTGCGCGAGTCCGTGCAGCGCGGGTCCTTCCGCTCAGACCTCTACTATAGACTCAACGTCCTGCGCATCTACCTGCCGCCGCTGCGCGAGCGGCGCAGCGACATCCCGCTGCTGGTGCGGCGTTTCGTGCAGGAGTTCGCCGAGCAGCATTCGCGTGAGTTCCACGGAATATCGGCCGAGGCGATGCAGGCGCTGGTGAACTACTCCTGGCCGGGCAACGTCCGCGAGCTCCGGAACCTGATCGAGAGCATGGTCGTGCTGGCGACCGGTCGTGAGATCGGGCTGGCCGACATCCCCAGTGCCATTCGAGAGGGCGGGGCCGACCGCCTGTTGCCCGTGCCGATCGGGCCGATCGTGCGTGAGGAGAGCCGCGCCGAGGGTCGGGAGCTGGAGTTCATCGTCCGGAGCCTGGTGGAGATGAAGCTGCAGCTTGAGGAGCTGCGCCGTCGGGTGGACGAGCGTTCTGACCGTGAGGTCAGCGGGTTTCCGGGCTCTGGCGGGTCGATTGGGGCCGGCGCGCTGGAGCCGCCAGCGCCTCCGCCGCCGAATACCGTGACGATCACGCCGGGGATGACGATGGCGGAGATCGAGCGGGCGGCGATTGTGGCGGCGTTGCGTGAAACGCGTGGCAATCGTCGTAAAGCGGCAGAGATTCTCGCGATAGGGGAGCGAACCCTCTATCGGAAGCTCAAAGAGTATCAAGTTCCTGAACAGTTAGAGGACTGATTTCGGCCTTTGCCTAGGTCACTCCCTTCCTAACTGAATCGTTTATCGACATCTTGAATCACAGGCGGGTTGCCGCGCGGGGCTGCTGCCGGCATCCGCACGGAGAACCAGTGAGTCCTGGGGTCCCACCTCGTACCACGCGAGTTGCCGTGTCTGGTCAGCAGCCACAGTCGAACACTCCCCTCTCTCCGATCGCGGGGAGCGTTCTGCCGTTGCAGCGTGCGGAAGAGCTGATTGCCTCGTTGCAGGATGTCGTGTCGGTGCGGATCACGGCGAACCAGACGGGGAGCATCGACGCGATCCACGTGTTGGTGGCGGGTGATACGCCGGCGAAGTCTGTGGTGCGCAACATCGAGAGCGCGTTGATGGCGCAGCTCGGGTTGCGGGTGGACCATCGGAAGATCTCGGTGGCGGCGACGGCACGTCGTCCGACCCCGACGGAAACGCAGGTGATTGATGCGGCGACGACGGCAGCGGTGAAGGCGCACGCGCGGGCGATCTACTTCGAGGACGTGGAGGTCCGGGGATCGCGGGCGCGCGGGGTGACCTGTCGGGTGACGTTGCGGGTTGGCGCCGAGCAGTATGTGGGCGAGGCGGAGGAGGGGATGCAGAGCGACCGCAGCCGCGTGGATGTGGCGGCGCGGGCGGCCCTGACGGCCCTGGCGACGGCGGGTGCGATGGCCGGCGTGTTCTCGCTCGAGGGTGTGAAGACGATCACGGCCTTTGACCGTGAGTTTGTGTTTGCCGGGGTGGTGGCGCGCGACGGACGTGAGTCGCAGCTCCTCACTGGCAGCTGTGAAGTGAAGGAGAGCGCCGAGACGGCGGCGGTATTGGCCGTGTTGGACGCGACGAACCGATGGGTGACGTCGAAGGCGGTGGGCGGTGCTCCCGTGGTGGAGGATCGTCGGTCGCCGGCGCGTTAGGAGGAGTTGCAGGACCAGACTAAACCGAGGAACAAAAGAGGTATCCCCCGTTCTCTCTTAGCGGAGAGGAAATGAGCGGTAGCGTCCATTAGGGGCGCACGAGCGGAGCCGACCGTAGGATGACGCCCAGCACTGCTGGGCGATTTCGTCGCCGGGAGGTGAGTCTCGATGTCGTATGTCTCGTCTGTAATCGTGGCGCTTTGCGCGCTTGTGATGGGTGATTCGGCCAACTGGGGCTGATTAGCAGGAAGGTGTTGCAGTATGAGGACGGGGGGTCCTCCGGTCATTGGAGTACTGAGTATGGATCATCGGGTACGCAGCATTGTCGAGAAGGTCGCCGTCGGAGCATTGGTTGCTCTGGCGGCTTTCTTGGCGTTGGGACCCGAACCCACGATCGCCGAGTGGCGCGCTGCCGCATTCTTCGCAGGCTTTGGTGTGTTGGCGTCAGCACTCGCCTACCGAACGTCCCAGGCGACTCTGGGCACGATTGGGTTTCTGCCATACCTGAGCGCGGCACTGGTAGCGCCCAACATTGCAGCGCTGGTGAGCGTGCTGGTTAGCACGCTGGCCGCTGAGCTCTTCCTTCGGCGGCCGCTTGTTAAGCTCGTGTTCAACGTTTCCCAGCACATCTTCTCCGTCGCGCTCGGAATCGGTGCCTACTTGGCGCTCGGAGGCTCGACGGCTTTGAACCATACGCCGGGCGCGATCCCCTTCCTGGCGCTCGTCGCGGTCTACTTCACGCTCAACAAGCTCGCGGTAAGCACCGTTGTCGCTGCCTCAGATGGCTCGCCCACGAAGGCTCATTGGGTGCGGAGCATGCGTGGCTCGGTGCTCTATGACGCGCTCGCGTTTCCGCTCATTCTATTCTTCGCGGTTGCGTATTCGAATCTAGGTGCGGGTTGGTCCGCAATCCTCGCTCTGCCCATGCTCGGGATGCGTCAGCTCTATCGTACGGTCTTCGCGTTGCAGAAGGTGAACGAGGAACTGCTGCAGTTGATGGTGGCGTCAATCGAGGCTCGAGATCCATACACGTCTGGTCATTCGCAACGCGTGGCCAGGTACGCCAGGGTCATCGCGAAGCATGCCGGGATGGGCGTAAAGGCTGTGGAGAGAACCGAGATTGCTGCTCTGTTGCACGACGTCGGGAAGATTCATGAAGAGTTCGCGGTGATTCTGAGGAAGCCTGGTCGCCTGACGGACGAGGAGTTCGAGGTGATGAAGACTCACCCGGGGCGCAGCGCAGAGCTCGTCGGACGGGTATCGCACTTCGCCGACCTTGTTCCTGCCGTGCAGTCGCACCACGAGTCGTGGGACGGTCGTGGCTATCCACACTCGCTGAAGGGTGCGGACATTCCTCTCGGAGCGCGCGTCATTGCATTGGCAGACACGATCGATGCGATGACAACGAGCCGGCCATACCGAGCTGCTCTCACTCCCGACGACGTAAAGTCGGAGCTCCATCGCGAGCGAGGTCGGCAGTTCGACCCGGCAATTTGCGAGCGCTTGTTGACCCCGGCGGCGTGGAGCGAGCTGACGCGAGAAATTGAGTCAGCGACCATAGCGTTCCCAGTGCACGGATTGTCGCCGCTATTGCCGATCGAAGGCACTACTGGTGAGTTCTTGGCTGTCGCCTCGTCTCGCTAGGATCCGTCGCGCCTCATGAAGCTCCGCATAGAATGGCGGCAGGGGGCGCATGAATCGCAGATCTCTTTCCCTGACGTGCCGTTCGCTGAGACCCGCGATTCCCACAAGCCCGGGTAGTAGCTTTGCAGTCCGTGCAAGGAGCTCGATGGGGTAGTCTGCTGCGGAGTGTCCAAGCAGGCCGGTAACATCCGAGGCCGCACCTGTCGCGGAGTCGACCGCTATCGACTCTATTCTTGCCATGGCGCCGTGCATCGCCAACGATGCGAGTCGCGTTACTCGACTGATGATAACTGGGTCGGTCCTTACCTCGTCGAGACGCTCGCGCGCCGATGACTCGTCGAGATGGACGTCTCCAGAGTCGATTCGGATTCGGTCGTCGAGATGCCGCAGCGCTATGCTGCGTTGCCTGTAGTCGGGGCGAAGCGAATCTTGCTCGGCGGAGTTGATCCACTGGCGCGCCGCTTCAAGGTTGCAGTAGTCGAGCGCAATGTTCGCGCAGAGCTCGGCGGCAATCGCTGCGTCATCGGGGAGCGCCGCTTGGGACGCCCTTGAGTGAGCTCGGGCCGCCGCCGACAGTGCTCGATCGCAGAAGCCGTGAAGGCGCAGCGAGTGGGCCAGTATTCTTTGACTCGCGCACCACGAGGTTGTGCCGACGGCTCCGAACAAGCCGGTCTCGACAGTGGCATGTAGTTCAAAGAGCTCGTCACTTGGGCCATGCTCAGTTCTGAAAATCATTGCCGCGAGCAGTCCGCTCAGGTTACGCGGCAGTTCGGAGCGCAGGGAGTCGACAAGAGCGGCGTTCTTGCGCTCAATCGCATGCTCGTGAGCATTCGCCGCTAGCCGTGCGACTGACATACACAGAGCGAGCCGAAATTCTGTCGACATCGACCTGTCTGAAGCTGACTCGAGCATTCCAGCAAGGAGTCGGCTGTGCTCCATGCAGAGCTTAGCACTTGCCTCGGTCTCAAGGGCGAGCGCGCTCGCCGCGGTCTCTCTTGTGTCCTCGAAGCCGTGAGCCCCCGATGCTCGTATCGGATTGAGTGATTGGATCGAGTCCTTCGGTCTCCCTGCCGCGAGTAGTGCTCTCGCGAGCCCAATGCGAACACGTGGCTCGGCCGCGGAGTTCGGTGAGATGTCCACTGCCCGTCGAAAGACGTCGATGCTCTGGCCGATGAGACCCGCGTCATAGTAGCGACGTGCCGCCGCTTCACAGAGAAGCTGGGCCTTCGCGGACATGCCCGCGCTTCTGTACAAGTCGGAAGCCTTCCAAAGTCCAGACGCAGACAGCGAGCTCTCACCCTCGGCAAGCAAAGCGTCGGCGCAGCGCAGCGAGAGCGCACTAGCAGTCGCTGGAGAGAGCGAGGCGGCTAATGTCCTTCGCCAGCACTCGTGAAGTGACAGCACGCCATCCGAGTGGGCAGTAACGATTCCGTCGTCCTCGAGCGCCTCGATCGCGCTGCCGAAGTCAGGCGCGGGAGTGCTTGATACCTCGCGAACGCGAGCCGCAGTCGCCTCGCTCCCGAGCAGCAGGACTGTTCTCAGCAGAGCAAGCGGCGCAGGCCTGAGGCGACTCAGGCGGTCTCCAATGACGCTCTCGAGAGTTGTGGGCAACGCAACGCTCGGTTCCCGCCGCGTCGCCTGCAGGCTAAGCTCGCGAACGAAAAGAGGGTTGCCGCCGCCGACTGAGGCAATATCTCCTGCCGTCTCGGTGCTAAGCGCTGACGAATGCGCGTGCGCTGTGCGCTGAGCAAGCTGCGATGAGCTCTCTAGGTCCAGGGGAGGAACTCTAACTGTTGACCAAGCCGGATGGGGTCGCGACCCATCTTCGGTGTGTGCGCTTCGGCTCGTAAGCACGAAGCAGATTCGCTTCTGCACTAGACGCGAGGCGAGGACGGCAAGCACCTCCCGCGAGTCCTCGTCAATCCAATGCGCATCCTCGACGAGAACGAAGTATCTGCGAGCGCTTTGGCATGCCACGAGCGCATCCGACAGCGCCGCAACGTACTGGTCAGATGACGGGCGGACGTCGTCTGAGTCCATAAACGTCATGACGTCGGTCGTCCGAGCAATTCGACGAAGCAGTCCAAGTGTCGCGGGACTCGACCCGTTTACTTCGTCCGTCGCAAGGAGCTCCCTTCCGATCGCAAGTGGTACGGCCAGCGGCACTTCCCCCATCCCCGCCTCCGCCCTTATCACCACCGTCCGCATCCCCTTCAGCTCCGCATACGCCCTCGCCTCCATCGCCAACCGCGTCTTCCCAATCCCCGGCGCACCCACCAGCATCACCGCACCACCCTCCCCACGCCACGCAGCCTCCACCAGCCCGGTAAGACGTCGCATCAGATCCGCCCGCCCCACCAGCGGCACCTCTCGCGGCCCTCGCTGCACCCAGTCCGCCCGCCGCTCGGCCAGCCGCTTCCGCAGCGCCAACGCCGGCTTCCCAAGCTCCGGCGAGATGTCCCCCACTTCCGACAGATACGTGTCGAGAATCTCAATCGCCCGCGTCTTGGACCCGGCCATCGCCGCGCTCTCGGCGCGCGCCATCGTGGCCTCCTCATTGAACGGGTCCGAGCGGAGGATGGGCTGGGCCCAACGCTCCAGGTCAGCCCACCGTCCCTCGCGCCGCGCATTGCCGATCTGGAGCAGCGCGGCCTTCCGGTGCTGCGCCAGCACGCGCTCGCGCAACTCGTCATACCAAGCGAGGAAGCTGCCACTCATCCGCCGACTGAACACCGGCATCGGCTCGCCCGCCGCGATGATGGCCTCCCCGCTGGCCTGCTCGCACCAATCAGATGCCAGCGCGCTGCGCACATCGCTGTCCACGCGCGCAGCATCGAGGCGGATGACATCCCCGTCCTCGTCCAGCGTCAGCCCCTTCTCGCGCAGCCGATAAAGCAGCTGGCGCAATGCGTGTCGCCGTGTGGCGCCGTCCTCGTCTCCCCAGAGGAGGTGGAGAATGTCCTCGCGCGGCACCCGCTCGCCCGCCCGCGTCGTCAGGTAGAGCCCGAGGGCAAACAACACCTCGGTGTTCATCCCCACGCGCCGTTGGCCAATCTGGAAGTCGGCCGCCCCCAGGACGCGTACCCGGATCCTCGCTACCTCATCACGCCGTTTCCGCATAGGCAGTAGTCCCGCGAAGCACCGTCACTCGGCCGTCACCGGGGCGGAAACGGTACCGCCCGGCAGCGCGAGGCGCTACCGGGCGGTCGACGAGAGGTTCGAAGGACGCCGGCGTCCAATGGGACGCAATCAGCGCCGATACCTAGCGCCCCTTCGCCCCGCCAAGCCCGAGAATCTGCTCAATCCCAACCCCCTCAGCCTCCGCCTGGAAGTTGAGCACCACACGGTGCCGCAGCACCGAGAACGCCACCGCATCCACATCCTCAAGATCCGGCACCGCTCGCCCATCCATCGCCGCCCGCGCCTTGGCGCCGAGCACGAGATTCTGCCCCGCGCGCGGCCCAGCCCCAAAGCTGATGTACTTCTTCACCGCCGCCGTCGCCTCCGGCTCCCCCGGACGCGTCGCGCGCGCGAGACCCACCGCGTACTTCACCAGCGAAGGCGGCGCCGGCAGACGCCGCACCAACTTCTGCATCTCCAGCACCTCGGCGGCCGTGAGCACGGGCTTCACCGCGCCCTTCATTACGCCCGTGGTCTGCGAGACGATCGCCTCTTCCTCGGCCACACTCGGGTAGCCGATGCGCAGTTCATACATAAACCGGTCCAGCTGCGCCTCGGGCAAGTGGTACGTCCCTTCCTGCTCGATGGGGTTCTGCGTGGCCAACACGAAGAACGGCTCGGGCAGTTGATACGTCTTGCCCGCTACCGTCACCGTGTGCTCCTGCATCGCCTGCAGCAGCGCGGCCTGCGTCTTCGGCGGCGCGCGGTTGATCTCGTCGGCCAGCACGATGTTGCCGAACACCGGGCCCTGCGCAAAGGTGAATGCGCGCTTGCCGGTGCCGTGGTCCTCCTCCAGCAGCTCGGTGCCGGTGATGTCGCTGGGCATGAGGTCCGGCGTGAACTGGATGCGCGAGAAGTGCAGATCCAGGGCGTCCGCCAGAGTGGCGATGAGCAGCGTCTTGGCCAGGCCTGGCACACCCACCAGCAGCACGTGGCCGCCGGCGAGGATGGCGCTGGTCATGCTGTCGACGATGTCGTGCTGGCCGACGATGCGCTGGCCGATCTGCACGGCCATCTCCTTGCGCGCTTCGGCAAGACGGGCAAGAAGCTCTAGGTCCCGCGCGTCAGCGGCGGGATCACGGGTTACAGTCTGGCTCACGGGCTCGCGGGGCTTGGGGTCCGGCGGGGGTCGCTCAATCTAACCCGAGCCGCGCCCTCCGCGAGCAACTAACGCACGGTGAACGCCACGCGTTGTTCGAGCGGGAAGTTCACGCTCGCCAGCGTGGCCACGGCCGTGTAGGTGCCAGGCGCCGCGTCCTTCCACGCTTCCTCGAAGCGAATCGAATCGCTCGCGCGCAGCACGCGATTCTGCACGGCCTGCGTGAACAGCCGGCCCTCGCTCCAGCGCCACACCTCGCGGCCGATCGAGTCGAGCACGATCACGTCGTGCGTACGCCCGTCGGGGAACATCAGCTCGAGCTTCTTGTTGCTCGCGTTGGCGACTTCGAACTCGAAGCGCACACCGTCAGTCACGGAAACGTCGAGCGATGGGGCGAGCGGCGTGTTGCCGCTGCGAGCCGTACGCGTTGCCGGCGACTGATCCGCTCCACTCTCACTTCGCTGACGCGGCCCGCACGCAAACGCGAGCACCGCAACGGCGACAAGTGTGAGGGGGAGCTTTTCAGTCATCGGACACCTTCCTTAGAGCGCGCTTGGGGGGGTAGGCAGAACTTATCAACAACGGGACGATTCGTCAAACGCCCAGGTCACGGCTAAGTATCGGCAGCAACTGGGGTTGGCTACACATCACGAAACTGCTGCCTGAAATCCAGCCGGATGGGGAAATGTCCGTGGATAACCTGTGGACATCTGGGGTCGAGACGAGCGGTCGAGGGGGCCCGTCACACCCCGTTTCCGGAGCCCCAAATCGCTTGCGAAATATTTCACAAAGTCGTAATTTCCACGGCTGAAATGGAGCACGACCCGCCCTCTGCCGACCGGTCGGGTTCCCGTCCTACAGACGAGGATCCCATCGCCCGGTTGTCAGGCTCCAAGGGAGTCGCATCCCTTGGCGGGGCAGGCAAGTACGTCGGTTTGGGCTTCCAGTTCGTCGCCTCGATCCTGCTGTTCCTCTGGATCGGGAAATGGCTGGATGCGAAGGTCGGGACCGACGGCCCGTTCGTGCTCCTGGGGGTGTTCATCGGCGCAGGCGCGGCCTTCTACTCGATGTACCGGGGACTGATGGCCGACCAACGCCGAGAGGAGGAAGCCGAGGCGCGGCGACGCGCGGCGGCGGCAGCAAAGCAGGGCGGGGAGGAACGGTGAAGCAGGGGGCGATTTTCTTTGCCGTCGCCGCTGTGATCACCCTCGGTGGCGCCTGGGGCATCACGCTCCTGCGACCCGAGCCCGAGCTGGCCCGGGCGGTGTGGTCGAGTGCGGTGATTGCGCTCGGTGTGCAGGTGCTGGCATTCGCGGTGGCGCGGCCCTTCGTGGCCACGAACCCGATCGCGGGTTGGGGACTGGGATCGCTGATCCGGTTCGCGGTGGTGATGGTCCACGCCTTCGTCGGCGTGAAGGTGTTGGGGCTGCAGTCGGGCCCGGCGCTGCTGAGCCTTGTGGGATTTCTCTTCGTCACGATGCTGGTCGAGCCTCTCTTCCTGAAGCAATGAAGATCGGAACGTTCCTTACCGCTTTGACTGCCGCGCTGCTGCTGGGCGCCGCTCCCCTCGCCGCGCAGGACCACGCCGAGCCGGTGACTGCGGCCGCTCCGTCGAGCGCGCAGGCCGACGCCGAGCATGCGGATGAGAAGTACGACATCATCACGCCGCACATCACGGACGGGAACCACATGGAAGTGCCGTGGATCCTCCCGCCGTTCTTCAAGGAAGTCACGCTGCCGCACTGGGAGCCGATCCACGTCGGCCCGCTGACGATCGACCTCTCGCCGACCAAGCACGTGATCTTCCTCATGCTCGGCGCGGTGCTGCTGATCGCCATCATGATCCTCGTGGCCAACGCGCACGTGCGCGCCACGCAGGCCGGCCAGGCGCCCAAGGGCGGCACGAACGCCATCGAGGCGATGATCCTCTACATCCGCAACGAGGTCATCCTGCCGAACGTCGGGCACCACGGCGAGGGCTTCGTGCCCTACCTGCTCACGGTGTTCTTCTTCATCCTGACGCTGAACCTGCTGGGCCTCGTGCCCTACGGCAGCACGGCCACCGGCAACATCTCGGTGACGGCCACGCTCGCGGTGATGACCTTCATCACGGTGGAGATCGCCGGCATCCGCGCCAACGGCTGGGGCTACCTCAACACGATCTTCTACTGGAACAACGAACTGCCGCTGCTGATGCGGCCGCTGATGTTCCTCATCATGAGCCCGGTCGAGATGATCGGAAAGCTCACGAAGCCCTTCGCGCTGGCCATCCGTCTGTTCGCGAACATGACCGCCGGCCACATCGTGGTGCTGGCGTTCATGGGCCTGTTCTTCACGTTCCTCCTGCCGATCGGCATCGCCCCGCTGGCGATGGCGGTGGCGATCATGCTGCTCGAGCTGTTCGTGGCGTTCCTCCAGGCGTTCATCTTCACGCTGCTGTCGTCTGTCTTTATTGGGCAGATTCGGGAGGCGCACCACTAAACGACAGTTGTGAGTTATGAGTCGTGAGTCGTGAGTGGTCGTTACTCATGACTCACAACTCAGAACTCACGACTGCAGTTGTACCCGTATCCCAGCGAGCGCTGGGAGATTCCCACTGAGCCCAGCCGGGCTCGCCGGTGGGTAGCGCCAACCGGCGCGCAACACCACGCAGGACCACACACCTAGGGTTCCACAATGATCTCTCTCGTTCCGATGCTTCAGGAAGCCGCCGTGGCCGCGACGTCCAACGGCCAGGGTCTCTCGCTCATCGGTGCCGGTCTCGGCGCCGGCCTCGCCGTGATCGGCGCGGGCATGGGCATCGGCCGCATCGGCGGCCAGGCCGTCGAGGGCATGGCCCGTCAGCCCGAGGCTGCTGGCAAGATCCAGACGGCCGCGCTGATTCTCGCCGCCCTCATCGAAGGCGCCGCGCTGTTCGGCGTCGTCGTCGCGTTCCAGATCCAGGGCAAGTTCTAAGCAGCAAGCAGGAATCGAAGGAGGGCAGGCCGCACGGCCTGCCCCCCTTCATCCTCCATCTTTCATCGTTGTCGGTCCTCACCGGACCTTCCCAATACCAGTCCTCCGATGCGCGCTCTCCGCCTCGCCCTCGCACTCCTGCCCTTCACCGCCACCCCCGCCTTCGCGGCCGAGGGCGGCGCGGGCAGCCTCCTTACGCCGCACTACGGGCTGATCACGTGGACGATCGTCGTCTTCATCGCCACGCTGCTCGTACTGCGCAAGTTCGCCTTCGGGCCGATCCTGCAGGCCGTGCAGTCGCGTGAGCAGGCGCTCACCGACGCGATGGCGGCCGCCGAGCGCGACCGCAACGAGGCAGCCAAGCTGGTCGCCGAGCAGAAGGCGGCCATCGAGGCGGCGCGCGCCGAGGCGCAACGCTACATCGCCGACGGCCGCGCGACGGCCGAGTCGATGCGCGGCGAGATGCTGGAGCAGACGCGCCAGCAGCAGGCCGAGCTGCTCGACCGCGCCCGCAAGGAGCTCGAGGCCGAGAAGGCCAAGGCCATCGACGAGCTCCGTCGCGAGGCCGTGGACCTGGCGCTGGCCGGTGCCGGCAAGCTGATCGGGCAGAAGCTCGACGCCGCGGCCGACCGCAAGCTCGTCGAGGACTACCTCGGCTCGCTGAGCAAGTAAATGCGCGACGTCTCGATCGCCCGTAACTACGCCGAGGCGCTGCTGGCGCTGGCCAGCAAGGCCAACGACCGCAGTGGCTGGGGCGCGCTGGTGAGCGCGCTCGGCGACGCCGTGAGCCAGGACCAGACGCTGTCGCGCTTCCTCGAGGCGCCGCAGGTGAGTGCCGCCGAGAAGAGCGCGATCCTTGGCAAGGCGCTGGCGGACAAGGCGCCGAAGCACTTCGTGCGGTTTGTGCAGAAGCTGGTGGCGAACCGTCGGCAGATGCTGCTGCCGGAGATTGCGGTGGAGTATCACAGCTTGTTGGATGCGGCCGAGGGTCGGGTGCACGCGCGGGTGACGGTGGCGCGGCCGTTTGATGCGGCGGGGCAGGAGGCGCTTACGGCTTCGCTGTCCAAGGCGCTCAAGAAGACGGTGGTGGCGCACGTTTCCGTCGATGAGCGGATTCTCGGCGGCGTGGTTGTGCGTGTTGGCGACACCGTGATGGATGGGTCGGTGCAGCGGCGGCTCGGCAAGCTGCGTGGGGCGCTGATTGGTGCGCGGTAAGGGAGTTCCCAGTGTTCGATGGACACCGCGCAGCTTGGGCTTGTGAGCAGCGTGCGACCGCTCCGGGCTGACGCCGCCGAGCGGGATGTGCCGCGATGCATCGCCGCTCTACTGCGCGCCTAGCCCCGACCGGATGAGGGTCCCGTGAGGTCCGCGCTGCCCCTCAGCGGCCACCACGGCATTCAGGACCAGCACCGGACGGATTGTCGCTCTCGTGGCCCATCCCACTCTCGCAGGACAGCTCGAGAACGACGGCAGTCTAGAGCCAGCACTATCACGTCTGGACGTACGCGATGTCCGTGACCCACGCGGCGCCGCCGCAGACGCCCGGGCTAGTCGTGGTCCATGCGCAAATGAGGCGCAGCAGAAGAGCATCCTCGATGCGTAGCCACGGCGGTGGCCTTTGCAGCCGCTCTATCGAAGCCGCTTGGCGCCACTCCGAACTTTCCGCACATCGCCCGATCGGAAGTGCTGTCCAAAGCGGCGCGATGAAGGCACGATTTGCGCGCACAATCGCTTCCTTGGCTGTCGCGGTCGCTGGTTCTCCCTCCTCGAGAGGGTGGCACAGACCGGCCGTCTCCACCGACGAGCGAGAACTCCAAGTGGCGCGGGCGAAGCCAGGGTGCGCGCCTCGTCGGCTCCCAACTGACGCGGCGACCGCGGTCTCGAGTCGGTCCCGACCCTCGTCGACCGCCCGATTTCCTTGACCATTCAGTAGACGCAGCCTCGAGGTGACTTCTGTTCGGGGAGCGACCCCAATGCCTTCGGAGTCGCCGACTCGAGCGAACGACGCATCAGGGAATCCCGTACATATGTGGGGAGGAACGATTATACACAGCGTAAAAAATTCCATTAAGATTAGCGCTGTGGAAGGTCGTGCCCTTAGCCCTTGAGACCGGCATCCCGTGTACACTGTGCTTCCGCGGTTAGTCGTTGCGCTTGTGCTGCTGCTCCTGTCACCCGTTGGACCGTGGGCCTCGGCGAGTGGGATGGTGGCGTGCGAGCATTTGGTGGAGCGTGCGCAGGTGGATGGCAGCGTGCCCGACGCAGCCAGGGTCCTGCGCGACTGCCGGAGCGATGCACCGATGGCGCCCTGCCGGACGCCCGGTGCCTGCGCCAGTTGCGTGGTTCCGCTCGGGCAGTGCGCTCACGCCGTCGTCAAAGGCACCAAGCCCGCGGCCTCCGACTCGTCCACCGTGTGTCTGCCGCCCTCCCGCGAACAGTGGGCGCCCGATTCGCCGCCTCCGCGCGGCTCTGGAGTGTCACCGGTCACCTGACCGGCATTGAGGGTCGCGCCGCCGCGCGCCCGCTCCATTCCCGCATTTCCGGAGGACCTGAATGATTCGACTTTGTGGGGGCCGACCTGCGTTGGTCGCCGTCGCCACCGCGATTCTTGCGTTCGTGGGCATGGGTGTTCCGCGCTCGGCGCCCGCGCAGCAGGAGGATAGCACCGCGACACGGAGGTCCATCCAGCGGCTCGAGGACGCATATGCATTGCTCGAGGCGAGCCCCAGGATTCGGGCTGCGCGGTCCGCCGCGCAGGCCGCCCTCGCCGTTGCGCCAACCGCCGGCACACTGGACGACCCGCAGGTGCAGCTCGGTCTGATGAATCGCCAACTCCCGGGACTTGCACCGATGTCGCCGCTCGGGATGACGCAGCTCCAGGTGATGCAGATGCTCCCCCTCACGCGGCGGTTGCGGCTCGCGCGCGGCGCGGCGGACGCCACCGCCAGTGCGGCGGCCGCGAACGCCGCGGCCGTGGAGTGGAGCGAGCGACTGCGGGTGAGTGAGGCCTTCCACGACGTCTGGCGGCTTGAGCAATCGATGGAAATCGTCGCCGAGACCAAACAGGTGATGGAGCAGCTCCTGACCGTGGCGCGAGCGATGTATGAGGTCGGGGATGGTCGCCAGGCCGACGTGCTGCGCGCGCGCGTCCAAGTCGAGCAGATGGACGAGGAACTGCAACGGCTTGCGTCGGCTCGTGTTACCGCCGTGGCCCGCCTGAACGGTCTTCTCGACCGCCCAGCGGGCGCGGCCGTTGGCCGCACGGTGGTGGCGTCGCGGGGACGAACGATCCCGCCGCTCGATTCCGTCGCGGATTTGGCGGATCGGCGGCGCCCGGAGCTGGTGGCCGGAGCGGCTCTTGTGGAGAGCGCCAATTCGGCGCTTGCAGCCACGCGCCTCGAGCTCTGGCCGGACCTGCAGGTGGGCGTTGCGGTCGGTCAGCGGCGGGAGGGCGGCGCGACGGAACGGATGGGGAGCCTGATGCTCGGTGCGTCGCTGCCCGTCTTTGCCGCGAGGCGTCAGCTGGCCTGGCGAACCGAACGCGAGGCGATGTTGGCGATGGCGCAGGCCGACCTGCAGGCGATGCGCGCGACAACCCGTGCCGAGATCGAGGGCGCGCTGGCAGAGCTGCACAAGTCGCAACGCCTGTTGGCCCTATACGACACGAGCATCCTTCCGCAGGCGGCGGCAACGGTCGAATCCTCATTGCTGGCGTATCGAGCTGGCGATCTGCCGTTTATGTCGCTCGCTGAGAGCCAGGTGGCCCTCAACGAGTTTCGGCTGGAGTATGTGGCGTTGCAAGCGGACGAGGGACGGCTGTGGGCAACTCTTGAGGCCCTAGTGGCCGCGGCGCTTCCGGCGCCAGGGGAGGGGGAATGACCAGCGAGTCGCGCGACGTGGTGGCCGCATCCGCCGATGGGAGTCGGCGTCGGCGGTCCGTGCTACTGATGGCCGGCGTGCTCGTGACCGCAGCGGCGGCGAGCTGGTGGCTGTCCCGCGGTCCCGCCGCGGCGAACGACGTCGGGCACGATCATGGCGGCGGTCCAGCGAGTGAGACCCGCGCCAGTGTGACGGTGGACTCGGCCGCGGCCAAGCGCATCGGGATCACCTATGCCACGGCTGCCCGCGCTTCGTTGGCACGTGAGCTGCGCGCCGTGGGAACTGTTGTTCCGGACGAGGGGCGCCTGCACAGCATCTCGCCCAAGGTCGAGGGCTGGATTGAGCGTCTCTGGGTGAATACCACGGGTCAGTTCGTGCGCGAGGGCGAGCCGTTGTTCAGCATCTACTCCCCGCAGTTAGTCGCCGCACAGGAGGAGTACCTGCTTGCCCGGCGCTTGGCCGCCGCAGCGCCAGGCCCCGACTCGGACGCGCTTGTCCGTGCCGCTTCGCGGCGGCTGGAGTACTGGGACATCCAGCAGCGGGAGCTGACGGCGATCGCGGCAGAAGGACAACCGCGGCGCGCGCTGACGCTGTATTCGCCCGTGGCCGGGTATGTGCTGACGCGTCGAATCGTCGCCGGGCAGCGCATTATGTCGGGTGATGAGGTCCTTGCGCTCGCAGACCTCTCGACGGTGTGGGTGGAGGGTGAGGTGTTCGAGCAGGATGCCGCGATGCTGCGGGAGGGCGTGCCGGTCGAACTGCGCTTCGAGGCGTTGAACGGCCACCGGCGGCTGGCACGCATTGCGTATGTGTATCCCACCGTGGATGACGCGACGCGCACGTTGCGGGTCCGCGTCGTACTGGACAACCGCGACGGCCGGCTCAAGCCCGGAATGTACGCGTCGCTGGTCCTCCGGCCGTCGGAGGGCGACGCCTTGGTCATCCCCAGGTCCGCGGTGCTCTCCACCGGCGTCCGGGACGTGGTGTTCGTGCGGATGGCAGATGGTATGCTGATGCCGCACGAGGTACGGCTGGGGCGTCGCAGCGACACGATGGTCGAGGTTCTTGACGGGATTGCCATCGGCGATGTCGTGGTCGCGTCTGCGACCTTCCTCGTCGATGCGGAGTCGAATGTGCGCGCGGCGCTCGGCGCGATGGCGGCGATGCCGGGAATGTCCGATATGGAGGCGTCGACTCCGACGCCGCCCGCGGCGCCGGACGGGCACGGGAGGCACTAGGCTATGCTCCGATCCCTCATCGCGTGGTCTGCGCACAACCGTTTCCTCGTCGCACTCTTTACGGTCGCCTCCGTGCTGGGCGGCTGGTACGCCCTGCGGCAGACGCCGCTTGAGGCCCTGCCAGACCTGAGCGACGTCCAGGTGATCGTGCAGACGGAGTTCAATGAGCAGGCGCCGCGCATCGTCGAGGACCAGGTCACGTATCCGATTGCGGCCGAGATGCTCAAGGTGCCCGGCGCCAGCGTCGTCCGCGGGTACTCATTCTTCGGTGTCTCCTTCGTGTACGTGATTTTCGAGGACGGCACCGATCTGTACTGGGCGCGATCACGAGTCCTTGAATACCTCAGCGGCATCCAGTCGCGCCTGCCTGAGGGCGCACAGGCACGATTGGGGCCGGACGCCACGGGCCTCGGCTGGGTCTACCAGTACGCCCTCGAGGACCGCAGCGGCCGGATGACGCTCGCCGAGCTGCGCAGCCTGCAGGACTGGACGCTGCGTTACCAGCTCACGGCGGTACCCGGCGTCAGCGAGGTAGCCAGCATCGGCGGCTATGAGAAGCAGTACCAGGTCGACCTCGATCCGGCACGGCTCCGGGCCTTTGGCGTGAGCGTGCCGCAGGTGATGGCGGCGGTGCAGCGCGCCAACAACGATGTCGGGGCGATGGTGATGGAGTTGAGCGAGCGCGAGTTTATGGTGCGCGGGCTCGGCTACCTCGGCTCGGTCGCCGACATCGAGGCTGTCGTGGTGGGGGCGAGGGCGTCCGGCACGCCCGTGCGGGTGGGGGACGTGGCGACGGTCGGCGTCGGGCCCGCGGTGCGGCGCGGCATTGCCGACCTCGACGGCCGCGGAGACGCGGTCGGGGGCATCGTCGTGATGCGCATTGGCGAGAATGCGTTGGCCGTCATCGAGCGCGTGAAGGCCCGGCTTGCGGAGCTGCAGGCGGGACTGCCGGCTGGCGTGGTCATCACCCCAGTGTACGACCGCTCGGCGCTGATCCACCACGCGGTCGAGAACCTGCGCGCCAAGTTGATCGAGGAGTCGCTCGTGGTGGCGTTGGTCTGCATCGCCTTCTTGCTGCACCTGCGTTCGGCGCTGGTCGCCATCGTCACGCTCCCGATCGGCATCCTGATCGCCTTCCTCGCCATGCGTTGGGTGGGCGTCAGCGCGGATATTATGTCATTGGGCGGAATCGCGATTGCCATCGGCGCGATGATTGATGCGGCGATTGTGATGATCGAGAATATGCACAAACACCTGGAACGCGCCTTGCCTCCCCGCGATGATCGGGACGCGCGCTGGTTTGACACGCGGAGCCTCAGCGCCCGCGAGCGATGGCGCATCGTCGTGACCTCGGCGCAGGAGGTGGGACCGGCGCTGTTCTTCTCGCTGCTCATCATCACGGTGTCGTTCCTGCCCGTCTTCGCGCTTGAGGGCCAGGAGGGACGGATGTTCAAGCCGCTCGCCTTCACCAAGACGTTTGCGATGGCGGCGGCGAGCCTGCTGTCCGTCACGCTGGTGCCCGTTGCGATGGGGCTATTCGTGAGGGGTCGCATCTACCGCGAGGCATCCAACCCGCTCAACCGCGTTCTGGTGCGTTGGTATCGGCCGCTGATCGATGCGGTCCTGCGCCGCCGATGGGGCGTCCTGACGGCCGCAGCTGCCGTCCTGATCCTCAGTTGGGTCCCCTGGGCGCGGACTGGCAGCGAGTTCATGCCGCCGGTGGAGGAGGGGACGATTCTCTTCATGCCGCAAACCCTCCCAGGACTGAGCGTGGCGCGCGCACGTGCGCTGCTCACCACGCAGGACAGCATCCTGCAGAGCTTCCCCGAGGTGGAGCGTGTCTGGGGCAAGGCCGGTCGTGCGGAGACGGCCACGGATCCCGCGGGCCTCGACATGATCGAGACCACAATCTCGCTGAAGCCGGAGTCGGCGTGGCGGCCGGGCATCACGCTCGAGGGCCTCATCGACGAGATGGACCGCGCGGTACGAATGCCTGGGATCATCAACGCGTGGACGATGCCCATCAAGGGGCGCATCGACATGCTCGCCACGGGTATCCGCACGCCGGTAGGCGTCAAGGTGTTCGGGCCGGATCTCGGGGTGCTCGAGGAGGTGGCCCGTCAGGTCGAGGCCGCGGTCCAGATGGTGCCGGGCACCCGTAGCGTGTTCGCTGAGCGGGCTGTCAGCGGCTACTACGTCGACATTGAACTCGACCGGACGGCCGCCGCGCGCTACGGAATCAATGTCGCCGACGCGCAGGATGTGATTGCCGCGGCAGTCGGCGGGATGGTCATCACGGAGACCGTCGAGGGACGCGAGCGTTACGGCGTCCGCGTGCGCTACCCGCAGGAACTGCGCGAGTCGCCCGAGCAACTCGCGGAGGTCCTCGTGCCCGCGACGGTCGCGGGACCGATGGCAACGGCCGCGGCGAGTATGGCTGGGATGGCCGTTGGGCAGGCATCCGGGCGGGCTGCCGCACAGATCCCGCTTGGACAGATCGCGAGCATCCGGCTGAGTCCCGGCCCGATGGTCGTGCGGACGGAGGGCGCGGTTCCGACGGCGTGGGTGTACGTGGACGTTACGGGCCGGGATGTCGGCAGCTACGTAGAGGAGGCGAGACGCACGGTCGCCGAGCAGGTCGCGTTGCCGGCCGGCTATTCGCTGCGGTGGAGTGGACAATACGAGTATATGGAGCGTGCTCGCCGCACGATGCGCGTAGTGATTCCCGTGACACTCTCGATCATCGTGCTGCTCCTCTATCTGAACTTCCGCAATGCGGCCGAAACGTTCTTGGTGCTGCTCTCGCTTCCCTTCGCGCTCGTGGGTGGCCTCTGGTTGGTGTACCTCCTTGGATACAACTGGTCCGTCGCCGTCGCGGTGGGGTTCATTGCGTTGGCAGGCGTGGCCGCCGAGACCGGTGTAGTGATGGTCATCTACTTGGACCACGCTTGGAAGGCGGCGTTGAGTCAGCTTCCGCCCGACGCGGCACCGGACGGGAGCGTTCTTTACCGCGCGGTGATTGAAGGTGCGGTCGAACGGGTGCGGCCAAAATTGATGACGGTCACGGCCATCATGGCTGGCTTGTTTCCGATTATGTGGACCGATGGAGCCGGGTCGAGCGTGATGAAGCGCATCGCGGCCCCGATGGTTGGAGGAATGGTGTCAAGCACCGTCCTCACGCTGCTCGTGATTCCGGCGGCATACTCGCTCTGGCGGGAGTGGGGATTGCGGAGGGCCGGTGCTAACCTCAGCTAGTGGGCGACTGGGGCCTGAATGCCGGGTGCGGGATCGTGTCGCTGGCCTTGGATCGAAGCCGAGCGTGCGTCAGGTCGCCGTACTGGCATCGGGGTGGTGCTGCAGGACTTGCTTGCAGGTTGTGGATTTGCGCTTGCCAGTCGAAGATGCGTGATGGGTAACGAGCATCTCGGGCGTCGCGCGTTGAGCACGCTGTTCGCGCTGAACGGCACGATGTTCTTCGTCGAACTCGCCAGTGGCTGGCGAGCGGAGTCGATGGGCCTCATCGCCGACGGCCTCGATATGGGGGCCGATGCCGCCGTCTACTTGCTCGCCCTGCTTGCGATCGGCGCGACCGAGTCGCGCAAGCTGCGGGCCGCGCGGTTCGCAGGCCGCGTCCAGCTCGGTCTCGCCGTGCTGGCGATGCTCGAGCTGGCGCGGCGCGCGGTTCTGGGCAGTGCGCCGGAGCCGCCGGCCATGGTCGCGGTCTCCATCGCAGCACTCGCTGTCAACATCTGGTGCCTCGCCCTCCTTCGCCGCCATCGACACGGCGAGGTCCATCTGCAGGCTGCCTGGATCTTCTCCGCCACCGACGTGCAGGCGAACCTCGGCGTACTGCTCGCCGGCGCGCTCGTGGCGCTGCTCGACTCCGCGATACCCGATCTCGCCATCGGGTTGATCGTCTGCTGGCTCGTCCTCCGTGGCGCCCTGCGTATCGGACGGCGAGTCCGCGAACAGTCGACCGCCAGCGTTGCGGCAGTCGGACCGGGAGTGGCCGCGTCGCGCGGCGCCGCAAAAGGTTGAGCGAGAGATAATCGCGGACCCTTGGTAGCACCGGAGTGCGGGACGACACTATATTCCTCCTCATGCGGCTCTCGCGGTTTACTTCACTGCGCTGCTACATCGCGCTCGTTCTCGCTCTGTGTTTCGGCATCTTCACGGCCGAATCGCTGTTCGCGGACGTTCACGACGGCGATGCAACGCACGAGGAACTGACGGAGATCGACGGATCGGGACGTCACGCCGCGACTCACGCGGCGCACGGAGACCTCGGCCCGGGCGCAGTGGACGACGACTCTGGACATCCTGGGGAACGTTCGTCCGCGCCGGCGGGCCACGATCGGCACGCGTGCCACCACGTTCACGCGCACGTGGGCCGGGTGGTCATTGCTGAGGCCAGCCACGCGGTTGTAGCGCACCGCGATCGTCCAATTGCGGCACCCGACCGAGTCCCCGCGAGCCGCAGCGCGCAACCAGATCTTCGACCGCCGATCGGCTGAGTCTCGCGCGGCGCTCCCTCGCAGCCATACGGGCTGAGGGGGCTCAAGACTGCGCCGTGCGCTCGCCCCCGAGGCGAGCCCCAACATCTCGTCGCCCACGCCGAGGCCGCACCGTGAGGTGCTGCTGGTGCCACTCCGCATTGCAGACGGTGCGCCATCGCGCCTCTCGCACTCGAGCCCGGCCCCCGACGAGGTCCTTCGGAGTCTCAATCGAATGCCATCTGGATCCTGCTTGTCCCGTCGATCCCGGTTCTCCCTTTCCGCCATTGCGTTTCTCCTGTGCGCGGGCGTTGCGACATCGGCGTCAGCACAGTCGTCCGGTCCGCCGGCACCGTCGGACACGCTCGTCCTCGCGCTGCACGACGTTCGCCGGCTCGCCCTTGCGCGAAACCCGTCCTTACTCGGCGTTCGCCAGGAGACGGCGATCGCCCGCGGCGCGTTGCGCCAGACGCGGGTGCTGCGTTCGAACCCGGAGTTCGCCGCGCAGTCGGCTGGCGGAACTCTCGGGACTGCCGAGGACCAGCTCCAGTTTACGGTTCTTCAGGAGATCGAATTCGCAGGACAGCGCGGATTACGCACCGACGTCGCCCGCTTTGGATCGGCGCGTGCCTCATTCTCCCTGCAGGAGGCCGGTCGTCTCACCATTGCCGAGTCTAGCGCTGCGTTTTACCGCGCGGTCGCGGCGGAGCGGCGGCTCTCCGTCGCGTCCGAGGCGCTCGCGCTGGTCGAACGGCTGCTCGCAGCGGTGCAGATCCAGCTGCGCGAGGGCGAGATCAGCAGGCTCGATGCGAATCTTGCCGTAATCGAAGCCGGCCGAGCGCGCGGCCGCGTCTTGGGCGCGCGCCGCGCCGCCGCCACTGCGGAGTTGGAACTACGGCTACTCATCGGACTTGAGTCGGGAGCGCCGTTTCGGCTGGTCGCGGACTCGACTGGCGACTCGTTGAACGGCCTGGAAGGGCTGTCAGGTGATTCGCTCCTCGTGCTCGCGCTCACCAACCGGCCGGATCTCGCCGCAGCGGGCCAGGCCGTGCGGGAGGCCGAAACGCTCCTCGCCCTCGGGCGGCGGGAGGCGTTCCCGAACCTTCGCATCGGTGTGGGCGGAGTCCGGTCGCCAGACGACGGCTCGCTGCAGTTCGGTCCTGCCTGGGGTCTGACACTCCCGATCTTCAATCGCAATCAGGGTCTCCGAGACCAGCGACGGGCTCTGGTGGATCAGGCGCAATTTGCGCGACGGTCGGTCCGGCTTCGCGTCGAGACCGACGTGGCCGTCGCTGAGCAGGCGTACCGGACTGCAGTGGAGGAGGCGCGAGTCTACGAGCGCGAGGTGCTCGCACTCGCCCACGAGAACGCGGCTCTCCTCGAGACGGCATACGGTGCAGGCAAGATTGACCTGTCGACCCTGCTGCTCCTGCGCAACCAGCTCCTCGACGCGGAGTTCGGCTACTGGGACGCGTGGCTCGCGCAGCGTGACGCGCTCGTCCAGCTCGAGGCGGCGACTGGCCAGCTCACGCCATCCGCTGCAACGCTCCAGCCCATCAATGCCGCAGCGGCAAGCCCGCGCGGTCCGACCACCGCCACTGTCAGGACAATCCCGTGACCATTCGCAACCAACTCCTGCGACCAACGCCGGTCGCGCTTGTGCTTTGTCTCCTCGCCGCGAACGCCGCACTGGCGTGTGGAGGGGGCGCCTCCCCTGCTGACGACGTGTCCTCGACGCCGGCGGACTCGACCGCCGAGTCCGACCTGGTCGTCCTGGATACCGCAGCGATCCGACTCGGTGGGATCCGGGTCGCGGTCGTGGATTCGCTCACGACGAGCACCTTGCAGGTCACGGGCACCATTACGTATGACGCGAATCGCGTCAGTCACGTCGGCTCGCGCACGGAAGCGCGTGTGCTGGCGGTGCGCGCCGACCTCGGGGCGCGCGTCGGCGGCGACGCAGTGCTTGCGATGCTCGAGAGCGCCGAGGTCGGACAGCTGCGGGCCGAGGAGCGTCAAGGCGAGGAGCTGGTCGCAATCGCGAGGGAGAACTTCGCACGTGAGCAGCGCCTGGAGTCCCAGGGCATCTCCAGCCGGAAGGAGTTGCTGTTGGCGGAAGCGGAACTCCGTCGAGGCGAGGCGGCGTTGCGCAGCACCGAGGAGCGCCTCGCCGTCCTCGGAGCCGCGCACGATCACGGCGCCGGGGCCGCCTATAGTCTCATCGCGCCGTTCGCCGGTACCGTCGTCGCGCGTAACGTGAGTCTCGGCGAGGCCGTGGGGCCGGCTGACGTGCTCTTCACCGTCGCCGACCTCTCCGTGGTGTGGATCGAGCTCGACATCTTCGAACGAGACTTCGCGCGCGTACGGGCGGGGCAGTCGGTCGTTGTCACGGTCACCGCGTACCCCGGACGGCGCTTCCTCGGGCGTCTGGCGTACGTCGGCGACGTGCTGGACGAGACGAAGCGCACCGTGCGGGCACGAGTGGAGATTCCGAATGGGCACACCGCGCTGAAGCCGGGGATGTTCGCGACGGCGAGTATCGAGGTCGGCGGTGATGGTCCTGCCCTGCCGGTCGTCCCCCTGGCCGCCGTGCAGGAGGTGGACGGTCGTCGGGTGGTGTTCGTGCCCGGCGACGCGCCTGGAGAGTTCCGGCCCGTTCCGGTCGAACTCGGTGACACGGTGGACGGGGATCGCGTCGTGATTCGCGCCGGGATTCAGGCGGGAAGTCGCGTCGTAATCGCGGGCGCGTTCGCGCTCCGGTCCGAACTCGCCAAGGGCGAGATCGGCGAGCACGGCCACTAGGCCGGGGGGACACAACTATGCGCCCTCTCATCGGCTTCGTGCTCAACCAACGCCTGCTCGTCATCGCGATGACCGCGCTGCTCGTCGGCGTTGGCATCTGGAGTGCGTTGGCGCTCCCGATCGACGCCGTACCGGACGTGACGAACGTCCAAGTCCAGGTCAACACCAACGCGGCGGCACTGCCTCCCTCCGAAGTCGAGCGGCAGGTGACGCTCCCGGTCGAGCTTGCGATGTTCGGCCTCCCCAATCTCGAGGAGATCCGATCGATCTCGAAGTTCGGGCTCTCGCAGGTGACGGTGGTGTTCGAAGAAGGCACCGACATCTACTTCGCGCGGCAGCAAGTACAAGAGCGCCTGCAACTCGCACGGGAGGAGATTCCCGCCGGGTATGGAACGCCCGAGATGGGACCGATCTCGACCGGGCTCGGAGAGATCTTCCAGTACACCATCTCGGCAGACTCAGGGACCGGCATCGACGCCACGGAACTGCGCACGCTTCAGGACTGGGTCGTCGCGCCGCAGTTGCGCGCGGTATCCGGCGTGGCGGAGGTCAACGCGTTCGGCGGGTTCGAGAAGCAGTACCAGGTGTTGGTGCGGCCGGAGGCGCTCGTGCAGTACGACCTCACGATGCCGCAGTTGCTCGAGGCGGTTGCCGAGAACAATCAGAATGCCGGCGGCGGCTACATCACCCGTGGCGCTGAGCAGCTCGTCATTCGCGGCGTGGGTCAGGTGCAGGACTTGGATCAGATTCGCAATGTCGTGGTTGCGAGTCGCGGGGGGACACCCGTACGCGTGGGTGATGTAGCCGACGTCGTGATCGGGTCGACGATCCGACAGGGAGCGGTCACCAAGGATGGAAGGGGAGAAGTGGTCACTGGCATCGTGATGATGCGAATGGGCGAGAACTCCCGCACGGTGGTGAACGCCGTCAAGGAGAAATTCGCCGTCGCGGCACGCACGTTGCCGCCTGGCGTGCGTCTGGAGCCATTCTACGATCGCACGGACTTGATCGGGCGCACGATCGGAACGGTCGAGAAGAATCTCGTCGAGGGTGCGCTGCTCGTGATCGTCGTGCTCTTCGTCCTGCTCGGCAACTTCCGCGCCGCGCTCATCGTTGCGGCCGCGATTCCGCTCTCGATGTTCTTTGCGCTCAGTATGATGGTGAAAGCCGGAATCGCCGGCAGCCTGATGAGCCTCGGGGCGATTGACTTCGGCTTGGTCGTCGACGGGTCCGTCGTGATGGTCGAGAACGCGATGCGCCGACTGGGCCACCGCAAGCCAGGGGACAACTTCCTCCACTCGGTGCTCGAGTCGTGCGCTGAGGTGGGACGACCGATTCTGTTCGGCATCGGCATCATCATCGTCGTCTACCTCCCAATCCTGACGCTGGAGGGCATCGAAGGGAAGATGTTCCGCCCGATGGCGCTGACGGTCGTGTTTGCGCTCGTCGGCTCGCTCCTTCTCACCTTCCTGCTTACGCCGGTGCTGATTTCGCTCTTCCTCAAGGGCAAGGTCGAGGAGGAGGATGTATGGCTGGTGCAGCGCGCAAAGCGCCTGTATGCACCGGCACTCGAGTGGACCCTTGCGAACGCGCGGCGTGTGCTCGCGGGCTCCGGTGCCGCGATTCTCATCGCGCTGGCAGCGGTTCCTTTCCTCGGGTCTGAGTTCATCCCGCGCCTCGACGAGGGCTCCTTCGCGCTCCAAGTGCTCCGTCTCCCAAGCGTGTCGCTCGAAGAATCGGTCCGGCAGACGACACAGGTTGAGGCGATCCTGCGTGCGGAGTTCCCAGACGAGGTAGTGGACGTCGTGTCCAAGACGGGGCGCGCGGAGATCGCCACCGATCCGATGGGCGTGAACATCAGTGACATCCTGGTGCTGCTTACACCGCCAGACGAGTGGACGGTGGCGAGCGACAAGGCCGAACTCGAAGCGGTGATGACCGAGGCGCTCGCTCGGATCCCCGGTCTGGTGGTGAGCTTCAGCCAGCCGATCGAACTGCGTGTGAACGAGCTTATCGCCGGTGTGCGGAGCGACCTCGCGATCAAGATTTACGGGGACGATCTAGGCCAGTTGGGTAGGACCGCAGAACAGGTCGTGGCCGCGGTGGCCGCGCTGCCCGGAGCCACCGGGTTCAAGGCGCAGCAGCTTGAAGGCCTTCCACAGCTCCAGATCTCGGTGCTGCCGGAGCAGTTGGCGCGCTACGGCATCAATTCCGCTGACGTGATGCAAGTGGTCGAGGCTCTCGGAGGCGTGCAGGTATCGCAAGTACTGGAAGGGCAGCGCCGCTTCGCGTTGACCGTTCGCTTCCCAGAGGACGTTCGAGCGAATGCGGCTTCGATCAGCCGGATCCTGGTGAGCGCGCCGAACGGCGAACGCGTGCCCCTCGGCACGTTGGCGCGCGTCGAGGAGGTCGGCGGCCCCGCCGAGGTGAGTCACGAGAATGGATCGCGCTTGGTGATCGTGGAGGGGAACGTCCGCGGTCGCGACATCGGCAGCTTCGTGACAGACGTGCGAGCGCTGTTCGAGAACGGAACGATAGCACTCCCGCCCGGCTATCGGCCGGAGTTCGGAGGTCAATTTGAGAACCTGGAGCGTGCGAGCAAGCGGTTGCTGCTCGTGGTCCCGCTCTCGCTCCTCCTCATCTTCCTGCTCCTCTTCGCCACCTTCAACTCGTTGCGGCAGGCCGCGCTCGTCTTCACCGGAATCCCGTTGGCGACCGTCGGTGGTGTGCTCGCGCTCCTTGCGCGCGGGATGCCGTTCAGCATCTCGGCGGGCGTCGGCTTCATCGCGCTGTTCGGCATTGCGGTCCTGAACGGGGTCGTAATGGTCTCGTACATCAACGAACTGCGCCAGCACGGCCGCGCGCTCGAGGAGGCGGTTCGTGAGGGTGGCTTGACCAGGCTCCGACCGGTTCTGATGACGGCTCTGGTCGCGAGTCTCGGCTTCCTGCCGATGGCGCTTTCGAGCAGCGCGGGAGCCGAAGTGCAGCGACCCCTCGCGACGGTGGTCATCGGCGGTCTCATCACTGCCACGCTACTGACGCTCCTCGTCCTGCCCCTGCTGTATCTACTCTTCGAACGGCGCACGGAGGCCGCGCAATGAAAATGGTGATTGCGTTTATCCAACCGTTTATGGCGGACGCGGTCGCGGCCAGCCTGCACCGCATTGACGGGCTCACGGGTGCGACATTCACAGATGCCCGTGGGTTTGGACGCGGCGGGCACCACAACGACCGAGGGCTGGAGGAGGTGGTCGGCACCGTACCCAAGGTGCGAGTCGAGGTGATCGTGCCGGATGCACTCGAGGAGGAAGCCGTGCGCGCCATCGGACGGGCGGCGCGCACGGGGAAGCACGGTGACGGGAAGGTGATCGTGGTCGGGGTGATGCGTACGTTGCGGATCGCGACGGGCGATGAAGGCGAGGCCTCGGCCTGACGTGTGCTGCCCGGCGACACAATCGCGCCGGGCTTAACTGCGACAAGACTCGGAGTGTCGATGCGCCGCGCTACCCGAATCGATCTGCCGTTGCTGCTGCCGGACGTCGAGGATGTCCGCGACGCGTGTGTGGCGCGCCTCGTCCGACTGCTCGAGCGCCAGGATGGCGTCGAGGGCGCGCACGTTGTCGAGAGAGGGAACGTGCTGGAGGATGAGCCCCCGCAAGCGGATGGCGGAGGTCAGCCAGACCCGCTCGGGCCGCAACTCTGCTTGCACTACGACCCCGACCGGATCACGCTATCGCAGGTGGTCGCGCTGGCCAAGGCGGCAGGTGTCGGGGTCACGGAGCGCTTCGCGCACTTGGTCGTGCCCTTCCGGGCAATCGGCGCCGAGGACGAGGGACAGCGCCTCGAGGACGCGCTGCGCGCCCTCGGAGGCGTGAGCGCGGCGGTGGTCAACTTCGCGGCGCAGGTGGTGCGGGTGGAGTACGACCGTCGGCGCGTGGATCGGAGCGCGATCGAGGCGCGATTGCGGGACGTCGGTGCGAGGCCCCTCACGGATTCCGTCGGATTGGAGGGCAGATCGCCGGCAGCGACCGCGCCGCCCGCGGCGAGGCCGCAGGAAGTTGGCGGATCGCCGACGAAGGCCTGGTACGGACGCAATCGAGAACTGGCCTGGAGCCTCGGTTCGGGTGCGTTCCTCACGCTCGGCTGGGTGGCGGGGCGGTCGGCCGCTACGCCGCCCGTGTTGGCGGTTGCCTTGTTCGCCGCCGCCTACTTTTTCGGCGCGCGCGATAACATCGGACACTTCATCGCCGACCTTCGCCGCGGAAAGGTGCGCCCCAACATCGACTTGCTAATGGTCGTTGCCGCAGCCGGAGCGGCCGTCCTCGGGGCCTGGCTCGAAGGTGCGCTGCTGCTCTTCCTCTTCAGTCTCGGCCACGCGCTCGAACACTACGCGCTCGGCCGCGCGCGCCACGCGATCGCCGCGCTCTCCGAGCTTGCACCGCAGACCGCGACGGTGATCCGGAACGGACGCGAGTCGACCGTTCCGATCGCCGATGTGATGCGGGGCGATCGCGTCGTGATCAAGCCCGCCGAGCGCATCGCGGTCGACGGTGCGGTGCGCGAGGGGATCTCGGCCGTGAATCAGGCGCCCATCACCGGCGAGAGCGTGCCGGTGGACAAGACGCCGGGCGAGCAGGTGTTCGCCGGGTCGGTGAACGGCGAAGGCTCCCTCGTCGTCGAAGTGACCGCCGCCATCGGAGACCGGACGCTCGATCGCGTGATCAAGCTGGTCGCCGAGGCGCAGACGCAGAAAGCACGTACGCAGCGCTTTACCGACCGGTTTGAGCGGGTATTCGTACCCATCGTTCTTATGGCGGATGTGTTGTTGATCGTCCTTCCGCCCCTCTTCGGGCTGTGGACGCTCGGGGAGTCCCTCTACCGGGCTATGGCGCTGCTCGTCGCCGCCTCGCCTTGCGCGCTCGCGCTCGGCACGCCGGCGGCCGTGCTCTCGGGCATTGCACAGGCGGCTCGAGGTGGTGTGCTCATCAAGGGCGGCGCGCACCTCGAGGCGCTCGGCGGGATCCGCGTCCTCGCACTCGACAAGACCGGTACGATCACGGTCGGCGAGCCAAAGGTCACGGATCTGCGGCCGATGGCAGGCGTAGACACCGGCACATTGCTCGCCGTCGCCGCTGCCGTCGAGCAGCGATCACAGCATCCGCTCGCGCGGGCGATCCTTGACGCGGCGGCGAGCGCGGGCGTCACCATCCCGGTGGCGGCTGACGTTCAATCCGTCACGGGTCGCGGCCTCCGGTCCACGATCGCCGGTGTGCGCACCGAAGTGGGGCGATTGCTGATGTTCGAGGAACGGAACGACGCGGTCCCCACGACGGTTCGCACCGCAGTCGACGCGTTGGAGAAGGCGGGGCGCAGCACTGTGGTTGTGGTCCGCGGAGGGGAGTGGCTCGGCGTCATAGGCATCGCTGATGCACCGCGCGCAAATGTGCGGTCCACACTTGAGCGTCTTCGTGCAGCGGGAGTGCACCGGATCGTCATGCTCACCGGTGACAACGCCGGGGTGGGCGACGCGGTGGGTCGCGCGGTTGGCGTAGACGATGTGCGTGCGGGCCTACTTCCCGAGGACAAGGTCACCGCGATCAAGGAACTCGAGCGCGAGGGACGCGTGGCGATGGTTGGGGATGGCGTCAACGATGCGCCCGCGCTCGCGCACGCGACAGTCGGAATCGCAATGGGTGGCGCTGGGACGGCAGCGGCGCTTGAAACGGCAGATGTCGCGCTTATGGGTGACGATCTCGGCCAGCTCCCCTTCGCCATCGGATTGAGCCGAAGGGCGCGGTCAGTCATCCGACAGAACTTGATCGTGTCGCTCGGGGTCATCGCCCTGCTCGTCTTCGCGACCACGACCGGCTTGTTCGGGATTGGTCAGGCGGTCGCCATGCATGAAGGAAGTACGCTGGTGGTGGTGGGGAATGCGTTACGACTGCTCGCGTATCGCGAACGGTGAGCGGAATCCACGAGCGGGCGCTCGCACGATTGCGGGATGCCGCCGGCGACGTCTCCAGAGGGGGCGTGAGCGGCTCGGGGGCAATCGTCAGGCGCGACAATCGCGACTCCTGGTCCACGCGAGCGGCTTGCCCCGGGTGCGGGCGCTACCTCGTGGAGTGAGGTATTCCACCTTGGGACCTCGGCAATCTGGCGCATACCGCGCGCTTGACTTCCGCGGCCGCGATGCGAGGTTCATCCTCCCCGGCCCTTACTCCTCCGAGTCCTCACATGCTCCTTCGGCTGTCGTCCCTGCTCGTCCTCGCGGTCACCACCGCGCGTATCCTTCCGGCACAGTCCGCCGACCATCGCGCGATCACCGCGGTCGTGTCCGGTTTCCACCAGGCACTCGCTGCCGGCGACTCGGCCGCTGCGATGCGCTTCCTCGCTCCCGATGTGAAGATCCTCGAGAGCGGCGGCGTCGAGTCGCGGCAGCAATACGAGGAGGGCCACCTCGGCGGCGACATCGCCTTCGCGCGCGCCGTCCCGAGCACGCGCGGCGAGCTCTCCGTCACCGTCGGCGGCGACGTCGCCTGGGTGACGAGCACGAGCCGCACTACCGGCACTTACCGCGACCGTCCGATCAACAGCGCGGGAGCCGAACTGATGGTCCTCTCACGCACGTCGGACGGCTGGCGCATCCGCGCGATTCACTGGTCGTCGCGGACGATCCGGACGCCGTAGTCCGGTCCGACGCTCACGGCGCGCGGGACGATGCTCGGCACGAACGCCGGGACCGCCGCGGCGTTGCGGCGCCACGCGTCTCCGAAGTGCGCCTCCGTCTCGCGCTCCTCGGGCCGGGCGAGGCGACGGTACACCCAGACAAGGACCGGGAACATTGCGAGCGTGCGGGCGCGCTGCGCCGCGTGCAGGACACGCCAGCCGTTGACGATCAGGGTGAAGCCGCCGCCGATCAGCGCGACGCTCAGCAGGTGGTAGGGACCGACGTGAAGATTCGCGCGCCAGCCGAGGAGCGTCTCGGGTAGATGTCCCGCGTCGTGGGAGAGCCAGTCGACCGCGGCGTAGCGGCTCTGGACCCATCCCGAGAGCAGGTAGCTCGTCAGCGGGAAGCCGTACATCTCGGTGAAGAGCGCGACGATGAAGGCGCTGAACACACCCAGCAAGCGCCGGTAGCGCACGGTGATCCGGACGCCCGTCTGGGCCACGAAACCCTCGGCCTGGCAGATGTGGCAATCCTGCATGTATACCACGGGCTGGCGGTTCGTATCGATGCCGGCCCCGGTGAGGGCAAGGGAGTCGGTCATCGTGGGGCGTCCAGGTCGATGGTCTCAAGGTGCTCCGGCACGCGCGCCTCCCTTCCGAGTTCGTGCACGACCCGATGTCGCAGTGCGTCCGCGGCGGACGGCTCGCCGTGCGTGAGGTAGGTGATCCGCGGCGCACGCCCGGCCGACATCCATCGGAGGAGCCCGTCGGCGTCTGCATGCCCCGAGAACGTCTGCAGTTGCGTCACCTCGGCGGCGATCGGGACGGTGCGTCCGAAGAGGCGGATCTCCCGCGCACCCTCCACGAGGGCCGCGCCGCGCGTGCCGCCCGCCTGGAAGCCGGTGAGCAGAATCGCGTTGCGGTGGTCGCCGCCGAATGTGACAAGGTGATGCAGGATGCGGCCGCCGGTCAGCATGCCGCTCGCCGACACGATGATCATCGGCCCCTGGCGCGCATTGAGCGCCTTCGAGTCCTCGACCGAGTTGACCCGCTCGGCAATCCGGAACATCGCCAGGCAGTCCTCCCGGCTCACGTGATGCTCAGCGTGGTGGGCGTGATAGATCGCGGTCGCGTCCACGGCCATCGGGCTGTTGAGGAACACAGGAACGCGAGGCAACTCGCCCCGCGTCATGAGACGCGCGATGTGGTACATGAGGCCCTGCGCGCGGCCGACCGCGAAGGCCGGAACCAGGACCGTGCCGCCGCGGCCGAGGACCCGCCGCAACATGGGAGCCAGTTCCGACTCCGGATCCACGTCGGCGTGCCGTCGGTTGCCGTAGGTCGATTCACAGACGAGCACGTCCGCTTCCGCGAACGGCACCGGGGCCCGCATCAGGGGATCGGGATCGTGCCCGAGGTCGCCGCTGAAGTGCACGACGCGGCCTCCGATCTCGAGGCGAATCTGTGCCGCGCCCAGAAGGTGGCCGGCCGGGATGAACGTCGCGCGGATGCCGTCGCCGAGGTCGATTTGCCGGCCGAACGCCACTTCCTCGATCCGCTGCAGCGCCGCCTCGGCGTCCGCCCGCGTGTAGAGCGGTTGCGGGGTCGTGTGCCGCGAGTAGCCTTTCCGTGCGGCCCACCGCGCCTCCTCCTCCTGCAGGTGTCCGCTGTCGGGGAGGATCAGGGAAGCGAGCGCGGCCGTCGCCGGCGTGCACTTGACCGGACCACGGTAACCCGCCCGGATGAGCGCTGGCAGATACCCTGAGTGGTCGAGGTGCGCGTGGGTCAGGAGGACGGTGTCGATCGTGTCCGGACGGACCGGGAATGGACGCCGGTTGCGCGCCCGGAGGTTCTTGAATCCCTGGAACAGCCCGCAATCAATCAAGATCCGACGGTCCGCGCTGGAAACGAGATAGCGCGACCCGGTCACCGTTCCCGCAGCGCCGAGAAATCGGAGCGTCCAGCGGCGCGAGGCGGTCATGATGTCCTCGTGCGCCTGACGATGGCGTTGTAGAGCCCACCGAACAGCAGCGCGATGTACCAGCCATAGAGCAAGCTCCCAAGCAGCCCCAGAGCGAAGCCAGTGGGTGTGAGCCAGACGAAGCCAGGCAGGAGCCCGGACCAAGCGTCGCGCATCGCGGATCCCGGGACCGCGAGATCGAACACGATGCAGGCGAGGTACGTGATCGCCAGAAAGAGACTCAAGGCCCACCCGAGCGGCACGATGGGGAGCGCGCGCGGAGCGGGTTCGGCGTCCTCGTCTGCGCGCACGTAGCGGAGTGCGCCAAAGACGAGGACGGCGACGGCGGCCAAGTAGAGCAGGAGCGTCATGGGGCACCCTCCGTGTCATGGGGAGCGTGATGTTCGGGAGTCGTGGCGACCTGCGGCGTGATGCCCGCCGAGTGCAGCTGATGCCACGTGACGTGCTCGTAGATGCCGCTCCAGTAGGTCCCGAATCCAAAGGCGAACAGCACTTCCTCCAGCGGAATGAAGCCAATCATCACGCCGGACAGTGCCTGGAGGTTCCAGACGCTTCGGATGTAGTCGGCTGGAGCGGATGCCTCGAGCCCAACGAGGAACACGGCGTAGTACGCGACGAACGCGACCCCGCCGAGAAGTATTACGCGCGCTAGATCGGGTCGGCAGAGCAGCGACGCGACACCTCCGACGAGCATGGCAACGATGCCGGGGTAGATCGGATTCCAGCCCAGCGGCAGGAGCGCGACGAAGGTGATGAAGGGCGACGCGAGCGCCCAGCGATGAAACCGATGCCGCGATGCGGTTCGCTCGTGCGCGGGCGCTGCCGTGCGCGTACGCCGTGTCAGGGCTGCGACCAGCACCGCAGCGACCCCGCCGATGCCAAAACAGAAGATCAGGCTCTCGACGTCGAATCCCGTGCGCTGTGCGAGGTCGAAGAGGCTCGGCGGGTCCCAGTACTCGGGCACGAACAGCGGTTCGGTGAGGCCAAACGGCGTCGTCAGTAGCGAGGAGCGCCACATCGCCCGCCGATGCGCGGGGAATCGCCAGTAGAGCAGCGCCCACGGCACAAGGAAGGCGACCGACCACGAGAACCAGACGAGCTGCGTCGGGATCATAGAAGGACTCCGGTCGATTGAGGCGTCGGGTCGGCACCGTCGCCAAGCAGCACGGCGATCGCCCCGCGCGCCGCGCGCACGGCGCGAATCCCGGCGGCAACGCATTCCCGGCGTGCGGCAAAATCGAGCGTGTCCACCTCACGCAGGAACCTCGGGCGCAGAACGAGATCCGCGGCGGCAAAGCGGAGCTCGGCGTGACGCCGGTGGCAGATGTCGATCGCGCGCATGGCGACTTGGTAGCCGTTCCGCAGCTCGGGCGGATGGTCGGATGGGCCCGCATCCACGGCAATGACCACGTCCGGCGCGAGAGCCCTCGCGAGATCCACGGGCGCGACGTCCGCGTACGCGCCGTCGGCGAGAAGGAGATCGCCGCGTGGCAGTGGCGGGACCACACCGGCCAGCGCCGCACTCGCATAGACGTTCTCGACCGCGCTGCCCTCGCGCAGCGTCACGCGCTTTCCTGAGAGGAGATCGGTCGCCGCGAGCCAGACCGGAATGCGCGTATCGCGAAGATCGCCGTCGCCGATCACTCGCCGGAGCTCTCGCAGTGCGGACTCGCGCACGCGGGTTCCCGGCCCGAACGAGAACAGGAGCGTGACCGCGGTCCGCAGCGCGGACCAGAGCTGCCGGCCCGGGAGGCGCGGACGGGCCGCGTCGCCAATCTCGGGCAGGCGAAGGCCGAGCGTGGCCTCATACCAATCTGTCCGCATACCGTGGATAGTGCCGACTGCTCCGCCCATCGACACGCCAACGACTGCAGATGGCCGGGCCCCGACGTGCTCGAGCGCCCGGAGGACGCCGAGGTGCGCGAATCCCCGCGCCCCGCCACCGCTGAGCACGAGCGCAAAGCTCCGCATCAGAGCCTCGTGCGTTTCAGCAGCTGCGCGTTGATCGCGACGATGATCGTGCTCAACGACATGAACGCCGCCCCGATTGCCGGCGTCAGCAAGATGCCCCACGCCGCGCCGACTCCCGCCGCGAGCGGGATGGCGACGATGTTGTAGCCGGCAGCCCACCAGAGGTTCTGTATCATCTTGCGGTACGTCGCGCGGCTGAGCCCCACGATCCGCGGAATGTCTCGCGGGTCGGACCGCACGAGGACGATGTGGCCGGCCTCGACCGCGACGTCGGTCCCGGCGCCGATGGCGATACCGATGTCGGCCGTCGCCAGCGCCGGCGCGTCGTTCACCCCGTCGCCGACCATCGCGACCTTCTTCCCGCGAGACTGGAGCTCCTTGACCTTTGAGGCCTTGTCCTCGGGCAGTACCTGTGCGAAGACGGTGTCAATGCCAAGTTCGTTCGCGACTGCATCGGCGACGGCCTGCGCGTCGCCGGTGAGCATCGCGACCTCAATCCCGCGCTCGTGGAGCGCGTGAATGGCCTCGCGGCTCTCCTCGCGGATCGCGTCTGCGACGGCGAAGACAGCGATCGCCCCGCCGTCGCGTACGAGGTGAATCGCCGCTTGGCCCCGCGAGGCCGCCGCTTCGGATGCCTCGCGAAGGACCGGCGGGATGGTGACCTCGCCCGACCGCAGCAGTGCTGGGCCGCCGAGCAGATACTCGATGCCGCCGACCGTGCCGGCCACGCCGCGGCCGGTGATCGAGCGGAAGCGTTCCATCGTCGGAACGGCGACCCCCCGCGACGCAGCGGTGCGTACGATGCCCTTGGCAATCGGATGCTGGCTCTCCCCCTCCACTGCGGCGGCGATGGCAAGCGCCTCTGCCTCCGTGAGCCCGTCGGCGACCGCCATCGCCACCACCCGGAACTCGCCGAGCGTGAGCGTTCCCGTCTTGTCGAAGATGACGGTGTCGAGGGCGCGTGCCTCCTCGAGCCCGCGCCGGTCCCGCACCAGGAGCCCGTTGCGGGCCCCGAGCGTTGTCGAGATCGCGACGACGAGCGGCACCGCAAGCCCGAGCGCGTGCGGGCAGGCGATGACGAGCACCGTCACGACCCGCACCACCGAGAAGTCGATTGGCGCACCGGCGAGTTGCCAGGCGAGCATTGTGAGGCCGGCCGAGACGATCGCGACGACCGTGAGAAGCTGTGCGGCGCGGTCGGCGAGATGCTGCGCACGGGACTTGGACTGCTGTGCATCGGCCACGAGGCGCATGATCCCCGAAAGCTTCGTGTGCTCACCGGTGCCGGTGACCTCGATGCGAAGGGAACCCTCGCCGTTGATCGTCGCGGCGATGACGGCGTCCCCCTCCTGCTTGCGCACCGGCCGCGACTCGCCGGTGATCATCGACTCGTTCAGGTCGCTCTCCCCCTTCCGCACGATTCCGTCGGCGGGTACGCGCTCGCCGGGCCGGACGAGGAGCAAGTCGCCGTTCCGGAGCGCCGAGACCGCAACACGTTCCTCGCCACCGGCGACGAGTCGCGTCGCCTCGTCGGGGAGGAGTTTCGCCAACTCCTTGAGCGCCCCGCGGGCCTGGTCAATCGAACGCATCTCAATCCAATGCCCAAGCAGCATGATGGTGACGAGCGTCGCCAGCTCCCACCACAGTGCCTCGGCCCGAACAAGGCCCGTCGTCGCGACCCACGAGAAGACAAACGCAACCGTGATGGCGAGCGAGATCAGCGTCATCATCCCCGGAAGGCGCGCTGAGAGTTCGCCCACCGCACTGCGGAGGAATACCAGCCCGCCGTAGAGGAACACGAACGTGCCGAGCAGGGGGGGGATCCACGCGGAGCCCGGGAATCGTGGTGCCGAGTATCCCAGCAGATCCTGGATGTGGGCCGACCACACCACGACCGGGATCGAGAGGGCAAAGGACAGCCAGAACTTGTCCCGGAACATCGCCGGGGAATGGCCGGCGTGTCGGTCGTGGTCGGGTGCGCCGTGCCCTCGATGCTCGGCGGTCCCGTCCCCGGACGGCGCGGTGTGATCGTGTTCGTGTGCGCCGGACGGCTTAGGGTCGTGTGCGCCGTGCGCTCCGTGATCGTGGTGTCCGTGCGTCATCGGTCCATGCTCCTTGGATTGCCATCAGTACCACAACCGGAGACCCGCCACAAACCGCGTGTCTCCCGTCGCTTCCCCCGCCAGTCGGGCCAGCGACGCGCTTCGACCGTAGGCGCGGTCCCACACGAGTCCAACGTAGGGGGCGAACTCGCGCCGGAACTCGAGACGCGTTCGGATCCCGAACGACGTGCTGACGAGCCCGCGGCCGACTCCAAAGGTCGGTTCGTCGCGGAGCGCCGCTGAGGTCTCGAGTCGCGGCTGCACCACGAGCCGCTGCGTGAGGAAGAGGTCGTACGAGGCCGTCAGGTCGATGGCGGCGTTGCCATCCGCCGTGATGAAGAGCGACGGCTCCAGTTCGAACCAGCCTGGTGCCAGCCCCTGCAGCCCCACCACGGCCCCGACGCGTGACCGCGACGTGCCTTGCTCCGAACGCTGATCGACCCGCAGCCCAAGCTGCGCGTCCCACCACGGCGACACGAGCTTTCCATAGAGCAGTTGGTATTCTCCGTGTACGGATTGGCCCTGGGTCGCCAGTCCACCGTCGACCTTGGCCCACACCCGATGCACGGCACCGCCACTCCAAGCCAAAAGGTCGTAGTCCAGCCCCCGGTTCGCCCCGGCCGGCCCGTATTCGAGCACCTCGGACAGCAGGAACGTCTCACGTCCCCAGGCCATGCCGTGCGCCGGATGGGTGGCGGTGCTGTCGGGGACCTGGGCGGCTGCCGCACCCCCACCCGTACAAAGCGCGCCCACCGCGGCAAGCGTCGCGACGAATCGGCGCTCACGCATGGTGGTGCCCCTCGTGTTCACTGGGCATCGCGGACACCCGCACCTCCCGGAACATCCCGACTTCCATATGATAGAGGACGTGGCAGTGGAAGGCCCAGCGCCCCGGTGCGTCGGCCGTCACCAGCAGCGACACGCGCTCCGCCGGCTTGACGTTGACCGTGTGGACGCGCGGACTGCGATCGCCCTGACCGTTCTCCAGCAGCATCCACATCCCGTGCAGGTGCATGGGGTGGTTCATCATCGTGTCGTTCACGATCGTGAGCCGCACGCGCTCCCCGTATGCCAGCTCGATGGGTCGCGCACGGTCGTACGGTGTTCCGTCGATGCCCCAGGTGAAGCGCTCCATGTTGCCCGTGAGATGCAGCTCCAGCTCCCGGGTCGGCGGCACGTACTCGGGCCACGGTGCGCGGGAGCGCAGCTCCGTATAGCGGAGCACGCGCCAGCCGTCACGGCCCAGTCCGGCGCCCGGCTCGGCAAGCCGTGAGGTCGTGCTGGTCGGCACCATCGCGTTCTCACGGCCGTGCGAGTCGGCGTCGTGCATGACCTCGGTCGGCAGCGTGCCGGGCGCTCGCAAGGCCGGCGCGGCCGCGGCAACCTCAGGCATCTCGTGCCCGGCGTGTTCATCGGCGGCGTGGACCGCAGGGGCCGGGGACGCGCCCGCTGGCGGCGTATCGTGTCCCATAGCCGCGTGGTCGTCGCCGCCGTGCATCCCCGACATCCCGGTATGGTCCATGCCCATGTCCGCCATCGTCAGCAACGGGCGCCGCCGACGCGCCGGCAGCGTGGGCTCGAGCCCTGCCCGCGGCGTCAGCGTTCCCGCCGTGAGTCCGCTGCGGTCCATCGGTTCGGCCACGATGGCCGAGGCGCGATTGCCGGGCAGCTCCACGATCACGTCGTACGTCTCGGCGATGGCGATGCGGAACTCCTCCGTCTCCACCGGCTCAACGGGCTGTCCGCTCACTTCGATAACCGTCATCGTGCAGCCCGGGATGCGCACGTCAAAGTATGAGCCTGCTGCCGCGTTGATGATGCGCAGGCGGAGGCGTTCGCCCGGCGTAAACTGCCCCACCCACGGTGCCTCCGCAGTGCGTCCGTTCAGGAGATACGTGTAGGTCGCCCCGGTGACGTCGGCGATGTCCGTTGGATTCATTCGCATCCCCGCCCACATCAGGCGGTCCGAGACCGTCGCAGCGAAGCCGTCGCGCGCCACCTCCCGGACGAAATCGGCCATCGTACGGCGCTGGTAGTTGTAGGCGTCGGGCTGCTTTTTCAGTCTCGAGAGCACACGGTAGGGATCCTCGAAGGTCCAATCCGAGAGCACCACCACGTGCTCGCGGTCGTACGCAGGCCCACTCGGCACGGCCGACTCGACGATAAGGGCGCCGTAGTGGCCCAACTGCTCCTGCAAGCCCGAGTGGCTGTGGTACCAATAGGTCCCGGCCTGCTGCAGCGGAAAGCGGTACTCGAAGGTCTGCCCCGGAGCGATGCCCGCGAAGCTCAGGCCAGGCACACCGTCCATCTCCGGAGGCAGCAGGATGCCGTGCCAGTGGATCGAGGTGTCCTCCGCGAGCGCATTGCGCACGCGAATGACCGCCGTCTCGCCCTCGCGGAAGCGTAGCGTCGGCCCCGGCAAGGTGCCGTTGATCGTTGTGGCGCGCGCTCGGCGGCCGTCCACACGCAGCTGCGTCTCGGCGATGACGAGTTCGTACTCGCGCACGCCGTTCGTGGCGGGAGGCAGCGGCGCCAAACCCGGGTCGAGCGGCAGATCCTGGTCGGCGCGATGCGCGGGTGCGGGAAGCGCCAGTCCCGCTCCGAGTACCGTGGAGGTACCGAGGAAATGCCTTCTGGAGACGTGCGATTGAGATGACGAAGCAGACACGTAAGACGGGTTCTGTGGATGATGTACGGGGCACGGGGAGGGCGTGTGCGCCGGATATTTACACAAGGTAAAATATATGTATGCACAGCAGCGGATGGTAGGCTTGCCAGAAGCACTTTACGGTTGGTAAAGTTCGGTAGGTCACGACCACAGCCCGCCTTCCCTCACTGGACGATCCGATGCCCCGAATTCATCGCTTGGCAGGCCTCACACTCGCCCTGCTCCTTTCGTCTGCCACCGGGATTAGGGCCCAAGGCCACGCGCACGCGGGCCACGCCCCGGCTTCGAGCCCCGAGGCCGCGGTCGCCCAGACCATCCAAGCCCTCTTCGCAGCTGCCGAGCGTGGGGACCTGAGGGCGCTGGACTCCCTCTATGCCGGAGACAGCCTACTGGTCATCGAAGGCGCGGGCATCAATCGCGGCTGGGCGGACTATCGCGACAATCATCTCGCCCCCGAGCTGAAGGAGTTCACCAACTTCCGATACCGTCCATTCGAGATCGAAGCGCGCGTCTCTGGCGCGATGGCGTGGGCGACTTTTCGGTACGCACTGACCGCCGACCTCCCGGACCGCAAGGTGGATGTGGTGGGACGTGGGACGGCGATCCTCGAGCGCCAAGGCAACCGCTGGGTGGTGCGGCTCACGCAGACGGCGAGTCGTGCACGGCGCCCCAGCGATCCGCCGATGCCCTGAGCCGCGCCGTGGACGCCGAGGACATCGGAACAAGGACCGAGCCCATGACGATCCCCAAGAAGCGGAACGCGACACCGGCGCCGCCAAAGCTGCCCGAAACCGTTCGGCTCACGGGCACAGGTGTGAGCACGGTGCTCGGTGAGCTTGAGTCCAAGCTTATGCGTCTCTGCTGGGACGCGGAGCGACCGCTCACGGCCCGGGAGATTCACGAGCGCCTCCACGACGAACACCCGGTGTCGCCACTGACCAGCACGACCGTGCTGAACCGCTTGGTCGCCAAGGGGTTCCTCGCGCGGGAGCGGGTGGACGGGCGATATCGATTCAGCGCCCGCATTGAGGAAGCGGCCTTCGTCCTCCAGGTCTCGAGGCGGGCCGTGGAGGGGCTGCTCTCGCTCGGCACGGAGGCCGTCACGGCCTCGCTTGTGGATGTGTTGGCCGAGCGCAATCCAGCGCAACTCGAGGAGTTGGCGCGACTGGTCGGGCGTCGCATGCGCGAACGGGAGAAGTGATCGAGGGAGCATCGGCCGGCGTGGGCGCCCTGCGGCCCGTGATTCGCCGCGAGGAGCGGCGCCGCCGCGTCCTGCTCGCCGCCATCGTGGCTGCACTGCTGCTTGGGATTGCGCCGGTCGTCGGGCACCACATTCTGGGAGCCGTCGACTGGATGTCGGCGGACCAGCAACACCTCGCGATGTTCTGTCTCGTCGCGCTTCATCTGCTCTTGGCGCCGGTGCACCAGCTCGCGCACTGGGTCCTCTACGCGGGGATCGTCTATGCGGTGATCGAGCGGGGCACCGTGCTCTGGCGGCACTGGCGCACGATGCGCGCACTGCCGTCCGCCGTCGTGCCCCCGGGTGGCGCGCTCGCCGGCGCCGCCCAGGCGTCGGGTCTGCCACCCGATCGCTTGCGACAGGTGCACGGGATACCGCTGCCGGCGTTCACTTCAGGCTGGGTTCGACCGCGCGTCTTCGTGTCCGCGGATCTTGCGGAGCGACTCACTGCCGATGAGCTGGAAGCCGTGCTCGCCCACGAGGCCGTGCACGTACGGCGGCGCGATCCGCTCCGGCTCTTCGCGCTGCGCACGCTTGCCGCGCTGCTCTTCTGGCTCCCGGTCCTTCGGCGCATTGCCGCCGACCTTGAGGACGAGGTGGAGATCACGGCCGATGACGTGGTGGCGCAACGTCTCGCGCTTCCGCTGGCCTCGGCTATCCTCAAGCTCGGTGCCTCCCCGGCTCCTGTTACCGCGACCGTCGGCTTCCAGCGTGCGGACTTGCTGCCTCGGCGTGTGCGCCGCTTGGCCGGTGAGGATGCGTTCGCGACCACGCACACCTCAAGAAGCTCATTGCTCGCCGCCGCTGTCGCCCTGCTGCTGATCTGGAGCTCGGGGCTGATGGTGCTTCATCCCCTTGTGGCCCCCCACGATCACGCGGCCGTGGTGCCGGCACACTGCGACCATCCGGGCACGAGCACGTGGTCACACCTGTTTTGTCGCGGCTGGCGTATCGGTCGCCATTCGAGCGGCGATCGCTGCCCACATCGGGCCCAGGCCGACCGCGTGTTGGACGTTGCCTCTTCCGAGCCTTAGCCGAGCGCGGCGTTTCGACACTGGGCTTGCGGGGAGGCCGTGTCGAGCTATCTTTTACGTAGTGTAAACTTTTTTTACGGGACTCTGCTCAATGCGACTTTTCGGACGACCCCTCGCCCTGCTCTTCGCCGCTGCCCTGGTTGCGCCGCTGCAGGCGAGCACTGCCCATCCGCGGCTCCTCAAGGCCACGCCGGCCGCCGACAGCAGGCTGCCGTCGGCACCGCGGCAGCTTGAGCTGACTTTCAATGAGTCGCTCGATCTGGCGCTGACGCGCGTCACGCTGCTCCAGGACGGACAGACGCTGCGCACCGACTCGCTGCGCCTTGCGGCTGGCGATGACCGCACGGTGATCGCCCCGGTAGGCGCGCTCACGCCCGGGCGATACACGGTGCGTTGGCAGGTGACTGGGGATGACGGGCACCCCGTTCGTGGCGAGTTCACGTTTGAGATTCTGCCCAGCGTCGCCGCGCCGGGCAGCGCAGCAGCCCCCCGACTGCCCTGATTGCCGTGGAGCCGGCATTTGGCGTCGAGTCACCGGCTTTTGTGGCCATCCGCGCGCTGCTCTCGGCGTGCTCGATTGGTTTGGTTGGCGCGTTCTGTCTCCGCTGGGCGGTCCTCGCGCGTTATGCCGGCCCTGATGCGGAGGAGCTACGTGCCGCGGTCGACCGACGGCTGCCGGCAATCATCGATGTGCTGGCCATCGCTGCCGTGCTCGCGACACTCGCACGATTCGCTGCGCAGCACGCCGCCGTGTTCGGCGCGTCAGAGCCCTGGACGCGAGACTCGGTCGGCGCCCTGCTCGTTCGCTCCGACTGGGGCCGCGGTTGGTGGCTGGCGCTCACGACCGCTGTCTTCCTCATCTGGCTGGCCCCGCGTCTGCGGCGCGGGATCGCAGTTGGCTGGTGGCTGGCCGCAGCCGCCGCGCTGGCCTTTGCGGCATCGGGACCGCTCTCCGGACATCCCGCGGCATCGGACGCCCCCACGCGCGGCGTGGCCGCGCAGCTCGCGCACTTGCTGGGCGCTGGCGGCTGGATCGGGGGTCTGGCGCTGCTTACCGTCGTGGCGATCCCGACCGCGCGCGGCCTGACCGACGGCGCGCAGGGTGACGCGGACGGGCGGATCGCGGGGTTGGTGCGAGCCTTCAGTCCCACGGCCCTCGTCTTCTCCGCACTCCTCGCCCTCAGCGGGCTCTACACGGCGTGGATGCAGCTCGGCGGGCTGGAGCGGCTGTGGCAAAGCGCTTACGGGCGCACGCTGATGTTGAAGCTTGGGCTGCTCTCGATCGCCGTACTCACGGGTGCCTACAACTGGCGTCGTGTGCTTCCGGCACTTGGCACGCCTAGCTCAAGCGCGCGGCTCCGCCGCTCCTCGCTGATTGAGCTCACCGCGGCTGCCCTCGTGCTTGTCGTCACGGCTGTGCTCGTGGCGACTCCGATGCCCGGAGATTAGGCCGCTCCAGACGCTCGACAGAACCTGATGCCGCGACCGCTGGCGATTCAGTCCGTGGAGCGAGCGTGCGCCAGCGGCGTCGGCGGCGGACGCGACCACGGGTGGTTTCGACGGCGCAATCTCATCGGTGGGCATTCGAGGGAGCGCGCCCATTCGCCGATCCGCCACGGCCCCAATAGCGGGTGTGACGGTGCTGGTGTGGGCTCCGAGTCCGCGGGGGCTAGTACCACCGGTACCGTGCGTGGTCGCGTGTCGCCGTGCCCGTTCGATCGCTCACCCCGAACGTGTCACGCGCCGGTGACTCCGGAGACACTCACCACTCGGATCCTCTTTCGGCCGCTGCGAGTGGAACGCTCGTTCTGGGTGAGGATCTACTTGCCGCTCGCGCGCCACCTTGGCGCGTTGGTGGTGCCGATCATGGACGGATCGGGTGATGTCGCAGCTCACTGGGGAGAAGCCGATTGCGACGTGAATGACGAGGTATGCGCGCAGGCGGACCAAGAGCCGGTGTATCAGCCCTCATTCGCTCTGCGCGGGCCAGGCAGTCTGCTGACGCTTTGACATCCCGTGCGAGCCCGGCAGATTTCGCGGATGGCCCCCGACAACCTCGACCGCCGCGGATTCTTCACGCAGGGCCTACAACGGGCCCTACGCGAGGTCGTCGGTTCGCTCGGCGAACGAGTGGCCCCGGTGCAGTACCAGCGCCCGCCGGGCGCCCTGCCGGAGCCGGCATTCCTGGCGGCCTGCACGCGCTGCGGCGCCTGCGCGGATGTCTGCCCGGTGCACGCCATCACGAAGTTGTCGTCCGCGCACGGTCTGGCCGGCGGCACGCCCGTGCTCGACGTCGCTGTCACCGCCTGCATCATGTGCGAGACCATGCCCTGCGCCGCGGCCTGCCCCACACCAGCGCTGGAAGTCCCACCCTGGGGCTGGCGCGACGCCAACGTCGCGAACGTGAAGGTGGATACCGAGCGTTGTATTGCCTACCACGACGTGGAGTGCGGTATCTGCGCCCGCGTCTGTCCGGTGGGCGAGGATGCGCTCAAGATGGATGATCGTGGTCGCCCGGTGATCGGCGCGGCCTGTACTGGATGTGGGCAGTGCATCGTGGCCTGCGTGACGACGCCCTCGAGCCTGCTCGCTGAACCCTTGGAGATGCTCTGAATGCAACCGGGCTCCGGCCTCACTGACGTCCGCATCGTCCCCAAGCCCTGGGGCCACGAAGTCATCTGGGCGCACACCGACCTCTACGTGGGCAAGGTCCTGCACATCAAGGCGGGCCAGGCGCTCAGCGTGCAGTACCACAATCAGAAGGACGAGACGATCCATCTCCTGCGCGGGGAGATGATCTATCGCATCGACGAAGGCGATGGCCTGAAGGACTATCCGCTCAAGGCCGGCGAGAGCTTCCGCAACACGCCGGGCCAGATACACCAGATGGAGGCCGTCACCGACTGTGACGTCCTCGAGGCATCAACCCCGCACCTCGATGACGTGGTGCGACTCACCGACCGCTATGGTCGCGAGGGGACCTCGGCACCGTGAAAGTGATCATTCCGTTGGCCGGCAAGGGCACGCGCCTGAGGCCGCATACGCACACCGTGCCCAAGCCGATGCTCAAGGTCGCCGGCAAGCCGGTGATGGACTACGTGATGGACGACGTCGCCAAGCTCGGCAACGTGGAGCAGGTCGTCTACATCACCGGGCACCTCAAGGAGAAGGTCGAGGCGCACGCGAAGAGCGCGTACAAGTTCCCCGGCGTGTTCGTGGAGCAGAAGGTGCAGGACGGCACTGCCGGTGCGCTGGAACTCGCGCGGCCGTACGCGGACCAGCCGGTGCTCATCATCTTCGTGGACACGATCTTCGATGCCGACCTCTCGGTGATCAACACCAGCGATGACGACGGCATCATCTGGACGAAGGAAGTCGAGGACTACCAGCGCTTCGGCGTGGTGGTGACGGACGCCAACGGCCACATGACGAAGATCGTGGAGAAGCCGAGCACGCCAATCTCGAAGCGGGCGAACATCGGGCTCTACTATATCAAGAACTGGAAGCTGCTCTACGACGGCATTGCGCACACGCTGAAGCAGCCGGCGAACAAGGGTGAGTGGTATCTCACCGAGGCCTTCCAGTACATGATTGACCACGGGGCGAAGATCCGCGTGATCGATGTGGAGGGCTGGTATGACGCGGGCAAGCTGGACACGCTGCTCGACACGAATCGGGTGATGCTGGAGAAGGGGCGGGCGTCGAAGCCTTCTTCCGGGCTCACCAACGTGGAGATCCGCGAGCCGGTGCGCATCGAGGACGGCGCGGTGGTGAAGGACTCGATCGTCGGCCCGAACGTGGTGATCGGGGCCGGCACGACGGTCTCGAACTGCACGATGCGAGACACCATCGTCGGCAACGGTTCCTCGCTCTCGGCGTGCACGCTGCACGATTCGATGGTCGGGGAATCCGTCGTGCTGGAGGGCGTCGCCGGGTCCGTCACGATTGGCGATCACTCGGTGGTTCGGCGGTAACTGCGTTGCCACAGAGGCACAGAGACACAGAGGGCCCCGGCGCGAGCCGGGGCTCTCTTGCATTTTCCAGTCGAAATCTGTATTATGTATATGCCTAATATGAATAACACTTTCAACCTTGCGCCTCTCCGGCGCTCGCGGGAGTACTCGCAGGTTGAGGTCGCCGCGGCGATGGGGCTTTCGCAGCCGGCGGTCTCGAGGTTGGAGTCGCGCGCGGACATCTCGTTGGCGGCGCTGCGGGACTACCTGCGGGCAATCGGTGGGGAGCTTGAGGTCGCCGTTCGCTTTGGCGGGGAGCGGGTGGAGTTGCCGACTGCTGGGCTGGAGTACGGGGAGCGGGCGACGGGGCGGCGGGTGCGGGAGCAGGCTCCGAAGTACGCGTCGAGCGTGCGGACCGTAGCGGAGGAGCCGGTGGTTGCGCCGGAGTGGTTGGACGAGGTGGATCGGATTCGGGCGATGACGCCGACGGCGCGGATGAGGGAGGTCGCGAACGTGTCCGCCGTCTTCGCGAAGGCGCGTCGAATTGACTGACGCATCTCAGCTCCCTGCGCTCGATCCGGAGCGGATCTTCCGTGTGTTCGCGGAGCACGGTGTCGAGTACGTGCTGATTGGAGCGCTGGCGGCTCGGTTCGCGGGCTATCCGTTGCTCACCGCGGACGCGGACATGACGCCGTCGCGGAGCGCAGAGAATCTCGGCAGGCTCGCGGCGGCGCTCCGAGAGATCGACGCGAGGGTCTTCACGGTCGGAGTTCCTGAGGGCCTATCGTTCGACTGTTCGGCCGCGACGCTGGCGCGCGGTGAGATCTGGAACCTCGTGACCGCCGCGGGCCGGCTCGACTTGGTGTTCTTCCCACCTGGCGGTGGCGACTACGACGAGCTGCTGAGGCATTCCAGCCGCTATGAGGTGGCAGGCGCGCCGGTCACCGCCGCCTCGCTTGAGGCCATCGTCAGCATGAAGGAAGCGGCGGATCGACCCAAGGACCGCCAGGCCGTCGCCATCATCAAGGCGATGCTCGAGCGCGACGCCAGGCGTCGCAGCTGACACTCGGGCGCCGCGCCGCGCGCCACCCCGCGCGCCACCCCGCGCGCCACCCAGACAATTGCGCCCTCACGCCTCGCGCGAAGCCCAGAGTCGGGCCACATTTCGCGCGTCAACACTACACGCATCACTGGGAGCGCTCGTGTCCGATTCGATGGATCGCCGTGACCTGCTCAAGCAGGCACTGGTTGCAGGCGCAGGTCTCGCCGCCGCCTCGTCGCTCACGCCGCAGATGGCCAACGCGGAATCCATCGACGCGATCGACCTCCCGGACGCTGCGCCGCCGCGCGCCGCCGCTGCCAAGACGATGAAGGGCGTGCCGTTCGAGGCGCACGGGACGGTGCGCTTCGCCATCGTCGGCACGGGCCTGCGTGGGCGCTCCATCATCTCCGAACTGCTCGCCATCGACAACGTGCGGATCACCGCCGTCGCCGACATCGTGCCCGACAAGGCGATGCGCGCGGTGAAGATGTGCACCGACGCGGGGATGACCGCGCCAGAGGTCTACACGAACGGCGAGCGCGACTTCGAACGGCTCGTGCAGCGCGACGACGTGGACTTCGTGTACACGGCGACTCCGTGGGACTGGCACGTGCCGGTGATGCTCGCCGCACTCAAGGCGGGCAAGCACTGCGGTACCGAGTGCCCGGCCGGAATGACGCTGCGTGATCTCTGGGCGCTGGTGGACGAGAGCGAGAAGTCGCGCCGCCACTGCCTGCAGCTCGAGAACTGCAACTACGGCTACAACGAGATGTTGGTGAACCGCCTCGTGCACGACGGCGTGTTCGGCGAGATCCAGCACGGCGCGGCGGCGTACATCCACGACCTGCGCACGATTCTCTTCGAGACCAAGGACGAGGGCCTGTGGCGGCGCGACTTCCATACGCGCGCCAACGCCAACCTGTACCCGACGCACGGACTGGGTCCGGTCTCCTGGTATATGGACATCCACGCCGGGGATCGCTTCGACTACATGGTGTCGATGAGCACCGAGGAGCGCGGCCTCTCGCTGCATCGCGCAGCCACGGTGAGTGATCGCAATGACCCCAAGTGGCGCGAGCGCTACATCACGGGCGATCTCAACACCTCGCTGATCCGCACGGCGAAGGGGCGCACGATCCGGCTGGAGCACGATGTGTCGAGCCCGCGGCCCTACTCGCGGCTCAACCACGTGGCCGGCACCAAGGGTGCCTTCGAGGACTATCCGCCACGCATCTACGTGGAAGGCGTGGGACGTAGCCACAGCTGGGCCACGATTGACCAATGGAAGACCTCGCACGAGCATCCGCTGTGGACCAACATCGGCGAGATGGCGCGTAAGAAGGGCGGCCACGGTGGCATGGATTTCGTGATGATGTGGCGCCTCGTGCAGTGCCTGCGCGAGGGGCTGCCGCCGGACTTCGACGTGTACGACGCAGCCGCGTGGAGCGCGCCGTATCCGCTGAGCCAGATGTCGGTGGCGCGCGGCAGCCGGCCGATGCGCTTCCCGGACTTCACACGCGGTGAGTGGCAGCGCAACTCACGCGGCGCGTAGCACGACACGAGCAGCACAGCTCGCCACTCCAACTTCCCCCCTCGTGCGCCTCACGACCCTCGACTGGACGATCGTCGTCCTCTCCCTCACCGTCGCCTTCGTGCCGGCGCTGTTCTTGGCGCGCCGCGCGGGATCGAGCACGGCAGAGTTCTTCACCAGCGGCCGCGCGGCACCCTGGTGGCTGATCGGCGTCTCGATGGTCGCCACGACCTTCAGCACGGACACGCCCAACCTGGTCACCGACCTCGTGCGCGGCGGCGGCGTGGCCGGCAACTGGGTCTGGTGGGCATTCCTGCTGACCGGCATGGCCACGGTGATGTTCTACGCGCGGATGTGGCGGCGCTCGGGTGTGCTCACGGACCTCGAGTTCTATGAGATCCGGTACTCGGGAAAAGCCGCCAGCTTTGTCCGCGGCTTCCGCGCCGTGTACCTGGGGCTGGTGTTCAACTGCGTCATCATGGCGACGGTGAATCTCGCCGCCGCCAAGATCGCCTCGATCCTGCTCGGATGGGACATGTGGCAGACGCTGCTCATCTGCGCCGTGTTCAATATCGGCTTTGCCGTGGTGTCAGGGCTCTGGGGCGTACTCGTCGCCGATCTCATCCAGTTCGGCATCGCGATGGCGGGCTCGTTCGCTGCCGCGTACTTCGCACTGCAGCGGCCTGAGGTCGGAGGGCTCGCCGGACTCTTCTCGCAGCTGCCCGCCGAGACGTATGCGTTTCTGCCCAACTTCTCGGATTGGACGGTCACGCTGACCGTGTTGATCCTGCCGCTCACGGTGCAATGGTGGTCGGTGTGGTATCCCGGCGCCGAGCCGGGCGGCGGGAGCTACATCGCGCAGCGCATGCTCGCCGCGCGCACGGAGAACGACGCACTGCTCGGCACGATGTTCTTCAATGTGGCGCACTACGGAATGCGCACCTGGCCGTGGATCATCGTCGCGCTGAGCTCGATCCTCGTGTTCCCGCAGCTGGATGACATCGCGCGAGCATTCCCCGACGTGCCGCGCAATCTCGTGGGCAACGACATCGCCTACCCGGCGATGCTCACCTTCCTGCCCGCCGGGTGGTTGGGCCTGATGGTGGCGGGACTGCTCAGCGCCTACGTGTCCACCATCGTGACGCACTTGAACTGGGGCACGAGCTACCTGGTGCACGACCTGTATCGACGCTTCATGCGGCCGGATGCCAGCGAGCGGCACTACGTGATGGTCGGGCGACTCGTCACGGCTGGGCTGATGCTGCTTGCTGCCGGCCTCACGTTCTACATCCAGACGGCATCGGCCGGCTTCACCCTGCTGCTGTCGATCGGTGCCGGCACGGGCCTGCTCTACCTGTTGCGCTGGTACTGGTGGCGCGTGAACGCGGCGGCGGAGATCGCGGCGATGGCGGGTTCCTTCGTGATCGCGGTTGGCTTCGAGTTCGCGCGGCGCGGTGGTGCGGACATCCCGGCGCACGTTTCGCTGTTGATCACGGTGGCGGCGACCACGGTCATTTGGGTCACGGCGGCCTTCGTCGGACCGCGCACGGATGTCGAGGTTTTGGAGCGCTTCTATAGTTTGGTGCGCCCAGCCGGTCCCGGTTGGGCGGCGATTCGCGCGTCGTCCGGTGTCGCCGCCACTTCCGACTCCTTCGCCTCGGCGCTGCTCGGCTGGGTCAGCGGCGTGTTCTTCGTGTACGCGGCGCTGTTCGGCGTGGGGGCATTCCTGATGGGCGATCGCTCGCTGGCGATGCTGTGGCTTGCTGTGTTCGTTGTCAGCGGCGCGATGGCTTGGCGCGTGATCCAAGGGTTCCGCCGAGCGGCCTGATGCGCGCCACGATGGCCATCATCCTTGCGCGCGGCCTTGGGTCGCGCCTGCGCGCCGATGACGGCGCCGCGCTCGCGCCCGCACAGCGTGAGGCGGCGGCCAAGGGCGCAAAGGGACTGATGCCGATCGCCGGGCGGCCGTTCCTCGACTACACGTTGCACGAGTTCGCCGAGGCGGGGGTGAAGGACGTGGTGTTCGTGGTGGCGCCAGACGATGACGCGCTGCGCGACCGCTACGACGAGCAGGCGCCGCCCAACCGGTTGCGTGTGCGCTACGCCGTGCAGGACGAGCCGCGTGGCACCGCGCACGCCTTGCTCGCGGCGCGCGATGTGATTCTCGCCGCTGCCGGCGCGCCCCGCTGCGACGATGGGCATCGGCACTTTCTTGTCGCGAACGCGGACAACCTGTACCCAGCGACGGCGATCCACGACCTGCTCGAGTTGCACGGCCCTGGCGTGGCGGCGTTCGACGCCGAGTCGCTGGTGGGTGATGGTCTGATGGAGCGCGAGCGTGTGCGGCGGTTTGCGCTGCTCGACATTGGGGCAGACGGCGGCTTGCGCGATGTGGTGGAGAAACCCGAGGCCTCGCATCCCTTGATGCAGCGCGCGCCACAGTGGGTGTCGATGAACCTGTGGCGCTTTGATGATCGCATCCTCGACGACTGCGCCGCGGTGGAGCCGTCGTCGCGAGGCGAGTTGGAGCTGCAGGATGCGGTGCTGCGTGCCATTGCGCGCGGGGACCGCTTCCAGGCCGTGGAGCAACGGCTGGCGGTGCCGGATCTGACGCATCGCCGCGACATCGCCGTGCTAGAGGGGACGCTGGCCCAGCGCCATCCCCGCCCGTGACACGTCGGCTGTTTGTGCCGGGGCGCATTGAGCTCTTCGGCAAGCACGTGGACTACGGCGGCGGCCCGTCGCTGACCTGCGCTATCGAGGAGGGCATCACGGCGGAAGTCACGCCGATCGATCCCTTGATCATTGACCTGGAGGACCTGCGCACGGGACGACGCGCGCGCGTGCCGCTGCGTCGCGACGCGCGACCTGGCGGTGCGCACGGTGGCACCTACGTGGCGGCCGTGGCTCGGCGTTTGGCGCGCGACTTTGCCCCACTGAAGCGCGGCGTGCGGGTGGTGACGGAGTCCACGCTGCCGCGATCGGCGGGGCTGTCATCGTCTTCGGCATTCGTCACCTTGCTTACGACGGCGGTGGCGGAGGCGAACTCACTCGAGGAACGGAAGGAGTGGCGGGAGCATCTCTCGGATCGACTCGCATTGGCGGAGTATTGCGGGGCGATCGAGATGGGATCCCCGTTCGGTCCTTGGGAAGGCGAGCGTGGCGTCGGCACGCGCGGCGGCGCGCAGGATCACGTCGCCATCCTCTGCAACTCGGCCGGGATGGTTGGGGCGTTCCGGTATCTGCCGGCCGCGTTGATGGGGCAGGCGACGTTTCCCAAGCATTGGCAGCTGCTCGTGGCGGTGAGCGGGGTGCGCGCCACGAAGACAGGCGGCGCCAAGGCGGACTACAACCGCGCGGCGGACCTGCTACGCGGACTTGCGGTGCGGTGGAATCTCGAGACCGGGCGCGCGGACTCCTCGTTGGGCGCGGCGCTGGCTTCGTCGCCGGACGCGCGCGCACGGCTTGAGCGCATCGTGCAGGCGAGCGATGACCAGCCGCTCGCCGCGGCTCGGCTGGCGCAGTTTCTGAGGGAGACAGAGCACGTGGTACCAGGTGCGCTGCAATCCATCAGTGCCGCGGATGCGACCGCGCTTGGCCGATGGTCGGTGGAGTCGCAGCAGGGCGCCGAGTTGGCGCTGCGCAATCAGGTGCCCGAGACGAAGTTCCTTGCCCGCGCGGCGATGGCCAGCGGGGCACACGCGTCGTCGGCATTTGGCGCGGGGTTCGGTGGCGCGGTGTGGGCGATTGCCGATGCCTCGAGTGCAGACGCGGTCGAGGAAGGATGGCGCGCGAGCTATGCGCGTGCATTTCCAGCGCGCGCCGCGAAGTCGGAGTGGCTGCGGCTCACGCCATCTGCAGGTCTGCGATGGCTCGACTGAACGGTCTCCTGAATGGGGCGGCGGGCTCGGGGCAACCAGGGATCTCGGGTGCTCCGCAGGCACCGCGTGCCGGCCGGCCGCCATTGCCGCGAAACGTGCGCGCGCTGGCGGCCGTGAGCTTCCTGACTGACGTCTCGAGCGAACTGGTGTACCCGCTGTTGCCGATCTTCCTCTCCACCGTGCTTGGCGTCTCGGCGGCGGGGCTCGGCGTTATCGAAGGATTCGCCGAGAGCGCGTCGTCGCTGTTGCGCCTACCGGCAGGCTGGTGGTCAGACCGCACGGGACGCCGCAAGCCGTTGGTGGTGGTCGGCTACAGCATCGCGGCCTCGGCGAGGCCGCTGATTGGCCTGGCCGTCGGAGCGTGGCAGGTCTTGGCGATTCGAGTGAGCGATCGCTTCGGCAAGGGCATTCGCACCGCTCCGCGTGACGCGTTGATTGCCGATTCGGTCGCGCCTGAGCACCGCGGTTACGCCTTCGGGGTGCACCGCGGGTCGGACAACCTCGGCGCCGTGGTCGGTCCGTTGATCGCTTGGGCCGTGCTCGCGCAGGAGCTGGTCTCGCTGCGCACGCTGTTCCTGTGGACGGCGGTGCCGGGATTCCTTTCCGTGGCACTGCTCGTGTTGTTCGTCCGCGAAGACGTGGCCCCGCGCAAGACGGGCACGCGCGTCGCGACGGCTGATCTCCCGAAGGCGGTGACGGATGCGGACTCCGCACCGGCCGCGGTGCCCGCGCTGCCCGGCGTCGCGCCGCTCGGGAGCGCGTTCTGGCGGCTGCTCTTCGTGATCTTCCTATTCACGCTGAGCCTGTCGACCGATGCGTTCCTCTTGCTGCGCGCCTCGCAACTTGGCGTGCCGGCCGCGATGATTCCGATCCTGTGGGCGGCGCTGCATGTCGTGAAATCGTCGAGCTCAGTGCTGGGTGGTGCGCTGTCCGATCGTGTCGGTCGTCGGCCGCTGATCCTCGGCGGCTGGGGCATCTACGCGTTTGTTTACGTCGGCTTCGCGTTCGCCGAGTTGCAGTGGCAGGCCTGGGCGTTGTTTCTCGTGTACGGGCTCTACTTCGGGTTCTCAGAGGGCACGGAAAAGGCGCTGGTGGCGGACTTTGCGCCGCGCAGCCGTCGCGGCACCGCATTCGGCTGGTTCAATGCCACCGTGGGCATCGCCGCCTTGCCGGCGAGCATCGTGTTCGGCTTGGTCTGGGACGCCTACGGCGCGCAGGCGGCGTTCCTCATGGGGGCGACCATCGCCACGAGCGCGACGCTGCTGTTCGCGCTCGTGGTTCCCAGCGGTCCTGCCGTGGCTCCTTCAGCCGCCGCCGATCGCTCCAGCTAGCAGCAACGAGCCCCGGGCTTCTCGTAGCGCGCCCTCAGGCGTTCGGTCACGAAGTCACGCTCACAGAGCGGCTCACGTCCGGGATGGTGCGCGCGCACGTGCGCCACATACGAGACATAGTCCGGCGCCCCGATGATGCGCCGGAGGATCTGGGCGAGGCGCTGGATCATCGCACCTTGCTCCCGTTCGGCCCGATGGTGCGGTCGAACAGCTCGAGGATTCTTCGGTACTCGTCCGTCCACGACGTCGGGCGCACGAAGCCGTGGTCTTCCACCGGATAGACAGCCATCTCCCAGTCTTCCTTGCCGAGCTCGATGAGGCGCTGCGCGAGCTGCACCACGTCGAGGAACTGCACGTTCACGTCCACCATGCCGTGCGCAATCAGGAGGGGATCCTGCAGCCCCTCGGCGAAGAAGATCGGAGACGAGCGGCGGTACGAGAGCGTGTCGTTCTGCGGAAGGTTGAGGATGCGCCCGGTGTATCCGTGGTTGTAGTTCGCCCAGTCCGTCACGGAACGCAGCGCGGCGCCGGCGCCGAAGTACTGCGGCTTGTTAAACAGCGCCATCAGCGTGATGAAGCCACCGTAGCTGCCGCCGTAGATGCCGATGCGCTCGGGGTTGATGCCGAACTGCGAGGTGAGGTACTTGCTGCCGCTCACCTGGTCGTCGAGGTCCTTTCCGCCCATCCAGCGGTAGATCGCCGTGCGCCAATCGCGGCCGTAGCCGGCCGAGCCGCGGTAGTCGATGTCCAGCACCGTGTAACCGCGCGAAGCGAGCAGGTGGTGGAACATGTACTCGCGCGAATAGCTGGACCACCAGTTGTGCACGTTGTGCAGGTAGCCCGCGCCGTGCACGAAGATCACGCCGGCGCCGTTGGGCTGCGTGTTGAACTGGTTGGGGCGGTAGATGCGCGCCGGGATCGGCGTGCCGTCCTCGCCGGGGATCATCACGATCTCCGGCTTGATCCAGCTGTAGCGGCGCCACTCCTCGGTGGTGGAGGTGGTGAGCTGGTCGCGCGAGGCCTGGCCGATGCGGCTCACGAATAGCTCAGGCGGCGTGTTGGCGTCGGAGTACACGGTGACGTAGCGCTGGCCGTCGGGCGCCATCGTCACGTCGTGTCCGCCGTCGCCCGCGGTGATGCGTGTGCGCGCACCGCCGGCAATCGGCATGCGGTAGCCCTGTCGCGTGAAGGGCGAGGGTTCGCTGGTGCTCAGTTCGAAGAAGCGCTGGTCATCGGAGATGTTGACGCTGAGTACCTCCCAGCTGCCGGAGGTCAGGGCCTGCTTGCCGGAGCCATCAGCGCGCACAGCGTAGAGGTGCGAGTACCCGCTGGCTTCCGACACGTAGTAGATGCGATTGTCGGGAGTCCAGCCGTTGCAGTTGAAGCAGGGGCCGTTGACCCAGGCTTCGTCGCGCAGCGCGTCCACCAGCGTCATCGCGCCGCCGGCGGAGGCCACGCTATAGAGGTAGCGGTTCTTGAAGTCGCTGCTGACGACGCTGAGGATGGCGTGCGCGCCGTCGGCGCTCCAGTCGCTGACGTTGGCCTGGCCCGCCGGTACGGAGTCAGGCGAGAGCTTGAGCCAAGTGACCTTGCCGGTGGCGAAGTCGACGTGGCCGACTTTGATCGTCGCCTGATTGTCGCCGACCTTCGTGCGCCCGGGAATCATTCGCGGGTAGCCTTCCGGCGTGATGTAGTCGGGCACATCGGAGCCCTTGGTGTCGCGGCCGGGCGTGAACGTGGTCAGCAGGCCGCTCATCCCGTTGGGCGAGATGCTCAACTGCCCGATGCGCTCGGCGGTCGGGATCCAAATGGTCGGCAGGTCGCGGCTGGCGGCTTCCTCGCGCTGTGCGCGCCGGATGGAGTCCGTGCGCAGTTCCTCGCGCACGACCTCGAGCAGATCGCGCTGCTGCTGGGCCAGCGCGGCGCGCTGGCCCGTCGGGGCGGCGGGGTCGCGCGGGCCGCTGCCGCTACGGATGTCAGTGAGCTGGCGCGTGAGACCGCTCGCGAGGTCGAACGCGTAGGCGTTGTTCTCGCGCACGAAGTACAGCGTGCGGCCGTCCTGGGCCATGCGCACGCCCGACTCGTTGTCGTTCGTCTGCGTGACGCGGCGCAACGACACGCGGCCGCGGTCGAACTGCTGGATCCACACGTCGCCGCCGGCGGTCACGGCGCGCACGCGGCCATCGCGTGAGCGCGGGCCGCTGGCCAGCATCGGTGCGACCGAGTCCATATGCGCCGGCGTCACCTCCTCGGGCGTGGCACCCGCGCGCGGAGCCACGCGATACGGCTTGAGCTGTTCGTGCCAGGCAGAACCAGGCGGCAACCAGCGGAAGTAGACCCACTGGCCGTCCGCGGTCCACTGCGGGTTGCTGGGCTCACGACCCGTGAGCTCGGGCCCGCGCATGATGTTCTTCACGCTGAGGTCGAAGCTGCCCTGCTGCGCGCTGAGCGCGGCGAGCGGGGTCAAGGCAAGGGCGGCGAGGATAAGTCGGGTCGGTCGCATATCGGGCTCGGCGTTCGGTCTCGAAGGTCTAGGAGAGGCTCTTGAATCAGCTGCTTGTGAGTCGGTTGCTTGGTCTACGCAGGTCTCGCGACGATCACGCGGCGCGCGAGGACGCCACGTACGGTGCTTCCCGCGTCGTCATCGGCAGCCGTCCGGACAGCACGCGCCACCAGGCCAGCGCGGAATCCACGAGGATGATGGCCACCGCTACGAGGAAGAATCCCGCGACGATGGCGTTCAGGTTGTCGTTGAAGATCAGCCGCTGTGCGGCGGCCGCATCGGCCACGCCCGCCGGCAGGTTACCTGCCGCCAGCGTGTCGCGGATCGATTGTGCGTGCGACAGGAAGCCAACGCGCGGGTCCGCGCCGAAGATCTTCGTCAGGCTCGCCGTCGTCGTCACGATGACCAGCCAGATCATCGGCAACACGGTGACGAAGGCATACCGCGCCTTTCCCATCTTGATGATGATGGTCGTGCCCACGCAGAGTGCCACCGTGGCTAGCAACTGGTTGGAGATGCCGAACAGCGGCCACAGCGAGTTGATGCCACCCAGCGGATCGGTCACGCCCTGGTACAGGAAGTAGCCCCACATCGCGACAACGATCGCACTCGAGGCCACGACCGCGGGATACCACGACACGCGTCCGAACGGCTCCCAGATGTGCTTGCCCAGGTCCTGCAGCATGAAGCGGCCGACGCGCGTGCCGGCGTCCACGGTGGTGAGGATGAACAGCGCCTCGAACATCAGCGCGAAGTGGTACCAGAGCGCCATCGCCGTGCTGCCGCCGAGCACGGAGGCGAAGATGTGCGCCATGCCGACGGCGAGCGAAGGGGCGCCACCCGTGCGTGAGAGCAGGGAAGCCTCCTCGACTTGCTGCGCGAGCGTCGTCAGTTCCTCCGGCCGCAGCACGAAGCCCCACTGTGCGATGGCCGTCGCCGCGCTCTCAGCGGTCGTGCCAATGATGCCGGCCGGCGCGTTGATGGCGAAGTACACGCCCGGCGTGAGCACGCAGGCAGCGATCAGCGCCATCACCGCCACCAGTGATTCCGTGAGCATGCCGCCGTAGCCGACCATCCGTGCGTCGGCCTCGTTCTCCAGCAGTTTTGGCGTCGTGCCGCTGGCGATCAGCGCGTGGAAGCCGGAAATCGCCCCACAGGCAATCGTGATGAACACGAAGGGGAACAGCTTGCCGGCGAACACCGGGCCCGTGCCGTCAATGAACTGCGTTACGGCTGGCATCTCGAGCGGTGGCAACACCAGCAGGATGCCGCCAGCCAAGGCCAACACCACACCAATTTTGACAAAGGCGGACAGGTAGTCGCGCGGAGCGAGCAACAGCCACACCGGAATGACCGAGGCGGCAAAGCCGTAGGCCATCACCGACCAGGCTAGCGTGCGCGCGTCGAGTGTGAACAGCGGCCCAAGCGTCGCGTGCTCGGCGGCCCAGCGGCCGGCGTACAGCGACACAACCAAGAGCACGAGGCCGATCACCGATGTCTCCAGCACGGCGCCCGGCCGGATGTAGCGCATGTAGACGCCCATCAACATCGCGATGGGTATTGTCAGGCCCACCGTCACCGTGGCCCAGGCCGAGTCGCGCAGCGCGTTCACCACCACCAGCGCGAGCACGGAGATGAGGATCACCATGATGCCCATCACCGCCACCAGCGCCGTGTAGCCGGCGATGGGCCCAATCTCTTCCTTGGCCATCTGCCCCAGCGACTTGCCGTCGCGGCGCACGCTGGCGCAGAGAATCACGAAGTCCTGCACCGCGCCACCCAGTGCCACACCGACGATGATCCACAGTGCGCCGGGCAGGAAGCCGAACTGCGCCGCCAGCGTCGGGCCGACCAGCGGGCCAGGGCCGGAGATGGCCGCGAAGTGGTGCCCGAAGACAATCCACTTGTTGGTCGGCACGAAATCACGGCCATCGCCGAGTCGCTCGGCGGGTGTGGCGCGGGTCGCATCGAGCGCGAAAATCTTGGCCGCGATGATCTTCGAGTAGAAGCGGTAGCCCACCGCGTAGGTGCAGACGGCGGCGGTGAGCAGCCAGGCGGCGGAGATGGTCTCGCCGCGCTTGAGACCGATGACGCCGAAGCCAATGGCACCGGCAATCGAGACGGCGGCCCAGATCAGGGCCGACAGCCAACGGGGCATGGGAGGTCGGATCGGGGGGACCTGCGCGCCCCGGGAGCTGAGAACCGGGCCGCGACGGACGGGACGAACCTACCGCCCCACCCAGTGCCGGGGGAGGGGCGCACTGGCTGCTCTACGTGCACGGCACGGAGGGCGTTCAAGGTTCAGGCGCGAGGGGTCGACCATTAGATTTCTGCCGTGCGCCCACCCGCTTTCCGCCATCTCGTGATCCTCGCTCGCCCGGCCGTCGCCCTGCTGGTTCTGGCGTCGCTAGTGCAGGCGCAGGACCAGCCCGCGCCCCCGCAGGCCCCGATGGCGCAGTTCGCGGCACAGCACGTCACCGTGTTGCCGGCGCAGCTCTGGCGCGCGGATACCGCGGGCTGGAGTCACAGCGCGTCGTGGGTGAGCGTGCGCGCCGAGTTGGATTCGGCGCTTACCATCGCACTGCGCGATGGTGGGCTGGCCGGTCGTTGGTCATACGCCGGTGACGTGGTGCGCGCGGCCAAGCGCAACGTGCTCTATGCGGGCGATCCGACGGCGATCGGCGTCGGTCGTTGGCGCGGCGGGCTGCCGAAGTCCGGCGACAACCTGCCGCAGATCGTCGCCGACAACCTGCGCCAGCTCACCGCACTCGGCGACGGTCGCTACGCGCTGATCCCGGTGGAGCTGCGTGGCGCCGGTGATGCGGCGGTGTTGCGTGTGGTGATTGCCGACACGCGCACGCGCACCGTCACTTGGTCGGCGGATATCCCGTCCGACGATGGTGCGGGGCGCTTGGATTCCATCGCCGCGCGTATCGCGGCCCTATTCATTGATCCGTAAGACTTCCTCTTCATAGATATGTCCGCCACACTCGACGTTACCCTGATTCCCGGCGACGGCATCGGCCCCGCCATCACCGACGCCACCGTCCGCGTGCTCGAAGCCGCCGGCGCGAAGTTCACTTGGGACCGCCAGCTCGCCGGCATGGCTGCCGTGGAAGCCCACGGCGACCCGATTCCCGAGTCGACGCTGGAGTCCATCAAGCGCACCAAGCTGGCGCTCAAGGGCCCGCTGGAGACGCCCGTCGGCAAGGGCTTCCGCTCCATCAACGTGGCGCTGCGGAAGGAGTTCGACCTCTACGCCAACCTGCGGCCCGCCAAGACGGTGCTGCCGGGTTCGCGCTTCGAGAACGTGGACATCATCCTCGTGCGCGAGAACACGGAGGGTCTCTACGTCGGCGTCGAGAACTACGTGAAGGTCGGCAATGACCCGCACGCGGTCGCGCAGTCGGTGGCCATCGTGTCGCGGCATGGCGCGGACCGCATCGTACGCTATGCCTTCGAGTACGCCGTGAAGCACGGACGCAAGAAGGTCACGCTGGTGCACAAGGCGAACATCCTCAAGTACTCGCAGGGGCTATTCCTGGAGACGGGACGGATGATCGCGAAGGAGTACGAGGGCCGTGTGCAGTTCGACGACAAGATCGTCGATGCCTGCGCGATGGACCTCGTGATGCGTCCGGAGCGCTACGACGTCATCGTGACGACGAACCTCTTCGGCGACATCCTCTCGGATCTCACCAGCGGCCTGGTGGGCGGCCTCGGGCTGACGCCGGGCGCGAACATCGGCTACGACGTGGCGATCTTCGAGGCCGTACACGGCACGGCGCCGGACATCGCGGGCAAGGGCATCGCCAACCCGACGGCGGTGATGCTCGCCGGTTGCCAGATGCTCGACCACGTGGGGCAGGGTGATCGTGCGAACGCGATCCGCGCGGCCATCGAGGCCACGCTGCGCGAGCGGAAGACGGTGACGGGCGACGTTGGTGGCACGGCGACCACGGAGCAGTACACGGACGCCGTCATCGCCCGGTTGAAGGCCAAGGCCTAAGTCGCCGCCGATGCGGCTGCTCCAGGTCAGCGACGTCCATTTCGGCCGCCACGCCGTCTCGCAGTACACGGACGCCGTGGCGCGCCGGGTGGCCGACGGGCGCTACGAGGCCGTCGTCGTCGCCGGTGACCTCACGCAACGCAACTTTCGCGGACAGTTCCGGCAGGCCAAGGCCTGGCTGGATTCGCTGCGCGCGCAGGTGCCGGTGTTCGTGGTGCCGGGCAACCACGATGTGGCCTGGTGGTGGCAGACCGTCGGGCTCGGCATCCGCTGGCCGCTGCTGCGCGGCTATCGCAAATGGATCTCCCGAGACCTCGAGCCAACGCTGACGCTGCCTGGCGTGACGCTGGTCGCGATCAACTCCTGCCACGGGATCCAGCCCTACACGCTCACCACGCGGCTACGTGACCTGTCGGTCGTCGGTGCCGTGCGTCCGACGCAGTGGGAGCGCGCGCGGCAGCTCTTCGCGGCGGCGCCGCCGGGCAACCTCAAGGTGCTGGTGTTCCATCACAACCTGTTGCGTGGCGACCTCTCGCGGCGCTGGGGACTGGTGAACCGCGCCGATGGCATCGGTGAAGCATTGGCCACGGGTGCGGACCTCGTGCTCAACGGGCACGACCACCAGACGCGGATCGAGGAGGTCGCGCTTGGCGCGCGCCGCATGATCGTTTCGCACAGCACGTCGTTCTGTGAGCGCACGCGCGGCGGGTTGCCGGCGGCGTTTCAGGAGATTGAGGTCGAGCCGCAGACGCTCCGCGTGCGCGCCTGCGTGTGGAACGACGAGGCGCAGGACTTCGAGGCGCGCGGCGACCGCGAGTTCGCGCGATGAGCGGGCAGCTCGGCTTCGACTTTGGCGCGCCGATCGCCGGTGACGGCAACTCGGTCTCGCCGCACCCGGAGGAAGCGAATCTCGAGCCGATGGCGGACATCGACGAGCGCGACGAACAGGACGCCGAGGACGCCGCCGACGCCGAGCGCGCGGCAGATCGCCTGCTGGGCGCCCTGCGCGGTCTTGGCCTGCAACACGTGAAGTCGCTGGTGCTCACGCGCAACCGTTCCGTGGTCGTGAGCATCAAGGGCTTCGAGCTGCGCGTGCACGAAGGCTTCTGCGACGCGCCAGTGGAGATGCACGCGCAGATCGTGCGCTTCGTAATGGCGCGGCGCACTTGGGAGCGTCAGGCGGCACGCCAGGCGATCATCGCCTACCCGTTGCCGGCGCACACCAAGCCGCCGCGCGCGCCCGAGCGCACGCATCCGGAAGACGAAGCGCTGGCCGAGCGCTTGGCCGAGTGGCACACGCGACTCAACGGCGAACGCTTTGGCGCGTCGCTCAAGCTCGTGCCCATTCGCGTCTCGCGGCGGATGGTTCGGCGGCTCGGGCACTATGCGCCCGGCGTGGAGGGCGGCGGGCCGGAGATCGCCATCAGCGCGCGGCACATCCGGCGCGACGGCTTCGCCAGCGCGGTCGACACGCTGCTGCACGAGATGGTGCATCAGTGGCAGCACGAGCAGGGCCTGCCGATCGACCACGGCCTCGACTTCCGGCGGAAGTGCCGCGAGGTGGGGGCGTTGCCGAGGGCCAAGCGCAGTGCGTAGCGCGATGTCGCGGCGATGCTGCGCTGCGGCCCATTGCGCGGTCGTTGCGGCTTTGCTGCCCACGACCGCGCCCGCGCAGCAGCTCCGCGGCACACTCATCCGCCCCGACTCGGTCGCACCGGCGGCCCGTGTTCTCGTCGAGTGGAGCGCCGAGGAGGCCACTGGCCGTCTCGTCACCGACGACAGCGGCCGCTTCACGGTTCGCCTCGCCCTGCCAGGCACGGTGCGCCTCCGCGTGCTGCGACCCGGGTTCCGCCCCGAGTCTCTGCCGCCACAACTACTGGCCCGCGGAGAGGTCCGCGCACTCACCTACATCTTGCGCGGCAGCAGCGTCACGCTCGCGCCGATGCGCGTCGAGGAAGACCGCATCTGCGGCCCGCGCGGTGAGGCCGTGGCCTGGCAACTCTGGGAGCAGGCCCGCGCGGTCCTCCTCAGCACGCAGATTGCCGCGCGCGACTCCTCGTTGGACGTCGAGGCGGTGCAGTACCAGGCCAACGTATTCGGCGGCGAGCTCGATCTACGCGAGGAGTCCGTGCGCCGCGTTGGCCTTGAGGATCCGCATCCGCCGACCTACTACGACTCGCTGTTCCGCTTCGGCTTCATCCGCCGCAGCCTGCACAGCGACACGACGACCTACCACGCGCCGACGCTGCCCGTCGTGGCCGACGAGCGATTCGCCGAGCGCTACTGCTTCCGTCGCGTGGCCGATGAGGCGCGTCACCCGGACTGGGTGGGCGTGGAGTTCGAGCCCGCCCGCGTACCCGGGCCCGGCATCGCCGATGTGACCGGCATCTTCTGGCTCGACCGCGCCACGCTGCACCTCCGCGAGGTCCAGTACGCGTACGTGAACCCGCCCATCCACCATCGCATTGATGGGCTGGGGGGCGAGCTGCGATTCGAGGAACTGCCGAGTGGCCACTGGATCCTGCGCCAGTGGGAGGTCCGGATGCCACGTTTCTCGGGCTGGTCCTCGAGCGAGCGGCGGGCCGTCGGGCTCTGGGCCGAGGGGCGAATGGTGTCGCGTGTGCGCCGTGCCGGGGCCCTCGTGTACGAGGATCCGGCGGCCGAGGCACTGCTCCGCCGCGCAGCCGGGGCCGACCGTTAGATTTCCCGAGTCTCCACCCGACCCGAGAACCTGATGGCTTCCGACCTCGATACCCAGACCTTTCTCGCCTCGCCGCAGCTCAAGCCGCGCGAGGGCGACCTGTTCAACATCGATGCCGCGCTGACGGAAGAAGAGCGCGCTGTGCGCGACTCCGTCCGTGCCTTCGTCGACGAGAAGGTCCTTCCGATCATCGGCGACTGCTACGTCGAGGGCCGCTTCCCATCAGAGCTGATTCCCGAGATCGGTGAACTCGGCTTCCTGGGCGCGAACCTGCCGGAGGAGTACGGCTGCGCGGGCCTCAGCAACGTGATGTACGGGCTCATCAACCAGGAACTTGAGCGCGGCGATTCAGGCATCCGCTCGTTCGCCAGCGTGCAGGGCTCGTTGGTGATGTATCCCATCTACGCGTTTGGTAGCGAGGAGCAGAAGAAGCATTGGCTGCCGCAGATGGCGAAGGGCGAGAAGATCGGCTGCTTCGGGCTCACCGAGCCCGACTACGGCTCGAACCCGGCCGGCATGATCACGCGCGCCAAGCAGCAGAAGGACGGCACGTGGATTCTGAATGGCGCCAAGATGTGGATCACCAACGGTACGATGGCGCACGTGGCCGTGGTCTGGGCCAAGACCGAGGACAACGATGAGAGCGGCGCGAGCATTCGCGGCTTCCTCGTGCCCACGGACGCCAAGGGCTTCACGGCCAAGGACCAGAAGGGCAAGCTTTCGCTGCGCGCCTCGGTCACCAGCGAGTTGGTGTTCAGCGACGTGCACCTGCCCGCCGATGCCATCCTGCCCAAGAGCGGCGGCCTCAAGAGCCCACTGATGTGCCTCACGCAGGCGCGCTACGGCATCTCCTGGGGTGCGCTCGGCGCGGCGATGGCCTGCTACGAGGAGGCGCTCAGCTACTCAAAGGAGCGCGTGATGTTCGGCCGGCCGATCGGTGGCTTCCAGATCCAGCAGGTGCGACTGGCGGATATGCTGACGGAGATTGTGAAGGGCCAGCTCGTCTCGCTGCACCTCGGCCGCATGAAGGACGCCGGCACGTTTACGCCGCAGCAGGTCTCACTGGCGAAGCGCAACAACGTGCACATCGCGACTGAGTGCGCACGTGAGGCGCGGCGCCTGCTTGGCGGCAACGGCATCGTGGCCGAGTATGCGTCGATGCGGCATATGGCCAATCTCGAGAGCGTGTACACGTACGAGGGCACGCACGACGTGCACTCGCTGATCCTCGGGCAGGCCGTGACGGGGATGAACGCGTTCGGGGGCTGACGACGGCAATGCGTGCGGTGGCCCGGCGCCAGAGCCGGGCCACCCACTATCTGCGGCGCGTCATGAGCCACTCGAGCACGCGCCAGTAGCTGACGGGCATCAGTCGCTCGAGTAGCGCGACGACCTTGGCGTCGAAGCCGACGATCACGCGCGCCTTGTCTGCTTCGATGGCGCGGACGATGATCCGCGCCGCCTTCGCGGGCGGCATCCGCAACAGGCGGTTCTTCTCCTTGCGAATGCGATCGAACTCCGCGGGGTCCATGCCCTGCGGAGCACGGGCATTGTCGGCGATGCCCGTTGAGACGCCGCCGGGATGCACCACCAATACGCCGATTGAACCACCGCGCAGTTCGTGTCGGAGCGCGTTGCTGAAGCCGCGGACCGCGAACTTGCTTGCGCTGTAGGCCGTCTGGCCGGGTGGTGACACAAGGCCATACAGACTTGAGACGTTCACGATCCGGCTCGGTGCCGCGTTGCGTCGCAACACGGGCAACACCGCGCGGGTGAGGTCCACCACCGCGTGGAAGTTGACGCGCATCAGCCAGTCGAAGTCCTCCTCGCCGACCTGCTCGAACGTGCCGCCGACGCCGACGCCGGCGTTGTTGACCAGCACGTGGATGGCGTCGTGCTCGTGCAGCACGGCCTGGGGCAGCGCTCGCAGTGCCTCGCGGTCGGCGAGATCACAGACGTGCAGGCTCACGCGGCGGCCGGTCTGGGGCAGCGCCGCCGCTGTCTCGCGCAGGCCACGTTCGTCGCGGTCCACGAGTGCGAGCCGGCATCCCGCGCCGGACAACGCTCCCGCGAGTGCGCGGCCAATGCCGCCGGCTGCCCCGGTGAGCAGCACGACCTGATTGTCGAGATTCATTGCTTACGGGGGATCGACGCTGTTGGGCTCACGCGCTGAATATCGCGCAGTCCACGCCGTGCTGCGCAAACTATCGCGCGAGTCCCCGCCACAGGAACGGCGTGGCCCCAAGCGCGAGCAACACCAACGGCCAAGCCTCCCCGCGCCACAGGGCGTAGTGCCCACTGAGCTCGGCGAGGCTCTGGCCACCCATCAGCCCGATGCCGAACTCGTAGGCCACCGTGAGCAGCACGAGCAGCATGGCCTGCGCGGCGAGCCTCACGCTGGGCGCATCGGCCGGAACGCGAAACAGCAGCCGTGTCGTGACGAGAATGATAGCGATCCCGGTCGCAGCACTCGCCCAGTCGGCTGCCGTCGCGGGGAGAAACCGCTTGAGCCCGAACTCACGCAGGATGCCATTGAGTGGCATCAGCACAGCGAGAAGCAACCAGGTGAACAGAAGGCGCGTGTAGGACATCCGTGACTCGCGAAGGGGCCGACTGCACGCTACGGAGCCGTGCCGCGCGCCACCGTAGGGCCTCCGCTGCAACCTTGTCGGAGAATCCCCGTAGTGGTCTCGAACGGACTACGGAGGCACTGTTGCACCCAATCGGCGCGCTACACCTCGGATCGGCGTTCTTTGCCATGGCAGTCGGGGCAATCGTACTCGCCCTCGGCGGGAAGGGCGGCCGGCGACACCGCCAGCTCGGCTGGGTCTACGTCGGCGCGATGACGACCGTCAACGTCACGGCCTTTCTGATCTATCGCTTGTTCGGGACCTTCGGGCCGTTCCACGTTGCGGCGGTCATCTCGCTGACCGGCATCGTGGTCGGGACCTGGGTCGCGCGCCGTGCGCGCGCCGCCCGCCTCGCGCGCAATCCGCATCGTCGGGCCGGACTCATCGAGAGCCACTACTGGTGGATGACGTTCAGCTACGCCGGCCTCATTGCGGCCTTTGCCTCCGAGACCATCACGCGCTACGACGCCCTGCGCGCGGTCGTGATGGCGAACGCCGGCTTCGGCGCTGCGGTCGGGATTGCCACCGCGGTGGTGACGACCGTGAGTGCGATCTGGATCGTGCGGGTGCGGCGGGCGGCGCTTGCGCCGTTCGCGCCGCGCTAGACGCGCGCCTTCGAGTACCGCGCCTGCATCCTGCGCCGCAGCCATAGCGGCATATGTCGCAGCGCGAACACCGTGAGCTTGTAGCGCTTGCCGGGAATCACCACACTCGGACCACCGCGGAACGCCTCGTCCAGAGACTCGCGCACCACCCGGTCCGCCGTCAGCCAGGCCCAGTTCGGGATGCCCTTCGTCTTGTCGATCTGCATCCGCTCGTGGAACTCCGTGTGCGTGAATCCGGGACAGAGTGCCTGCACGTGCACGCCGGTTCCCGCGAGCTCCATCGCCAGGCCCTCGCTGAACACGCGCTGGTAGGCCTTGGTCGCGCAGTAGTTCACGTTGCCTTGGCTCGCGGTGAATGAGGCCACCGATGCCACGTTGATGATCACACCCTCGCGCCGCTCGATCATGCCCGGCAGCGCCGCGCGCGTGAGCAGGTAGGGCGCCATCACGTGCAGCTCGAGCATCGTGGCCTGCTCGCCCACCGGACGCGTGGCGAGCTTCCCCTTGGTGCCGAAGCCGGCGTTGTTCACCAGCACCATCAGCCGCGACTCCTTGGCCAGGTGCTCGGCGAGCCCGCGCATGTCCACGTCGCGCGAGAGATCGGCCGGCCAGGGCGTCGCGGTGACGCCGTGCAGCAGCGAGAGCTCGTCGGCGAGCGCCCCCAGCCGCTCGGCGTCGCGGGCCACGAGCAGGAGGTCGAAGCCCCGCTGGGCGAGTTGCGTCGCGAATTCCTTGCCGAGTCCGGCCGAGGCGCCGGTCACGACCGCGAGCGGGCGGAGTGTCTGGGTGGTTTCGGTCACGGGCTGAATCTACTATTCCCGGGCGATGGGCATCATCCAGGCCAGCATCCCCTTGTTCTTTCTGCTGATCGGCGCCGAGCTCCTATGGAGCCAGGTGACGGGACGGCGAGTGCTGCGATTGAACGACTCGCTGAGCGATCTGAGCTGTGGGATCCTGAGCCAGCTCTCGGGCATCTTCACCAAGCTCTTCAGCATCGGGATCTTCATCTGGGTGGGGGAGCGCTGGACGCTGCAGCATCTCTCACGCGTGGTGCCGGCCTGGCCGGAGCGTGCGCCGTTCGCTGCGCTGGACGCGTTCCCGTGGCTCGCCGTCGATGGCGCGGCGCTGCTGAGCTGGGCCGCGGTTTTCGTACTCGTGGATTTCTGCTATTACTGGAGCCATCGCTACGCGCACGAGATCAACGTGCTGTGGGCCGGCCACGTGGTGCACCACAGCAGCGAGGAGTACAACCTGCCGGTGGCGCTGCGGCAGAGTGCGCTGCACGGGCTGATGTCGTGGGTGTTCTACATGCCGCTGGCCTTCATCGGCGTGCCGTGGCGCATGTTCGTGGCCTGTAACGCGCTCAATCTCGTCTACCAGTTCTGGATCCACACGCGAGCCGTCGGGCGCCTGTCGCCGCTCGGCGAGCTGATTCTCAACACCCCCTCGCACCATCGCGTGCATCACGGCGTGAACCCCAAGTACCAGGACAAGAACTACGCGGGCGTGTTCATCGTCTTCGACCGTTGGTTCGGCAGCTTCCAGGTCGAGGAGGAGGAGCCGGTCTATGGGATCACCAAGCCGCTGCGCAGCTGGAATCCGCTGTGGGCAAACGTGCACGTGTTCGTGCAGATCGCGCGCGACGCGTGGGCGGCCAGGCGCTGGCGTGACAAGTGGCGGATCGTGTTTGGGCGGCCGGGTTGGCGGCCGGCTGAGCTTGGGGAGATCGAGCGGCCGAAGGAAGTGAGTCGCGAGACTTTCGAGACCTTTGACCCGCCGGTGCCGGCGCCGCTGGCGTGGTACGCGTTCGCGCAGTTCGCCGCCGCACTGGTGGCGGCCTTCGTGCTCCTGCAGCGCGTCGACACGATTCCGATGGCGCAGGCGGCCGCGGCAGCGTTCTTCATCGCGATTGCCCTCGCCGGTGTCGGCGGTGTCTTCGAGAGCGCCAAGTGGGCCGCAGCCCTCGAGACGGCGCGCCAAATCACGGCGATGACCGCCTTTGCGGCGCTGTTGTGGACGGGTCTAGGACCGGCCGCGTTGGCAGTCGCCGGGCTGGCGTTCAGCGCCCTCTCGCTGGGGGTGCTGATCCGCTATCGGAGCGCCCTGACGCAGACCGAACTGGCGCCGATCATGTAGACGGAGGACGAAAGAGGCGAGGCCGTACGGCCTCGCCCCCTCCGTCCTTCGTCTTTCGTCGCTCTGTGACCGCGGCTAAATTCCCCGGGGTACTCAACCCCGAAGACCGCCGTGAAAATCGCCGTGCTCACAAAGCGCGTCCCCGACATGGACGTCCGCTTCAAGATTGCCCCGTCCGGCAAGGCCGTGGACGAATCGGGGCTCAAATTCGATGTCTCCGACTTCGATGGCTACGCCGTCGAGGCCGCCCTGCAGATCAAGGAGAAGGACAACGCCGGAGAGGTCGTCGTGATCTCCCTCGGCCCCGACGTCGTGCAGGAGACCCTGCGTAAGGCGATGTCGATGGGTGCCGACCGCGCCGTGCAGCTCAAGGCCGACCACGTGCCGGCCGATTCGTTCGCGATTGCCAGCGCGCTGGCCGCCGAGCTCAAGGATGGCGGCTACGACCTGATCATGTTCGGGCGCATGAGCATCGACACCGCACACGGCGCGGTCGGTGCCATCACCGCCGAACTGCTCGGGCTGCCCTGCGTCACCGCGATCTCCAAGCTGGAGTTCGATGGCACGACGGCGAAGATGCGACGCGAGCTTGAGGGTGCCTACGAGCTCGTCGAGTGCGCCCTGCCCGCGGTGGTCACCATCGACGAGGGCATTGCGCGGCCGCGCTACCCCTCGCTCAAGGGTATCATGGCTGCGAAGAAGAAGCCGCTGGAGACCAAGCCCGCGCAACTGCCCGCCGAGCGGCTCTCGCTCGATGCGATGGCGCTGCCGCCGGAGCGCTCGGCCGGCAAGATCATCGGTGAGGGTCCGGACGCCGTGCCGGAGCTCGTGCGCCTCCTCAAGGAAGAGGCCAAGGTTCTCTAATGTCGAACATTCTTGCATTTGCCGAGTCGCGCAGTGGTGACCTCCGCCGCGCTGGGCTCGAAGCCGTTACCGCCGCCCGCACGATCGCCGACGCCAAGGGCGGACAGGTGCACGCGATTCTTTTCGGTGCGCCAGGCATCGGCAAGCACGCCGAGGCGCTGGGCAAGCACGGGGCCGATGTCGTGCTCGTCGTCGAGCACGCGGGCTTCACGCACAACAATCCCGAGGCGGTTGCGGCCACCATCGCCGAGAAGGTGAAGGGCGGCTACGCAGGCTTCGTCTGCGCGGCGAGCGCCACGGGCAAGGACCTCGCGCCGCGCGTGGCTGCCAAGCTCGGTGTGCCGATGGCGTCGGACGTCACTGCGTTCGAGGTGAAGGCTGATGCCATCACCGCGACGCATCCCGGCTACACGGGCAAGGTGCTGCAGACAGTCACGCTGACGGCGTCACCCGCAGTGGTGAGCGTGCGCCCCGGTGCCATCCTGCCCAAGGAGAACGCCAAGGCCGGCACGGTGGAGACCCTCGCGCCGAGCGGCGATCCCTCCACCAGCCGCGTGAAGGTCACGGAGACTGCGGTTGGCAACGCCGCCAAGCTCGACCTCGGCGAGGCGCCGGTGATCATCTCCGGTGGTCGCGGGCTCAAGGAAGCCGCGAACTTCAAGCTCGTCGAGGATCTCGCCGCAGCCTTCGGCAATGCGGCCGTTGGCGCCACGCGCGCCGTCACCGACGACGGCTGGCGCCCGCACGCCGATCAGATCGGGCAGACGGGCCGCCTTGTGTCGCCGGACCTCTACGTGGCCTGCGGCATCTCCGGCGCCATCCAGCACCTCGCCGGCATGCGCACGTCCAAGACCATCGTGGCGATCAACAAGGACAAGGACGCGCCCATCTTCAAGATTGCCGACTACGGCATCGTGGGTGACGTGCTGGCGGTGTTGCCCGTACTGACGGAGGCGGTGAAGAAGGCGAAGGCGTAGGTGTCGGTTCCAAAGAGGTTGTTCACCGAGGCATATCCGAGAAAGCTGGAGGTGCGAGCCACCCAACCTTCGGCCAGAGGTCTCAGTGAACATCCACAATAACGCGCGATTGACCGTCTGCGGGCGAGCCGGGCGAACTGGAGCACGTCGGCACCAAGGCGCTCGACCGCTTTGCGGCCGCCGGACACCGCGCGCACGGCAACCGCTCGAAGGTCGCGCGCCGCGGCGGCCTCGGGCAGGACCACCTCCACGTCGCGGTCGACGACGCCATGCGCCTCGCGTACGCGGAGCTGCTGCCGGCACTTCCGCACTCGGCCCTATCGACAAGAGACGAACGGCAAGGCGGAGCGCTTCATGCAGGCCGCGCTCCGCCGCTGGGCCCACTAGAAGCCGTACCGGACCTCCGCGCACCGCGACGCGGCACTGCCCGACTGCCTAGACTGCTACAACGTCGAACGGCCCCATCGGTCGCTCGGTCGCGTCCCGCCGCTGCTGCACTTCCCAATGCAGCGTGAACAACGTCCTTAGAACCGACTGCTAGTGTCACGCTGGATGCAGGTCACGCGAACGTCGGATGCCACGGTGTCACACTCCTGAGTGAGGTCGTGTCTGATCGCGAACGCCCAGCGGGGCCACGGCGCGGGTAGCCGTGGCCCCCGGGGCGGGGCTCGCTCGAACTCCTATTGTTGCTGCGTAACTACTCCGTGCTCAGCAGCGCCATCGCCGCTGGGGTGGCTGGTAGCTGTGCGATGACTGAACCGCAGTCGGCCATCAGCTGCACGACACCGCGCTCTGGCACATACGCCACGTTCTGGCGCGGAACGACGCGCAGCAGCTCGTCAAGGTTTGACCGTTCGATGAGTCCTTCAAGATCCGCCTTCGGTGGCGCGCCCGTCACCGCACATGCGTGATAGTCGCATCCGAGCTCCACCTCGTAACAGCTGTGTCGCCCGAGCCCGAACCCTCCCGGCCCCCCAGTCACGTTCTGGTGCTCGACCGTCGTGCCGCACGGCAGTGAACTGCACGTCGCCAAGCAGTCGCGAATCGAGATGGGCGAGACGTCGCCGTTCGCCGAATCGAGCTGCTGTGGTGTCGAGAACGCGGATAACATGACCGCGACGACTCCACACAGAACGCCTCCTGCTAAGTACCTAAAGACTCGGCTGCTGATCTCCCGGTGTGCTCACCGAGAAAAGGTTGCCCGCAAGACAACGAGCCGTCCCCCATCTCCTCCGGGGCGAATGCCCCAATACATCCCGTCGCCGAGGGATCCAGACACGTACGCGTCCTCGTCGGCGGTCGCGATCAATCGCCGATTCGCCGGGTCGAGCACGAAGAACCGGGTATTCACGTAGCGGCCCCAGTCGTCGACGACAGTTACGCGATGCCCATCGACGATGCGTGCCTCGCCGACGGCTTCCAGTGAGCGCGGATCTGGTAAGATCATGCCCACCATCAATAGTCCGTCGGATCGCTCCTCGATGGTGAAGAACTCGGCGCCGTGCGCCCCACCTGGACGTCGGGTGGTGAAGTTCTCGAAACCGCTCATGGGGAGCTGCCACTCGGACCTCTGCGTGTTGCCGAGCGCGAACTGTCGAATGACTGGCGATCTCGCGTCGACAGCCCAAAACGTTCCGGATGCCGCGATCCGCATCGGCGTCCGATACGTAGGCACCTGGCTCGGCCGTACGACGCGGGCGTCCGCCGGCGAGCCGAACGATCGCACGAGTGCGCCTTGCCGCGAGTACTCGTGGAAGGGCATCCCGAAGCCTGCATGGGTACCGATCATCCCGGCCACGAGGAAACCGCCGCTCGCCAGCCGAGAGGCACGGATCGTCGGCACAACATCAACGCGCTCCTCTCGCTCCAGGCGCCCCGACGGTCCAAAGATGAGGGCCTTCGCGTTCCCCGAGTCGAACACCGCGACGGAGTCGGCACCCCAATCGAGCAACAGTGTTGGCGACTGCATCTCGGTCGGGCCGGCACCGCGCCGAGCAATCAGCCCGACGTAGCGACCTCGCTCGTCGAAGCGGTAGACCGTGGCAGCCTCCGCGTCGAGGACGATCCAGTGGGACCGGGCAAAGCGATGCACCGCCATGGGCCGCGTCGGCAGGCCGCCCGACCCCCAGTCCGCCTGAAACGCCACCACTTCCTCGAACCGAAGGCGGCAGGTTGAGCAGGAGGGCGAGAGGTCCAGCGTCGGCTGCGCCCCAGCGGCGGCTGTGGCAACCGCGAGCAGCAGCATCGCAGGCATGGTGTGCGAGAACGACATGGTAGACCCGGATGAGGTTCGCACGAAACTGTCGTGGATGGCGCAGAAGAAGTCAATAGGCCTAGGGCGTTACGATTTCTGGCCTAGATGTCGGTTCCAAAAAGGTTGTTCACCGAGGAATAACCGAGAAAGCCGGAGGTGCGAGCCACCTAACCTTCAGCCAGAGGCCTCAGTGAACATCCACACAGCGCGCGATTGACCGTCTGCGGGCGAGCCGGGCGCGTTCGCCGGGTCGTCGTCGACGGCGAATCGGTGGCGGCTGTCGCCGCTGCGCTCCGCATCAGCACCAACACGGCGTACGAGTGGCTGCGGCGCTTCGCCAGCGGCGGCTGGGCCGCCCTCGCCGATTCCCGCTGACGTGGTGGGACCAGTGACCGTGGCATACCTTATCCCCGTGTCCGCAGAGCACATCGGCTTCGCCCTGATCCTCGTCCTATCGCTGGGGTCCTTCGCCTACAACGTCCAGCGCCTCGTCGGCTACCTGCGCGTCGGCCGGCTCGACGACGTGCGCTGGACCGAGATCCCGACCCGCGTCGGCAACCTGCTGACCATCGGCATCTTCCAGCGGAAGATCTTCCGCGATGGCGTCGCCGGCCCCATGCACGCGCTCATCTTCTGGGGCTTCCTCGTGCTGGGTGCGAGCACCACGGAGATGTTGATTGCCGGGGTGCTCCCGAGCTTCGGCTACGAGCACTTCCTGCCGGAGCCGATCTACCGCCTGTACGTGGCCAGCCAGGAGGGCTTCGCGCTCATCGTGCTGGCGATGGTCTCGATGGCGCTGTGGCGCCGACTCACGCATCGCGTGCCGCGCCTTGAGGGCCCCGAGACGCACCCGAACGATCCGCTCCTGATCCTCAGCTGGATCGGCGCGCTGATGGTCACCATGTTTCTCTCGGAGGCCTTCCACTTTGCCTCCGCGCCGGATCCGCTGGCCAGTGCGTTCCCCGTGAGCTATCCGCTGGCGCAGATCCTCGTGCGCTTTGGCTTCCAGCCCGGAATGCCCGCGCCGATCCTGATGCACGAGCTGTTCTGGTGGTCGCACGCCCTGCTCGTGCTCGGCTTCCTCAACTACCTGCCGTACTCGAAACACCTGCACGTCGTCGTCTCGCTGCCCAACACCTTCCTCTCGAACACCAGCGGTCCGGGCACGGTCGGCACGATGCGCGCGATGGACTTCGAGGGTGCGGACGCCGAACAGTTCGGCGCCAGCGATGTCGAGCACCTGAGCTGGAAGTCGCTGCTCGATGGCTTCGCCTGCACGGAGTGCGGGCGCTGCACCGCCGTCTGCCCGGCGGCAAGCACGGGCAAGCTGCTCTCGCCGCGCAAGATCATGGTCAACGTGCGCGAACGGCTGGAGGCCAAGGCGCCGTGGATGGCGTCCGGTGAGGGCGGCGTCGCAACCCTCACGGCTGACGCGCCCTCCGACCTCTCGGAGAAGCTCCTCCTCGGCGGCTACATCACCGACGAGGAGCTCTGGGCCTGCACCTCCTGCCGCGCCTGCGTCTACGAGTGCCCGGTCTCGATCGACCAGCTCAGCGTCATCAATGAGCTGAGGCGCAACCTCGTGCTCGCCGAGTCGCGATTCCCGGAAGAGATGATGCCGGCCTTCGAGTCCATGGAGACCAGCGGCTCGCCCTGGGCCTTTGATCCCGGTGACCGCGCCAAGTGGGCCGAGGGGATGAACATCCCGACGATGGCCGAGATGACGGAGCGCGGCGAACGGCCCGAGGTGCTGTACTGGGTGGGCTGCATGGGCTCGTTCGATGACCGCGCCAAGAAGACCACGGTGGCGTTTGCGAAGATTCTGCAGGCGGCGGGCGTCAAGTTTGCCATCCTCGGGCAGGAAGAGAAGTGCAACGGCGACCCCGCGCGCCGTATGGGCAACGAGTACCTCTACCAGATGCTCGCCAAGGAGAACGTGGAGACGCTGGGCAAGTACGGCGTGAAGACCGTCGTCACCGCCTGCCCGCACTGCTTCCACCAACTCGGCAACGAGTATCCGCAGTTCGGGGGTGAGTACGAGGTCATCCACCACTCGACCTACATCGAGCACCTGATGGACCAGGGCCGCGTACCAATCCGCGAGGAGCTGCACGGCCCCGTGCGCACCTTCACTTACCACGACTCCTGCTATCTCGGTCGCTACAACGACGTCTACGAGGCGCCGCGCGAGACGCTGCGGAAGGCGTTGCCGGTGGTGAACCTGGTCGAGATGGGCCGCACGAAGGATCGCGGCTTCTGCTGCGGCGCCGGCGGCGGCCGGATGTTCATGGAGGAGACCGTCGGCAAACGCATCAACGTGGACCGCGCCGAGGAGGCCTTGGCGACCAAGGCCGACGCCGTGGCAGTCGCCTGTCCCTTCTGCATGACGATGATGGCCGACGGTGTGAAGGCACAGGGTTCCGAGGTGCCCGTGTACGACATCGCCGAGGTAGTGGCGGAGCGGCTGGCGTAGGTCGGTCCGTGTCCGAGCACCCGAAGGAGTCGTTGATCGAGCTGCCGCCCGATCATCCGAACCTGCCTATCAAGCCGCCCTTCGTGTTCCTGTGGGCGATCGCGATCGCCGTGGTCGTGCACGTGATTCGGCCCGTATCGGTGCGGCCAGATCGTTGGGGGGCGCTGGGGTTCGTGTTCATGGCGTTGGCCGCCGCACTCGCGAGCTGGGCCGCGCTCACGCTGCGGCGGCACGAGACAGATGTACGTCCTTGGAAGCCGACCACCGCCATCGTCACCACCGGACCGTACGCGCTGACGCGCAATCCGATCTATCTCGCGTTCGCGCTGATGCAGCTGGGCGCGGGGCTCTGGCAGGACAGCCTCGCCCTGGTGTTGATGGTGATTCCCGCCGTAGCGGCGACCAACCGCTGGGTGATTGCGCGGGAGGAAGCGTATCTCGCGCGGAAGTTCGGTGAGCTTTACGAGCGGTATCTCACCGAGGTGCGGCGCTGGCTCTAGGTCGCTCCGAGGCCCGCAACTGCACGATTCGCGAGACGAGCGCCACCCGCTTGACGGCGCCGCGCGCTACCGCCGCCACCGCGGCGCGCTACCGCCGCCACCGCAGCGCGTAGAGCGTAATGCTCGGTCGCTGTTCCCCCACCGGCGCCGCCTCACGATGCAGCACCTCGTGCCTGAGCCCGCGCGCCTCGCATTCGCCAAGGAAGGCCTGCAGCCCGATGCGTCCCTGATCTCCCAGCAACATCACGCCCTCGGGAGCCAAGGTCCGCGCCACGACGTCGGCCAGGAGGCCTGCATACCGCATCTCGTACAAGAGGTCCGCCCCAAGCAGCAGTTCGAACTGCCCGAGGTCGGCGGGGATCGCATTCCAGTCCACAAGTCGCGTTGCGATCGGCGCCCCGAGCGCGCGCCTCGCGTTGTGCCGCACGAAGAGCAACGCATCATCGTAGTAGTCCGTCGCCAGTGCATCGAAGCCCACCCGCTGCGCCACGATGGACACCAAGCCGAGCCCGCAGCCGAGCTCCAGCGAACGAGGCCTGCCCGCACCTCCGAACGCCGCGAGCAGCTGCGAGCGGTGCGTGATGAGATACGAACTGAGAATCTCCGCCGAGCGCCAGAGGTCCGCCCAGTACGGGAGCCGCTCGTCCTTGGCGTAGTCCGCCTCTGAGATGAGGTCGTCGGAGTTGCGCGGCTTCTCGAGCGCCAGCGACCAGTCGGGCAGCACCACCGTCTGCTCGGACAGCGTAAAGCGACGCGCGATCTCGGCGGCGTCGCTGGCCGCGTGTGCCTCGCCATCATCCGCTGCCGGCACGCTCAGGTGGCGCTCACAGCGAGAAGTCCTCGCGCAGGCCGGCATCGTCGCCGAGCAGGAAGGCCGACAGCGTCTCGCCCGCCGGGACGGTACCCGAGTCTTCCGGAACGATCAGCAGCGCGTTGGCCAACGACATCGAGGTCAGGATGCCCGATCCCTGCGGGCCGGTGAGCCGCGCGCCGAGTGTCCCGTCCGCGCGCGGCGCGACAATGGCACGGTAGAAGTGCGTGAGCTTGGCCCCGATGCTCACCGGTTCCTCGAGCACCACCCGCACGGGCTGTCGATGCACCCGCCGGTGGCCAAGCATGCGACGGATCGCCGGCCGCACGTAGAGCTCGAAGGTCACCATTGCCGACACGGGGTTTCCGGGAAGTCCGATCCACGGGATGTCGCGCACGCGGCCGAAGCCGAGAGGCGCGCCCGGCCGCATGCGGACGCGCCAGAAGTCGAGCTTCGTCCCGAGCGCCTCGACAGCCGTTCTCGTGTGGTCGTGCTCGCCGACGCTCACGCCGGCGGTCGTGATGATGAGATCTGGCTTGAGCGCCGCGGCGCGCTCGAGCAACGCCGTCACCGCCTCCAGCGTGTCGGCGGCGTGCCCAAGCGAGAGCGGCTCGCCACCGTTCAGTCGAACCAGCGCCTCGAGCGTGTGCCGGTTGGAGCTGACGATGCGATTGCCCGCGCGCACCTCGTCGAAACGATCCAGGTCAACCAGTTCGTCGCCGGAGCCGAGGATCGCCACGCGCGGTCGACGATGGATGGGCACCTCGCTGAACCCGATGCTCGCCAGCACACCGATCTGCGCCGCACCAATCGGCGTGCCCGCGGGGATGGCCACGGCACCCGCGTGCACGTCCTCACCGGCGCGACGAATGTTCTTGCCCGCGTCCCGGTCCTTGAGCACCCGCACGCGCGCCGTGCCGCCGTCCGTGTCCTCAACGCGCACCACGGTATCGGCACCGGCCGGCAGTGGTGCACCCGTCATGATCTGCATCGCCTCCCCAGGCACCAGCGCCCGCTCCGCGCGCGCGCCGGCGGCAATGCTCCCAACCACGGGCAGCTCGCGCGGCGAGGACTCCGACGCGCCTGCAATGTCGGCCGCGAGGACCGCGTAGCCGTCCATCGCCGAATTGTCCCAGTGCGGCAGCGTGATCGGTGAGACGGCGTCTTCGGCGAGCACCGCACCCAGCGCGGAGTTCAGCGGCGCCCGAAGCACCCCCAGCGGCGCCACCGACGCCGCAATCCGAGTTGCCGCTTCGAGGACGGAGAGCATCAGCGCAGTCCGCCGTCCATCGACGCCAAGTAGACGAGAATCGCGTCCTGCACGCGCTCGACCTCGCGCGTCGGCACGGTATGGTTGTTGGCCATCAACGAGAAGAGCAGCACGCGTCCATCCGCCGTGGTCACGTAGCCGGAGAGGTTGCGCGCCTTGTCCAGCGTGCCGGTCTTGGCGCGCACATTGGCCATCGCGGGCGTGCCGACCATTCGCTCGCGGATCGTGCCGTCCACACCGCCGACCGGCAGCGCCTGGTAGTAGGCGTCAAAGTCAGCGCGTGTACGCATCACGTGCAGGAGCCGAACAATCGACTCCGGTGTGAGAAAGTTGTGCCGCGATAGCCCGCTGCCGTCCCGCAGCGCGGCGCCGCTGGAGTCCACACCCCACTCGGCCAGCTGGCGACGCACCACGACAAGCCCGCTGTCCGCCGTGCCCACGCCGGTGCGCTCGAGCCCCACGAGGCGGAGCAGCATCTCCCCGAGTTGGTTCTGCGACGGCTTCTGGAAGGCGCCGAGCATCGCGGTCAGCGGTGGCGACGGCAGCGTCGCGAGACGGGCCATCCCCGTGGTGTCGGCGAGCGAGTCCGCATCGACGCCGCCGTCGACCCGGATGCCCTTCGAGGCCAGGGCCTCCTCGAGCGCCGTCAGAAACGCACGCGAGGGATTGCGCAGAGCGACGTTGACGCTCGTCGAGTCCCCCGCGCGCACGCTGCCGGTCAACTCAAATGCGAGGCCGCCACCGTCCGCGATGCTTCGCGCGCGCACGCGCGAGCGAAGCATGCAGCAGTTGCGCGAAGTCTCGACGTTGACGCGCAGGATGCGCGGCAGAGAACGCGCGGGATGCGTGCGCACGCGGACCGGGCCGCCGGGACGCTCCGCGCCGTAGACCGTGATGCGCGCGAAGCCTTCATTGAACAACAGCTCGTCAACGGGCGCCGCGTACCCTTCGTCGAGGTCGTCCCAGGCCCAGCCAAGGCCGAGCGTGTCGCCGGGAAACGCGTCGCCGGCGCGGCGGAGACGTCCGGCGATGCTCTTGATGCCCCGCGCGGCCAGCGAGTCGGCGATGGCGCGCAGCGGCGCCATCGCGTCACCGGCCAAGGAGTCGCTCACCGAAGGATCGCCGCGGCCGACGATCACGAGATCACCCGGCATCGCGCCGTCGCGCCCTGGCCGGCGACCGAACACCGCCGTGCTCGTGCGATACTCGCCACCGAGCTGGGCCAGCGCGACGGCGGCCGTGACCAGCTTTACGTTCGACGCGGGGAGGAAGAGCTTGCCGGCGTTCGCCGAGTAGAGCGTGTCGCCGCGCTCGGGGTCTACGATGAGCACGCCCCAATGCGCCGTGCGCCACATCGGGTCGGCGATGAGCGAGTCCACGAAGCCGCCGAGCTCGGAGCGCGTGCGCGGCTGGAAGTTTTCCGTGAGGACGCTCGGCTTGAGTTCGGCCTGCTGGCCGGCGAGCGGCGCCGTTGCGGCGGCAAGTGCCAAAGAGGCTACGGCGAGCGCACGCTGAGTATCCCTCACAGAAACTCCTCCTCGATCCAATTGCAGAGCTCGCCGATATGCCGGTCGCCGTCGGCGATCGCGAACTGTCGTCCCCCAAACCCAGCCACCGGGACATCCGAGACCATCGCGCGCCAGGTCACCGGCGTCGGCGCATCATCAGGATACAGGGCCGTGGCGTGCGCCGCCGTCCGGAAAATCTCCAACTTGGGCATGGCCGAACGCTTGAAGCCCTCGCAGAGCACGAGGTCGGCATCGGCGAGGTAGCGATCCACCACCGCCTCTGGCGAGAGCTCCTCCGCCGTGCGTGAGACGAACGCGAACTTGTCCGGCGACACCATCGCCACGCGCGCCGCGTTGCCCTCGTGGTAGTGGCGGTAGGTGTCCGTGCCCGACGGGTCGAGATTGAAGGTGTGGGAGCCGTGCTTGAGGATCATCACACGCCGGCCGCGCCGCGTGAGTTCGGCGCTAAGCTTGGTGACCAGCGTGGTCTTGCCGGCGTGCTTGCGGCCGACCACGGCGAGCATCGGCGGGCGGCGCTCAGCCACGGGACGGATCCAGGGCAACAAGCTCGTCGCGGGTATTGACGTTGGCGAAGAGCCGCCGCGGGTCGCCAAACAGTTGCACGCGCTCCAGCGGCAGCCGCTGCACCGTCACGGCCGCGTGGAAACCGATCACCCGTAGATCGCCCGCGGTCAGCGCCGCATCAATGGCAGGGAGACAGCGTGGCGAGTACCAGGCGCAGAGCGGTTCGACGCCGCGGCGAGACCCTTCACTTTCGGGCAGCACGGCGTCGCGAGGGACTGCGCGCGCAGCGTCATCGGCGGCTATCCCACCGGGGCGGCCGCCCTCCACGCTCTCCGCCAACGCGCCGCCTTCACCGACGCGGCGGAGCTCGCCAAGCAGGGATGCGCTCACGAACGGCATGTCCCAGGCAACGAGGAGGACCTCGGTTCCCGCGTGCGTCAGTGCCGCGTGCAACCCGCCCAGCGCCCCGGCGCCCTCGCGCACATCACGCGCGACGCGAACGCCAGGCAGCCACGATGCCGCATCCTCGGCGTTCGCCACGAGCAGCAGCTCGTCCGTGACCTCACGCAGCGCCGCCGCCACGCGATCGATGATCCGCCGCCCGGCGACGCGTTCCAGTCCCTTGGGCTCGCCACCAAAGCGCGTGGCACCACCGCCGGCGAGAATGACGCCCGTGCAAGTCACGCGGACCACACCTGCGGCTGTCCGGACACCGCGCGCCCGACCAACACCATCCCCGCGGCCTGCGCGATCTCCACGGCCATTGTGCTCGGTACGCTCGGCGTGGCCACTACCGCAACGCGTGCCCGCGCCGCCTTGAACGCGAGTTCGCCGGAAATGCGACCCGTCACAAGCAGGATCAAGTCATCGGGGCGCTCGCCAGCCAGGATGCGCGAACCCATCACCTTGTCCACCGCGTTGTGACGACCGATGTCCTCGGCGTGGCAGAGCAGTGTACTGCCGTCGGTGAGTGCGGCTGCGTGGATGCCGCCGGTGTCCTTGTAGCGCTCGCCGCGCGCAAAAAGCTCCTTGAACAACGCGCGCGTCGTGGCGAGGTCGGGAATCGAAGGCTTCGTGTCGCGTCGCGGCACCGAGGAGAGCGATCCAAGAATCGTCGTGACGGCCCCGCAGCCCGAAGCCAGTACGCGCCGCCGCTCCTGTCCCTCGACCGTCGCATAGCGCTGCTCAGGCACCGTGACCCAGAAGCCGGGCTCCTTCGCGCAAGGCCGCATCGACAACAGGTCAGCCTTGGCATCGATGTAGCCCTCGCCGAAGCACCAGCCGACGACGAGTTCGGGCAACTGGTCCGGCGTACACATCCACGTGACGGCGGGCTCGCCGTTCACTTCGAGCCAGACCGGAACCTCGTCCACCGCGTCGAGCGGGACCTGGCCGTCCGGCGGGGTCGCCACGGCTAGCTCACCTCAGCCCAGAGTCCCGGCTCCTCAGAGACCCGTACGCGGAAGATGCGAATCTGCGGCGACAGCGCCCCGTGCAGCTTCTCGGCGATCCACCACGCCAGATTCTCGCTCGTGGGAATCAGCTTGCCCTCGGCAAACTCGGGTACGTCAAGCACGAGATTGCGATGATCCAGCTTGTCCACCACTTCGCTGCGCAACGCGGCATCGAGCAGGGTGAGGTCGGCGCAGAATCCGGTGAGGGGATCGATCTTGCCGCCGACCGTCACCTCGCAGGTGTACGTGTGCCCGTGCCAGTTGGGATGCGCGCAGGCGCCGAACACCTCGAGGTTCTTCGCGTCGTCCCACTCCGGCCGGCGATAGCGATGCGCTGCGGAGAAGCTCACGCTGCGCGTCAGCAGCGCGACGCGCGGGGGCTCACTTTCCCCAGACACGGGTCAGGCTTGCGCTGAGGATGAGATTGCCGCTCCACGGATTCGTGCGGCCCGTGCCAAGGATCGACGGCGAGGCCGACGTGACCTGGTCCTGAAAGCTGGCCGGATAGTTCAAGCGGTAGAGGGCGTGCGTGAGGTCCACCGACCACTCCCACTTGCCGGCGTTTACGGTGCGGACGCCCAGGCCCCACGAGAGCATCAGCTTTGGGCCGAAGCGATAGCCGCCGATGTCGAAGTCGCTGGTGAACGACGTGATCGCGCCAAGGTTGCCGTGCGCGCGTGGCGCCAGCCCCTTCCACGCCTTGTCGCCCGTGAGACTGAGCACCAGGCCACCGTCGAAGAAGCCCAGCGTCTCGCTGCGCGTGCCGGCGTTGCGCAGCGGCCCGGCGAACAGTGGATCCTTGATGTCGCGTTCAATGCCAGGCACCAAGCCCCCGCGCAGCGACAGCCAGAGCGGCCCGGGCACGTCGTACTCGTAGCGGCCCATCAGGGCGAGGCCAGACTTCGGCGCGACGCCGGCCTTGTCGTTGTCGCCGATGAACCAGCCGAGGTGCAGGGCGGCCATGTGCCGTCCCGTGGCGTCGGTGTACGGGCTCTCCGCAGGGAGATGCCCAACGACCTGGGCGCCGGCAATGGACGTGGTGAGCAGGAGCGGAAGGAAAAAGGCCGCTCCGAAGGTCCGACGGATCACGCAGGCACTCCAATGAGTCGTAGGTCTTGGCCCGTCATCTCCGCAGGCTGCTCGACGCCGAGCATGCCGAGCACGGTGGGGCCGACGTCCGAGAGCGCGCCGCCGGTGCGCAGGGGCACCGGCTGGCCGTCCTCGACGAGGAGGAAAGGGACCAGGTTCGTGGTGTGGGCTGTGTGCGGCCCGCCAGTCTCCGGGTCGATCATCATCTCGCAGTTGCCGTGGTCGGCCGTGATGAGCAGCCGCGCGCCCGCCCTCTCCGCCGAGGCCACGACGCGGGCGAGCTGTTCGTCCACCACTTCGCAGGCGCGGATGGTCGCGGCCATGTTGCCGCTGTGGCCGACCATGTCGCCATTGGCGTAGTTGCAGAGCGTGAAGTGGTGGGACTTGGCCTCGATGGCGGCGCAGAGCACGTCGCTGATACCCGGCGCACTCATCTCCGGCATCAGGTCGTAGGTGGCCACCTTCTGACTGGGCACGAGGCGACGTTCCTCGCCCTTGTAGGGCACCTCGTTGCCGCCGTTGAAGAAGTACGTCACGTGCGGGTACTTCTCCGTCTCTGCCGTGCGCAGCGTGGACATCCCGACGTCCTCCAGCACCTCGGCGACGATCTTGGCCATCGAGAAGGGCTCGAAGGCCACGGGCAGGCCAAAGGTCTGGTCGTACTGCGTCATCGTCACAACACGCAGCTTCGGGCGGTCCTTCACGTCGAAGCCATCGAAGCCCGGCTGCGATAGCGCCGAGACGATCTGGCGCATGCGGTCCGAGCGGAAGTTCCAGGCGATGACGGCGTCTCCGTCGCGCATCGGCGCCACGGGCTCGCCGTTGCGGACGACCACCGCCGGTTCCATAAACTCGTCGGTGACGTCGCGGTCGTAGTTGCCGGTGATGAAGCCGAGCGCGTCGGTCGTGCTCGGGCCGCTTCCGCGGACGGCCGCGTCGTAGGCCTTCTGCGTGCGCTGCCAGCGCTTGTCGCGGTCCATCCCGAAATAGCGCCCACCGATACTGGCGATGCGCGCGCGGTCGCCAATGCGCTCGGCCAGTGCGCGCACGTAGCCGTGGGCGGAGCGGGGCAGTGTGTCGCGGCCGTCGAGGAAGAGGTGCAGGGCGACCTTGGGCACGCGCTCCCGTTCGGCCAGCTCGACGAGAGCCACGAGGTGGTCGTCGTGCGCGTGCACGCCGCCGTCGCCCACGAGGCCGATCAGGTGCAGTGTGCCGCCATCCTCGCGCAGCGACGCGCAGGCGCGGCGGAACGCGTCGATCTGATAGAAGTTGCCGGACGCGATGCTCTCGCCGATGCGTACCAAGTCCTGCATCACCTTGCGGCCGGCGCCGAGGTTGAGATGCCCGACCTCCGAGTTGCCCATCTGGCCGGCCGGCAGGCCCACGGCCAGGCCGCTGGCCTCGAGCAGGGTGCGCGGCGCGCGCGCCCAGAGGCGGTCCCAGGTCGGGGTGCGCGCCATCTTGATCGCGTTGCCTTCGCTGCTCTCGCGGTGGCCCCATCCGTCGAGTACGACGAGCACGACAGGGCGATCCACGCCGGATGCCATCTCTTGGCCGGTCCGTGTAGGAGGTGATAGCTTCGGAAGTCGGATCACGCGCGACGGCGCGGCCCGACTGACGCGGAAGAAATCTATTCTCGCTCACGCCCCCCTTCTAGCGATGCGGCTGAATCCATTTGTCCTCTCTGCGCTCCTGCTCGCCGCCCCCATGTCGGACGGGCTCTCGGCGCAGCAGCGCCTGACCGCGGACGCGGAGGTGCGTGCGGCGCCCACGGGGAACGTCGTGGCCACCCTGCGGAACGGCACGGCGTGGACGACCGGGTCGGCGCGCGGGGGCTGGACGGAGCTCACGATCTCGGGCTGGGTGGAGACGTCTCGCTTCGCGGGTCCGCGGGAGAGCTTTCCGCAGAGCATCAACGAGGACACGGACGGCTGGCGGATCCGCGAGGAGCCGTCGCTGAATGGGCGTATTCTCGGGGAGTTCAAGGGCGGGGCAGGGCTGCACGTGGCCGAGCGCCGCGGCAACTGGGCTCGCATCCGGCGGGAGGTCTGGGTGCAGAGCTCACTGCTCGCGCGTGTCCAGGCGAGCGCGAACGCCGCGACGGCTCCGGCCGCCAGCACCGCGCCACCTCGGGGGACCCCCACTCCGGCCACCTCGACTCGCGGGACGACCCCGGCGACCTCCGCGCCGACTGCGGCTAGCCAAGACCCGGCGGCGTCCTCCGGGGGGGGCGCCGGGCCGCTCCGGGTGACCGCCACAACGCCATTGCTCGCCGGACCGGGAGGGGAAACACTTGGCTCCGTGAACTCCGGGGCGGTCGCGACCCCCCTCGCCCGCGAGCGCGGCTGGGTGAAGGTGCAGGTCGAGGCCTGGGTGCTCGACTCGATGCTGCTTCCCACCGATTCCGGCTTCGTCGGTTCGCTGTCGGCGGCAGACCTGCGGCTCAAGCCGGATGAGTACCGCGGCCGGGTGGTCCGCTGGGAGGTCCAGGTCGTGGGGCTGCAGTACGCGGATCCGCTCCGGCGCGACCTCGCGGACGGCGAACCCTTCCTTCTGGCCGTCGGACCACGGGGCGAAGAAGCCATCCTCTACTTCGCGATTCCGCCATCGCTGATCGAACAGGCAAAGGCCATCCCGCCGATGTCCACTGTCTCGCTGACCGCTCGGGTAAGGAACGGAAGATCAAGACCGACAGGGACTCCGGTACTCGATCTACTTTCGATAAGCAGAGACTGACCTTTTAGGCAGCGAATTCCGGCGGACGGGAAATAAGAATCTGGCCTATCGGACAAGCATTGGAGCTGACCGAACGGTTCGCGTCAGGCCACTCCCGCTGTGAATCCAAGCAACCTAGCTTGACGTCGGATTGTTGAAGAACCGCCGGCCGTTCCTCCTGGGACCGGTGGGACCCCAACCCGACTGTGTGCGACCTCTGCTACCAAGTCTCGCCTGGTCCGTGCGCGCCGCCTTCCTACTCGCGGCTGCCGCAGTGACCCTCGGCGGACGCAGCACCCCACCCGATCCACGGCTCGACCCCGACCTGCCAAGCCTCGCCATCCCGGACTCGCTCTGGGGGCGCAGCGGGCGGTTGTTTGCGCGCATCGTGCCGCCCACCGCCGACGAGGCCGCTCGGCCCGTCGCGCGGCTCTTTGGCCCGGAATCGATCCGCCGACCCGCCGTCTGGCGCGTGCGGGACTCACTCTCCGGTGTCCCCTTCGCCTTCATCACCCTGCGGCCATTCGCCGAGAAGCAGGAAGGGCGGGTCGGGGTCTACCGGGTCGGGCGCTGGCCGTACGAGGGGCGCGAGCCTCGCGAGGACGCCTATCGCCTGCCGGACGGCTTCATTGAGGTCACGGAGGAGAACGCGGAACTGCGGCTGTCGCGCCAGTTCCGGCTCCGGGACTTCCTTGATCACAGCCAAGAGGAGGTGTGGCCCAAGGCCCTAGTGCTCGACCTCCGCCTGGTGGACAAGCTGGAGCTGATTACCGATGCCCTGCGGGCTGCTGGCCACTCGCGGGCGCGGCTGGTCCTCAATTCCGGCTTCCGCACCCCCCAGACGAACGCGCGCGGCGTGCGTTCGGCCCAGACGCCAGACTCGAGACACCAGTACGGCGACGCCGCCGACATCTTCGTGGACGGGAACGGCGATGGCCGGATGGACGACCTCAACGGCGATGGCCGCGTGACCCTGGCTGACGCCCAAGTGCTCGCCGGCGTGGTGCGGCAGGTCGAGCGCTGGTTCCCCGAACTCACGGGTGGCATCGGCCTGTACGCAGGCTCCAACGGCCGCAGCCCCTTCGTGCACGTGGACACCCGCGGTGTCACCGCCCGCTGGGGACCGCCGTAGTATTCGGCAGACCCACGACGAAGGTTCACTGTCATGCATGACATCCTGAAGGACCGCATTCTGCGCCGCCTCGAGACGCTGCCCGAGGATCGGCTCTACCAGGTGCTCGACTACATCGAGTTCCTCGAGTCCAAGTACGCCAAGCGCCAGGCCCCCGGACCGAACGTCTTCCAGCGCTTTGCCGAGGGTGTCGAAGACACGCTGCGCGCCGGGAACGTGTCCGCGTCCACGGTCGCCGAGGCGATGGGCTTCATGAGCAAGGCGATGGGCGTGCTCAGTGGTGTGGCGGCGGCCGGCGCATCGGTCGCGAACGACATGGTGGGGACCGCGAAGGGCCGGCCGAGTGGTTCGGTCGACGCCGCTCCGGGCAGCAGCGCGCCGAAGCCCGGCGCATCCTCTCAGCCCGCGGCTGGAAAATCCCCGCCGGATGCGACTAACTTGAAAGATGGGACACCCATCTGACCGCATTCGCGACGATGCCGCGCTGACGTTCGACGACGTCCTGCTGGTTCCGCGGCACTCGCTGGTTCATCCGAAGGACGTCACGACCGCCAGCCGCTTTACGCGCGGCATCACCCTGCAGATCCCGCTCGTGTCCGCCGCCATGGACACGGTGACCGAGTCCGAGATGGCCATCGCCATGGCCCGCGCCGGCGGCATCGGCGTGCTGCACAAGAACATGGCCATCGATCGGCAGGCCGCCGAGGTGGACCGGGTGAAGCGCTCGGAGAGCGGCATGATCCGCAACCCGATCACCCTGCAGCCCAGCGCCACGCTGCGCGAGGCCGTCGGCCTGATGGCCCGCTTCCGCATCAGCGGCGTGCCCGTGGTGGACGGCGCGGGCAAGCTTGTCGGCATCATCACCAACCGCGACCTGCAGTTCGAGCGCCAGCTCGACCGCCCCCTCAGCGAGGCGATGACCAAGGAAGGCCTGATCACCGCGCCCGTCGGCACCACGCTCGACGAAGCCGAGAAGATCATGGGCAAGCACCGCATCGAGAAGCTGCCCGTGACCGAGAAGGACGGCATGCTGATCGGCCTCATCACGGTGAAGGACATCCACAAGCGCCGGCAGTATCCCAACGCCGCCAAGGACGCCGAGGGCCGCCTGCTGGTGGCCGCGGCCATCGGCGCCGGCGGCGACTATCTGAGCCGCGCCAAGGCCCTCGTGGATGCCGGCGTTGACGCACTCATCGTCGACACCGCGCACGGCCATTCCCAGGGCGTGCTCGACGCCACCGCCAAGGTGCGCGAGGCCTTCCCCGACGTGCAGCTGGTGGCCGGCAACATTGCCACCAAGGCGGCGGCAAAGGCGCTGGTGGACCGCGGCGTGGACGGCATCAAGGTCGGCGTCGGGCCCGGCTCGATCTGCACCACGCGTGTCGTGACGGGCATCGGCGTGCCGCAGCTGACCGCCGTGATGGACGCCGTGGACGGCGCCGGCGACGTGCCGGTCATCGCCGACGGCGGCATCAAGTACTCCGGTGACATCGTGAAGGCCATCGCGGCCGGCGCCCACACCGTGATGATGGGCTCGCTACTGGCCGGCACCGAGGAGAGCCCCGGCGAGAGCATCCTGGCCGAGGGCCGGCGCTTCAAGATGATCCGCGGCATGGGCTCCATGTCCGCCATGCAGGACGGCAGTGCCGACCGCTACTTCCAGGACGGCGAGATGTCGGCCAAGAAGTTCGTGCCGGAGGGCATCGAGGGCCGCGTGCCCTACAAGGGCCCGGTGGCCGACGTGCTGTACCAGATGGTCGGTGGGCTGCGCAGCGGTATGGGCTACTCGGGCTGTGGATCGATCGACGCGTTGCGAACGGAGGCCGAGTTCGTGCGTATCACGGCGGCGGGCCTGCGAGAGTCGCACCCGCACGACGTCACCATCACGCGCGAAGCGCCCAACTACTCCGTCTAAATGGGACTCTGGTCCACGAAGTCACTCGCCGTCCTGACCCAGGAGGCCAGCGGCGAGGGTGAGCACACGCTCAAGCGGTCGCTCACCGCGACGAACCTCACCCTGCTCGGCGTCGGCGCCATCATCGGCGCCGGCATCTTCGTGTTGACGGGCACGGCGGCCGCGCAGCACGCGGGGCCGGCCATCGTCATCTCGTTCATGATTGCCGGACTCGGCTGCGCCTTCGCGGGCCTCTGCTACGCCGAGTTCGCGTCGATGATTCCGATCGCGGGGTCGGCGTACACGTATGGCTACGCGACGCTCGGCGAGCTCTTTGCCTGGATCATCGGCTGGGACCTCATCCTCGAGTACCTGTTCGCGGCCTCCACCGTGGCGGTGGGCTGGTCCGGCTACTTCGTGCAGTTCCTGAGCGACTTGGGCATCAATCTGCCGTCGGCGCTCGTGAATGCGCCATTCTCAATCGAAGGCACCCACACGCTGGTGCGCACGGGCGCGATCATCAACTTGCCGGCGGTAGCGCTGGTGCTGCTGATGACCACGCTGCTGGTGCTCGGCATCAAGGAGTCGGCGCGGCTCAACAACCTGATCGTGTACGTGAAGGTCGGCATCGTGCTGTTGGTGATCGCATTCGGCTTCTTCTATGTGGATGCGGCGAACTGGAGCCCGTTCATCCCGCCGGCGCTGACGGACGCCGTGACGGGCGCGGCGATCCCGGGCAAGTTCGGCTGGAGCGGCATCTTTGCCGGCGCCGGCGTGATCTTCTTCGCCTACATCGGATTCGACGCGGTCTCCACGGCGGCGCAGGAGGCGAGGAATCCGCAGCGCGACCTGCCGATCGGCATCCTCGCCTCGCTGGCCATCTGCACGCTGCTCTACATCCTGATGGCGCTGGTGATGACGGGCATGGTGCCGTACCCGCAGCTGGATGTGGCGGAGCCAGTGTACGTGGCACTCGACGCGGCCGGCCCGGCGCTGTCCTGGCTCAAGTACGCCGCGACCATCGGCGCGATTGCCGGCCTGGCCTCGGTGGTGCTCGTGATGCTGATGGGCCAGCCGCGCATCTTCTACGCGATGTCCCGCGACGGGCTGCTGCCGCCCGTCTTCGGCAAGGTGCACCCAAAGTTCCAGACGCCGTGGCTGGCCACGATCATCACGGGCGTGTTCGCCGCGGTGTTCGCCGGCCTCTTCCCGATCGGCATCCTCGGGCACTTGGTCTCGATCGGCACGCTGTTCGCGTTCATGATCGTCTGCGCGGGTGTGTTGATCCTTCGCCGCCGTCGGCCCGACATCGAGCGGCCGTTCCGCACGCCGCTGGTGCCCTTCGTGCCGCTGGGCGGCATCATCGTCTGCGGCTACCTGATGTACAGCCTGCCGCCCGACACCTGGGCGCGGCTTGGCGTCTGGATGGCGATTGGCCTGGTCATCTACTTCGTGTACGGCCGCTTCAATTCACGGCTCGCGACGTCCAGTGAGTGAGTTGCTGCAGGTGCCGCCGCCGCGGCGCGCGGCCATTCGGAAGATCGTGGCCGAGCTCCGGCCCGGGATGACCGTTGCGCTGAGCACGCACATCAATGCCGATGGGGATGGCTGTGGCTCGCAGACCGCGTTGGCTCGGCTGCTCGGCCAGCTGGGCGTACGCGCCTACGTGGTGAACCCGACGCCGTGGCCCGAGCTGTTTCGCTGGTTGCTGGGCGATGACGTCGAGGACCGTTCGCTGGACGGCGCGGCGGCGCTGGCCGACGCAGATCGGCTCATCGTGCTCGATATCAGCGACCTCGGGCGCCTGGGCAACCTCGCGGACGCGGTGCGGGCGATGCCGCAGGACGCGCTGGTCATCGACCACCACCTGCCGGGCGAGGAACCGCCGGGTCGAATCCTGCTCAGCGACACCGCGGCCTGTGCGACGGCGGAGTTGGTCTATGACTTCGCGAAGGAGCAGCAGCTGCAGATTTCGCCCTCCATCGCGAAGTCGCTGTACACGTCGCTGGTGACGGACACGGGGGGCTTCCGCTTCGCCAACACGTCGCCGCGGGCGCTGGCCATCGCCGCTGACCTGCTGGCTGTCGGCGTGGACCCCGAGGAGATGTACAAGCGCATCTATGGCAGTGTGCCGGTGGGCCGCCTCTACTTGCTGCGCGATGCCCTCGATTCGCTGCAGGTGGACCTAGAGTACGGACTCGCGTGGGTGAGCCTCGTCGCCGGTGCGCTGGAAAAGCACGGCGTGAACAGCGAGGACCTCGATGGCGTGGCCGAGTATCCGCGAAGCATTGCTGGCGTGCGGCTGGCGCTGCTGTTCCGGGACCTCGGCCACGGGAAGGTGAAGGTGTCCTTCCGGAGCGTCGCCGGCGTGGACGTCAACGCGCTGGCCCGACAGTTCGGCGGCGGTGGGCACGCACGGGCTTCCGGTGCCCTGATAGCCGGAAGCCTCGAGGCGGTCCGTGACCGGATCCTCGAGGCTTCGCGACTTGCAATGCGCCCTCGGGGCGAGGGCGAACTCAGCTAGCGCACAGGACTACGGGGCCGGGACCAGGCTCGCCCAGTAGGTGGCGATGTTGAAGTTGGAGGGCTCGACTTCGTAGTAGTGTCCTCGTACGAAGTGCCCGGTGGTGGGGAAGTAGGGCGGCGGGTTGGCACCCGCGCAGGCGTCGTACTGGTAGCGCTTGGTGTAGCCGCGACCGTCCGTGATGCCCACCGGACCGCGCGAGTACTGGATGATGCCGCCCGTGAGGTAGAGACAGCCGCGCTCGTTGTTCGTGCCCGAGCAGTCCTCGACGTTGGTCGGGCCCTCGTCGTATGCGTAGGCGCCAAACTGGCCCAGCGCCAGAACCACGGCGTGCACGTACTCATCCGAGCTGCGATTCGCCCAGGTTCGATGCGATCCGGTCGTCCCAGGACCCGCGCGCCACGGCGAGTTCAGGAGATTGTGCGCCATATAGATGTCGTTGCCGCTGAACAGGCCCAGGATGTCGCGCTCAGCCGAGTTGCAGGGCGTCGTGCCGCCTGGGTTCGTAACGTAGGTCAGGTGGTCGACGATGATGATGTTGCCAGTGGCTGCTAACGTGAGGGAGCCGCGCAGCTTGCCGCTGACCGCGACCTTGCCGGTCACGTGGATCACGCCCTTGAAGTTCGGATTGAGGGCGCGGGACAATGGCCAGAGGTAGGCGGCATCCTGCGGTCGGACGGCGGACACACGGGCATCGACCGTGCCGGTCCACTGGATCCAGCTGCCGAGTGAATCGGTGGCCAGGAAGCGGCCTGCCGGCGACGTCCAGTCGTTCAGGACGTCCGACCCGCCGAGATAGCAATGGCGGTTCTGGCCGTTGTTGATGGCCCAGGGCTTCTGGTCGGAGGAGTTCGAGTTGCCGCTGTGGTGCCGGAAGGTCTTGAACGCCGAGTGGTTGCCCGTGCCGCTGGAGAGCGTGTGGCCGCAATTGCGGGAATCGCGCAATCCGTTGGAGCCGAAATTTCCCGTGGTGTCGGCCACGACAAACCACGCGTTGTTGTTGTTCGCCACGCGGTAGACTTTGAAGAAGCCCTCGTCCGCGTCGGTGGAATCGCCGTCTGCATTGAGATCCAGCGCGACAAACTCAATGCGCATCGTGGCCTGGCCGGCGCCGCCTGCGGTGGAGCTGGTGAAGTTCGTGCCGCCGAGGGTTGCCTGCGCGAGGAGCTTGTTGAGGTCCTGCGTCTCCGGGAACGGGATCTCGGGCGCATTCTCCTCGTAGCCCGCATTGTAATTGCCCCAATTGCGATTCACGATGTCCCGCGCCGTCTTGAGCTTGCCCCAGAACGTCGCGCCGGGGTTGGCCGTCTGGATGCGGATGCGGTCGTTCGAGTGGACCGGCCCGTACAACACGTCGTTGGCGCCGAAGACGATATTGCCCTCGACGTCCGTGAAGTAGGCGTACTTGGCGAAACTTTCCTGCATCACTTCCATGCGGCGCACGAGTCGGTTGCCGAACTGGTCGGTGACCACAGAGACGGCACTGCCGAACACGCCGTACTGTCCCGACGTGATACCGGAGGGACCCACATAGGTGGTGCGGCGGACGCCGGGGATGGCGTTGCCCGCCGCGTCCGTGACCGCGACGGCGTTCTCGTAGACCACATATCCGGTATCGGGATAGAGGTTCGCGTTGCCGTTCAGCGCGGAGCGCGCCTGCTCGAGTCCGGCGTCGGCGACACTTTCCATCAGCGAGAGTCGCGTGTGGAAGGCCCGGATCAACGTGGTGTTGAGGCCGAGGTACGACGCGCCGGCCGCGATGGCGGCGACGGCCATGAAGACCATCAGGACGAGCGCCAGCGCCATTCCGCGGCGGGCGCGGAGGGCGCGGCGTCGATGGAAATGGACGCGGAGGCTCATAGGACGAGGATGATGGAAGAGGTGCGTTGCGAGGACAGGGAAGGCGTGCAGTCCTGGGCGGAGACGGCGTAGCGGTACGACTGCCCGGCCTCGACGGTCTGGTCGATGTAGGTGTACAGCGAGTCGCCACCCGGGATCGTGACGAGCGGGTCGCCCCAGTCGGTGGCGAGCAGGCCGCGGCGCCAGATGACGTAGCGCTCCACGTCCTTCTCGCCCGTCAACTCGTCCACGGAGCGGAGGAAGTTGATCCGGACGAAGCGGGTCACGCTGTCCGGCATGACGCCGGCGACACCCGTGACGTTGCTGGTGAACAGCGGCTCGTCGCCGCAGGTCTTGGTGTTCGTCAGGCCGACGTTTGGCAGGCGGATGAGGCGCGTGAGGGCGCGCGTCTGCTCGCCGGCCGCATCACCCACGCGACCGTTGGTAACCGTGAAGCTGACGCGGATGCCGCGGATGCTGTCGATCCGGGCAAGCGTCCCCGTGTCGTTGTTGGCCAGATGGATCGGCCGCTGGTGGCGCATCGGCAGCTGGTTGCGCGGCACTGTGTCGATCCACTGCGCGGACGAGGTCGCAAACAGTCGGAAGTAGCGGAAGAACGGCTCGTTCGAGCTCCGCAGGATGTTCGACGACACAACCTCGGGCGTGAGGTTATTGATGCGCCGCCACAGGATGTAGTCGTCCGTACGGGCCGTCGAGGAGTCTGCCCGGAAGTAGAACGTCATCGTCTCGGCCGAGGAGTTCAGTCCCGCGACGAGGTAGTTCGTGTCCGGGTACTGGATGGCCGTGTATGGAATCGTGATCTTGCTGTTGGTGCGCATTGCCGCGACGGCGCTGTCCGGCGCATCGGCCGAGTAGTACACGGCCTCGACGTCGCCCGCCGTGTTCGTCCAGTAGTTGGCGTTGAACACCAACACCGAGTCGGAGAGATAGACCATCTGCGGCTGGATGTCCGGCGCGCCCGCGCCGGAGGTCCGGAGGTCCTTCTCGAGTTCGTTGAGCGCGAAGCGGCCGTTCTGGTAGATGGCGGAGCGCTCGCCGCCCAACTGGAAGCGGCGGCTCTCGCTCTTGAGCATCGACAGCGCGCCGGCCATCACCAGCGAGAAGATCAGCAGGGAGACGGTGAGCTCGACCAAGGTCAGGCCGGGCCGCGCCCGAAGTCGCGGAGCGGTGGTCATGGGGCCGCCACGGTAATGGTGCGGGCGATGGGATTCGCCATTCCCGAACCCGACACGGTCACGGTGAACTTCTTGTAGTCGTTGATGGAGTCGACGACGTGCCGGAACGTCGTGACGCGCGAGAGGCCGTCCAGCGTCGGGAAGTTGTTTTCCGTCCCGACATAGATGGAGTCCAGCACGTCATAGCGCGGATCGAACAGGATCTGGTCGGTCCGGTCCGTCACCAGCTGCAGCGCCGCCTGCTCCCGGTCGAAGATGATCGAGGTATGCATCGTGCGCAGGGTGAGTGTGATCAGCGCGAGCATCACCACGGTGAGGATGCTCAGGGCCACCACGACCTCGACGAGGGTGAAGCCGCGACGAGACATCAGTACCCCTTTCTCCACGCGCCATCCAGGTACTTGTACGTCGTCGCGCGCCCAGTCGAGCGCTCGACGAGGATCAGCCGGCTGTGCTGCGGATAGCTGGCCGCGCTGGCTGCGCGTACGCTGGTGATATAGAAGCCGCCGCCCTCGCTTGCCGAGCCGTCGCGGTGGAACGTCACCACCGGCACGCCCGAGACCTGCCTCGTGAACGAGATGTCACTCGAGAGCGCGCCACGGGCAGGGGCGTCACCGATACCGAAGAGCACCGACTCGCCCAAGGTGACCGACCGAAGCCGCTCGCCGGAATCCTGGGAGCCGTTGTTGTTGCGATCCTCGAGCAGGATCACGCGCCGCCCGTCCCGGTCGAAGCGCACCTGCACGTCGTGCTGCTGCGTGAGCGCCTGGCGTTGGGCCGTCAGCATCGTGGATCCCAGGATCTGGAACGACGAATTCACACGGTATGCGGCAATGTCGATGCGGGGCAGGGCGAACGCCGCGACAATCCCGATGATGGCAACCACGGTCACCATTTCCATCAGGGTGAAGCCGGCGCGAGCGCCGCGTTCGGATCCGATTCGTTGCTGCATCTGACAATCCCTCCTTCCAGATCGACCCGTGGGGCTGCCGCCAAGAACGGCAGCATCCACGCTTCGATGGACAGTGTACGAGTGGGCCACGGTCGCGGCAACGAGGTGCTATCACAGTGTGGCAGACCCGGATGTCAGCCGACCGGACGACAGGAAGACGACCCTCGTTACATTATAGTATCAGGCGATTGCACGCCTCCCTCGCTAACCCCATCCGTGATTGCTCGCTGTGACGGCTGACACGCTTCAGGGCCGCCTCGCCGAGGCGTTGGCCCCGCTCGCCAACCCACGCACCGGCGCCTCCTTGTACCGGTCGCAGCAGGTCCGTGACATCGCCGCCACCCGCGACGGCAAGGTGCGCGTGACGCTGCTGCTCGCCGCGGCCGATGACCCCACACTGGCCCGACAGGTCCGACAAGCGCTGGAAAAGGTCGATGGTGTGGCCGAGGTGCGCGTGGATGTGAAGGACGCGGGCGAGCCGCAGGACGGCCAGTACGCGCCGCAGGGCAAGCCTGGGAACGTGGCCGCGCCCAAGTCCCGCGCCCTGCCCGTGATGGGTGAGGAGCGCCAGGCCCCGCGCACGCCGCCAGCCCCGCAGCCGGTCGCCTACCCGCAGCTTGGCAAGATCATCGCCGTGTCGTCGGGCAAGGGCGGCGTGGGCAAGTCCACCGTGACCACGAACCTGGCGATCGCTCTCGCCAAGCAGGGCTACCACGTGGGCCTGATGGACGCGGACATCTATGGTCCCAACATCCCGCGGATGATGGGCGTGGACGAGGCGCCGCCGGTCAAGGACGACAAGATCCAGCCGCTCGAGGCGCACGGCGTGAAGGTCATCTCGCTCGGCTTCCTGATTGAGCGCGACCAGCCCGCCATCTGGCGCGGGCCGATCGTGATGAAGATCATCACGCAGTTTCTGCGCGACGTGGCCTGGGGCCGGCTCGACTTCCTCTTGGTGGACATGCCGCCGGGCACCGGCGACGCGCAGCTCTCGCTGGTGCAGGCCACGCAGGTGGCGGGCGCGGTGATCGTCACCACGCCGCAAGAGGTCGCGGTCGGTGATGCGCTGCGCGGCGCCAAGATGTTCCAGCGCGTCGGCGTGCCCGTGCTTGGCGTGGTGGAGAACATGAGCTACTTCGAGTCGCCGGAGACCGGCAAGCCGATGGCGATCTTCGGTAGTGGCGGCGGCAAGCGCCTCTCCGACGAGATCGGTGTGCCGCTGCTAGGGGAGGTGCCGCTGTACCCGCCGGTGCTCGAGGGCGCCGACCGTGGCGCGCCGATTGTTGTGTCAGATGCCGACTGCTCCGCAGCTCGCAAGTTGACGGACATCGCGGGACGCCTCACTGCAGCGCTTGGGGTGGGCGCGCCCACCGGGGCGTAACGCCCGCGCCTGCAGAGTGGGCGGGAGCCTAAACCCGTAGCCGGAGCACGAATGGAAGAACGGATTCGCGTGGCCAGCCTGCAGTACCACATCCGTCGCGTCGACACCTTCGAGGACTTCGCCGCGCAGGTCACCGGCCTCGTCGAGACGGCGGCGGACTACAAGTGCAAGCTGGTGCTCTTCCCCGAGTACTTCACGCTGCAGCTGCTCACGCTCGGCGACGTGCGGGCCGACATCCAGGACCAGGTGCGTCGCCTCACGGGCTTTGTCGATCAGTACATTGCCCTGTTCCGCGAGCTCGCGCTGAAGCACAAGCTGTATATCTGCGCGGGCACGATCCCGGTGGCGGACAACGGCGACGTGTACAACGAGTGCTTCTTCTTCGGGCCCGACGGCAAGCACGTGGTGCAGCCCAAGCTGCATATGACGCGCTTCGAGTCCGAGGAGTGGATCGTCAAGCCGCGGAATCGGCTCAAGCTCATCGACACGGCGCTGGGCAAGATGGCCATCGCCATCTGCTATGACGTGCAGTTTCCTGAGATCGCGCGCGCAGCGGCACGGCGCGGCGCCAAGATCCTTCTCGTCCCCAGCTGCACTGATGACCGCCAGGGCATGCTCCGCGTGCGCTACTGCGCGCAGGCGCGGGCCATCGAGAACCAGATGTTCGTCATCACGGCGCACACGGTGGGCTCGCTGCCAATGGTGCCTGCCGTCTCGCTCAACTACGGACAGGCGGCCATCCTCACGCCCTCGGACTTTCCCTTCGCCCGCGACGGCATCCTCGCCGAGGGAATCCCGAATCAGGAGACGATGGTCATCGCCGAGCTGGAGATGAACTCGATCCAGCGCGCGCGCTCGTCCGGCACCGTGCTGCCGTTGCTGGATTCGGAGCGGACGGCAGGCTTGGTGGCGGACGTCGATGAGGTCACGCTGTGATCGATCCGAGCGTCCCGCCCCGCCGGCGCTATGTCAAAGTGCGCCCGATGCAGCCCCGGGACTTCCCGGGGATCATCGAGCTGTGCGAGCGGACCTACCCGGGCGCGATTCCCTGGTCGGAAGAGCAGCTCTCGAAGCACCTGGAGATCTTCCCCGAGGGCCAGCTGGTGGCCGTGGACCGCGGCCGCGAGGTGGTCGGCTACGCGGCGAGCCTGATCGTCTACTGGGACGACTACCATATGGGCGCCAACTGGCGCGACTTCACGGATCACGGGCGCTTCACCAACCACGACCCGGCGATGGGGCGCACGCTCTATGGCGCCGAGGTGATGGTGCATCCAGAGATCCGGGGCAGCGGGATCGGCGGAAAGCTCTACCAGGCGCGTCGGGAGCTCACGGAGCGGCTGGGCTTGCTGCGCATCCGGGCCGGCGCGCGCCTCCGCGGCTACCACAAGTACGCCGAGCGGATGAGCGCCGAGGAATACCTGCGTGGCGTGGTGCGCGGGTCGTATCGTGATCCGACGCTGTCGTTCCAGCTCAACCGCGGCTTCCACGTGCTGGCCGTGGTGGAGAGCTACCTGCGCCACGACCCCGAGTCGATGGGCTGGGCGGCGGTGATTGAGTGGCTGAATCCCCAAGTGGCGACCGCGGCCGAGCTGGCCGCGGTGCCTGCCTGGTAGCCGACCCGACTACTTCGGCTCTGCGCCGGGCCGTGCGGGCACCGGGCGGCGCGCCGCGGCGACACCGGCCACCGGCGTCGGAGTCTGCCAGCCGGCTGCGGCCGGCTGCGCTGTGGCCTGCTTGGCGCGGGAGCGTCGCCCCGTGCCGGCACGCGAGAGAAGCGCTGCGCCGAGTCCGGCGGTGCCTGCCACCCAGGTGACTCCGATGGCAAACACCCGAGAGATCAGCGCGCCGGTTCCGCCGGTCATCGCGGCCGCGATGAACCACGGGACCATCAGCACGAGCACACCGACGCCAAGCGCACGAAGCGTGGCGGCGCGGTCGTCGCGCGGTCCGCCGGTCAGTCCACGGCCGACCATCAGCGCGACACCCAGCCAGCCGAGTGTCGCGACGCCAGCCAGTGCCACCGGGGCGGCCGCGAGCACGAAGGGCACCAGCAGCAGCCCAATGATTGTCACAGCGAGCGCGACGACGGCGAAGAGCAGGAGCGGCAGGAAGCCGAGTTCGCCGACCACGCCGAGCAGGAACGAGCGGCCAAAGTCGTCGGCCAGCACGCGCGCGGTGGCATCGACGTTCTTGCCGAGCAGCAGCATCGCCGCGAGGGCGATGACGAGCAGCATCGCGGTCCAGCCGAGTGAGAGCTGCAGGGCCTGGCCGCGCGTCATCGGCGCGATGGCGGCAGCGGCGGTCTGCATCGTCGAGCGCAGCGCGCCGCGCACACGTCCGCCTTCGACGAGCACGCGCCCCCGCCAGGCGGTCGCCCCACCGCGGACATCCGCGCCATCGCGAATGGTGACGTCGCCGAAGATTGCCGTGACGTTGCCCAGCACGACACCGCTGATGTCGGCGCTGCCGCCCATCACGACGAGTGGTCCGCGGACGGTGTCGCCGGCGGGCACGGTGGCATTGCCGCGTACGTAGCGGCCGTTGATCTCGAGTTCGCCCTCGACGAGATCGAGGGCGCGCAGGGCCTCGCTGGCGCTGTCACCCTGGGCGGCGACGCGCGAGACCTGCGCCTGCGCGGCCGGGGCGGCCAGGAGCAGCGCCGCCACGCAAAACAGGAGCCGACGCATGGTCAGCTCCTGTTCGTACGGGCGGCGGCGGCGAGGCGGCGGAAGGCCAGCACCGCGCCCACGGCCGTCGCGGCCAGCGCGCCAGTCGCCACGAGCAGCGCGCCGGTATCGGCGCCGCCGGTGACGAGCTCACGCGCCGTCTCGACCAGCCCAGCCCAGATCCCGCGCGTGCCGCGCTCGAGCCCGACGCCATACGAGAAGGCGAAGAGGTCGGCACGGAAGGCGAGCCAGAGGGCGCTCCCCGAGATCGTCGTGGCGGCGAGGCCGGCGCCGACCGCCGCGAGCACGCGCATCGGCGCGGTCTGTGGGACGAGCGCACGGGCCTGGTTCGCGAGTGCGACGTGCCAGGGCTCGATGACCTGCACCTGCGCCATCACGCGATCGGAGAATCCGATGCGCGGCGCGAAGTGTGGCAGGGTGTCGAGTCGGCCCGTGACGGCCTCGAGTTCGACGAGCCGCAGGCGGCAGTCGTCGCAGGTCTCGAGGTGCGCACGCAGGGGTGCGACGCCGAAACCGACGTCGCCGTCGACCAGCAGGTCGAGCTCTTGGGGAAGTAGATGGCGGTGCTGCATAAGGTTCTCCTGCGGGAGACTACGGGGTGGGGGACAGCTTGGTTTCAGGGCTTGGACAGGGACGAAGGACGGAAGACGGAGGACGGAAGAGAAACCCGAACAAAAGCCGAATTCACCTTCGTCCTATCACCTTCGTCCTCTGTCATTCCCTGAGGTGCTCCAACGCCTCCCGTAACTCGTGGCGTGCCCGGTGGATGTAGGTCTTCACCGTGCCCAGGGGGAGGTCCAGCGTGGCGGCGATTTCCTCGTAACTCCGGCCCTCGACGTGGCGGAGCATGATGCAGTTGCGGTATTCGGGTCGCAGCTTGCCGATGGCCTGCTCGATGATGGCGCCCAGCTCCCGGGAGGCCAGTTCGTCGAGAGGGGACTCGCCCTGGTCGGCCAGCTCAAACGAGGTGGACTCCACCTCGGTGGAGGTGGCGGCGTGCGGGGAGCCGTCCATCGAGACCGTCTCCAGCTGCCGACGCCGCAGGTGATCGATGGCGACGTTGTTGGCGATCTTGAACAGCCAGCTCGAGAACTTGAACTCGGGCCGGTACTTGTCGAGGTGGTTGAGGACCTTGATGAACGCGTCCTGCGCGAGGTCCTCGGAGGCCGCGGTGTCGCGCACCATCCGGTAGATGAGCGAATAGACGGGGCGCTCGTAGCGCCGGATCAGCTCACGGAACGCGGGTTCGCGTCCCTGCTGCGCCAGCACCACGACGTCGGCGTCGGGAAGATTCGGAAGGTCGAGTGCAGGACGGGGCATTCGCTCTGGGGAAACTTGCCCGCGTGAAAGTCGTCGGGCAACTTTCGAGGCTATGACGACAGCGCTAGACCGCGAGACGCGGGAGGCCGAAGTCGCCGCCTCGAACGCCTCGGCGACGGGGAAGCGCACGTACGTGCAGCGGATCTTCTCCGAGATCGCGCCGCGCTACGATCTGCTCAACCGCCTGCTGTCGCTTGGGATCGACCGCCGCTGGCGCGCGCGGGCGCTCAAGCGGCTGGCGTGGACGGCCGCTCCGACTGGGACCTACCTCGACCTCTGCGCGGGCACTCTGGACGTTGGCGCCACGCTCGCCACGCGCGAGGGATTCGGCGGCCACATCGTCGGCGCCGACTTCGCGCAGCCCATGCTGGTGGCGGGATCAGGAAAGGCTCCCCGCGCGGTGCTGCAGCCGGTGGTGGCCGACGCGCTGTCCCTCCCGCTGCGCGACAACGCCTTCGACGGCGCCATCGTGGCCTTCGGCATCCGCAACGTCGCGGACCTGGACAAGGGCCTCGCGGAAGTGCTGCGAACCCTGAAGCCCGGTGCGCGGTTCATCATCCTGGAGTTCTCGACGCCACGCGTGCCGATGGTGCGCGCGGCGTACCTGTTCTACTTCCATCGCATCCTACCGCTCATCGGGCGACTGATCAGCGGGCACAAGACCGCTTACACCTACCTGCCGCGCTCCGTGGCGAACTTCCCAGAGACGGGTAAGCTGGCCGAGGCGATGACGCGCGCCGGCTTCCGCGACGTCAGCTGGGAGACGCTGACCTTCGGGATCGCGGCCGTGCACGTGGGGACCAAGTAACGTGACGCTCGACACCCTGCAGCAGTTCATCGCCGCCATCGAGGCGCGCGGCGAACTGCGCCGCATCACGCAGCCCGTGAACGTGCATCTCGAGATGTGCGAGATCACCGACCGCGTGATGAAGATGCCGGGCGGCGGGCCGGCCCTGCTGTTCGAGAAGCCGGTGCTGCGCGACGGTTCCATCTCGCAGTATCCCGTCGGCATCAACCTCTTTGGGTCCATGACCCGCATGGCGATGGCGCTCGGTGTCGAGCGGCTCGACGAGCACGGCGACCGCATCACGAAGCTGCTGGACCTCAAGGTGCCCGAGGGATTCCTCGGCAAGCTGCAGCTGCTGCCGCGCCTGATGGAGGTCGCCAAGTTCCCGCCGAGGATGGCGTCCGGCACGCCGGCCTGTCAGGAGATCGTCTGGCAAGGCGACGACATCGACCTCGACAAGCTGCCGGTGCTCACGACCTGGCCCGAGGACGGCGGTCCGTTCCTCACGATGACGGCGGTGGTGAGCAAGGATCCGCAGCGCGGCATCCGCAACGTGGGGATGTACCGCGTGCAGCAGATGGGCAAGCGGCACGTCGCGATGCACTGGCAGCGCCACAAGACGGGCGCTGCGCATTGGCGCGAGATGGCGGAGAAGGGCGAGAAGATGCCGGTGTGCATCGTCATCGGTTCCGACCCGGCCTCGATGTATTCGGCGTCGGCGCCGCTGCCGCCGAACATCGATGAGTTTATTTTCGCGGGATTCCTCCGTCGTGCCCCGGTGCAGCTCACGAAGGCCGTGACCTGCGACCTCGAGGTGCCGGCCGACGCGGAGATCGTGATCGAGGGCTACATCGATCCCAAGGAAGCGCTGGTGGTCGAGGGCCCGTTTGGCGACCACACGGGCTACTACTCAGAGGCCGACCTGTATCCGCGCGTGCACGTGACCGCCGTGACGATGCGCAAGAACGCCGTGTATTGCGCGACCATCGTCGGGCGCCCGCCGATGGAGGATTTCTACCTCGGCCACGCCACCGAGCGAATCTTCCTGCCGCTGCTCAAGCTCACGACGCCGGAGATCGTGGACTACCACATGCCGGCCGAAGGGATCTTTCACAACCTCGTGTTCGTGAGCATCAAGAAGCACTATCCCGGTCAGGCCTACAAGGTGATGAACGCGCTCTGGGGTGCGGGGCTGATGTCGCTGGCCAAGGTGCTGGTGGTGGTGGACGATTGGGTGGACGTGCGTAACCCGCAGGAAGCCTGGTGGGTGGCGCTGAACAACATCGATCCCGAGCGCGACACACGTTTCACCATGGGGCCAATCGATGTGCTCGACCATTCGAGCCGTGCGTTCACCTACGGGTCGAAGATGGGCATCGACGGCACGAAGAAGTGGCCCGAGGAGGGCTTCACGCGCGACTGGCCAAAGGTGATCGAGATGGATGCCGAGACGAAGGCCAAGGTGGATGCGATGTGGCCGTCGCTGGGACTGGGGAACGCGAAGTGAGCAACGCCTCGGCAGTAGGCGCGAAGGCACGCGAGGGCCAGACCTTCTCGGGGGAGTCCACGTTCGCGCGCTGGATGAGCTTTGTGAAGCTGCCGCATACGGTGTTTGCGCTGCCGTTTGCCTTGGTGGGTGTGACGCTGGCCTCGAAGCTCGCGCCGATCTCACTGGGGATGCTTGGCTGGGTGGTGCTGGCGTTCACCAGTGCGCGTTGGGTGGCGATGGCGGTGAATCGCATCGTGGACCGCGAGTTCGACGCGCAGAATCCGCGCACCGCGCAGCGCGAGATCCCGCGCGGGGCGATTCGGGTGCGCGATGCCTGGCTCACGGTGGTGGTGGCGGCGGCGCTATTCGTGTGGGCGGCGGCGCAGCTGAATCCGCTCTGTCTCTACCTCTCGCCTGTCGCACTGGCCTGGGTGTGCTTCTACTCCTTCACCAAGCGCTTCACGCGCTACGCGCACCTTGTGCTCGGCCTTGGCCTCGCGATTGCCCCGGTGGGCGGCTTCCTCGCCGTGACCGGCCTGTGGAGCGAACCGTGGTGGATGTTGATCGCCCTCACGGTGGCGGTGATGACTTGGTCCGGCGGCTTCGACGTCCTGTATGCGTTGCCGGACGTCGAGTTTGATCGCTCACAGGGACTGCACTCGATTCCGGCGGCAGTGGGTGTCCCGCGCGCCGTTGCGATCGCGCGCTTGCTGCATGTGACCACGGTGCTCGCGCTCGCGGCGACCGTGTGGGTCACGGGAGGCGGGTGGTTCGCCTGGGCTGGCGTCGCTACGGCCGCCGTGTTGCTCGGCTACGAGCACTCGCTGGTGAAGTCCGACGATCTCAGCAAGCTGGATGCGGCGTTCTTCACCATGAACGGTGTGATCTCCATGACGTTCTTCGCGTGGATGCTCCTCGACCGGATCTTCGGTTGATGTCGCGCGCTGCTGCGGGCCACGCGCCAATCGTGATGGCGATGACTGGGGCCTCCGGTGCGCCCTACGGCATCCGCCTGCTCGAGCAGCTACTCGTGGCCAAGCGACAGGTCTCGCTGATCGTCAGCTCGCACGGGTTCCGGCTGCTCAAGACGGAAAGCGATGTGGCGGATCTTGATGCGCTGCGCTCCGTCGTGGGCGCGGAGCGCTTCGACCGCTGCGTCACCGTCTATGACGATGGCGACCGCGGCGCGGCGCCGGCGTCGGGATCGCATCTCGCAGGTGGGATGGTCATCTGTCCTTGCTCGATGGGCACGCTGGCGAGCATCGCGGCGGGGACATCGCGCTCGTTGGTGGAGCGTTCGGCGGACGTGGCGCTCAAGGAGCGGCGTCCTCTCTTGCTCGTGACCCGCGAGACGCCCTTGTCGCTGATCCACCTCGAGAACATGCGCCGGCTCACGATGGCTGGCGCCACCGTGATGCCCGCCGCGCCGGGCTTCTACCACCGGCCGACGCAGGTGTCGGAGCTGGTGGATTTCATCGTGGCACGCGCACTCGACCACTTGGGCGTCGAGAACTCACTGGCCCCGCGCTGGGGCGCGCACGCGGACGAGGCGTGAGTCCACCGATCCGCGTGGGACTCATTTCTGACACGCACGGCCTGCTGCGACCCGATGTCCACGAGGTCTTTGCCGGCGTCTCGCAGATCCTGCACGCGGGCGATGTCTGTTCCGACACGATTCTCGACGAGCTAGCCCTGATCGCACCCGTGCAGGCCGTGTGGGGGAACTGCGATAGCCCGTGGGACCCGGCGTTGCGGGAGTCGCTGGACGTCTCGATTGGCGGCCTCCGCATTCACGTGCAGCACGGGCACGAGCTGGGGCGCCCGAAGCCCGCCAAGGTCGCGGCCGCCTACGACGCCGACGTTTGCGTGTATGGCCACACGCACGCGCAGGTGATTGAGCGCGTCGATGGGCGTCTGATTGTGAATCCTGGTGCGGCGGGGCCGCGGCGGTTCGACCTCGAGGCCTGCGTGGCTATCCTGACGATTGCCCACGGCAAGGCTGAGGCCGAGCTGGTTCCGCTGGCCGAAATGTAGGTCGCCCGAGTGAACGCGCTGGCCGCGCTGGCTTGCGCGCGATGGAACCTATTTCTTGGGGCCGAACGCCTTCACGGCATCAAGGAACGCCGCGGGGTCCACGGGCTTCTGCAGGAACGCGGCTGCACCGTGTTTGCGGACGCGCTCGTGTGCAGCGGGATCGGCGGTCGCCGTGAGCACGAGGACCGGAATCGCGGTCGTTTTTGAGGACTGCTTCAGCTTGCTGAGTGTCGCGTGTCCATCGCCGGCGGGCATTTGGAGGTCGAGCACGATCAGGTCGGGTGCGGGACTGCGCATCGCCGCCATCATCGTGCTGGCGCCATCGAATGCGGGGACTGCGGTGTGGCCTCCCGATCGGAGGACCTCGCACAGCAGGGTGGAGAGCTGTCGGTCGTCGTCGGCCACGAGAATGCGCATCCGAGGAAGATTCCCGGGCCGCCGTCCGCTCGCAAGAGCCGACCGCTGGAGGGGTGCGGTGTCGCAGCTACGGCAAGCGCCGCAGCGACATCGTGATGATTCGCATCGGCGCCGCGCCCTCGCGCAGGAACTCGCCGATCTCCTCCCAGGTGTCGCTCGCACCGCGCCAGATGGTGTAGCGCACGCGTCCGCCGGGCACGGGGAAGCCCCACACGAGACTGTCGCCGCGCATTTCGACGCTAGGGACCACACTGCGTCCGTCGCGGTGCGTGCGCATCGCCAGCGCGCCCGACTCGTCCAGCCACAGCGTGGCGGCGGCCTCGAAGTTGATCGTGCCAGTCTGCGGGTCCCGGCCCGTTCCACGGATGATCAGCACCGTCCCGCTGGCCCCGCGCACGACGTCCTCGTGCTGGCGCACGGCGATGGGCTGTCCGGGACCGGAGACCACGCGCGCGTCGCCCTCCCATTGGCCGACCATCCAATCGACGGCGGCAAGCGCGGTGTTCGCCTTGGCGATGGCCTGCGCGGCGGCGGGGTCCTGGGCCTGCACGGATGCGGCGGCCGCCAGCGTGCAGAAGGTGATGGCCAACAGCTGGCGCAGGACGACGGTCAGGCGATGCGGCATTGGATCCTCAGGTCGGGGACGGTGCAGGCTACACTCGCGGCAAGTCGGGGCGCTTGTATCTGCGCGACATCCCGCTTGGCGCGCCAGGCTCAGGGGCGCACGCCGCGGTGATCCGTGCGTCCGAGGCTGTGCGCCACGTGCGAGGGTGGAAGCCCCGTGAGCTGCACGAACTCGCGCGTGAGGTGGGCGTGGTCCACGAACCCCGTCTCCGCCGCGATGCGCGACCAGGTGCCGTCCTGGCGTTCGAGTCGCTGCGCCAGCGCGCTCCGCAGGCGGCGCACGCGCGCCCACTCGCGCAGCGTGAGGCCGGTTGCCGTGGGGAAGCGTCGCTGCAGCTGGCGCAGCCCGACGCCGAGATCCTCGGCGAGCCGGCCCATGCGCAGCTCACCGCCCTCGGCGGCAATCCGTTGGATGGCCGCGCGCACGATCGCGTCGGGTTCGTCCGCGTCCGCGAGTCTCGTAGAGGCCCACGCGTCAAGCGAGGCGACACAGCCGCGCATCGCGGACTCCGAGAGCGCGTCTTGCGGGACGCGAAGCGACTCGCGAAGCCCGTCGGCCCACCGAGCGAGCGCGATTGGCGCTGGACCGAGCTTGTCTCGGAGCTCCCGAGCCGGCACACCAAAGAGGCGGCCGGTCGCATCGGGCCAGAAGCGCAGGCCCAGCAGCGTCACGCCCGGCGTGATCGGCGGCTGAAAGGCGACGATGCGCGGGCCCGTGCAGAGCAGGGGGCCGCGCACCGCGCCGGCCGCGATGGGCAAGGCCAAGCTGAGGCAGCCATCCGGCCACACGGTGTACGGTTGCGATGGATCCGGCGCACGCTCCGCGCGAAAGCTCCAATACGACATCACCCACTGACGCGTGGCGTCAGTGGGTGAGTATTCCGAGTATTGGAAGGCTGTGGCGGTCACGCCCAAGCATACATCGCGGCGCTAGCCGATGGTCAGCCCCAGTCGCAGCGTTCGCCCCATCTGCGGCAGTCCGCACTTGTCGTACATCGCCCGGTCAAAGACGTTGTCCATCTGCAGGGTGGCGCGGATGGCACGCCAGGCGCGCGATGCCGACCAGCGACGGGTGAGCCCGAGGTCCAGCGCCTCGGCGCCCGACTGCTCACTGAGCGATGGCGATGAGGGATTTGAGCACTGCGTGGCGCCGATGAAGCGCGCGCGCGCCTCGCCCTCGAGCCCGGCGAAGAGCGGCGCGGTGAGGAACAGCGAGCCGAAACGCTCCGGCACATCCTCCGGCATGCGCTGCGTGGGGTCGGAGATCGTGGCGTCCTCGATGCGGGCGCGCTGCAGCGTGAGGTCGCCGCGAAGGCTGGCGCCCCAGAGCATCGTGCCGGCGGTGAGCTCGACGCCGGTGCTCTTGAAGCGGTCGCGATTCACGCGTTGGAACTGCGTGCTCGGCAGGGTGATGCGCACGACGGCGTCGTCGATCTGCTGCGTGAAGGCGACGACCTGCACGTCCATCAGGCCGCGGACGAAGCTTGCGCCGACCTCGCCACTGCGGGCCGTCTCGGGGCGGAGCGCCGGGTTCGGTTCGAAGCGATTGAGCGCGCCGGAGTAGAGCTCGCGCAGCGCGGGGAATCGCTTGCGCTCGCTGAGTGAGGCGTGGAGGCGCAGTCCCCGCTGCGGCAGCAGCCACGTGGCGCCGCCGCGCCAGCCGAGTCCGGACTTGCGACCCAGGGGCGTGCGGCCGCCGGCTTCGGTGGTCGTGGCGGCGTCCTGCGAGAGGCCGGCGGTGAGCGTCAGCCTGTCCATTGGGCGATAGTCGAGCTCGGAGGCCAAGCTTGTGAGCCGCTGGCGATACGTCGCGGTCGGATTCGTATTGACCGTCTCCAGATACCGAACCTGGGCATCCGTGAAGCTGCCGCGCAGCACGAAGCGCTCGCCGAGCTGCTGGTCGAAGGTGCCGCGCAGCGAAAGCGTGCGGTCCTCGCCGCGCTCGGTGCCCGTCACGCTGGAGTAGGTCCGGTCGCCGTAACTGTTGATGGCGATCGTGCCCTCCGTGAGGCCGACCGAGAGCTCGGCGTCGCCGATGCCGAGGCGGCTCCTGATGGCGCCGGTGCCAGCCGAGATGGCGCCGATGCGCCGGTTGACCTCAGGATTCCGCCAAAGGCGCGGCGATGCGACGTGCATCTCAGGGGCGACGCCGCGCTCGCCGTCGAGCATGCTCACGAAGCCCGAGAGATAGCGGCCCTGGGCGTGCTCATAGCGAAGGCCGGCGAAGGCGTCGAGCGAGCGGTTGTCGGTGTTGAGCCGCAGGGCATCGGTCGTGCCCGCTTCGTCGAGCGATCCCGGGCGCACCATCCCGGGCGTGTCGCGCCAGCCAGCGCCGACCCGTGCCTGCAGCGTGCTGGTTGCCGAGTGCTTGAGCGCGCCGCCGGCGGTCAGTGCCGTGCGGGCCGCGCCGAACTGGTCGATCTGAAGGTCCGCGCGCGTGACGCGGGCGGGGGCGCGGAACGCATCGTGCTGCTCCCAGAGCCGCGCGCTGACCACGCCACCAATGGCGTTCGGGCCGGCAAGCAGCGACGAGAGGCCGCGCACGTAGTCGACACTCTGAGCCCCGGTGAGCGGGATGGCCGAGACGTCGGCGCGCGCGTCCCAAGTCAACGAGAGGGGGACGCCCTCGAAGAGCACGGCGGCCTGCCGCGACTCGGAGCCGCGGACGGAGATCTCGTTCTCGCCGCGCGAGTTCTGGCGGATATAGACGAAAGGCAGGCGGCGCATCACCTCGCTCATCGACGGGGCGACGACGGCACCGGGCATCGCGTCCGGCGCGATGGTGACGGCGGCGGCGCTGCCGATGACGCGTGGCGCGTATGCGGCGCGGACGCGAAGGGCTTCGACGGCCTGGGCACTGTCTCGCGCGGTGGAGTCTGGACGGGCCTGGGCGTCCACGGCGGCGCCGCCCAGGGCGAGCAGCGCGAGAATGAGGCAGGATTGACGAGTGGTCACGCTGGAACCTACGCAGGATCTGGCCGTCCCGTTGCCGAGTCGGTGGTCCGATCGGCTCAGGCGCTCTGGCCCGCTACCGCTTGGGTCGGGAAGGGGGTGGTACGGTCCAACTCCTTGGGAAACTTCCGGAACCAGCCGGCAACGAGCAGCACTTCGTCGACTTCGTGGCCCGGCACCGTGCGCTCAACGAAGCGGCCACCCCGGGTCAGCTCGGCGATGCGCCGTGCGAGCAGGGCGCGTCCCGCCGCGTCGCGCGGGGTGGGCAGCTCGTCGCGGATGCAGCCGCGACGCACGATGTAGGTGCGGTCATTGCCGTCCACGCCCGGCAGGTCGTAGGTGAACGACAGCGACTCCAGTGCGAATCGCAGACGCACGAACTGTTCGCGCAGGCCCTCGAGCCGCTGGAGCTTGTCGCGCCAGAAGGCGGCGCGTTCGAAATCGAGCGAGTCGCTGGCGGATTCCATGCGGCCGCGCAGGAGATGCATCGGGGCGTCGTCGGCCCCTTCAAGGAAGGCGCGGGCCGCGGCAAACGCGGCGTCATACTCGCGCTCCTTCACGGCGGCCACGCAGGGCCCGAGGCAGCGGCCGATCTCGTGGCGGATGCAACCGGGTGTGCGCGGGGCAACGTTGGGAAACTCGACCTGGTCCGCGAAGAACATCGGCGTGCCGAGGGCACAGTCGCGGAGTCCCAACGCGTCGTTGAGCTCGCGGATGGCGTCGCCAAGTTGCAGGGCGCCGCGGAAGGGGCCGTAGTAGGTGCCGTGCTCGTCCTGTCCCGCCGCGCGCACCACCTGCAGCCGCGGGGCCGGCCCGCGCGAGATGCGCACGAAGGCGTGGTACCGCGCGTCGCGTTTCATCGCGACGTTGTAGCGTGGCTTGAGCTGCTTGATGAGGCGCAACTCGCGTAGGAGCGCGGCGAACTCACTGGGCTGCTGTTCCCAGGTGACCGTCGCGGCCTCGCGCAGGATCCGCGCGCCCTTGTCCTTGGGATACTGCGCGCGGAAGTAGCTGAGTAGTCGGGTGCGAAGCGCCTTGGCCTTTCCGACGTAGATGACCTCGCCTTCCGCGGAGGTCATGCGATACACCCCGGGGACGTTGCGCGCGGTGTCCTTCACCACCGCGAGCAGGTTGTCGATGCGCATCTCGACATCCTTGGGCGGGGCGAGCGGACCGCGGCGGCGACGACGGCGGGGGCTCATCGCTGGCAGCTCCCGCACCACACGGTGCTCCGGCCTTCCAGCCGATGCGTCTCGCGCAGCGGTTCGCCGCAGCGCGGGCAGGGCAGTCCACCGCGGCCGTAGACCTGCAGCTGTGCGGCGAAGCCGCCACGGCCACCGTACGCGTCCTGATAGTCGCGAAATGTCGTGCCGCGGGCGGCGATGCTGGCGCGGAGGATCTCGCGTAGCGCGGCGAGCAGCGCTGCTCCCTGTGCGCGCGACACGCGGGCCGCGGCGCGCGTGGGACGCAGTCCCGCCGCGAACAGCGACTCGTTGGCGTAGATGTTGCCCACGCCTGCTAGACGAGCTTGATCCATCAACACGGACTTCACGGCGCGACGCGACCCCCGAAGGATTCCCGAAAATCGCTCGGCGGTGAGGGCTGGGTCAAGCGGCTCGGGGCCGAGGCTCTGGTCCCATGCGGTGAACTGCGCCGGACTGAGCAAGGCGACCGTGCCGAGGCGGCGGACATCGCGGTAGGCGAGTCGACGGCCATCGTCGAGTGACACGAGGATGCAGGAGTACGGGTCACCCTCGGCGCCCGTCGCGGCGGCCGCTCGCGGCCCGTGGTCTCGCGAGCTGAGGGTGCGCGGGCGCTCCGCGTCGCGCAGCAAGAGCGCGCCGGTGAAGCGTGGGGTGACCACGACGCTGCCGCGCTCGCCGAGGCCAAGCACAATCGACTTCGCGCGCCGCCAGACCCGCACGATCGTCGTACCGGTCAGTGCGCCTTCAAATGACGCGGCCTCGCGCGCGGCTGCCGCTCCGCGCAACGCGCGTCCTCCCCGCGTCGGGTCGCGCAGCACGTCCGCTCGCAGCACCTCGACCGAACGCACAACGGCGCCGCGGAGGGCGCCGTCGAGGTCGCGGGCAATGGTTTCGGTCTCTGGGAGTTCGGGCACGGCGATGAGACGCGTGCGCCTACTGCATCCGTGCGAGTTCGCGCCAGCCGATATCACGGCGGTACTGCCGGCCCTCGAAGCGCACATCCGCCGCACTGCGGCCGCTCAGGGACTGCGCCTTCTCCAGGGACTCGGCGACCGCGGTCACGGCCACGACGCGTCCGCCAGCGGTGAGTAGCTCGTGGCTCTTCGCGTCGCGCTTCGTGCCGGCGTGGAAGACGGTCACGCCGGCGCATGGAGCGGGCAGCGCGATCACGTCGCCCGAGCGCACGCTACCCGGATATCCCTCGGCGGCCACGACGGTGGTGACCGCTGCCCCTGGATGCCACGCGAACGGTTGGAAGCTCTCGACGCTGCGCCCCTCTGCAATCGCCTGCATCGGCGCCAGCAGCGACGACTTGAGCATCGGCAGGATGGCCTGCGTTTCGGGATCGCCGAACCGGCAGTTGAACTCAACGACCTTGGGGCCGTCCTTGGTGAGCATCAGCCCGGCGTAGAGCAGCCCGGTGAACGGACAGCCCGCGTCGCGCATGGCGCGGAGTGTGGGCAACAGAATCTGTTCTGTCACCTTCGCAAGCAGTGCCGGCGTCGCAAGCGACACTGGCGTGTAGGCGCCCATCCCGCCCGTGTTCGGTCCAGTATCGCCCTCGCCAATCCGCTTGTGATCCTGCGCCGCGAGCATCGGTAGGACGTGCGTGCCGTCGGTGAGCGCAAAGAGCGAGAGTTCCTCGCCCTCCATAAACTCCTCGACCAGCACCTCGGCGCCCGCATCGCCGAACACCTTGGCGTCGAGCATGTCGTCGATGGCTGCCTCAGCCTCGGCCGGCGTCTGCGCAACAATCACGCCCTTGCCCGCGGCGATGCCGCTGGCCTTCACGACCACGGGTGCGCCGAGTCGGCGGACCTCGGCCTTTGCTTCGGGAATCGTGGTGAACGTGCGCGCGGAGGCCGTGGGAACGCCGGCCTTTAGCATCAACTCCTTGGCGAAGCGCTTGGAGGTCTCGATGCGCGCAGCGTCCTGCGTGGGGCCAAACACGGCGAGGCCGGCGGCGCGGAAGCGATCCACGATGCCGAGCGCGAGTGGCGCCTCCGGCCCGACCACGGTAAACGCCACGGCTTCGCGCTGCGCCAGCGCGAGGAGGCCTGCGATGTCAGTCGCTGAGACAGCCTCGCATCGCCCGAGTTCGGCGATGCCGGGATTGCCAGGAGCCGCGATGATCTCGGCGGCGGGAGCGTCCTGCTTGAGCTTCCAAGCGAGGGCGTGTTCGCGACCCCCGCCGCCGACGATCAGGATCTTCAACGGCTGGCGCCTCGCACGGCGTCGGTGAAGGCATCGCGGGCGCGCTTGACCGTGTCACCAACCTTCTCGGCGGCGGCCTTCGCCTGGTCGGCGTAGTAGTTGGCGCCCTGCTTGATGTCGTCGCCGAGGCCCTCGCCACGCTTCACGTCGGCGCGGCGCGTGTACTCGCCCGCGAGGATGCGCGCGTACTCGCCGCTCGCCGTCCAGCGCTGCAACTCACCGGCGCGAATGGTGGCGAACGGATGCGTCTGGAAGGCCGTGTTGATGGCCTTGAGCACCGTGTCCCAGGCGGAGTCGTCGTACTCGTACTCGCGGCTCTGCTCCTTGAAAGCGTCGAGATTGAGCGTGTCCCCGAACTCGCGCCCGCCGGCCAGCTTCATCAGCGTGGTGAGCACCAAGTCGGGATCCTGCACGCCGAGCAGCGCGGCGCGGTCGCAGGAGAGCTCGCTCTTGCGGTACCACTCGAGGATGGCGAGCTGGAAGGGCAGGATGGCCACGCCGGCAAGGAAGGGCAGATTGCCGATGCCCAGCATCAGGATGATCTGCGCGATCGTGCGATACGTGACGTGCCCGCTCATCACGTGGCCGAGTTCGTGCGCGAGGATCGAACGCAGCTCGTCGGCTGTGAGGTGTTCGATGGCCGCCGAGTTGATGACGACGAAGGGCTCGCCGAAGCCGACCGCACCCGCATTCACGTTGGGCGAGGCGGTGACGAAGAGCTGCGGCCGCGTGGGCCAATCGAGTGTCTGCAGGACCTCGGTCCACATCGCGTCGAGCTGCGGACGCTGCGTGGGGCCCACGCGCACGGCGCTGGCAGTGAACAGATGGCGCACGCCGCGCTCGCCGAAGGCCTTGGCGAAGGCGTTGACGGCGGTGTCGAAGCCAGGGAGGGCGCGCATCGCCGAGAGGGCGGCGCGGTCCGCGGGATGCTCCCAGGTCTTGGACGCGATGTCGGTCAGGATGGTGCGGGCCATCGGAGTCTCCTTCGGGGTCAGAGCCCCTTGAAAGCCTGCTCGAGGTCCTCGAGCAGGTCCTGCGGGTCCTCAACGCCGCATGAGAAGCGGAGCAGGCCGTCCGTGATGCCGATCTCCGCGCGGCGCGCCGGGTCCACCGAGGCGTGTGTCATCCCCGCCGGCTGACATACCAACGATTCCACACCGCCCAAAGATTCGGCCAGCGTGAAGACCTTGAGGCGGGTGACGATCGTGTTGGCATTGGCCTTGGAGCCGGTCTCGACGGAGACCATGCCGCCGAAGCCGCTCATCTGGCGCTTGGCCAGTTCGTGCTGCGGGTGCGAGGCCAGCCCAGGATAGAACACCTGCTCGGCGCCGACGCGCTTGGCCAGCCAATCGGCGACCTGCCGGCCGTTGGCATCGTGGGCCCGCATGCGGAGCGCCAGCGTCTTGGTGCCGCGCAGGGTGAGCCAGGCATCCATAGGGCCGGGTACTGCCCCTGCAGAGTTTGCGATGAACTGGATCTTCGCCGCGAGTTCGTCGTTGTTCGTGACGGCGACGCCACCGATGAGATCCGAGTGGCCGTTGAGGTACTTCGTGCTCGAATGCCAGACGATGTCGGCGCCGAGCAGGAGCGGCGACTGGAAGATTGGCGTGGCGAAGGTGTTGTCGACGATGGTGAGCGCGCCGGCCTTCTTGGCGATCTCGGCGGCGGCCTTGATGTCGGCCAGCTGCATCAGCGGGTTGGTCGGCGTCTCCAGCATCACCGCGACCGTCTTCTTGGTCATCGCGTCGGCGATGTGCTGCGGGTCGCGCATGTCCACCCAGGTGAACGACAGCCCGAAGTGCTGCAGCAGCTTGTCGAAGAGCCGGAAGGTGCCGCCGTAGACGTTGGCGCCGATGACGATGTGGTCGCCCGTCTTGAACAGCATCATCAGGGAGTTGAGGCAGCCCATCCCCGACGAGAACGCGAAGCCGTGCTGCGCGCCTTCGAGTGCGGCGACGTTGCGCTCGAGCGCCTCGCGGGTTGGGTTCTTGCCGCGCGCGTACTCGTAGCCCTTGTTGACCCCCAGCGCTTCCTGCGCGTAGGTGGAGGTCTGGTAGATCGGGGGCATGATGGCGCCCGAGGTAGCGTCGGGGCGTTGGCCGGCGTGGATGGCGCGGGTGGCGAGTCGCGCGGCGAGGTCTTCGGGGAAGATCTTGGTCATTGCCACAATCTAGCTGGAATCACGAAGGCTGGTCGTGAGCTGTCGCGGCCCACTACGCCCCGCGCTCGGTCACGGTACGACCCAGAAGCTCCCGCGAACCCGAATCGCCTTGATGGTCGTCCCGTCGGTTGTTGCGGCCTCGAAGTCAAAGCGCCCGAACAGCTTGGACGGGGTGGACTCGAGGATCTCAAGTTCGCCGGCCCGCACCAGGTAGTACTCGGCGAGCAGCGGATTCCCAGATGCGGGAACCCTGACCGTCGGCACGAGTGGTGGCTGAAAGGCCAGCGCGCCGTAGACGATGGATCCCGTGAGCAGCGCGCACTCGGGACTCGCGAGGTCGGCGGTGGACCCAAACTTGATGGCAACGTCACCCTCGGTGGGCTCCAGTGCGACGTCGGGACAGAGCAGGGCCCCAGGCGAGGTCTCGAGTGCGGCGGAGCCGCTCACTGAAGCAGCGACCGCGCCGCTTACCACCGCGGAGAATGCCCCAGGGGTCGCGACGAGCTCGATCTCGGGCTCCGTGGACGGCAGGCACGCGCTGGCGATGCAGCTGCACGCAATGAGTGCCAGGGCTCCGCGTCGGGTTGGGACTCGAATCATGTGTGGTGGAAGAAGGCCGGCGTTCGTGCGGCGACGCGCCTGAACTTCGTCGCTCCGCGGCCACTAGGGCAAGCGCCGGGACTTCGGGCAGCGTGTGCGGAGCTCGACGGTGTCGTGCCGGCACTGTGATGCGAGATCACGGAGGGGGCCAGGAACGTGCTAACGTATGGACATGACCGACATTCTGTCGCTGGCCGAGGCCCTGGCCCAACTCGAAACACCCGCCTTGCTGCTCGACCTCGAGCGCCTCGACCGCAACATCGCGCGCCTGGGGGGGCACTTGGCTGCGCTGGGCGTTCCGTTGCGCCCTCACGTGAAGACCGCCAAGAGCGTGCCGATCATCCGACGCGTGCTCGAGGGGCAACCGGGTGGCGTCACCGTCTCCACGCTGCGCGAAGCCGAGGCCTGCTACCAGGCGGGCATTCCTGATCTCCTCTACGCAGTGGGCCTCGCGCCGCAGAAGCTCCCACACGTGGCCGCATTGCGCGCCCGGGGTGCGTCGCTGACCTGCATCCTCGATAGCGTCGCGATGGCTACGATGGTCGCGGAGTTCGCTGCATCCCGGGCACTCAGCGTCCCCGTGCTGATCGAGATCGACAGCGACGGGCACCGCTCCGGCGTAAAGCCCGATGCGCCCGAACTCCTTCAGATCGCGGCCGCGCTCGGCGACAACCTGCGAGGGGTGCTCACGCACGCCGGCGAGTCCTACGGCTGCGTGACCGCAGACGCGAAGCGTGCGATGGCGGAACAGGAGCGCGCCGCCGCGGTACTCGCCGCCGAACGGCTCCGCGACGCGGGCTTCCGCTGTGACACGGTCTCCGTGGGCTCGACCCCAACCGCGTTGTTCGCCGAGCGGCTCGATGGCGTCACGGAGGTGCGCGCGGGCGTTTACGTCTTCCAGGATCTGGTGATGGCGGGCATCGGTGTCTGCGACGTGGATGACATCGCCATCTCGGTGCTTGCCACGGTGATTGGACACCAGGTGAAGAAGGGATGGCTCATCACGGATGCGGGTTGGATGGCGCTCTCGCGCGACCGCGGCACGGCGACTCAGGCCGTGGACCAGGGCTATGGGGTGGTCTGCGACGTGCTTGGCCAGCCGATTGACGGGCTGGTGGTGCACAGCGCCAATCAGGAGCACGGAATTGTCACGGCGCGTGGTGGCGGCGCCTGCGATCTCGCGCGATTCCCCATCGGCACGCCACTGCGCATCCTCCCCAATCACGCCTGCGCCACGGCCGCGCAGTTCGGGGAGTACCAGGTGCTCGCCGATGGCGCGTTGCAGGTGGAGCGCTGGGTCCGCTTCAACCACTGGTAGTGGCGCCCGCGCGGGCTTCAAGAACCGCCGCCGCGCGACCGACACTTGAGGGAAACCCTCCCGTGGTCGTGAATGGCTGAAACCGAGCAGCGCCGCGAGTACTATCGGCTGGAGTATCCGGTCATTGAGCGTCCGTCCTTCGTGATGAAGGAGCGGCGGCTTGAGGTATCCGACCTCTCCGAACGTGGCGTTGCCCTGGTAGTGACGCCTGAGACGCCGGTGTTCCCGCTCGGCTTCGAGCTTGAGGGCACCATTGCCTTCCGACACTCGACGCCGCTTGAGGTGAAGGGGCGCGTGGTCCGCCATCAACCCGGCTTGATCTGCGTGCAACTGGTGGACCAAGTCGTGCCGTGGAACAACGTGCTCGCCGAGCAGCGCGCCATCCTCAAGCGCTACAGCGTCGTCGGCTGACGCGGGCCGCGGCCTAGTGCGGCGCGGCCGTGCTCTCGATCCACGGGCCAAGCGACTCCCGCACACGCCGCCACGCCGTGCCCACCGCCCAGCCGGCCAGGGCCGCCAGCTCCTCGAGGCTCGGGTCGGCCTTCTCACCCAGCGACTGCAGGATGCGGCTGCGCATCCGCATCACGATTGGCGTGCCGACCGTGATCCCGTTGAAGTAGGGATCGTAGCGCGTGCCGATGCCTTCGATCAGCGCTGCCGTGCGCGCGAAGTACACGAGGTCGCGCGGGAGGATGACCGGGAAGTCATAGAGCGAAGTCATCACCTGGTCGGCGAGCATCGTCTCCATGCGTTCCTTCGTGGTGCTGCGCTTGATGCTCAGCTCCACCAACACCTCGGACAGGCGCAGGATCTCGCCGGGGTCGGCGCCAGGCGCGATGAGGCCGAGGCGGCGGAAGCCATCGGCGACCGCCGCCGGGTCGCGGCGGATCGAGGCGAAGACCGTGCGGATCAGCGCGAGCCGCAGGTGCGCCGGCACCCGCACCATCATTCCGAAGTCGAGCAGGACAAGCCGGCCGTCGGTGGAGAGCAGCAGGTTGCCGGCGTGTGGGTCGGCGTGGAACAGGCCGTCCACCAGCATCATCTGCACGTAGACCTCCAGCACCAGTCCGGCCAGGCGCATGGCGTCCGCCGAGTCGGGCGGCAGGCGGTCAACACGGCGGCCCTCGATGAACTGCAGCACCAGCACACGCTGCCGTGTCAGCTCGTGCATCACCTCGGGAATCACCACGCGTGGGTTCGTTGCGAAGTTCGCGCGCACTTCGGTCGCGTACTCGGCCTCGAGCCGAAAGTCCATTTCTTCGCCGATGCGCGTGGCAAACTCTTCCACCAGCGCCTGGACGCCGAGCACGTGTGGCACGGGCCAGCGTCGTGCCAAGCGCAAGGCAATCGCTCGCGCGCTGACGAGGTCGCGCGCCACCGCCTGCTCCACGCCGGGCCGCAGCACCTTCACGGCGACATCGCGGCCACGCCAGCGGGCGCGGTGCACCTGGCCGAGGGACGCTGCGGCGATCGGCGTCGTGTCCAACGCCTCAAACACCTGCGACGGTTCGACGCCGTAGGCCTCGCGCATCTGGCGCTCGATCTCGGGCCAGGGAACGGGCGGCACCTGATCGGTCAGCGAAGCAAGTTCGCTGAGGTATGGCTCGGGAATGAGGTCGGCCCGCGCGCTGAACACCTGCGCGAGTTTCACGAAGGTTGGGCCCAGCGCGACCACGCGCGCGACGAGGCGCCGCGCGCGTCGGCGATGAAACTCCGGTGTGCGCGTCACCGGTCGCCCGAACCACAGCCAGCGGCGGTAGTCGCGGACGAACGAGAGGGCCAGTGGCCCGAGAGCGAGGAGGACTCGAATCGTGTGCACGGGTCTTCCAGACACCTAACGTCCGACCGTGGCGTTCGGTGTCGGGCCGATGCCTACCAGCGGATGGCGGTGGCCGGGCCCGTCTCGAAGCGCGTGGTGCGCACGTCGCGTGGCTCGCGGCTGCGACCGATGATCCGGTCGAAGGTCGAGAAGCGGAGCACCAGCGCGCGGTCGCCCGGACCGCGCGAGAGCGGCACGCCCAGATCCACGCGGTAGACGCGACGGCCGCCGGACGGATAGGCGCCGTACAGCGAGACGCCCACGGACGACATCAGTGGGGAGTCCACGCCGAAGGGGACGTCGCGCGCCCAGAGCTGGCCGACATCTGCAAAGGTCCCGACCGCCAGGTCGAAGCGCGCCGCGCTGCCCGTCACTAGCCAACGATCCTCGGCGCGCGCGACGATGCGTTGCCCGCCGGCCCGCTGCGACTCGCCGTAGCCGAGCAGACCGCCCTCGACGTCGCGCATGGTCAGCTGTGAGGGCAGGGGATGCCCCTCGAGCACGCTGCCCTGCAGCGTGAGGGTGCTCGTGCGACGCTCCGAGCGCAGGCGGAACCAGGTGAGGTGCACGTGGCCGACGCCGAAGCGCCAGGTGCCGTCGCCGAGGGCCTGGCGGATGCGGCCCTCGAAGTTCGCCTGCAGCGAGACGAACGAGCGTGGCGTGCCGGCGCCCAGGTAGAGTCCGCTGGCGATCAAGTCATCGCGGTCAGGGCCGATGCCTGGACCGAACACGAGCGTCAACTCGGCGCCCTGCGCAATGTCCTGTTCCGCCCGTAGTGCGTCGAAGCGGCCCGCGCGACGGAAGCGCAGCGCGCGCAGGCCCACCAGCGCCGCCACGTGGTGCGACTGAAAGACCCCGTAGTGCGCGTCGAGGGTCGTATCCGTCACGGGCTGCAGCCCCGAATCCGTGACGAATACCAGGTTGCGATCCGCTTCCGTGTAGGAGCCGAGCATGGCGAGTCCCGCGATGCCGATCAGGCCGCGGCCCGGACGGCCGATGCGCTGCAGCACCCCGAACTGATAGGCGCTGCGCTGCACACGCGCGGCGGCCGTCTCCGCCGTGTTGCGATAGACGTTGTCGTATCGCTCCGCCGTCGAGAGCTGCAGCAGGAAGGCATTGGCCTGTGCCTCGGCCAACAGGGGCTGCACCAGCGTAAGCCGCGCGTGGCCGCCCAGTGGGGCGAAGGCGCCCGAGACCGTGAGGTCGCGCGGCCCGCCCAGGAAACCGGGCTGCCCGTAGTGCGCCCCGATGCCGTCACGGTAGGCGTCGCCGCGCTGAAGGGAGCCAATCAGCGTGGTCCCACGCTCCTGGAAGTCGAGCGTGCCGAGCCGGATCTCATCGAGCTTGAGGCCGCGCAGTCCACCGCCAACGACCAGGGGAAACTCGTTCACGACGTCCACGCGAATCCGCACGCGCCCGTTGCCGTCCGCCACGGGTGTGATGGCTGCCGAGGCCACGAAGGGCAGGCGGCGGATCAGGCGTTCGGAGTCCGCGCGATTCTGCTCGAGGCAGGGCGCGTCCTCGCGGATGCGCAGGTAGGCCCGGATGACGTCTGTGTCGGCGTTGTCGAGGCGTCGGCCGCGGGCAGAGGGGTCGGTGGCCTGGCGCTCGCCCGCCCGCAGGCCGCGGGCGGCGGGTGCGTAGCGGTAGACGTCGATGCGGGAGATGGTCTCGCCGTTGCACGTCGCGAACTCCGGCTCGACGACAGGCGTGACGGCCGCTGGGGGAGCGTCGGCGACGAACACGGCCGGAACTTGGCGGCCCGTCTCCGGCCCGGCAAGACAGCCCGCGTGCGCCGCGCCATATTCCGCGCGTGCGAGCGTCCCAATGGTTCCTGCACGAGCGCGGCCCAGCGCCCGTGTCGCTGTTCTCGGAGGCGGATCGTGCCGCGCTCGCGGCGGCGCGCAGGCTGGCGCCGACGCCGCTGCATCGTGCCAAGGGCCTGGCCGGCAGCCTCGGCCTCAAGTCGCTGCGGCTCAAGGACGAGACGGCGCGCGAGGACCTACCGGCGTTCAAAATCCTCGGGGCGGGATTCGCGATGGCGGAGTTGCGTCGACGCGGCCTTCTGGCAGCGGGCGCGACCGTCGTCTGCGCCAGCGAGGGCAACCACGGACGCGCGGTGGCGCGCTCGGCGCGCGAGCTTGGGCTCCGGGCGCGTGTGTACGTCGCGGCGCAGGTGAGCGGGGAGCGTGCGGAGGCGATTGAACTCGAAGGCGCGGAGCTTGTGCGCGTGGACGGCAGCTACGACGACGCGGTCGCGCGCGCCGCCGCCGACGCGGCCCGCGATGGCTGCACGGTCGTGTCCGACACCTCGTACGAGGGCTACGAGGAGATTCCCCGGCTGATCATGCTCGGCTACACGCGGCTGATGGACGAAGCGAGCGTGCAGTGGAAGAAGAAGCCGCCTGAGCTTGTGGTCGTGCAGGGTGGTGTCGGCGGCCTGGCGGCGGCGGTGGCGAGTTGGTACGCGATGCACCCCGAGCGACCGCGGCCACGGCTCGTGGTGGTCGAGCCGCTCGGCGCGGCTTGCCTGTTGGCGAGTGCGCGCGCCGGTGCCTTGACGACGGTTCCCGGACCTCACGACACGATGATGGGCGGCCTGCGCTGTGGCGCCGCGTCGTCGGCGGCGTGGCCGGCAATCGCGGCGGGATTCGATGCCTTTGTGGCCATTGACGACGAGTGGGCGCGCCGCGCGATGCGGTTGCTCGCGCGTCCCCCCGGCGAGGACCCGGCGATTCCCGTGGGAACGTCCGGAGCGGCGGGCGCAGGGGCGCTGCTGGCCCTGCGCGAAGAGCCAGGGCTACAGGAGCTTCGCGACGCATTGGGCATCACGCCGCGCACACGGGCCATGGCCCTGCTCACGGAAGGCGTCACCGAGCCGGCGCTGTACGCCGAGATCGTGGGCGGCACCGGCCGCGCGCGGCTGCGCTAGAGGCACGGCCCCTTGCCACGTTCGCTAACGTTCCAAGGATGAGCGCCTCCACCGCCGCGTACCTCGCCGTCGCCGCCGTCACCGGCCTGCCGCTGCTGGTACTGGTTGCGTTGGCGACGTCGCCCCGTCCGTTGGGACGCGTGTTGCCGTGGCTGGTGTCCTTCGGCGCGGGCGCGTTGATCGGCGCGGCCGTGTTTCATCTGTTGCCCGAGGCCTACGAGCGCCATCCTGACGTTCGGTTCGTCGCGATCGCAGTCGTAGCGGGCGCAGTCGGAAGTTTCATCCTCGAGCGACTGCTGCACCGCCTGCAGCACACGTCTCACGAGACGCCGGCGCCCGCACCATCGCTCTCGGCGTTCGACGATCCCGCCATGGTCGCGGTGAGTGCCATCGCCGACGGCGCGCACAACTTCGTGGACGGTGCGCTGATTGCCGCCGCGTTCCTGGCCGGCGAAGGCAGTGGCCTCACCGTCGCCCTCGCGATGCTCGCCCACGAACTACCGCGCGAGATCGGGACCTTTGGCGTCTTCGTGCACTACGGCACGCGGCCGAGCCGGGCACTGCTTCTCTCGCTGCTGACGGGTGCGCTCGCGTTCCTCGGGGCCGGCTTCACCTTCTGGCTTGGCGCGGCGACCGCGACGGTCGCCGAGTTGCTCGTGCCCTTCGCTGCCGGTTCGTTCCTTTTTGTCGGCGCCGCCGTGAGCATTTCGCAACTCAAGGCCCAGCGCACCTGGGATCTTCCCTTGCCGCAGCTCGCGGCCAGCGCCGCCGGTTTCGCCCTCAGCGCCCTCGCCGCCGCGTTCGGCGGTCACTGACCCCTCTCTCGCGTGAGGAGGATGTTGATGCGCCATCTGTTCCTGCTGGCCGCCCTCGGCCTGCCGATTGCCCTGCCCGCGCAGTCGGCGCGGCCGAGCCGGACCTATCCGCAGCTTGAGGCACTGTTCGCCGAGTGGCGTGCCTTCGAGCAGCCGCCGCGAGTCGACGGCGCGCCGGACTACTCGGCGGCCACCAACGCGCGCCGGTTGCAGGAACTCTCGGCCTGGCAGGCCCAGCTGCGCGCGCTCGACACCACCGGGTGGAGCGTGCCGGAGCAGGTGGACTGGCACCTGGTGCGCGCCGAGATGAATGGGATGCAGTACCACCTGTCGGTGCTCAAGCCCTTCGCGCGCGACCCGGCGTACTACGCGTCGGTACGCACGGCCGAGAGCGACACGCCGGCAGAGGAAGGCCCGACGATCCACGGTGCCATCCGGCTGTGGCAGTATCCCATCTGGCCGCGCACGGTGCTGGACCAACCGCGCGCACTCAATCGCGATGAATCACGACGACTGGCCACCGCGCTGCGCGGCGTGAAGCCGCTGCTGGCCCAGGCGCGCGTGAACCTTGCGGCGAGCAATGCGCGCGACCTCTGGGTGGGTGGCGTGCGCGCGTTCGAGAATCAGTCGACGGCGCTGACGCGGCTCAAAGAGCGCGTGAACGAGTTCATCGGGGGGCGCTCAGGCAGCGCGGACGACCGCGCCCTCCTCGCCGCCATCGACGAGGCAAAGGCGGAGACCGATGCCTTCGCGCAGTGGCTGCGCGACGAGGCCCCGAACCGCAGTGGCCCCTCGGGCATCGGCGTGGAGCAGTACACCTGGTTCCTCAAGCACGTGCTGCTGGTGCCGCTGACCTGGCAGGACGAGGTCACCATCACGCAGCGCGAGCTCGCGCGGGCGCACGCGGCGCTGCGGCTGGAGGAGTCGCGCAATCGCTATCTGCCGGAACTCTCGGTGGCCAACACGCCGGAGGACTACGCGTACCGGCAATCCATCGCCATCCCGCGTTGGATGGAGTTCGCCACGGGCCACGATCTCTGGCGGATGGAACCGTGGATGGAGCGCGCCCTGCGCGAGCGCATGCCAGCCTACGCGCCGGCGGAGACGCGGGATTTCTTCATGCAGGCCACCCAGCGCGACCCGATTCCATTGTGGACGCACCTCTACCACTGGTGGGACAACGGGCGCATGCGCTACGAGCCGCACGCCAGCACGATCCGCCGCGGGCCGCTGCTCTACAACGTCTGGATGAGCCGCGCCGAGGGCATGGCCACGGCGATGGAAGAGTGGATGATGCACGCCGGGCTCTACGACCTGAGCCCGCGCACGCGTGAGGTCGTGTGGATCATGCTCATCACGCGCGCGGCGCGTGGGCTGGGCAACCTCTACGCGCACTCCAACGAACTCACGATGCAGGAGGCGGGCGAGATCCACGTGCAGTGGACGCCGCGTGGCTGGATGCGGCCGGATGCGTTGTTGGGCTCCGAGCAGCACCTGTATCTACGGCAGCCGGGATACGGCCCGAGCTACGTGACCGGCGGGCGGCTGATGGAGGAAACGATGGCGCTGCGCGCTCGGCAGCTTGGCGACGATTTCTCGCTGCGGCGCTTCTTCGATGAAGTGAATGCGGCCGGGATGATTCCCGTGTCGTTGATCCACTGGGAGCTGACCGGCGATGCGCGCATGCTACGCGCGCTGGGCGACGACCAGCGGCTCGGCCCGCCCTGCCGGGGCTGTTGATTCGCCAGGCGCGGTGAGTTGGGTCCCGCGCGCCTCGCGGCAAAACCGCGAAGCGCGCCCACCGCGGCGCCGATGCAGAACGCCCCGGCCGCCACTGCGTGGCGACCGGGGCGTCTGTCCGTCGGATGTCGTGCTTACGAGATCACGACGTTCTGCAGGTCCTGAATGGTCTTGCGGAGCTTCTCGACCTTGTTGTTGTCGCAGGAGTTCCGCGCGTCCGTGGCGAGCTCGTCGGCGAGGCGACGGAGCTGCTGGGCCCGCGCGGCGCCCGTGGCGCGCTCGGCGTTGCCGATGGCGGTGCGCACAGTGTTGACCCGCGCGTCCGTCATGCAATTGTTGCGCTGGGCCTGGTCCAGATAGGCCTTGGCCAGTGCGAACGTCGTCGGCCACTCGATCTGCGGCTGGCCCTGGGCGTTCAGCTGGTCCCAGCGCACCGTGTTGGCCGCGTCGATCTCGTTCTGCGAGAGGAACTCGCTCGGCGTGAGCTGCGCGATGTCCATGCCGCGCGCGATCTCCGAGCTGATGATGTTGCCGTTGTACCAGTACACGGACCAGGAGCCGCCCATGTCCATGCGGTCGCCGCGGACCGGGCCGCGGTCGAAGAAGGCGATCTCGAAGGGCTTGGCCGGGTTGGACCAGTCAAACACCGAGATGCCGCCCTGGTACCAGGCCTGCACCATGATGTCGCGGCCGGGCACCGGGATCAGCGAGCCGTTATGGGCCACGCAGTTCTCGTTCGAGGTCTGGACGGTCGGGATCTTGTAGTAGGAGTGGAACTTCATCTTCTTGTTCTCGATCGTGAAGATGGCGTTCGCGCCCCACTCGTAGTTGTCGGTGTCGCGGCACTTCGGCGCGCCGCCGCCGCCCCACTCGTCCGAGAAGAGGATCTTCGAGCCGTCGTTGCTGAAGGTGGCCGAGTGCCAGTAGGCGAAGTTCGAGTCGGCCACGGCGTCCAGGCGGACCGGGCGCACCGGGTCGGAGATGTCGAGCAGCAGGCCGTGGCCCTCACAGGCGCCGCCGGCCAGGCCGAGCGCCGGATACACCGTGATGTCGTGGCACTGGGAGCCGGCGCTGAGCGGCGAGCCGGGGCCGGCCGCGTTGCCGAAGAAGCCGTTGACGATGCCTTGGGCGGCGCTACGGAAGGCGGCGGAGTCGGCGCCAGTCACCTGGGCCACGCCCGTGCCACCACGCGCCTTCACGATGCTGTCGAGCTGATTACGCACGAAGTTCCCGCCGAGCACGATGTCCGCGCCGGTCTGCGGGTTCTTGACCACGAAGCCACCGGCGGCGCGGGCAGCGGCCGCACGCTCCGCGGCCTCCTTCGCCTCGGCGGCGGTGGGACCGTGGCTCGGCGGGTTCGTGAGGCCCGCGAAGATGTTCGCCCGGTTCACGATTGCGGCCGCCGACGGGTTCGCCAGCGGCACCTTGATGATCTCGATGCGCAGCAGCGAGGAGTTCGGGTTCTCGGCCGGGTTCTCGTTCACGCAGCCCGCGAGTTCCTCGTTGGAGCGCACGCCGGCCGAGCCGGAGACGTAGATGTAGACGTTCTCGCGGTCCTTCGGGTCGGCCAGCACCGTGTGCGTGTGCGAGCCGCGGCAGGTCTGCACGTTGGCGACCAGCTTCGGGTCGGCGATGTTCGTGATGTCGAACACGCGCACGCCACGGAAGCGCTCCTTGTTCACCTGGCCCGGCGCGCCGCCGGGTGCGCAGTCCACGCGGCCGTTGAAGGCCTCGGCCGAGAGGAAGAGCAGGTTGCCGTACACGGAGACGTCATTCTGCGAGGCCGGGCACACCATCGCCTTCACGATCTTGGGGCTCGCCGGGTTGGAGATGTCCCAGATCACCGGGCCGTTGTAGTTGCCCTGGATGACGTAGTTGCCGGTGAAGGCGAGGTCCGAGTTCGTGATGCCGAGGAATCCCTCGGGCGAGCGCGCCTCGGCCACCACGCGCATGTTCGACACGGCCTTGCCGGCATCGAAGAGGCCGGCCGAGAGGCCGACGCGTGCGTCGTTCATCGGGTTCATTGCGCTGGCGGGGGCCGGCGTGTCGGCGGCCGGCTGCTGCGAGCAGGCGGCGACGAGGGCCAGTCCGGCGAGCGACAGCGCCGCACGACGGCGCGAGTTCAGCAGGGACATCAGCAACTCCTCTGAGGGTAAGAAAGCGCCGGCAGCTACCGCACGCCGGGTGGAACGGAACGAACGGGGGTTGGGGCGGGGGCCCCGACGGCCAGCAGTCGGTCGATGCCATAGGCGATGCCGGCCGCCACCAGCCCACTGAAGATACCTATAGGGATTGAGGTGTCACCCCACGCGACGGGGGCGACCCCGGCGGCGACGGCGAGCACGCCGACCCAGAGCCAAGAGACGGCATTGACGCGCCGCCGGAGGCCGAGCCGGAGCGCGATGAGCGTCGCAGCAAGCGCGCCGTAGCCCAGTTGGGCCCAGCTCTGCACCGTCTGGCCGATGGTCTCGGCCGTCGCGATGTCGCGAAGGCCGCCGGAGATTCCCGTGTAGACGCATCCCGCCGCCATCACGACGCCCGCGCCAAGCCCGATCCGCTGGGAGATGGCGAGTTCCTGGTGCCCGGCGGCGGTCTGCGCTGGACTCACTGCGGCGGAATCCCGCCGCGCTCGAGCAGCATCGTCAGCATGCGGCGGATCTCGGTGGTTTGGTCCACCTCGACGTCCGCTGCAAACTTGAAGATCGTCTCGTCCTGCGCGCCCGCGCGCGAGGCCTGCAACTCGCGCACCATCGTCACGGCACCGCGGTGGTGCGCGATCATCCGCTGCAGGAACAGCAGGTCGAAGCTCTCGCCGCGCGCAGCGTCCAGCTCCGCGAGCTGTTCCGCCGAGAGCATCCCGGGCATCGCGGCGTCGCCCGCGTGTCCGCCGGACATATCGTGTCCCGCGTGCTCAGCAGCCGCTCCGGCCATGGGCATCGTCACGCTGCCGGTGCTGTCGACGCTGGGTGCCACCTGATTGCGGTCGCCAAGCCAGCGGCGCATCAGCGTGATCTCGTCGTTCTGCGCGTTGATGATCCGCGCCGCGAGCCGCTGCAACTCAGCGCTCGCCCCGTGCGTGGGCGCCCAGCGCGAAATCTTGATGGCCTGCGCGTGGTGGTGGATCATCCCGCTCATGAAGGAGATGTCCGCCATCGTGTACGGGTAGCGCAGCGAATCGAGACGCGCGCGCTCGATACCTGAGAGTTCGGCCGGGGACGGCGTCGACGGGCCGGATCGGCCCGAGCAGGCGGCAAGGCCGAGGGCGGCGGCAACGAAAAGGGTCGGAATTCTAGGCATTGGATTGGTCTTCGGCGGATTCGACACGCCACCCGCGAGTGGGGTTGGCTCCCAGCCCAATCTACTGATGTTGGCCGGCTTCCGTTTCAGGAGATTTTCGCCGCGGCGAGCCCGTTCGGCAGCTGTCACGACTTGAGACACCCGCAACGTCGCCGACACCCTCGGCGCGGCTCATAACGTGTTGTTGCAGATAGCGTTAGGTGGCTCTGTAACAGTGGCGCAAGTCGACGGCCTAGGGGGCCGACATTCGTCACTGTACGGTAACGGGCTCGTGGAAGTCCTCACTCGAATCCGCCTTCAGCAACTCGGACCCGGCGTTCTGCGCTGGGTCCCCGCACTGTGACCTGCCATGTCGATCTCCGCTCGCCTCTTTTCACTCGTTCTGGTCGCTGCCCTAGTCCCCGGGGCCGCCGCAACCGCCGACGCCCAGTCGAGCACACGCTCGGGTGTGTCGTCGCTGTGGCGTCCGGCCACGACGCCGGCGCGCGACACGGTCCGGCGCACGCGAGCCGTGTCGACTCCCACGCGCCCGGTGGTGAACCCCCGGGTCGATTCGAGCGCGGCCGAGGCCAAGCCCGCCGGCGCCGACTCGGCGTCCGCACCTGCGGCTGACGCACCGGCCGTCGTGACCTACTCGGCGGAGGAAGTCGCCGAGATGTTGCGCGCACTGCTCGTCGATGCCCCGCGGCGATGACGGCAGAGCTGGCCGCGGCGATGTCGAAGGTCGAGGTCGAGATGGACTCGATGCGTCGCGAGGTCGCCACCTCGCGTTCGGAGACCGCGACCGCCAAGCAGCGCGCCGACCGTGCGCTGGCCGGGATCGGCAACTTCCGCTTGAGCGGCGACGTGCGCGTGCGCTATGAGCAGCAGGTGCAGGGCGCCGGCTTCGTGACGCGGCATCGTGAGCGGACGCGGGCGCGCCTCAACCTGACCGGTGATGTGAGCGAGCGCCTCAGCGGCGGGATCTCCATCGCCTCCGGCGACCTGGTGGACCACCAGTCGTCCAACCAGACGCAGACAAACGTCTTCAGCCGCAAGACGGTGGGCCTGGATCGCTTCTTCATCCAGTACAAGCCGGCCGGCGCGACGGGCTTCGCCGTGATCGGCGGCAAGTTCCCCTACGCCTGGGAGCGCACCTCGCTCACGATGAGCAACGACATCAATCCGGAAGGCATTGCGCCGTCCTTCACCTGGGTGCGCAAGGGTCGTCTCGAGCGCGTCGCGGTGATCGGCTACATGCTGCCCTTCTGGGAGGTCTCCTCGGGCGACGACAGCTACGCCGTCGGCGGACAGCTGCAGACGCGCTGGCGCCTGACGCCGAAGTGGTCGGCGCGCGCCTCGGTCGGCACGATGGCCTTCGAGGGTGCCGATGCGATTGCCGTGGGCGCCGCGAAGGGCAGCGTGAAGCCCTCGGCGCCGTCCGCCAACGCGCTGCGCCGCGACAGCACGAACACCGTGCTCGGCTTCGCCAACAACTATCACCTGGACGATGTCGTCCTTCGTGCGGACTACAGCGGCTTCGCTGGCTGGCCCGTGACGCTCGAAGCGCACGCCGTGCGCAACCGCTTCGCGCCGTCCGGCGAGGGCTTCGCCTACCGCGCGGGTGTCAGCGCCGGCCAGCTCCGCGAGATCAAGGACCTGCAGTTCACCTGGGCGCTGTTCCATATCGGCCGCGAGGCCGTCATCGGCACGCTCAATGAGCAGGACCTGCGCGCATCGACCAACGCCGCGACGCACCGCTTCGGTGCCTCGCTGCGCATCCTGCCCAACGCTGTGTTCAATGCCGCCCTTTGGCGCGGCCGCCTGCTGGATCCGCGCGCCACGACGTCCCTGCTGCCAGCGGGCACGCGCACGACCTGCGTCGGTGGCGGCGCCTGCCGCGAGCCTTGGCTCAACCGGATCCAGGTCGACGTCGCCTACACGTTCTGATTCACCCGACCTGATTCACCACGCTGTTCCCCCTCCCGTTCCTCTTCAATTCACCACGCGTTCTACGCACGTCCAGGAATCGACAGATGTCGTCTGCAAAATTCACCATTTCCGCGAAGGTCATCGCTCTCGTCAGCTCGGCGCTCGTCCTGGCCGGTGTTGCGGTCGGCATCCTCTCGTACCAGGGCGTCCAGGCCCACAACGGCTAACAGGCAGCGCTTGAGGAGCAGGACCTCGCGCGCGTCGTTCAGGTGCAGTTCAAGATCCAGGTGCAGGAGTGGAAGAACCTGCTGATCCGTGGCGGCTCGCAGGAAGGCTTCGAGAAGTACGCCTCGGCCTTCGTGCGGACCGACGAGGAAGTGGCCGAGCAGGCGAAGACGCTGCTCGCCAAGGTGGCCGCCCCGGAAGTCCGTGCGCAGGTCGAGCGCTTTACCGAGGCACACGGCGAGATGAGCCGCGCGTACCGTGCGGCGATGGCGGAGTTCGGCGCCAGCGGCGGCCGTGATCAGGCCAAGGCCGACAAGGCGGTGTCGGGCATCGACCGCGCCCCGACGGCCCTGATGGACTCGGCCGTTGCGCAGATCGGCGTGGGCCTGGCCCAGTTCGCCGCGTCGCAGCGCAAGGTCACCACGGTCACCAGCATCACGATTGTCATCTTCCTGGTGTCGCTGATTCCGATCGCGTTGGTCGTCGTGAACCGCAGCATCCGCAGCCCGCTGCAGAATGCGGTGGCACTGTTCGACCGCCTTGCCGACGGCGATCTCACCGTCCGTATGGAAGTGGAAGGCAACGACGAGATCGCGAAGATGGGTGACGCGATGAACCGCGCTGCGACGGCGATGCACGACAGCGTCGTGTCGATTGCCGGCTCGGCGGCCGCGCTGGCCGCCGCCTCCGAGGAGCTCTCGGCGGTGTCCACGCAGATGGGTGCCGGCGCCGAGGAGACCTCGACGCAGGCTGGAGTGGTGTCCGCGGCGGCGGAGCAGGTGTCGCGCAACGTTGGCACGGTGGCGGCTGGCACCGAGCAGATGAGCGCCTCCATCAAGGAGATCGCCTCCAACGCCTCGCAGGCGGCGCAGGTGGCCATGGGCGCGGTGAAGGCGGCCGACGAGGCCAACGGCACCGTCGCGCAGCTGGGCAACTCCTCGCAGGAGATCGGCGCAGTCATTAAGGTCATCACGAGCATCGCGGAGCAGACGAACCTGCTGGCGCTGAACGCGACGATCGAGGCCGCGCGTGCGGGCGAGGCGGGCAAGGGCTTCGCGGTCGTGGCCAACGAGGTGAAGGAGCTGGCCAAGGAGACGGCGAAGGCGACGGAGGACATCGCGCGCCGCATCGACGCCATCCAGGGTGACTCGCAGGGTGCCGTGACCGCCATCGGCCAGATCGCCGCCGTCATCCGCCAGATCAACGACATCTCGGGCTCGATCGCCTCGGCGGTCGAGGAGCAGGCCGCCACGACGGACGAGATCGGCCGCAACGTCGAGCAGGCCGCACGCGGCTCGGGCGAGATCGCCGGCAACATCACCGGCGTGGCGACCGCCGCGCAGAGCACCAGCCAGGGCGTGCAGAACGCCAAGCAGGCGGCGCTCGAGCTGGCGCAGATGTCGAGCACGCTGCAGGCGCTGGTCCAGCGCTTCAAGGTGGCGTCGAACGGCGCGACGTCCGTGCCGTCGGGTTCCTTCCGTCGCGCCGCCTGAGGTCACGATGCACATCACGACAGCTGGGTTGCTGGTGGGACTGCTGGCGGCTGCGGCCGCCAGTAGGATCTCCGCCGAACAGACTCGTCCCGCTGCGGCCACGGAAGTCGTTGCCGACAGCCTGAACATCCGCGACGTGGTCTGGCAGATCCAGTTGGAGCGTCGCGCGCGCGAGCACGCGGCCTTGCGGGGCCCGACGGCGTTGCGGCGCCTCGGCGTCATCGGGCGCGAGAGCGCCGGGCCCTGGGAGCGCTAGTCGCCATGGGCAGAAACACCGAGGGCCGCCGGAAGGCGGCCCTCGGTCGTTTCGTCCAGGCCCGACGTCAGACGGAGACGGCCGTCCCGTTCGCGCAGACCATCAGCATCCCGCCGCTCTGGCCGACCTGGATGTTCTCGTAGTCGAGGTCCACGCCGACGATGGCGTTGCCGCCCATCGCCTGGCACTGCTCGATCATCTCCTGGATGGCGATGTCCTTGGCCTTGCGGAGCTCCTGCTCGTAGGCCGCCGAACGGCCGCCGACGATGTCGCGGATGCTGGCGAAGATGTCGCGAAAGATGTTCGCGCCAAGGATGGCCTCGCCGCTGACGATGCCGAGGTACTTCTTGATGGGGCGGCCTTCGAGTTCGGAGGTGGTGACGACGATCACGGGTGTCTCCTGTCGGTGAGGGTCGTGTGCTGCGGTCCTATCGTGCCCTCACTACGTGTCGCCGCGTCGATTGTTACGGCGCCGGCTCCCGGAGCCAACGGCCGTTGAGCATCACGCCGCGCAGGCTGCGGAACGCACCCACGCCCTGTGCGGGATCCTCCGCGAGCACGAGTAGGTCGGCGCGCTTGCCGGCCGTGAGTGTCCCGAAGTCCTCGCGGCGCATCGCGCGGGCGCCGTTGCGCGTCGCCATCACGACCAGCGTCTCCGGCGGGATGCCCGCGCGCTGCATCGCCTCGAGCTCCGGGTGGATCGACGCGCCGTGGAGGGTGAGCGGGTTGCCCGCGTCCGTGCCGACGGCGATCGTCGCGCCCGCGGCGTACAGGCGACGCAGGTTGTGCGCCATCGTGCTGTCGCGCCGCGCGGCGCGCGCCTCCGCCTGGTCGCGCACGATCAACAGGGCCAGCGGGTCCGCGTAGAACTCCTGCAGGGTGCCGGCCTCGGCGATCAAGGCCCGTGTCTTCGCGTCCACGCAGCCCAGCGTGTCGTCGATGTCCGGCACCTGGCCTGCGGCACCGGCAAAGCGCGCGCGACGCGCGTTGTTGCCCACCAACAGCGTGGGCACGTAGACCGTCTGCGCGGCCACCAGGTCAGCGACGAACGCCGAGTCCACCTCGGCGTTCTCGACGGAGTGCACGAGCATATGCGCGCCCTCGCGCACGGCCGTGTGCGCCTCGCGCAACGAGGTCGCGTGCACGATCAGCGGCAGGCCCTGCACGCGTGCCTCGGCGGCCACCGCGGCAAAGCGCCGGCGGATCTCCGGCCACTGGTCATCGGGCGCCGCGAGCAGCCAGACCTTCACGGCGGCGGCACCCATCGCCTTCAGCGCGCGGACGCCCTCGACACCGGCCTCCTCGCTGGTGAGCATGATGAACGTCGAGTCGCCGGGGATGGACAGGATGTCGCGGCCGGCGTGCGAGATCAGCGGGCCGGCGGCAAGGAAGTGCGGCGCGTTGCGGCGGGCGGCGTCGCGCTGTGCCTGCTGCACGGTCCAGCGCATGCCACCCACATCGAAGGCGGCGGTGATGCCGGCGCAGGTCCAGCTGTTGTACCAACGATCGGGGTCGTCGCGCAGGGCGCGCTGCAGCGAGTCGTAGGGGTAGCGGGCGCGAAGGTCGAGTCCATCCGGACGGCCATCCATCCACCCGGTCTGTCCGACGTGCACGTGGGCATCCACGAGCCCCGGTGTGACAACGGCACCGCCGAGCGAACGCGTCGTGGCGCCATTCGGCACGGGGCAGTCCGCGCGCGACCCGGCGCAGGCTACCGTGTCGTTGGCGACGAGCACGACCGCGTCAGCAATGGCGGGCCCGCCGCGGCCGTCATAGAGCTTGAGGTCGGTGAGGGCGACGACAGCGGCGTCCGACGCATCGCCGCCGCAAGCTGTCGTGAGCAGCCCAACGAGGGCAGCGACGGCAACCTGCGGCCACGCACGCCGAATGCGCCTCGCAACGCCAATCGCCTCACGCCTCACCGTCGTCCGCCTCACTGCGGCCAGCCGCCCTGCGGCATCCGCGGCGAGATCCGCAGCGCGTTCTTGTAGTAGACCTTCTTCAGCACCTCGTCCGGCAGGTCGATGCCGTAGAGCTTCCAGAACGCGTGATAGTCGCGGTAGTAGTCGAAGTAGTCATCGCGTGTCTCGAACACGCGCCAGTAATACGGATACTCCCCGGGCTGGAAGGAGTCCTTGCCGAAGAGGATGCGGTCCTGATACTTCACGAAGAAGTCGCGCGAGGCGCGCGGCTGGCGGCCGATGTCGTAGAGCACCGCGCCGACCTCGACGAGGATGTTCGGCATCTCGTCCATCATCTTGGAGAGGCGCGGCAGGTCGTTGGCGTGCCAACCCATATGCGCCACCACAAAGGTCGTGTTCGGGTTGCGACGGATCATATTGTCGCGCTCCGTCATCAACTGCTCGAACTCCGGATCCTCGGGCGCCGAATAGCGTCGGTTCGGGAACAGGGCGAGCTCGAGCCAGCGCTCGTTGTGGTTGTCGATGGGCTGCCAGAACTCCGGCGGATCGGCCGTGTGGATGAACACCGGCAGCCTGAGGCGCGCAGCGGCTTGCCACACGGGATCCAGTGCGGGGTCATCGATGCGCAGTCGCGTGCCGTCGGCCTTGCGCGTGCTGAGGCCCAGGCCCTTGCCGATCTCGCCGATGCCGACGGCTCCGACCTTCGCATCCTCCTCGAGCGCCGCGATCGCGCGCTCCGCCCAGCCCGCGCTGCCCACGCCATTGAAGTCGATGCCGGTGAGGAAGCGGATGCGGTCGCGCATCCGCGGCGACGACTGGGTCATCGCCACCACCCGCTGCAGGTTTGCCCCGCGGATGTTGTTGGCGGCGACGATCACCCGCACGCCGATGGCGTCGAGGTCGTCCGCCAGCCCGTCCAGCGCCTCGGCGTCGTTGAGTTGGACCGTCGGATGGCCGTGGTAGTCGATGGCCGGGAACTTGGCCTTGGGCACCAGATGCTCGGGCGCCACGAGTGTGTTGCGAGGGCGGTAGTCCACGATCGACGGCGCGGGCATCGTCGGTGCCTGGCAACGGCCGGGCCGCACCTCGGTCATGCCGGCGGGACATTCCTCACCGGGCTGGATCGTCGTGCCTTGGGCGCCGCGACCCGGGGGCTGGGCCAGCAGCAGGGTCGGGGCAGCGACGGACAGCAGGAGCAGTGCGCGCATGGACGTCTCGATGTCAGGGAACTGAAACCGCGCGGAGCGCGGCGGACCGAAGAACTATAGCGCAGGGCAGCTGCGGGTTCCCAGCGACCCTGCGACGTGCCACCCACCAACCACCACTGACGCTGAAGTCCGCGGCTCCCTCCTATGCCGCGCGCTCGTGCCTCCCATCCGCGTCGAGGACTCCGGCGTCCACGAGCACACCTTCGAGCGCATCCGGAATCATCGACGGCCACAGCAGGAACCCGCGCAGCAGGACCAGCGGGCGCGGCTGGCGGCCCCTCGTGCGGTAGTGGAATCGCGCCCACAGCTCGTAGGCAAACGACAACGCGCCGCCGAATGCCGCGAACAGACACCAGGTCGCGACCGCGACCGCCAACGGCAAACTGATGAGCATCCACGCCAGCACGCCGTACGCCACCACGAGCCCTCCGATGCGAATGCTGCGTAGCACCGGGTTGAACACCAGGCAGCAGCCCGTCCACAGGGCCACGCCCAGCAACATCAGGGCCCAGGTGACGTCGACGTACCAGACTCGCATCGTGCCGCGACGCCTACGGACGGACGCCCGCGTTCACCGCCGGCGCCGCGTGACGCCAGGGCTGCGGCGGCAACTCGCGCTGACGCGGCCAGACCTCATTGAGCGTCGCGCCCTCGTACATCCGGCCGCCAATCAACACGTAGCGCACCGTGTTCGTGTTGCGGATGTCGGCCAGCGGGTCGGCATCCAGCACCACGAGATCGGCGAGCTTTCCCGTCTCGATGCTGCCGAGGTCGCCGTCGAGGCCCAGGGCCTCGGCGCCCATCAGCGTGGCCACGCGCAGGGCCTGATGGTTGCTCATTCCGCCGGAGTGCACGAGCCAGAGCTCCCAGTGGTAGCCGAGGCCCTGTAGCTGGCCGTGGCTGCCGATGCCGGCCTTGCCGCCGGCATCGATGATGGCCTTTACCTGCGCGGCGTGCTCCCGGAAGTGGAACTCCTCGTCGCGGAACCAGCCGGCGGCGCCGGTGTCGCGGCGGCGCGTCTTGTCGTCGAGGTCGTCCGACGGCGTGAAGTGCTGCAGCTTCGCGTCGTTGTGCGGGTTCTCCCTCGTATAGAAGTAGTTCTCGGCCCAGGGTCCGCCGTAGGTCACGAGCAGCGTCGGCGTGGTGACGGTGCCCGAGGCGGCGAAGAGCTGCTGCACGTCCTCGTAGAGCGGCGTGATGGGCAGGTTGTGCTCGATGCCCGAGTAGCCGTCGAGCGCCATCGTGATGTCGGTGCGGTACGCGAGGCCGGCCTCGGTGGTCGGCATCAGCTTGAGCTCGCGCGCGGCCATCATGATCCACTGTCGCACCTGCCGATTGCCGGCGCCGTACATCTTGATGGTCTGCGTGCCGTAGTACTCGCTGTAGCGCTTGAGCACGTTGCGCGCCTGGTCCAGCGAGCGGATGCGTTCGCCGGCGAAGACACCGGGCCCGGTGCTGTAGACGCGCGGGCCGATGATCTGGCCCGCTTCCACGCGGTCGGCGTAGCTCAGCACGTCGGTGGTGCCGGTCTGCGGGTCGCGCGTGGTCGTCACACCGTAGGCGAGGTTCGCGAGCAGCGCCCAGGGCTGCGTGGTGTGCAGGCCTGGTGAGTGGCGGAAGTGCGAATGGGTGTCCACGAAGCCGGGCACGACGGTCTTGCCACTCACGTCGATCACGCGGGCACCGGCGGGCACGTTCACGCTGCCGCGCGCGCCGACGCCGACGATGCGGCCGTTGGTCACGACGATGTCGGCGTTGTCGATCACTTCATCACCGCGCATCGTCACGGCCCGTGCGCCGCGCAGCACCACGCTGCCCTGCGGAAGCGCGCGTGGGGCGTTGATGCGCACACGCACTTCCCGCGGCTTGTAGCCGGCAGTGCTGTCGGCACGCGCGGTAGAGTCACGGCGTGCGCCGGCCGCGCCTGCCGCAGTGTCGGTGGCCGGTCGGGCACGACGGGCGAGGCGCAGCGAGTCCTCCACCGCCTTGGCGCGGTCGAGGTCGTACGAGACCAGCGCGTTGCCGATGGACCAGAACACCGTGCGGCCGTCCGCGCTCCAGACGGGGAACTCGCCACCAATGTCCGACAGCCGCTTCACCGGCGTCGCGGCGTTGTCGGGGTTGGCGACCGAGATCACGGGCGTCGTCCCGCCGATGCGCGGCACGGTCACCGTATAGAAGTCATTGCCAACCTGCGCCAGCGCGAGATCGCCGCGCGGGGCCATGCGCACGCGGCCGGCGCTCGGCGCGTTGCCGCCGCCGGCGGCGGCCTGTCCCGTCACGCGTACGTGGGCCTTGTCGTCCGTGCCATCCCAGCGGAACGAGACCAGGCCCTGCTGGCCATCGTAGGCATAGATGCGCTCGGCATCGCTGGTGAAGTGTGGATCATCGAGGCCGCCCGCCGCGCGGATCACGGTGGTGGTGCCACCGTCCGCCGGCACCCACACGAACTTCGCGGACTGCCCGCCATTGAAGCGCTGGATGGTCTCGCGCAGCTCGCGTGCGTCGGCGCGCATCGCCACGATGCGGCGGCCGTCGGGCGACCAGGCGGTGGAGTAGTAGGCCGCCACGTCGCGCGTGAGGCGCGTGGGCTGGCCACGGCCATCGGCGCGCAGCTTGCCGAGGTAACCGCCGGCATCGCCCCAGGCCGCAAACGCAATCCACTGTCCGTCGGGTGACCAGGCTGGGAAGAACTCGCCATCCGCCGTGCTCGTGAGCCGGCGCGGCTCGCCTTCGGGCAGGTCCATCACATAGAGGTCGCCGAGCGCCGAGAAGGCGATGCGCCGTCCATCGGGTGAGGGCACGGCGTCCCGGATCTGTCGCACCGCGAAGGTCGGCGTGTCCTCGATCGGATACTGGAACTTCACCTCGGGACCGATGCCGATGTCGAGCGCGGCGGAGAAGGGGATCTTCGTCGCCGCACTTCCGTCCGCGGGCACGCGCCAAATCTCACCGCCGTAACTCATCACGATGCTGCGCGAGTCCGGCGTCCAGTCGTAGCCCGGCAATGCGTCGGTCTCGAGCTGCGCTTCCTGGTTGTCGCGCTGGATTGGATACGCGAGCCAGCGCTCCTCGCCCGTCGCCAGCTCGCGCAGGCGCAGGCCAGTCTTCTCGTCGTGTCGGCTGCCGTAGGCCAACCACTTGCCGTCGGGCGAGACGGCGGGACGGAAGGCCGAGCCGTATCGACTTGTCATTGTTGTGCGCGTGCCGAGGTCGCGATCGTAGGCGACGAGTTGGTACTGCGGCATCGCGGCGTTGTATTGCCAGTTGCCCGCGCGCTGGGCGTAGTACATCGTGCGGCCATCCGGCGTGAACGTCGCGCTGAGCGCCGACTGCCCGTTCGGCTCGCGGATCATCTGGATGCCGTTGCCGCCATCAATATGGTAGAGGAAGATCTTCGGTCCGCCGCTCACGCTGCGCGTGACGGCCACGTACTTGCCGTCCGGCGTCCACTCGGGAGAGACGTAGAGGTCGTCCGAGGTCTTCGAGAGCTGGATGGTGTCCGACGCATCCGCGGAAATCACCCAGAGATTGTTGCCGCCGCTGCGGTCGGAGATGAAGGCGATCTTGCTGCCGTCTGGGCTCCAGCGCGGTTGCGCGTCGTGGGCCATGCCGCTGGTGAGCCGCGTGGCTTCGCCTCCGGTGATGGGCAACGTGTAGAGGTCGCCGAGCAGGTCGAAGACGATGCGTTGGCCATCGGGGCTGACGTCCACCGACATCCAGGTGCCCTTGGTGACCGTGGTGCGGAGATGGCGCGCGGCCTCGAGCGGCAGCGGATTGCGCGAGGCGTTGCGGGCCGGGGTCGCGGTGCCCTGGGCGGGCGCACGCTCGGCGACGAGGCCAACCAGGGCAAAGGCGGCGAGCCACAGGAACGCGCGCGCGCGCAGGGAAGTCGAGGGCACCATCACGAATCTCCAGGCAGCGGGAATCGGCCACGCGCGACACGGGGTCGCGACCCCCAATGTTACCGGCGCGGGGCGATGCCCGACACCTGTGCCCTAGCCGGCGACGAGCGCGGCGACCGCGGACAGGCTCAGTGTACGGCCCTGCTGCGTGAGTCCCTCGAGCGCCTCTCGTGGCACGCTGGCCTTCAGCGCCTCGATCTTCGCGGCCAGGCCGGGCGCCATCCCGTGTTCGATGACCACGCCGGCGCGCTCGACCAGCGCCTGCGCGGCCGCCCCGAGCGTGACGGCGATGTCACGTCTTCCGGCGGCGGACTCCGTCGCGGCGAGGCCGAGGAGAGCCTGCCCCGTCGCCGGCGCACTCCCGATCTCATCGGCGCTGCGAAGCGCACGCAGGAAGAGCTTCCTCGCGGCAGCAATGTCCCCCGCGGCCAGCGCGAGATAGCCCTGCTCGCCTTGTACGCGCGCGAGTTCAGGCTTGTCGCCGACGGTTTCGAACGCGACCTCCGCCTCGCGGTATCGCTCCATCGCGCGCGGGACGTCGCCGGAGGCGAAATGCATCTGCGCCAGGAAGCTGAGGGACATACCGCCGCCTTCGTTGTCGCCAATGCGCCGCTGGATCTCGTGCGCACGCTCCACCTGCGCCTTACCGCCAGGGAGGTCGCCGCTGAGGAAGCGGTGCAGACCGCCGAGCGTGAGGGTCACGCCGTAGACGAACTCGTTGCCCGATTTCTCGACCAGCGGCAGGGCCGACGCGAGCTGCTCGCCCGCCTCAGCGATGCGGCCGAGCCCGAGCATCGCGTAGCCTCCTCCGGTGCGGCCGAAGCCACCAACGGCGAAGTCCCCGACCGCCAGTCCCTCGGTGGACATCGTCATCCAGTAGGCAATCGACCGGTCGAGCTCGCCCGTGCTGGCGAGGACCATGCCCGCGGCGAAGTTCGCCAGCGCGCGGCCCAGCGTCGGCGGCCGATCCTTGGCCAGCGCCAGGAGCGTCTCGACCGCATCGAGCACCACGAGGTGCAGTCCGACGATGTGGATGTAGAACGTCAGGGAGCCGCAGAGCAGCATGCCCTGCTCAACGGCATCCGCGTGGCCCGACTTGGCGCGCGAGAGCAGCCAGCCGATGGCGGCGAACAGGTTGGCGTTCTCCCGCTTGCCCAGCCGCATCGCGTCCGTTTGCGTCGTGCCTTGGATGCCGGCGGCCACGCGCATTGCGACGTCGACGAAGTGGCGGGCGTGCGCATCGCGGACGGCTTCCACCTCGCCCCGTGTGTGCAGCTGCTCCGCCGCAAACGCCCGGATCGTCTCCAGCAATCCGTAGCGCTCGCCACCATCCGTCACGCGCACGAGCCCCTTCTCGACCAACGACGCCAACTCGTCGAGCGCGCGCCAGCGGTCGCCGGGCTCGTAGCAGACCGCCTCCATGGCATCGAGCGACCAGCCCTCCTGGAACACCGACAGGCGCTGCAGCAGCAACTGCTCTTCCGGTGTCAGCAGCGAATAGCTCCAACTGATCGTGGCGCGCAGGGTGCGTTGGCGCTGCGGGAGGTCGCGGTCGCCCGAGGTGAGCAGGTCCAGCGCGTGGTCGAGCCGTTGCAGCAGCGCCGCCGGTTCGAGGATGCGCGTGCGCGCCGCCGCCAGTTCCAGTGCCAGCGGCAGGCCGTCGAGGCTGCGGCAGATGCCGCTCACCGCCGCGGCGTTCTCCGCCGACAGCACGAAGCCGGGCCGTACCTTCTCGGCGCGTTGCACGAACAGCGCGACGGCCGGGCAGGCCAGCGTCTCCTCGAGCGCGGCGCCGGCGCTCGGGAGCTCCAGCGGCGGCAGTGCCAACTCCACTTCCGCGCTGATGCGTAGCGGCCGGCGGCTGGTGGTGACCACCTGCAGCGACGGACAGCGTGCCACCAACGCCGCGATGTCTTCCGCGGCCTCCACGACCTGCTCGAGGTTGTCGAGGAGCAGCAGCACGCGGCGCTCGCCCACGAGCGACGCGAGCGCATCCAGCGCACTTCGCCCGTGCGCTTCGTTCAGGTCGAGCGCCGTGGTGACGGTTGGCAGGACCTCGGCGGGATCGGTGACGGAGGCGAGCGAGACGAAGGCGCTGCCGCCCGGATATTCGGCTGCAACGCGACGCTGCAGCGCAGACGCGAAGCGCGTCTTTCCGGTGCCGCCGTACCCGGTAATGGAGAGCACGCGCGCGCCGGCCGCGAGTTGCGCGGCGGCATCCTGCAGTTGCGACTCGCGTCCCAGCAGCGCGGTCGCAAAGGCGGGCGGCGCCTTGTCGATGGCGGCCACGCGCGGCGTGGCACCACTCGAGCCAAAGACCAGGGCTGGCTTGATGGCCGCCCGCCACTCGAGCAGCGATCCGTAACGGTCCTCCGCCTTCTTGGCCATCGCGCGCGCGATTGCCTCGACCAGCGTGTCCGGCAGGTCCGTGCGCGAGGCCGCGAGCGACGGCACCGGTTGCACGGCGTGTTTCACCAGCACCGCCATCGGCGTCGGGGCCTCGAAGGGCGGCGCGCCGGCCAGCATCTCGTAGGTCACGCAGCCCAGCGCGTACAGGTCGGTGCGCGCATCCACCTCGTCGCCGGCGCCCTGCTCGGGGCTCATGTAGTGCGGCGTGCCGAGTGAGAGGCCGACCTCGGTGAGCTTCTCGCCGCCCTGCTGCCGCACCGCCTGGGCGATGCCGAAGTCCGCGACCACGGCGTGGCCGTTCTCCAGCAGGATGTTCTCCGGCTTGATGTCGCGATGCACCACGCCGCGCGAATGCGCGTAGTGCAGTGCGTCGGCCACCTCGTCGGCGATGCGCAGTGCCTCGTCGGTGGGCAACGCGCCGACACGCGTGAGGCGGTCCCGCAGCGTCTCGCCCTCGACGAAGGGCATCACGTAGAAGAGCGACCCTCCCGCCTCGCCCGAGTCGAAGAGCGGCAGGATGTGCGGGTGCCGCAGGTTCGCCGTGGTGGTGATCTCTTGGAGGAAGCGCTCGGCGCCCAGCGCCTCGGCCAACTCCGGCCGCAGGACCTTGATGGCGACCTGGCGATGGTGGCGATGGTCTTCGGCCAGGAAGACGGTGGCCATGCCGCCCGCGCCAAGCTCGCGCGAGATGGCGTAGCGGGACTCCAGCGCGGCGGCGAACGACTCAGGGAGGGATTTCACGCGGGGGAAGATGCGTCCCGCCGCGCCCGAGGCAAGCTCGCCCGCTAACGGCTCCCGTTGTCCATGTCGGACACGATCAGCCAGCGGCCATCGCCGCCCTTCCGCAGGGTGAGCGTGAACTTGCCCATGTCGCCCGGCGCCTCGCCGTAACCGTACGCGCCAATGATGTAGCCCACGTTGCCGTCGGTGGCGAAGGCCACTGCGCGCAGGCGCAGCGGCCCGCCGCCCTGGCCGGTGTACACGCGGCGCATCGCCTCGCGGCCACGCACCGGCGGGCGACCGGGCTGCAACACGAAGCCATCCTCGGTGAACAACTGCACGAGGGCGTTGGCGTCACCGGCGCGCCACGCGGTCTCGTAGTCGCGCAAGACGCGGTCGAGTGCGGGAGGCAACTCGACGGAGGGCAGTGCTTCGGCCGCTGCAGGCCCCGACTGCCCTTGCACGAGCGTGGGAACCATGAGCACGGCCAGGGCCAGGACAAGGCGTCGCAGCGCCTCAGACAACCACGCGCCCTCGAAACCCCCGCGCTGCATAGTACGACTCCGCGCCATTGTGATAGGTGAACACGGCGCCATAGCGCCAATCACAGAATAGGGCACCGCCGAGCTTGCGAATGGTTTCCGGCGTCCGGATCCAGCTCGAGGTCTTGGCGTCGAAGCGACCCAACTCCTGCAGCGCACGGTACTGCGCCTCGTCGAGCATCTCGACGCCCATCTGCTCGGCCAAGGCCATCGCGCTGGCCTTCGGCTTGTGCTCCTTGCGCGCCTTGAGTGCGGCCTCGTCGAAGCACACGCTGCGGCGGCCTTTGGGGCTCTCGGCGCAGCAGTCCGTGAAGATGATGGCGCCGGACTTCTTGTCTCTGCCCGTCACGTCGGGCTCACCTTCCGTCCGCTCCATCTCGGCGAGTGTCCACAGCGTGGCCGGCGACTTCTTCAGCCGGCCCTCGACATCGCTCCAGCTGATGCCGCGGTGGCGGTCGGCGTTCTGCTCAAAGCGCTTCTTGAGCGTCGCAAGCAGCTTCTCCGCCTCGGCGGGCTTGAGTGTCGGGGTCTTTGGCATGGCTGGGTTACATGTTCCGGCGGTACTGCCCACCCACATCGAACAACGCCTTCGCGATCTCGCCGAGCGTGCAGACCTTGGTGGTCTCCATCAGCGCCTCGAAGACATTGCCATTGTGCACCGCAACCTCCTGCAGCTTGGCCAGCGCCGCCGGCCGCTCCTTGGCGTAGCGCTTGTGCACCGCCGCCACCGTGGCGATCTGTGCTTCCTTCTCCTCGGTGGTCGAGCGAATCACCTCGGCCGGCAACACCGTGGGCGACCCTTCCGACGAGAGGAAGGTGTTCACGCCAATCACCGGCAGTTCACCCGAGTGCTTGAGCTGCTCATATGCCAGCGACTCCTCCTGGATCTTGCCGCGCTGGTACATCGTCTCCATTGCGCCGAGCACGCCACCGCGCTCGCTGATGCGGTCGAACTCCTGCAACACGGCTTCCTCTACGAGGTCCGTCAGCCGCTCGATGATGAACGAGCCCTGCCACGGATTCTGGTTCTTGGTGAGCCCGAACTCGTGGTTGATGATCAGCTGGATAGCCATCGCCCGTCGCACACTCTCCTCGGTGGGCGTCGTGATGGCCTCGTCGTAGGCGTTCGTGTGTAGCGAGTTGCAGTTGTCGGCGATCGCGTACAGCGCCTGTAGCGTGGTGCGGATGTCATTGAAGCCAATCTCCTGCGCGTGCAGCGAACGGCCGCTGGTCTGCACGTGGTACTTGAGCATCTGCGATCGCGCCGCGCCCCCGTACTTGAGCTTGAGCGCCTTGGCCCAGATGCGCCGCGCCACGCGGCCGATGACCGCGTACTCGGGGTCCACGCCGTTGGAGAAGAAGAACGAGAGGTTCGGCGCGAAGCTGTCCACGGGCAAGCCGCGCGACAGGTAGTACTCGACGTAGGTGAAGCCGTTGGCCAGCGTGAACGCCAACTGCGTGATCGGCGTCGCGCCCGCCTCGGCGATGTGATAGCCCGAGATGGACACCGAGTAGAAGTTCCGCACGTCGTTCTTCGTGAAGTACTCCTGCACGTCGCCCATCAGCTTGAGCGAGAACTCCGTGGAGAAGATGCAGGTGTTCTGTGCCTGGTCTTCCTTGAGGATGTCCGCCTGTACCGTGCCGCGGACCTTGCTGATGGTCTCGGCCTTGATCTTGTCGTAGACATCACGGGGCAGGACCTGGTCGCCGGTGATGCCGAGCAGCATGAGGCCGAGTCCGTCGTTGCCCTTGGGCAGCGGGCCGTCGTACTTGGGACGGGGTGCGCCATGCGCCTTGAAGTAGGCGTCGATCTTGGCGTTGACCTCGGCCTCGAGCCCATTGGCCTTGATGTACTTCTCGCACTGTTGGTCGATGGCCGCGTTCATGAAGTACGCGGTGAGCATCGGCGCAGGACCGTTGATGGTCATCGACACCGAGGTCTTCGGGTCCGCGAGGTCGAAGCCCGAGTAGAGCTTCTTGGCGTCGTCGAGGCAGCAGACGGAGACGCCCGAGTTGCCGATCTTGCCGTAGATGTCGGGACGCTTCGCCGGGTCGTTGCCGTAGAGCGTGACGGAATCGAACGCCGTCGAGAGGCGCCGCGCCGGCAAGCCAGCTGAGACGTAGTGGAAGCGCCGGTTCGTGCGCTCCGGGCCTCCCTCGCCGGCGAACATTCGCGTCGGGTCCTCGCCCTCGCGCTTGAACGGGAACACGCCGGCCGTGAACGGGAAGCTGCCCGGCAGGTTCTCCTGCAACAGCCACTTGAGCAGGTCGCCCCAGCCCGTGTAGGTCGGCAGCGAGACCTTGGGCACGTGCTGATGGGAAAGACTCGTCGTCGTGATCGGGACGCGCACGTCCTTGCCGCGCACCTGGTACACGTACTCGTCGCCGGAGTAGGCGACCTCTACGTTCGGCCACGACTCCAGCGCGGCCCGGTGCTCGCCGTCGAGCTTGCGCTCCAGCTCCTCGCGCTTCTCGCGCAGCGGGGCGGCCGCATCGGCGGATCCGTCCGCGAGCAGGGCCTCCGCCTCTCGTGCCGCCTGCAGCTTGCGGGCGATGTCTGCCTGGTCAGCAGCGCGGCGGTTGTAGCCGCGGATCGTCTCCGAGATCTCCGCGAGATAGCGATTTCGCTCCGGCGGGATGATGCGCACCTTCTCCGAGTCGCCGCTGGCCTCGATCGTCGGAGCGAGGTCCGCGACACCCGTCTTCTCGACGATCCGGTCCATCAGCGCGCGATACAGCCGCGTGGTGCCGGGATCGTTGAACTGCGACGCGATGGTCGCGTGCACCGGCATCTCGTCAGCCGGTGCCTCAAAGCGCTTGTGGTTCCGCTGGTATTGCTTGCGTACGTCACGCAACGCATCGAGCGCGCCGCGCTTGTCGAACTTGTTCAGCGCCACGACATCGGCGAAGTCGAGCATGTCGATCTTCTCCAATTGAGTGGCCGCGCCGTACTCCGGCGTCATCACGTAGAGCGACACATCCGAGTGGTCGACGATCTGCGTGTCGCTCTGGCCGATGCCCGAGGTCTCGAGGATCACGAGGTCGAAACCGGCGACCTTGAGGATCGCGACGGCGTCCGCCACGTGGCTGGAGATCGCCAGGTTGGCCTGGCGCGTGGCCAGCGAACGCATATACACGCGCGGGTCGTGGATCGCATTCATGCGGATGCGGTCGCCGAGCAGGGCGCCGCCAGTGCGGCGCTTGCTGGGGTCCACCGAGATGATGCCGACCGTCTTGTCGCCGTGGTCCGCGAGGAAGCGGCGCACCAACTCGTCCACCAACGAGGACTTGCCGGCGCCACCCGTGCCGGTGATGCCGAGCACCGGCGTCGTGAAGTTGGCCGCCTCGGCGCGCAGCGCATCGAGCAGTGTCGTGTGCTCGATGCGGAAGTTCTCGGCGCCCGAGATGAGCCGGCCAAGCGCGCGCGCGTCGCGTCCACGGGCCTTCTCCACGTCCGCTGGGCCGACATCGCGCCCGGTGGGGAAGTCGCAGCGCGAGAGCAGGTCGTTGATCATCCCCTGCAAGCCCATCGCGCGGCCGTCGTCCGGCGAATAGATGCGCTCGATGCCGTAGCCCTGCAGCTCGGCGATCTCATTCGGCAGGATGACGCCGCCGCCGCCGGCGAAGATACGGATGTGCCCGCAGCCTTCCTCGTGCAGGCGGTCGTGCATGTACTTGAGGTACTCCGTGTGCCCGCCCTGGTACGACGTCATCGCGATGGCGTTCACGTCCTCCTGGATCGCGCAGTTCACGACCTCGTCCACCGAGCGATCGTGACCGAGGTGGATGACCTCTGCGCCGCTGGCCTGCAGGATGCGCCGCATCACGTTGATGGCCGCATCGTGGCCGTCGAACAGCGAGGCCGCGGTGACGATGCGGATCTTGTGCTGCGCCGTGTAGGGCTCCGCCGCAGCGCCGGAAGCGGGCTGCGGTGTCGGCGCTTTGGGCTTGGGTGCCCGGGCTGGCCGGGCAGGGGTCACGGTGCTCTGGGCCATCCGGAAAATCTAACAGTCTAGATTGCGCCTAGCGCCGCGTCTCGCGGCATTGGCCCCGATCTCGACCCACCCCGGAGTACTCCCGACTTGCCGCCCGACCAGACCAGCCCCACGCCCGTGCCCCGTTTGCTCACCGAGCTCGCGCAGAGCCGTCACACGCTGAAGGTGCTCGCCGAAACGCCGCTGAACGTGCAGACCGACCGCGCGGCTATCGAGCAGATGCTCGCGGCGGCGGGGTCCGCTCCATTCCACTTGATCCCTGCGCCCGAGCACCGCGAGGGCAGCACGATGCCAGGCATCGTGCCCTGGCGCTTCCGGTTGCTCGACGTCGCCGCCTGCCGCGCGCTTCGCGCCTGGCTCGTGTCGCGCGAGGACAAGAGCACGTATCCGCGCCTGCTAAACGCCTGCACCACGCTCGCGCTGGTGACCTGGCTGCCGGATGCACCGAAGTCGCCGCTCGACGCCGAGGCCGGTGAGATCTTCGCCGGCACGCAGCAGAACACGGAACATCTCGCGGCGACGGGCGCGGCGGTGCAGACCTTCCTGCTCGCCGCCACCGAACGTGGACTGCCAACGTTCTGGGCCAGTGGGGGACCCCTCAAGTCGAGCGCAGCGTTTGAGCATCTGGGGATTCCGCCGCGTGAGTTGCTGGCGGGCGCAGTCTTTGTGTTCCCGCCGGAACACGCGGGCGCCGAGACGATGCAAAGCAAGCTTCGCGACAAGCGACCGGCGCCAGCGGAGTGGTCTTGCTGGCTGTAGGTTCGAGGCAACCCAGGAGGGAAGCGATGCGCATCACACGTTCTGCCTTGGTCGCGGTGTTGGCCTCCGGCCTGACGGCCTGCGCCGGCGAGACCCCCGAGCAGGCCACCGCACGCATGGAGGCCGAGGCCACGGCAGCCCGCGCCGAGATCGTCGCCATCAACGCGAAGATGACGCCGTGGATGGTCAGCGGGCTCATCGATTCGACGATGGCGTACTACGCGGCCGACGCCGTCGTGATGCCGCCCGCGCTGCCGCAGGTGCAGGGCAGTGCGGCCATCCGGCAGTTCTTCGTGGACAATCCATTCCCTCCCGGCTCGGCGATGGAGTTCAAGGTCGCGTCCGTGGTTGCGAACGGCCCGGTGGCCGTCGAGCGCGGCACCTATACGTTCTCGATGCCGGCGATGGAGAAGAACCCGGCCGTGGCAATGACCGGGAAGTATCTCTCGCATTGGAAGCTCGTGGACGGCAAGTGGAAGATTGCGGCGAGCACCTGGTCGGACGACGCGCCAATGACCATGTGACCTAGGTCACGAGGAACTGCGTGGCGCGGCGCGGTCTCTCGACCGCTCGTGGTCCCGATGACAGATTGCGTCGTAGCAGTTGCGAACCCCCATCACGAGGACAGACATGCGCAAGCTCTTGTCGGCCGCGCTGGCCGCGGCACTGACGCTTGGTGCACTCTCCGACTCCGTCACGGCACAGGAGATGGGCACCATCGACGCCGGCTTCTTCGGCCGCTACTCACTCATTGACGAGTCTCTCTCGCCCGACGACGCGCTGTCGCTCGGGCTGCACTTCGGAATGTTCGTGTTCCGGAACTGGGCCCTCGAGACGCAGGGCAGCTACGGCGCGACCTCGGGCGATCCGTCCGCGAAACTGGCGCCGTTCTACGTGCGGCTGGCGTACCACCGCGCCTTCACCGACAAGTGGACCGGCATCATCGGTGCCGGCTGGGTGCGGGACAACACCGATCCGCCGGGTCCTGGCGACAGCTTCGCGGATGACGGCTTCTCCGGCTCGCTGGGCGCGCTCCGGCATTTCAACGATCGCCTTGCCCTGCGCTTCGACATCGTCGGCGACTACCTCCCCTCGCCGATCTTCGAAGGTCCGGGCAATGACCTCACCAACGTCAATCTCCACTTTCAGATGGGGCTGAACTGGCGCTGGGGCGTGAAGCCGCCGGCTCCCGACAGCGACAACGACGGTGTGCCCGATGCCCAGGACCAGTGCCAGGGCACCGCGATGGGCGCCTACGTGAACTACTTCGGTTGCGTGCCCGAAGGTGACGCGGACATGGACGGCGTGCTCGACTCCGCCGACCGTTGCGCGAACTCCCCGCGCGGCGAGCCGGTCACGGCGACGGGCTGCCCAGTGGATACCGACAACGACGGCGTCATCGACTCGGCCGACCGTTGCCCGAACACCCCGGCCGGCACCCGCGTGAACGCCACCGGTTGCCCGCTCGACACCGACGGCGACGGCGTGCTCGACGCCAATGACCGCTGCCCGAACACCCCGGCCGGCACCCGCGTGAACGCGCAGGGCTGCGTGCCTGATGGCGATGGCGATGGAGTGCCTGATCCGATGGATGCCTGCCCGAACACGCCGGCCGGTACGGCGGTGGATGCGCGCGGCTGCACGCAACTCTTCACGGCCGAGCGTCGAGAGATCGTACTCGAAGGCGTGACCTTCGCGACCGGCAGCGCCAACCTCACCGCGGAGTCGAACGAGATTCTCGATCGCGTGGCCGAGGCGTTGGTGAACAACCCCGAGGTGCGAGTGGAAGTGCAGGGTCACACGGACAACACGGGTTCGCTGGCCGGCAACAATCGTATTTCGGCGGCGCGCGCTGCCTCGGTGCGGCAGTACCTGATCTCCAAGGGCGTGGCGGCGAACCGCCTCACCGCCCGCGGCTACGGCCCGACGCGTCCGCGTGCGGACAACGGCACGGCCGATGGGCGCCAGCAGAACCGGCGCGTGGAGCTGCAGCGGATCGACCAGTAGTTCAGGTGTGACTTCGGCGGCTTCGGCCGTCGGTTGGGAGACGCCGCCCGGGCTTGGCCCGGGCGGCGTTTCTCATCGCCCTGGCCCCGTCTGCGGATGTGAGGATATTCCCCACAAGGAATAAGGTACCCCTTGATGGTATAGGTGCCCCGGTTTCGCGATGCTCCAAGCAGTCAGTCACCGGGAGCAGAGATGAAACACATCGTCATCCTTGGCGCAGGTACGGCCGGCACCGTCATGGCGAACCGCCTCGTGCGCGCCCTCCGTCGCGACATCCAGCGGGGCGAGACCTTCATCACGGTGGTGGACCCGGAGCCCCAGCATATCTACCAGCCGGGCCTGCTGTTCATCCCCTTCGGCGCCTACACCCGCGACGACGTGCTGCGGCCACGGCCGTCCACGCTGCCGACTGAGGTGCACTACATCGAAGGTGCCATCGAGAAACTCGACGCTGAGCACGACACCGTGACGCTCGAGACCGGCAAGGTCATTTCCTACGACCTCTGCATCGTCGCGACGGGCACGAAGATCGCGCCCGAGGAGACCGAAGGCATGCTCGGCGACGGCTGGCGCGACAAGGTCTTCGACTTCTATACGCTCGAGGGCGCGGAAGCCCTGGCCAAGGCACTGAACATCTTCGAGCGCGGCAAGCTGGTCATCAACGTGGTCGAGATGCCGATCAAGTGCCCCGTGGCGCCGCTGGAGTTTGCGTTCCTGGCGGACGCCTTCTTCACGGACCGCGGCATCCGCGACCGCGTGGACATCACGTACGTGACACCGTTGGACGCGGCCTTCACCAAGCCGCAGTGCAACAAGACGCTTGGGTACCTCCTGGCGGAGAAGGGCATCACGCTCGAGACCGAGTTCAACACTGGGCGCGTGGAGGGCGCCGAAGGCGAACTCGTGTCGTGGGACGAGCGCCGGATCCCGTTCGACCTCTTGGTGACAATCCCGGTGCACAAGGGGGCGGACTTCGTCGGGAGGTCGCCCGGGCTTGGCGACGCGATGGACTTCGTACACACCAACCCGCGCACGCTGCAGGCGGACGTGAAGCCCAACGTCTTCGCCCTCGGCGACGCGACCAACGTGCCGACGTCGAAGGCCGGATCGGTGGCGCACTTCGAGGCCGAGGTGCTCGAGCGCAACGTACTGCGCTACCTGCGCGGCGAGGCGCTGGAGCCCGAGTTCGACGGCCACGCGAACTGCTTCATCGAGACCGGCCACGACAAGGCGCTGCTGATCGACTTCAACTACGAGACCGAACCGCTGCCGGGCCACTTCCCCTTCGCCTGGGGCCCGATGCCCCTGCTCAAGGAGAGCCGGCTCGCCCACCTCGGCAAGCTCGCATTCCGCCACGTGTACTGGAACGCGCTGCTGCCCGGCCGCGACTTCCCCGGCATCCCCGCGCAGATGAAGCGCAGCGGAAAGGTCTTTCCCACCGAACCTGTCGCACTCTAAGAGGAGGCTCGTATGGCCACGCTCAATGCAGTCGCCCGCAACGCCGAGGGCTTCCTCGAGAAGGTCGAGGACTGGGATCGCGGACTCGCCCTCGAGATCGCCCGCGAGAACGGCATCCCGGAGCTCACCGACCGTCACTGGCTGGTCGTGAACTTCATGCGCGACACCTACATCAAGACGGGCAGCGCCCCGACCATCCGCTCGCTGGGCAAGGAGAGCGGCGTGGCGATCAAGGAGCTCTACACGCTCTTCCCCAAGGGCCCGGCCAAGCTGGCCGCCAAGATCGGCGGCATCCCAAAGCCCAAGGGCTGCATCTAACCGGCGAGGACGACTTCCATGACACTCCCATTCACGCAGGACATGGGCGCGGGCGCCGCGGTCGCGCAGCCGCAGCCGATCACGAAGGTCTCGATCATCGTCTCCAAGGGGTCGTTGGAGGGGATCTATCCCGCGCTGATCATGGCGAATGGCGCACGGATGGAGGGCATCGAGGCGAACGTCTTCTTCACCTTCTTCGGCATGGACGCCATCAACAAGGAGCGCCACGACGCGATCAAGGTCGCCACCGTGGGCAACCCGGGCCTGCACCTGGCCACCTGGCTGGGCGGCGTGCCAGGCATGTCGGCGCTGGTCACGAAGCAGATGATGAAGTCGATGGACAAGCTCGACATCCCGCCCATCCCGGAGTTCATCGAGATGATTGCCGACTCGGGCGCGAAGCTCTACGCCTGCAAGGCCAGCGTGGACATGTTCGAGCTGGAGAGGGACGACTTCATCCCGCAGGTGGAGGAGATCATCACCGTGGGCGAGTTCTACGAACTCGCGGCCGGCGGGCAGATCATCTTCACTTGAGCGGATCCAGCGTCATCGTGCCGATGGGCTTGGCACCGGGGTCCTGCATCCGGCGGTGGTAGTCGATCTGGCCGAGGTGGTACGCGAAGTGCGCCGCGAAGTGGAGCAGGGCGCGGCCGGTGCTCAGCTGCACGGTCGCGATGACGGCGGGGAACGGTGCCGTGAGGCGCGCCGCGGGGAGGGCGCGCAGCGCGGCATCGACTTCTGCGTGTGCGGCGCGCAGTTCTGCGGCCACCGCCGCACGCGGGAGCACCGTACCCGAGAACTCCGCCTCGCGGTCGCGCACGTAGCCGTTGCCGCCCAGCAGGTTGCCCACGAAGTGCCGCATATTGCCTGCGAGGTGTCTGGCCAGGGTGCCTCCGCTGTTCGTGAGCCCGGGGATTTTGGCCCAGAGCGACTCCTCGCTTGGGTAGGCCTCGACTTCGCGGGTGGCGGCGTCGATGTCGCGGAGCAGGACCAGTCGGATGTCGTCGAGCGTCATGGGGAGCACTCCAGGGCGAGGTGGCAGCGCCCTCCGTTGCGTGGGCGGTGCAGCGCTACGATGGGCCCTCGGAGCGCCTCGCGGCAAGTGTCCTGCAACCCTTCTGCCTACGTATCGTACTGAACGGTATGCGACCCTCACTTTCAGTCCTCGCGCTGGCTCTTGCCTGCGCCGCGCGAAGCTTGGCGCAATCTCCGGCGGCAGGCTCGGACCCTGCTGCCTCGCTTGTTGCTGCTGATCGCGCCTTGGGTGCCGCCGCGCCCAGCCGCACAATGTTGCAGGCGCTCGCGGCCGCCTTCGCTGAGGACGTCACGATGCCTGACGGTCCGCGCGGCTTTGCGGATGGCCGCAGCGCCGTCCTGGCGGCCCTGGGCCGCGACACGCTGGCGGCGACCTCGCGCCTTCGGTGGGCGCCAGCGCGCGCCGCCGTTTCCGGCGACGGGAGCCACGGTTTCACGATGGGCTTCATGGAGATCCAGCGCGCAGACGGGTCGCGCGTGCCACTGCGGTACCTCGCGTACTGGATTCGCGGCGCGGAGGGTTGGCAAATGCGCGTCTTCCGTCGCGCGCCGCGCGGGGAGGGTGCGGTCGATACCGCCTATGCGGGCTCTCTGCAGGGGCCGGCCACCGGCGGCATCGTCCCGGCCCCAGCGTTGGAAGAGCGTCGCGCCGAACTGGCCGCCACGGAGCGCGCCTTCAGCGACTCGTCGCAGACGATCGGGCTCGGGGAGGCCTTCGCCCTGTTCGGGCATCCGCAGGCCTGGCACCTCAATGGGCCGGCGGGTCCGGACCTGGTGCGCGGGCGTGAAGCCGTCGTGCGCTCCGTGTCGACGGGCGTGCCGCCGGGCACCAGCCCCTTCGTTTGGGGCGCCGACCGCACGCTCGTCGCGCCGAGCGGCGACTTCGGCGTGAATCTCGGCGTCATCCTGCGGGCGGAGGCCCGTGGGCTGCCTGGATTTCCGTTCTTCACGGTGTGGATGCGGGGTCGCGACGGCCGCTGGCTCTACATCGCGGAATAGAACTTCGGCCCGGCGCGGCCGCAGCGACTGCTCGACGTGCCTCGGCAGGCGGACAGAGCTGCCTCGCGCGGCTACATTCCCTGCGATGGCTCCCGCAGCGATTGCCCTCCCTGACGACAGCGCCGGCAGACGCCGACTGAAGATTGCCTTTGTCGGTACGCACGGCGTGGGCAAGACCACGCTGTGCTTCGACCTCGCGGCGACGCTCAAGCGCTTCGACTTCGGCGTGGACCTGGTGAAGGAGGTCGCGCGGCGCTGTCCGTTGCCGATCAACGAAGGTACGACCTACGACGCGCAGGCGTGGATCCTGCACACGCAGATCGCCGAGGAGATCGCCGCGCAGTCGCAGTACGAGGTCGTGGTCTGCGACCGCTCGGTGCTCGACAACTATGCGTACTTGGTCGCCAAGGTCGGACGCCGACCGGAGCTCGACGCCCTCGTGGCCGACTGGATCCGTGGCTACGACGCGCTATTTAAGGTGCCGGTGATCCAGGCGCCGAGCTTTGACGGCACGCGGGCGGTCAGCCGTGCGTTTCAGTTGCAGATCGACGAGACCATCGACGCCCTGGTGCGCGACTTCGCGGTGCCGGTCGTCGCCCTCGATCCCCGCGATCGCGATGGTTGGGTGCCAGCCGTGCTGCAGGCCCTGGAGCTGCCCCTCAGCCCGCCGCAGATCGAGCTCTTCGGCTAGGCCTGCCGCGAGATCGCGATGCGGCTCGGCTGCTTGTACTGCGAGAGCCGCGTCCCGCACCAGGCCTTCACGGCATCCTCGGTGAGGTCGTCACTCATCGCGACGATCTCCAGCGCGATCTCGTGCTCCCGCGTGGCGTCCGGAACCGCGACGACGCGGGCGGTCAAGACGCCGGGCAGGCCCGACAAGGCGCCCTCGATCTCGGCTGGATAGATGTTGAAGCCGTTGCGCGTGAACATCGGCTTGTAGAGACCACGGAACTCCACGCGTCCGTCCTCGCGCAACTGCCCGCGGTCACCGCTGTGCAGCCACCCGTCGCGGGTGCGCAGGCCGGCACTGTTTGCACGCGCCGTCGCAGGGACGGGGCGCATCGAGCCCACCGGGCCGACTTCACCGACGTATCCACGAAACACCGTGTCCCCAGCCACGCAGATCTCGCCCTCGTTCCCGACGGGGCATTCGGCACCGGACTCCGGCTCGCGGATGCTGACGCGCAGGCCCGGGAACGGCAGCCCGAGCGCGCCGTGCACGTTCTCGTGCTGCACGGCGTTGAACAGCGCCACGGGTGAGGCCTCCGTAAGCCCGTAGCCCTGCCGCAGCTCCACGCCGGTCGCGGCCAACCATCGCTCCTGCAGGCCGACGGACAGCGGCGCGCCCCCGCAGATACACAGCCGCAGGGCCTGGGCATCGAAGCGGCCTCCGCGGCGCTCGATGGCCGCCAACATCCCTGCGAACACCGACGGAACGCCGACGATCTCCGTGATGCCCTCGCGCTCCACGGTGTCGACGGCGGTCAGTGCGTTGAACCGCGGCATCGTGGTGACGCGCGCGGCGGCAAACAGCGGCGCCATCAACGACACGGTGAGCCCGAACAGGTGCGAGAACGGCAGCACGGCCAACAGGTGATCGTCCGGCGACTGTGCCGCCGCCTGTACCGTCTGCCGCGCGTTGGTGATCAGGTTGCGGTGCGTGAGCACCGCGCCCAGCGGTCGGCCCTGCATGGCGCTTGTGTAGACGATGGCGCACTCCTCGTCGCGGCCGGGGGAGTCGGCGTCGCCCTCGAGGTCGAGTCCGAAGTGCGAGCCGAGGTCGAGTCGCAGCGGCGATGGGTCGTCGGCCCGCGAGAGGAAGGTTGCGCCTCGCGGGGCCTCGTCCAGCAGCACCCGTGGCAGACCGGCTGCCAGCTTGTGCTGGAGGGACGCAATCGTGAAGACGGCACCCACCGACGCGTCGAGCGCCTGATGTCCGACCTCGAACGGGCTGGCCAGTGGATTCACCAGCACGCTGCCGCGGCCGTCGCTGGCGGCGAGGGCCGTGAGGAACTGTGGGCAGGTCGGCAGGAGGATCGCCGCGCGCTTCCCGGCGAGGGCACGCACCAGCGCCGGGCAGCGCTGCAACAGCGTGAAGCCTGCTGCAACAAGTGCCGCCGCGGGCTGTCCGTCGATGCTGCCGCCGCCAGCGGCGGCACGGAGTGGGAGGAGGTCCATGCTTTGGGCAGAAGGTGGGAGGACGAAGGCCGAAGGACGAAGGCCGAAGGACGAACACACACGTCGGGCTGCGGTCGAGGTGCTGCTTCAACGTGAGCGGCGGCGGTCCATCCTTTATCCTTCGTCCTCCATCCTCCATCTTAGTTGAATGTCCGATCCCCGCTTGATGATCAGTGTGTCCGGTATCCGTGGTCGCGTCGGCCATGGATTGACGCCGGAAGTCGTCGCCCGCTATGCCGCCGCGTTTGGCGCCTGGGCCGTTGCCGGGGCCCGCGCGCAGGGTGGCAAACCGGCGGTAGTGCTCGGACGCGACTCGCGGGTCACCGGACCGATGTTCCACTCGGTGACGCGCGCGGCGCTGGAGTCCGTAGGCGCCGACGTCATCGACATCGGACTGACCACGACCCCCACGCTGCAACTGGCGGTGGAGCACCATCACGCCGCTGGCGGGCTGGGCATCACGGCCAGCCACAACCCGATCGAATGGAACGCGCTCAAGTTCATCGGACCTGATGGGCTCTTCCTGAGCGCTGAGCAGGGACGCGAGATGCGCGCGCTGGTGGATGCGGGCATCCCCTACGCCACCTGGGACCGGCTCGGTGTCGCGCACTTCGACAACGACGCCATCGCTCGCCACCTGGACGCCGTGCTGGCGCTGCCGTTCATCGACGTCGCGGGAATCCGTGCGCGGAAGTTCACGGTCGCCTACGACGCCTGCCGCGGGGCGGGTGGCGCGGTGATTCCGCGCCTGCTGGAGTTGCTCGGCTGCGAGGTCCACGCCATCGAACTTGAAAGCGATGGCCGCTTCCCGCGCCCGCCCGAGCCTGTTGCCGAGAACCTGGGCGCGCTCGAGGCCCTGGTACGTCAGACCGGAGCGGCGATCGGCTTCGCCACCGACCCGGATGTCGACCGCCTCGCATTGGTGGCCGACGACGGCCGGGCGATCGGCGAGGACTACACGCTGGCGTTGGCGACACGTGTCGTGCTGCGACACCGCCAGGGTCCCGTGGTGACGAACCTGTCCACCAGCCGCATCGTCGACGACATGGCCGCTGAGGGCGGGGCGGCGGTGCAGCGGGCGCCGGTGGGAGAGGTGAACGTGGCCTTGGCGATGCGCGCGGCAGGCGCCGTCATCGGCGGCGAGGGGAACGGCGGGGTCATCCTACCCGAACTGCACCTCGGCCGCGACGCCCCGCTGGGCGTGGCACTGCTCTTGCAACTTCTTCACGAGGATGGGGACTCCCTGTCCAAGATTGTGTCACGCTTCCCGCGTTACGCCATCATCAAGGACAAGCTCGACCGTCCGGACCAGCCGCTGGACGCCGTGTATGCGGCGCTACGGTCTGCCTTTCCCGACGCCGAGGCCGACACGCAGGACGGCCTTCGGTTGGCGTGGGCGGACCGTTGGGTGCATATCCGACCCAGCGGAACCGAACCGATTGTCCGCGTGATTGCTGAGGCACCGACAGCGGACGGTGCCAAGGCCCTCGTGGACCGGGGTCGCGAGCTGTTGGCGCAGTTGGCATAGGGGACGAAGGCCCGCTTCATCCTTACGACTTACAACTCACTACTTACCACTGCCTTTATGTGCGGTATCGTCGGCTACATCGGCCCCAAGCAGGCCCTTCCGTTCCTCATTGAGGGGTTGAAGCGCCTCGAGTACCGCGGCTACGACTCCGCCGGCGTCGCGCTCTTCGACGGCGAGGGGTTGGAAACCCGCCGCGCGGCCGGCAAGATCGCCAAGCTCGAAGGCGCGCTCTCTGCCAACCCGGTGACCGGCAAGGTCGGCATCGCGCATACGCGATGGGCCACGCACGGTCCGCCGACGGAGCGCAACGCGCATCCGCACCTCTCCACGGACGAGACCGTGGCCGTGGTGCACAACGGCATCATCGAGAACTCGAACGTGCTGCGGCAGCAGCTGATCAAGCTGGGCCACACCTTCCGCTCGGACACGGACACCGAAACCCTCGCCCATCTGGTGCAGGAGCTCTTCGCGGGCTCGCTCGAAGAGGCCGTGGCGGCGACGCTGCGCCAGGTCGAGGGCACGTTTGGCATCGCGGTGGTCTCCAGCAAGGATCCCGAGAAAATCGTCGCGGCGCGCAAGGGCAGCCCGCTGCTGGTCGGCGTCGGCGAGGGCGAGTACTTCCTCGCCTCCGACGCCTCGGCCATCCTCGCGCACACGCGGCAGGTGGTCTACCTCGACGACGGCGACCTCGCGGTGCTTACGCCGACGGGCTACAAGGTGATGGACATCAACCACACGCCGGTGCGCCGGTCGGTGGAGCACATCGAGTGGGACCTGGCCGCCATCGAGCGCGGCGGTTTCGACCACTTCATGCTGAAGGAGATCTTCGAGCAGCCGCAGACCATCGAGAACACGATGCGCGGCCGCCTCGTGCTCGAGGACGGGACGTCGAAGCTCGGCGGCATCAACATGAGCCACGACGACCTGATGAACATCGACCAGGTCGTCATCACGGCCTGCGGCACCAGCTGGCACTCGGCGCTCATCGGCGAGATGCTGATCGAAGACTTCGCGCGCATCCCCACCGAGGTGGAGTACGCGTCGGAGTACCGGTATCGCAACCCGATCGTGTCGAGCCGCACGCTCTGCATCGTCATCTCGCAGTCGGGCGAGACGGCGGACACGCTGGCGGCGATGCGCGAGGCCAAGCGCCGCGGCGCCAAGACGCTCGGCTTCGTCAACGTGGTCGGTTCGACGATTGCCCGCGAGGACGACGGTGGCGTGTACCTGCACGCGGGTCCGGAGATCGGCGTGGCGTCCACCAAGGCGTTCACCAGCCAGGTGATTGCGCTGGCACTGCTCGCGCTCAAGCTGGGCCGCAAGCGCACGGTGAGCGTTATGCGCGGCAAGAGCTTCGCGCAGGCGATGCACGCGCTGCCGGCCCAGGTGCAGGGCATCCTCGACCGCGCAGCGGAGATCGAGAAGATCGCCGAGCAATACAAGGACGCGAAGAACTTCCTGTACCTGGGTCGTGGCTACAACTTCCCGACCGCTCTTGAGGGCGCGCTCAAGCTCAAGGAGATCAGCTATATCCACGCCGAGGGGTATCCGGCCGCGGAGATGAAGCACGGTCCGATTGCGCTGATCGACGAGAACATGCCGGTGGTGTTCATCGCGCCGCACGATGCGGTGTTCGAGAAGGTGGTCTCGAACATCCAGGAGGTGAAGGCGCGCCACGGCAAGACAATCGTCATCACGAGTCGCGACGAGCCGGCGCTGGCTGGTTTGATTGACCACGAGATCCGCGTTCCCGAGACGCTCGACGCGCTGACGCCGATTCTGGCTTCTGTGCCGTTGCAGCTGCTGGCGTACTACATCGCGGTGAAGCGTGGGGCCAATGTGGACCAGCCGCGCAATCTGGCCAAGTCGGTGACGGTGGAGTAACGGCAACGGCTTTGCCACAGAGTCGGTGACGATCAAGTAACGGCAACGGCTTTGCCACAGAGACACAGAGACACAGAGGTGTCGGTGCGCTGAGTCGCCTCTGTGTCGATCCCAAGGGCAGCTTCTCAGGGGGCTCGGCGGACGGATCTGTCCGCCGGTCCCCTTTCAAGTGCAGTTGAAGAAGGCGCACGGCCTTTGGGCCTCGTAGATGTCCTCTGTGTCTCTGTGCCTCTGTGGCAATGCAGTTCCATCCGAATTCCGAGCCAGGATGAACCGCACGCGAATCGTGGCTACCTTACGAGGCTGACGGAAGGCAAGACTGATCTCCTCAAAGCCACGGACTGAGATGATGCTGCGTCGAATTGCCGCCCTCTGCGCGCTCGCTGCACTCCCGCTCGCTGCCCAGCAGGGCGCGCGGCAGGCCACCCTCACGACCGCCGAGCGCTTCGACCGCGCGTATTTCGCCTGGGATGCGGGGCGCTACGACGAGGCGCTCGTGGACCTCAAGGCGGTCTTGGCCGCGTCTGATGCCGATGCCTGGCAAGATCGCGTCGCCGAGCTCACGGGCGAGATCTATCAGACCGTCGAGGTCGCCAAGGACGCCCGCACGCCGGTGTGGTCGGCGGACGGACGGCATCTCGCGTACGCGACCGGCACCGGCGCCGCCGCCAAGATCGTCGTCGTGCGCAACGAGGCTGGGTTCCCCGTCGCGACCGAAGGGACAGGCGTCAACGTCAGCTTCGCTCCCGACGGACGCTCCGTGGCTTGGCTCTATCGCTCGGCCGCCGGCCGGCCCGCCATTCGGTGGGTGCCACTCGGTGGCGGCGAGGCGCAGGATATCCCACTCGACGCGGCCTCGGCGAGTTCGCTCACGCTGTTGGGAACGGCACCGCTGCGCGTGGCCCTGATCGTCGGCGACGAGAACGCCTCCAAAATCATCGTGCGAGACCTCACCGGCAACGACGGCACCTGGCGTGAAGTCGCGGTGGCTGGTCGCAACCCCATCCAGATTCTGTCGTCGCCGAACGGTCGGCGTGCGCTGGTGACGCTTGGAGAGCGCAGCGCCTTCGCGCGCTTCGTGCCCGGCTTCGCCGGCGGCGCGCGCAGCGACAGCTTTGCCGAGTTCACGCCGACAGGTCTCGGCGCGGCGATGGGTGGCGTGAGCCCTGTGTGGGCGCGCAGCAGTTCGGCATTCGCGTGGATTGAGAACGGTGGCGAAGTGGCCCGTGTGCGCGTGAAGCGCGACGGCGAGCCCACGACCGCGGCGACGCTCGAGGGTGCGTTCATGAATCCCGCGTTGTCGCCCGACGGCCGCACCGTCGTCTTCGGCCAGATGCCGCGCGAGGACTGGGAGCTGTTCGCCGTGCCCGCCGACGGCAGCGAGTCACCGCGACGCCTCACGCACGAGATCCAGCACGACCTCTTCCCGCAGTTCATCTCCGACGAGCGCCTGCTCGGCGTCATCGGCGAGGGTCGACATCGCCGCTCGTACCTGTACGACCTGAGTACCGGCGACCGGACGCGGCTCTTCCACAACAACACCGTGCGCACCGTCGCGCCGGAGTACGAGTGGGAGGTGAGTCCGGACGGGTCCCGCGTCGCCATCGTCTCCGAGCGCGACGGCGACACCGTGACGCCGCATCGCCATCTCTACGTGACGGACCTCGGCACCAAGGTGCCGCGCACGCAGCTGGTGGCGCGGGTGGACTCGATGCTGGGCGCCGAGCGGGCGTTGCGCGAGAACGGACGCCGTGCATTCGCGCCGATCGCCGAGCAGGTGCGCGCCGCGGTAGCCGAGGTGAGCACCGGCCGCATCTATTCGTACGAGAAGGCGCTGTTCGAATTCGACTCCAAGCACATCACCCAGCCCGGCAACTGGAAGGCCACCGACTGGTTGCTTGCGCAGTACCAGAGCTTCGGGCTGGATGCGCATCTCCAGCGCTTCACCACGCTGCAGGGCGGGGAGATCCCGGTCGCGAATGTCGTGGCGACGGTGAAGGGCACGGTGAACCCTGAGCTGATCTATGTGGTCGGCGCGCACTTCGACTCGCGTGCCGAGGGCCCCGGTGCCGACGACAACACGTCTGGCACGGCGATGATCCTCGAGGCGGCGCGCGTGTTGGCCAAGCGCCCGCTGCCCGCCACGGTGATGTTCGTGGCCTTCACCGGCGAGGAATCCGGCCTCCGCGGCGCCCGCGAGTTCGGCCGCCGGATGAAGGACTCGATCCACGTGGTCGGTGCGCTGAACAACGACATGATGGGCTGGTCCAACGATTCGCGGATGGACAACACCATCCGCTACTCGAACACGGGGATCCGCGACATCCAGCACGCCGCGGCCATCCAGTTCTCCGAGCTCATCACCTACGACGCCTTCTACTACAAGAGCACGGACGCCCACGCGCTCTACGACGCCTGGGGCGACATCGTCGGCGGCATCGGCTCGTACCCGATCCTCGGCAACCCGCACTACCACCAGGTGCACGACGTCCTGGAAACGATCAACCATCGCCAGTTGGCCGAGACGTCGAAGACGACGATCGCGACCATCATGCTGCTGGCGTCGAGCCCGTCGCGGCTCGTCGGACTCACGGCCGCCGGCAAGACGGCGACCTGGGAGCGGGCGGTGGAGAAGGAGATCACCGGCTACATCGTGCGCTACGGTCCCGCGTCGAACCCGATGCAGTACACGTCGCGCGTCACCAACCCGCGCATCACGCTCAACTCGCTGCAGCCGGGCTGGCACATCGCGGTGAAGGCGGTGAACGCGAAGGGGATGGAGGGCTGGGACTGGGCGCGGGCGGTTGTGCAATGAGGGGACTGCCCGCCGGCCTCCCTCCTGCATCCTAGAGAATGCGCGTCCTGCTTCAACGCGTCTCCCGTGCCGAGGTCCGCGTCGATTCCCGCGTCACGGGGAAGATCGACACGGGCTTCTGCCTGCTCGTGGGCTTCACACACACGGATTCGGAGGAGCAGTGCGTGTGGATGGCCGACAAGGTGGCGGGGTTGCGCCTCTTTGCCGACGACGAGGGCAAGATGAACCGCGGGCTGGACAACGTGGACGGAGCCGTGCTCGTGGTCAGCCAGTTCACGCTCTACGGCGACGCAGCCAAGGGACGTCGGCCGAGCTTCATCGACGCGGCGCGCCCGGAGGTCGCCATCCCGCTCTATGAGCGCTTCGTTGGCCTGCTGCGCGAGCGCGGCCTGCGCGTGGAGACTGGCGAGTTCGGCGCGATGATGGACGTCGAACTCGTGAACGATGGCCCCGTCACGCTGTGGCTCGAGAAGTGAGCGGCCTGCACGTCATCCTGGCCTCGCAGTCGCCGCGTCGGCGCGAGCTGCTCTCGCTGATCGGCATCACGCACGCCGTGATGCCGGCGGACATCAACGAGGATGTCCGTGCGGGCGAGGAGGCCGACGCCTACACGGAGCGTCTGGCGCGAGAGAAGGCGTTGGTGATTGCCGGCCGTGAACCGGAGGCCGTGGTCATTGCTGCGGACACTACGGTCGTCGTGGACGGCGACATCCTCGGCAAACCGCTCGACGCGGCGGACGCACGGGCGATGATCCGGCGGCTCTCCGGCCGCGAGCATACGGTGATGACCGGGATCGCGGTGGCGCGCGGCGCCGCGGTGCACAGCGCCGTCGAGGCGGTGCGCGTCACCTTCCGTCCGCTCACGGACAGCGAGATCGCCGAGTACGTGGCCACGGGCGAGCCGATGGACAAGGCGGGCGCCTACGGCATCCAGGGCTACGGCGCGACCATCGTCGAGCGAGTGGACGGCGACTACTTCAGCGTGATGGGGCTGGGCCTGCGGAGGCTCGTGGCGCTGCTCGAGCGCCACGGCATCCACTATCGCTTCTCCGACGGACTGTCCGCCGAGCCGCCGCGCTAGTCGGCGCGCATCGAGACCATCGGGTCCACGGTACTTGCGCGCCGGGCCGGCAAGAACGCCGCCAACATCGCAACGGCCAGCAGCATCAGCGACATCACCACGAACACTGCAGGATCCAGCGCCGAGACGCCGAAGAGGATGGAGCGCATCGCCCGGGTCGAGAGCAAGGCGGCCACGATGCCGAGTCCGACGCCGGCAAGCACGATCCGCGTACCCTGGCCGACCACCATGCGCTGCACGGCGCCGGCGGTCGCACCCAGCGCCATCCGCACACCGATCTCGCGCGTACGCTCTGCCACGACGTACGAGAGCACGCCATAGAGGCCCACTGCGCCGAGCACCAACGCCAGCGTGGACACGACGAGCAACGTGAGCATCGTGAAGCGCAACTGCACCATCGCCCGCTGCGAGAGGAACTCCATCGTGTACTCGCGATAGACCGGCGCCTCCGGCGCGATCTGCCGCACCAGGTCCCGGATTTCCCGCGTCAGCGAGGCGGCGCGCGGCGACTTCACCACGTAGGCCGGCGAGCCCATCGCCCAGAACTCAGGGGTCGGTCCCGTCAGCGGGTGGTACACGATTGCCTCACCCTCGTCGCGCCAGTCGCTCTGCTTCACATCCTCGACCACGCCGACCACTTGGTAGATGTGCGGCTGGCCCGGACGCCGCAGGCGTTGGTCAATCGGGTCCTGCCCAGGCCAGAGGCGCTCTGCTGCCGACTGGCTGATGATCACGCTGGTATTCGGCGTGACCGCCTCGCTGGTCGTGAAGTTGCGGCCCCGCAGCATCGAGATGCCCATTGTCTCGAAGTAATCGCCGCCCGCGAAGTTGCGGTCGAGCAAGGTGCCGGCGTCCTCGGCGGACATCCCCTCGGTCTGGTAGCGCACCGTGCCGGTGCCTTCGTCGAGCGGGATGTTGTTCACCACGCCAACCATCTCCACGCCGGGCAGGACGCGGATGCGATCCATGAAGTCGAGATGCAGCGCTCCCCAGGTCGGGCCGTCGATCAACTGCGGCTGCTCCGGCGCGAACTGGAAGGTGTAGAGGTCTTTCGTCTCGTATCCGGGGTCCACGCTGCGCAGTTGCTGGAAGCTGCGCACGAGCAGCGCCGAGCCGATGAGCAACACCAACGCCAGCGCTGTTTGGCCGACCACGAGCGCGTCACGCCCCCAATGCCGGCGGCCGGTGCCGGTGCGACCACCCTCTCGCAATCGCTGCAGGTCAGGCTTGCTCGCGCGGTAGGCGGGAATCAGGCTGCACAACGCCGCCGCCACGGCGACCAGGCCAAGGGCGGCCAAGATCACCGTACCGTCAAGCTGGACGCCGGAGAGGCGCGGAATGCCATCCGGGGCCGAGCGCAGCAACAGCGGCATCGTGACGGCGCTGATCCCGACGGCGAGCACCCCCGCCAACACTGCCACAACCACGCCTTCCGAGAGCTGCAGCCCAACCAGTTCGCCGCGGGCGGCGCCGAGCGCACGCCGCACGGCGAGGTCACGTTGCCGCCCCTCCACGCGCACGAGGAAGAGATTCGTCACGTTGGCGCAGGCAATCAGCAGCACGATGCCCACCGCGCCCAGCAGGACCCAGAGTGAGGTGCGTACATTCGGATCGACAATGACTTCGAGCGCCGGTGTGACGACCGCGCGATGCGCGGCGATCATCCGCGCATAGTTCGGCGATCCGCCGAAGCGTTCGGGCAGCTCCTTGGAGATCGTGGTGAGCTCCGTGGCCAACTGCTCCGTCGTGACGCCGGGCTTGAGGCTCGCGATGATCGGGACGCCAAGGTTGCCGGGCCGCACGTCGGCGGGTCGGAAGTTGCTGACCACCCAGAGCAGCGCGCCGTCGTCCGGGAAGATGAAGTCGCGCGGCATCACGCCGATTACCTGCCGCATCGCGCCGGCCGTGAAGAACGTGCGCCCGACGATGTTCGGGTCCCGCCCAAACCACTCGGCCCAGAGCCGGTCGCTGATGAGGATCACGCTCTCGTCGGACTCGGTCGGAACCCGCCCCAGTTGCGGAGAAACGCGCAACGCCTGCCACATATCCCAGGACGGGAAGGCCATCTCGATGCGTTCGACGCGGTCGTCGGTGCGGAACGTCGACGTGCCGCCACCGAAGGCGAAGATGCCGTCGATAAGCTGTGACCGCTCCTTGTAGTGCAGGTAGAAGTCCACGCCGAGGGCGAAGCGCTCAGGCAGGTCCATACCGGGCGCGCTGCCCTGCAGCACCACGAGGCGTTCGGAGTCCGGGTAGGGCAGCGGTTTGAGCATCACCGCGTTCACCACACTGAACATCCCCACGGCCGCGCCGATGGCGAGGGCCAGGGTACCGACGGTGGTGGCGAGGAATCCGGGGTTCCGACGCAGGCTGCGCCAGGCGACAAACAGGTCAGCGATCCAGCGATTGGGCACGACGCAGTCCTCCCCTTGGGGGTTGCGCGTGAGACAACGACAACCGCGGATTGGTTGCCTATCCCGGTGCCGTACGGGGACACGGCCCTACGGTTTCACGCCTCAGTGCGCGTCGGCCTGCGGCAGTGTCTCGAGCGGGCGTCCACCGCGCGCGTGCACGGCGGACATCGGGCTGGCGTCGATGGTGCGCCAGACGTTGAGCACGAAACATCCCGCCGCGACGGCTGAGGTCAGCCCGCCGACGGCCAGCAGAGCTGGTGCAGCGGCAAACGCGTGGGCGCGCAGCACGAAGCCCAATGCGAGCGCGGCGAGCCCGACCTGCGCCGCAAAGAACTGCACTTCGGCGAGACGCCGATGCACCAACGGCTGCCCGAAGAAGCGAGGGATCACGTGCAGCGCGACGCCGTAGATCATCTGCGTGACGAATCCGAGCAAGGCCATGTGCAGGTGCGCGGTGCGGTATCGCAGCAGGGCCGGCTCCAGGGCCATGGCAACCGCGAGCAGCACGGCGCTGCTGAACCAGACAAGGCTGGCCTTCAGGAAGGAGCGGACGAACCAGTCCATCTTGAGGATGAAGGATGAAGGATGGAGGATGAACGAGAGCGGCGGAGCCTAGGCCACCAACAGGCGCGTGAGTGCCCGTGGCTTGGCCACCAGGTCGGCGAGCGTGTAGCGATCGAGCACCGCGAAGAAGGCTTGTAGGGCCTCGTCCAGTGCCGGTGCCAGCGCGCACGCAGGCGCGATCGGACACTGGTTGGTCGCGGGATCGAAGCACTCGACCAGGTTGAGATTGTCCTCGGTCGCCCGAACGACGGCCCCGACGTTGATGTCCTGCGCCTGCTGCGCGAGCCGTACGCCGCCCTCGCGGCCGCGGATGGTCTCCACGTACCCCAACTGTGCGAGGCGCGCCACCACCTTGGCGAGGTGGTCCTGGCTCATCCCCATGCGTCGGGCGATGTCGGTGATCCGGGCCGGCCCCTCGTCGCGGTGGATGCCGAGGTAGATGAGGGCGCGCAGGGCATTGTCGGTGTGGCGGGTGAGTCGCACGCGGTCGCCGTGTCGGGGGTTTGCCTGACAGAGGTTCCGGAAAATCCGGACTGGATGAAAGATGCAAGTAATATGCATCTTTTAGCCGTCCGAGGCAAGTCCCCGGATCGGCCGGCCCGTCGCCGGAGCACCCCCATTGGTTGTGAGGTCGGTATGCCTCTGTTCTCTCGTTCACGCCTGATCGCCGGCGCCCTGCTCCTCGGAGCGGTCGGCTTCGGGTACGCCTGCGCGGGCCGCAGCACGGCTTCGCTCGCCGGCAGCGGCGCCAACGCCCAGCGCGTCTACGTGGCCCCCGGCGCGTACGACGAGCTCTACGGTTTCTTCTCCGGCGGATTCAATGGACAGGTCGGGGTCTATGGCCTGCCCTCCGGCCGGCTCCTCCGGCTCATCCCGGTGTTCTCGCAGCACGCGGAGAACGGCTGGGGCTATTCCGAGGAGACGAAGCCGATGCTCGAAACGTCCTACGGCTTCATTCCCTGGGACGACCTGCACCACACCGCGCTCAGCCAGACCAACGGTGAGGACGACGGCCGCTGGCTCTTCGTGAACGGCAACAACACGCCACGCGTGGCGCGCATCGACCTCACGACCTTCGAGACCTCCGAGATCCTCGAGATCCCGAACGCGGCCGGCAACCACGCCTCGCCCTTCGTCACCGAGAACTCGGAGTACATCGTCTCCTCCACGCGCTTCAGCATTCCGGTGCCGAACCGCGACGTGCCGATCGACGAGTACAAGCGCTTCTTCAAGGGTCAGATCTCGTTCATCACGGCCAACCAGCCGGGCAAGATGGACATCGCCTTCCAACTGATTGTCCCGGGCTTCAACTACGACCTCGCCCGCGCCGGCAAGGGCCCATCGGCCGGCTGGATGTTCTTCTCCAGCTACAACTCCGAACAGGCCAACACGCTGCTCGAGGTGAACGCCTCGCAGAACGACAAGGACTACATCGCCGCGGTGAACTACCGCACGGCCGAGGCCTGCGCCCGTTCGGGCAAGGGTTCGCGCGCCACCGTGGACTATCGCCACAACTTCATGGACGAGTTCACCCGGTCCGCGCACTCTGAGCGCAAGACCAGCGTCCTGCAGATCACGCCGGCCCAGTGTCCGGGCGTGATGTACTTCATGCCGACCCCGAAGTCCCCGCACGGCGCCGACGTGGATCCCACCGGTGAGTTCATCGTCGCCGGCGGCAAACTGGCGGCGACGATTCCCGTGCACAGCGCGGTGAAGATGCTCGACGCCATCAAGAACAAGGAGTTCGAAGGCGAGCTCGAGGGCATTCCCGTGCTGAAGTACGAGGCCACGATTGCCGGCGAGGTGCAGGAGCCGGGTCTCGGCCCCCTCCACACGGAGTTCGACGGCAAGGGCTACGCCTACACGTCGATGTTCCTCTCCTCCGAGATCGTGAAGTGGAAGCTCGGCACCTGGGAGGTCGTGGACCGTGCGCCGACCTACTACGCGGTGGGCCACCTGATGATTCCGGGCGGCGGCACACGGAAGCCCTACGGCCGCTACGCGGTGGCGATGAACAAGATCACGAAGGACCGCTATCTCCCGACCGGACCGGAACTCGCCCACTCGGCGCAGCTCTACGACATCTCCGGCGAGCGGATGCAGCTGCTGCTCGACTTCCCGACCATCGGCGAGCCGCACTACGCCAACGCCATCGACGCGAACCTCGTGCGCGAGCGGCAGAAGCGCTTCTATGCACTGGCCGAGAACCGGCACCCGCAGGCGGTGCGCGCCGAGCGCGAGACGGGCGTCGAGCGCCGTGGCAAGGTCGTGCACGTGCGAATGAGCTCGATCCGCTCCCACTTCGCGCCGGACAACATCGAAGGCGTCGTGGTCGGAGACACGGTGCTCTTCCACGTCACCAACCTGGAGCAGGACTGGGACGTCCCGCACGGCTTTGCCATCCTCGGCGCACGGAACGCCGAACTGTTGGTGATGCCGGGTGAGACGAAGACGCTGCGCTGGGTGCCGGAGAAGCCCGGGGTCTATCCCTTCTACTGCACCGACTTCTGCTCGGCGCTGCACCAGGAGATGCAGGGATACCTGCGCGTGTCGCCGGCAGGCACGACCATCGCGCTGACGGGCACGATCAACCGCAAGCGCGCGTCGGCGGGAGGGCAGTGAGATGACGTCCCGGGCCCGTTGGTTCGTGCTGGCGGCCGTCGCGCTGCTCGCCACGGCGTATGTGCTCCCGCTCTGGCGCGTGGACTTGATCGCGCCGCAGTACCCCGAGGGGCTCGGGATGTACATCCGCGTCGACGGGGTCGAGGGCCTGAAGCCCAACGACCTCAATTCGATCAACAACCTCAACCACTACATCGGAATGAAGGCCATCGTCCCCGAGGCCATCCCAGAGCTGCGTTGGATGCCCTGGATCCTCGCGGGACTGATGGCCGGCGGGCTCGCTGTTGCCGCATTGGGACGGCGAGCGCCGCTGCTGGTTTGGAGCAGCGCTTTCGGCCTGCTGATGGTCGCCGGCCTCTATGACTACTGGCGCTGGGGCTACGACTACGGGCACGACCTGGACCACGAGAACGCCATCCTGAAGATCCCGGGGATGACGTACCAGCCGCCGCTCATCGGCTCGAAGAAGCTGCTGAACTTCCACGCCACGTCCTGGCCCAGCGGTGCTGGCGTGGCCTGGGCAATCGCGGCGGGGCTGGTCGGCTTCGCGGTGCTGGACTCGAGACGGCGCGGAGCGGCCGCCCTCGTGGCTGCGGCGACGCTCAGTGTGGGCTGCGCGGCGCCCGGTCCGCGCGCGATCGTCGCCGGACAAGACGCCTGCCACTACTGCCGGATGGAGATCAGCGATGCGCGGTTTGGCACGCAGGTAATCCTCGGCACTGGCAAGACCTACGTATTCGATTCGGTCGAATGCCTGGCGGGCTTCCTGCGCACCAGCCCCGGATCGGCCATAGCCTCCACGTGGGTGACCGATCCATCGACTGGCGACTGGGTGCCGGCCGACGAGGCGGGCTACCTGCTCGACAGCTCCCTGCGCAGTGCGATGGGGCGCGTGGTGGCGTTCGCGACGCCAGCCGATGCGGCTGCGGCGGTGTCGCGCTTCGGCGGCTCGCCGGTGTCCTGGCAGGCGGTGCTGACCGACTCGGCTGGAATCGTCGCGCACGGCGCGACGGTGGCGGCGGGGGCGCACTGAGATGCGGTGCGCGGCGCGCTCGTTGGCGGCGATCGCAGGGCTGGTCGCGTCGGCGGCGATTCTGACGGCACAGGAAGCCGCCGTCCTGCACGTCGGACCGGGCCAGCGATACGCGCGCATCACGGATGCGGTCGCCGCGGCGAGACGTGGGGATACGGTTCGCATCGCGCCCGGGACATATCGCGAGCCCACAATCGTCGTGGCGGTGCCGGATGTCGCGCTCGTGGCGGCGCCGGGCGCGGTGCTCGACGGTGAGGGCCAGCGCGGCCTACTCGTGCTGGCGGCGCCACGGGTCCGCGTCCAGGGGCTCAGCTTCCGCAACACGGGCATCACCCATATGGAAGACCGCGCCGCGCTGCGTGCGGTGGAAGCCGACGGTTGCGCCATCGTCGGCAACCGCTTCGATGATGCCCTCTTCGCCATCTACCTCCAGCAAAGCGCCGACTGCACCGTGCGCGACAACACGATTCGCGGCGGTGGGCGTGGCGAGTCCACCAATGGCAACGGCATCCACCTCTGGCATTCGCCCAATGCGCAGGTCCTGCACAATCGCATCACGGGCCAGCGGGACGGGATTTACTTCGAGTTCTCCGACGGCGCGGTGGCGGTGGCCAACGAGAGTGTCGGGAACGTGCGCTACGGGCTGCACTTCATGTTCTCCAGCCACTGCCGCTACGAGCGCAACCGGTTCGTCGACAACGGGGCCGGCGTCGCCGTGATGTACAGCAAGCATTTGACGATGACGGACAACCGCTTTGAGCGTTCCTCAGGCAGCGCGTCCTACGGCCTGCTCCTCAAGGAGATCACCGACGGCTCGCTCAGAGGCAACACCTTCGCCGACAATGCAACCGGCCTGTTCCTTGAAGGCGCGTCACGGCTCGACATCCGCGGCAACACATTCCGCGCGAACGGCTGGGCGGTGCGGCTGATGGCCGACGCGCTCGACAATCGCTTCGAGAGGAATCAGTTCCACGCCAACGCCTTCGACGTGGCCACCAACAGTCGCACCGTGCGCAGCACCTTCGAGGGCAACTGGTGGGACGAGTACCGTGGCTACGACCTCGATCGCGACGGCCATGGCGACGTGCCGTTCCGGCCCGTGCGCCTGTTCGCGCTCATCGTCGAGAAGCATCCCGAATCCCTGCTGTTGCTCCGCGCGCCGGTTACCGTGGTGCTCGATGCCGCGGAACGCGTGTTCCCCGTGCTCACCCCGGCGCTTGCCGATGCACGTCCACTGATGAGGCCTCCCCAATGATCGCGGTCGATGGACTTCGAAAAGCCTACGGTACGCGCCGCGTGCTCGATGGCGTGTCGCTGGCCTTGGTGCCGGGCCGCATCACGGCCCTCGTGGGTCCCAATGGATCCGGCAAGACGACGTTGATCAAGTGCATCCTCGGGCTCGCGCGCGGCGACGCCGGCCGCATGACACTCGACGGCGAGCTCGCCGACACCGACGGTCGCTACCGCGGCCGCATCGGCTACGCCCCGCAGGCCCCGCACTTTCCGCCGAACCTCGCCGTCGGTGAGGTCTTTGCGATGCTTCGCGCCCTTCGCCCCTCCGCGCCGACCGACGAGTCCCTGCTCGACGCCTTCGGCTTGCGCGCCGAGTGGGAGACGCCGGTGGGGACGCTCTCGGGCGGCTGGCGGCAGAAGGTGAGTCTCGCCGCCGCCTGGCTCTTTCGTCCTGAGGTCTTGGTGCTCGACGAGCCGACGGCGGGATTGGATCCCATCGCGGCTGGCCTGTTCAAGCACGCGGTGCGCGAGGCGCGTGCCGCTGGGCGCACGATCCTCATCACCTCGCACATCCTGAGCGAACTCGAGGAGTTGGCGGACGACGTGGCCTTCCTGACGGACGGCGCGTTGCGCTTCGCCGGTCCGGTCCCGCGCTTGCTGGAGCAGACGGGAATGCGCCGTCTCGAACCGGCGGTCGCGGCACTGTTGCGTGGGCTGCGGGTGGAACGCGGAGGTGCCGCGTGAATGCGACCGTCCTCGTCCTGCGCGCGGGCATCCGCGACCTTGCGCGCAATCGTTGGCTACTCGCCTACGGGCTCGGGCTCGCCGCCGTCGCCGAACTTCTGTTCGTGTTCGGTGGGGCGGGGAACCAGGTCGTGCTCTCGCTGCTGAATGCGACGCTGCTGCTCGTGCCGTTGGTGGCCCTGGTCTTCGGCACGATGCACGTCTACGCCTCACGCGAGTTCATCGAACTGTTGCTGGCGCAGCCACTGCCACGTGCGGCGGTGTTCACCGGCCTCTACCTCGGGCTCAGCCTTCCGCTGGCGGCGGCGTTTCTGCTGGGCGTGGGTGTCCCGCTGATGTTGCACGGCGCGGCGGCCGAGGCGCCTGCTGCAGCGCTCGTAGCCCTCGCACTCAGCGGGACCGTGTTGACGATCGCCTTCTCCGCGCTGGCGATGGCCATCGCACTCGGCAGCGACGATCGGTTGCGGGGAATGGCGCTTGCGCTCGGGGCCTGGTTCCTCTGCACGATCGGCTACGACGGGGCCGTCCTGGGTGTCGTGGCCGTGCTGGGTGACTGGCCGCTGGAGCGCACGCTGCTGGCGCTGATGCTGGGCAACCCGGTGGATGTCGCGCGAGTGCTGGTGCTCACCGGCCTCGATACGGCCGCGATGCTCGGCTACACCGGCGCGCTCTTCCGTCGCGCGTTCTCCGGTGCGACCGGACCCGTCCTGGCCTCGACCGTCCTCCTACTCTGGGCGACGCTGCCCATCCTGCTCGCCCGCCGACGCTTTGTGCGTCGCGACTTCTGACGATTATCCGACACTTTTCCGAGGACCCATCACCATGCGCCCGCAGCTCCTACTCCCTCTCTTGGCCATTGCCGTCGCCTGCGGCGGGGATGCCCCGGCGTCCGACGTGCCGGCAAGCGGCACTGCCCGCCCGCTCGCGCAGGCCTCCGGCCCAAACCTTGACCCCGCCGCCATCACGCCCGCGATGGTCGCGCTCGGCGACTCGATCTTCCACGGAAAGGTCGGTGCATCCTCGTGCCAGGCCTGCCACGGCATCGGCGGCAAGGATGGCGCCGCCGCGCCGAATCTCACGGACAGCGAGTGGCTGCACTCGGACGGCTCGCTTGAAGGCATCTTCAAGACCATCAAGAGCGGGGTGATGTCCCCGAAGCAGTTCACGTCCGTGATGCCGCCGTACGGCGGCGTGATGCTGCCGGAGGATCGCACGCTGGCGGTGGCCGCGTACGTGTACCGGTTGAGCCACCCATAGCCCTCGGCGGTACCTCACGCAGGGTCGGGAGCAACGGACGCCGCGCAGCGAGATTCGCCGCGCGGCGTCTGGCTACTTGGCCGGCCCGCCCCGATACTGCTTGTCGTTGTACATCTTGAACTGCCGATAGACCTTGGGCACCACGCGTCCGCTGATGACGTCGCCCATCAGCTGCGTGAGCTCCGCCGCGAGGTCGTCGCGCTGCTCCTTCATCACGGCGACCTTGGCCCGGCACTGTTCCCGGAACGCCTCGTCGCGGTCCCTGCGGTCGGCCTGTTCCTGCATGTGGTAGATCTTGAGCTCGATGATGCTGAGCTTGTCGGCCAGCCAGCCCACCGTCTCAGCCACGCTTCACCTCGGCGGCGATCTCGCGCACGCGTTCGTCGATGCGCTCGATGCAGTCGTTGCGGCGCTGGTTCAGCTTGTCTACGTTCCGCTTCGCCGCGGCGACCTGATGGTCGTCCTCGACGCGCGCCTTGTCCTCCTCGTGCCACAACTCGATGTTCGTCTGCGCCAGTTGGGCAATCAGGCTGCCGATGCTCGCGTCCACTGCCGTGCTCCGATCCGGGGTGCTGGGTGAGGCGGCGGGCGCCTCGTTGACCCGCGAAATCTAATCCCTCCCCGACGCCTCCGGCCGTGCCTGAGTTCCCGCGCTCGATCTGCATCGTGATGCTCACTGCCGTGGGCGATGCGGTGCACGTGTTGCCCGTGGTGACGGCCATCAAGCGGCACTCGCCGGGCACGCGGATCACCTGGATCCTGCAACCCGGCCCCGCCACCCTCGTGCGCGGCCACCCGGACGTGGACGAAGTGTTGGTCTTCGAGCGCAAGCTCGGCTGGCGCGCCTACGCCAAGCTGCGGGAGCAGCTGCGGGGTCGCCGCTTCGACGTGGCGCTGGCAATGCAGCCATACTTTAAGGCGGGCCTCATCACGGCGATGGTGGACGCACCGCGGAAGATCGGCTTCGACCGCCCGCGCTCCCGCGACCTGACGTGGATATTCGCCAACGAGCGGCTGGAGCCGCGCGGCGAACGCCATTTCCAGGACCAGTACCTCGAGTTCGCCGAGGCGCTGGGGGTGGATCCGCAGCCGCTGACCTGGAACCTCGGGCCCTGGCCGGCGGAGCAGCCGCTGCGCGAGGCGTTCGTGGCCAAGCTGGCGAAGCCGGCCGCGAGCATCGTCATCGCCACCAGCAAGCCGGAGAAGGACTGGCCCGCCGAGCGCTGGGCCGAGGTCTGCGACGCGCTGGACGCGGAGTTCGGCCTGCAGCCGGTCTTGGTGGGTGGTACATCCCCGCGCGAGTTGGCGGCGCAGGAGACGATTCTCGCGCGCACAACGTCCACGCCGCTCTCCACGCTCGGCGCGCCACTGCGCGAGCTCGTGTCGATCCTCGACGCCTCCGCCCTGGTGCTCTCGCCCGATACGGGTCCGCTGCACATGGCCGTGGCGCTCAACCGCCCGACGATCGCGCTGATGGGCTACACGAATCCGAAGCGCGTGGGGCCATACCGGCGCTTTCAGGACTTGGTGATCGACGCCTACGGCGATCCGGGTGAGACGTACGAGGTCTCGCGCGTGAACCGTCCGGGCCGTGTGCAGCGGATCACAGTCGAGCAGGTGGTCGAGAAGATCCGCGAGTGGAAGACTCGGTACGCGTAGCACGGCTAGCTGGGGCGATGAACTTCTTTGCCACAGAGGCACAGAGACACAGAGGTGTCGGGATGCCGAGCTGTCCTTCGCGTGCGGGAGCGTAGGACCTCCACGAATCAGCGCTCGCTACCGCGAATGGCGCGCGCAGTTCAAGCACAAGAAGACAGAGAGGCCGCGCCGCTGCCGTGAGCAGCGCGCATCAAACCTCTGTGTCTCTGTGCCTCTGTGGCAAGAACTCGCCACGCCAATCCATCCCTAGGCACCTCGAGCCTTCCACCGCCGCACGCGCTCAAGCACATCGGCGACCGTGATCCGAGACATCCGCCCGCGCCGCCGCTCCCAGATCACTGCATCGGGCGGATCGTCCGGCTCCGCAAAGGCATTCACGACCAGCTCAAGCCCCTGGCCATAGGGTCCGGATCGCTTCGGATCCGCCTGGGCCATCAACGCCACCACGGGCTTGCCGAGCGCCACTGCGATGTGCAATGGCGCCGTGTCCAGCGCCAGCACGAGCGCCGACCCATCCAGGATCCCAACCAGTCCGCGCAGCCCGCCGTGCGCCAGCGCATTGAACGGGCGACTCGCACGAGCGTGGTGCTGGATTGCCGTCGCGGTCTGCTGCTCCCGTCTCGAGGGGCCGCCCACGAGCACGGGCTGCAATCCGAAATCCGTCCAAAGCGCATCGCAGACCTCCGCCCAGCGCTCCGGCATCCAGTCGCGATCGGCGTCGCTGGTTCCGACGACGATCGAGGCGATGGGGCGCTCGAATCGGCCCAGCAACTCGCGTTGCGCCTCCCGCTCATCGTCGCGCACGCCAAGGTTCCAGCGTACGGGTGCCGGCGCCACCCCGAGGTGTGATAGAAACTCGAAGTACTGGTCCTGCACGTGCTGGTAGGCGTGCGCGGGAATGCGATGCGTGGTGAACAGCCAGTTCGCGTCGCGCGCGCGGGCGCGATCGAAGCCGAGCTTCACGGGCGCGCGGGTGAACGACGTGATGATGCCGGCCTTCAGCGAAACCTGCAGGTCGATCACGAGGTCGAATCGTTGCGCCCGCAGTGCACGCCGCAGGTCGGCGTAGGCCTTCCATCCGCTGCCGTACTGGAAGGGGATAAACGCATCCACATCGGGATGCCCGCGCATCAGGGCGGTGGGGCCTGGCTGCAGCACCCAGCTGAGATGCATCGCCGGGTGGTGCCGCTTGAGTGCGGTGATCACCGGCAGCACGTGCACGCTGTCGCCCACGGCGGAGGTCATCACGATGCAGACGCGGTCCATCGGCACCTGAAGGGTCACGGGTGCAGCGCCTCGTCGTCGTGCAGCAACACGGCCGCGCCTCCGTGGCCATCCTCGCGCGGCATCACGGCTGCGGCTCCATCGCCGCCTGCGCGATTGCGGCGCGCGTGGACTCGTCCACTTCGAGGCCCTGCTGCACACGCCACTTCTCCAGCGACCGCGTGAGCCTCGCCAGGTTCCGCGCGCGCGCCGCGTCCACCGCGTGCCCGAACACCACGCGGTCCACGTCCAGTGCGTACGCCACCAGGCCACCGCTCGTCCGCGCGAGGTGCAGGTTCTTGATGTTGAGGTCCTCGTGGTGCGCCCCGAGCGCCGAGAGCCGACGCAGCAGCGTGCCCACCGCGGCGATGGCGTCACGGCGGGCCGTCGAGTCCGCGCTACCCCAGAACGCAGGGAAGTCCGCGCCGTCCGGCAGCAGGCCCGTCGCCACGTCCGCGCGGCAGAAGCCGAGTCCGGCCGGATACAGCGCGTAGGCGACGACCGTCGGCGTGGGCACGCCACCCGCGAGCAGGCGCCGGCTCGCGTCGAGCTCCCAAGGCGCGCGCGACGGCCAGCGAAACAGGTCGCCGGTGGCGCGCGCCAACAGCCCACCGTGGCGCGCGTGGCGCACGACGACTGTCGTCGCGCTGCCCGGCAACGCGGCCGCCCACGCGGTCGCGCGGCCGCTGAAGGGGCGTGCGCCCGGCGTCGTGGCGGCCCAACAGTGCAAGGTGCGCGCCGTGGCAAACGCGGCGGTGATGCCGTCCACGGCATCCGTGCGGGCGACGACGGTCGCTCCGGCGAGCGAGAGCTGCGTGTACCCTGTGGGCGCGGCCGGGACCGCGGCGCTCACCGCTGCACGCGGAAGACGGGCAGCGCTTGGCTCTTGCCCTTCAGCTCCATTGGCGGCAACGGCTCCAGCGGCGGCGGCGCACTCAAGGCCGCGCGGAAATTCTCCGAGAGCAGGATCTCGCCCGCGCCGGCCTTTCCGCAGAGCCGGCTCGACACGTTCACCGGATCGCCGATCACCGTGTATTCCAAGCGGCGGTCGCTGCCGATGTTGCCGGCGAACACATCGCCGACATTGAGCCCGATGCCGATCTCCAGCGTCGGTCGGCCCTCGGACTTCCAGCGCGCATTCAGCCGCTCGAGCTCGATCATCATGTCCAGCGCGGCCGCCATCGCGCGGTCGCAGTCGTCGCTCTCGCCGATCGGTGCGCCCCACTGCGCCATCACCGAGTCGCCGATGAACTTGTCCAGCGTGCCGCCGTGTCGGAACACGCACTCCACCATCTCGGTGAAGTACTCCGTCAACAGCCGCGCCATCGTGTCCGGGTTCATCGTCTCGCTGAGCGCCGTGAACCCGCGGATGTCGCTGAACAGCACCGCCACCCGGCGCTTGTCGCCGCCGAGCTTCACCGCGTCCGGGCTCGACGCGATCCGCGCCGCCAGGTGCGGTGTGAAGAATCGCTCGAAGTTGCTGCGCGCCAGCGCCTCCACCCGGATGCGCTCGGCGAACTGCCCGTTCTCCAGCGCCACCGCGGCGATGCCGGCGAAGGCAATCAAGAAGTCGAGGTCCGACTCGCCGAACTGCTTGAGCGAGAAGTTGTCGACATACAGCACGCCCAGCGGCTTGTTCTCGCTGCCGATCAGCGGCACGCACATCGCCGAGCGGACCTTCTGCAGCACGATGGACTGGCCGGTGAAGCGCTGGTCGTCCCCGGCGTCGCCGGTGAGGATCGCGACCTTGTCCGCCACCGCCTGCGTCGCAATGGACTGCGGCACCTCGCCAGATGCCGACTCGCCGCGCCGGTCGCGCGAGATCTGCGGGTGCAGATGACCGTCGCGATCCATCAGCAGGATGGCGCAGCGGTCCGCTTCCAGCGTCTGGAACGCGTACTCGGCGATCTGCACCAGCAGGCCGTGCACGTCCTTCGCTTTCGTCAGGCCCTTCGCGACCTCGAGCAGGATGGCCAGCTTGCGCCGGTCCTTCTCCGCCGGGTCCACCTGGCCCGCCAGCTGCTTGTTGAGCTTGCCGCTGTCGCCGTCGAGCGCGCCCTGCTCGCCCGTCTTCGGGATCTGGCGGACAATCGTCGCGCCCGCAGGCTTGGGAGGCACGGCCGGTGTGGAGACCGGCGTGGCCGGCTTGGCCGCTTCGACTTTGTCGAGCTTGAAGGGCACCTTGCCGAAGGTGACCTCGGCGCCGGGCGCCACGTGCGACTTGTCGATCTTGACGCCGTTGACGAAGGTGCCGTTGCTCGAGCCGAGGTCGGTGATGTCGAGGCCGTTCTCGGTCGGCTTGAGCTCGGCGTGCTGGCGCGAGACCGTTGGGTCCACCACGGCGCACTCGTTGGTCACGGCGCGCCCCACGTGGAAGACGCCGCTGCCCTTGAGTTCGAATCGGAAGTCGTTGCCGATGCCCGTCAGACGGTAGTGCACGCCTGAAATATGCCCCTAAGCGACAGGGTGCGCGACCCGCCCGCGCACGCGGCCGATCGCCGTGAGCATCGCGCGGGCCTTGGATTCGGTTTCCTCCCACTCGCTCGCTGGGTCCGAGTCGGCGACGATGCCGGCGCCAGCCTGCACGTTCGCCTCGGCCCCCGCCAGCACACAGGTGCGGATGGTGATGGCGAGGTCCATCCGCGCGTCGCCCCAGCCGATGTGCCCCACGGCGCCTGCATAGGGCCCGCGGCGCTCCGGCTCGAGGCTGTCGATGATCTCCATCGCCCGCACCTTGGGGGCTCCCGTCATCGTCCCCGCGGGAAAGACGGCCTTGAACACCGCCAGCGCCGAACTGGCGTCGCGCAGCAGACCCTCGACCTCGCTGACGATGTGGAGCACGTGGGAGTAGCGCTCGACCACCATCAGCTCGCGCACGTTCACGCTGCCGTAGCGCGCCACGCGCCCGACGTCATTGCGGCCGAGGTCCACGAGCATGATGTGCTCGGCGCGTTCCTTCGGGTCGGCGAGCAGTTCCTCGCCGCGGGCGGCGTCCTCTTCGGGTGTGGCGCCGCGCGGCCGCGTGCCGGCAATCGGCCGTACGACCACGCGGCCGTCCGCCACACGCACCAGCAACTCGGGTGAGGAGCCCACGAGTTCCAGGTCCTCGAGCACCAGGTGGTACATGTACGGCGACGGGTTCAGCGCGCGGATCGCGCGGTAGAGCGCCGTGCCCTCGAAGTCGCGCGGCACGCTGATGCGACGCGCGAGCAGGCATTGGAAGACGTCGCCGGCGAGGATGTGCTCCTTGATGCGCCCGACGTCGGCGATGAATCGCTCGCGCGTGTAGGTCGAGCGTCCCTGAGCCGGGGCCGCGGCGAGTTCGAGGTCGAGCGGCGGCAGCGACGGGCCGCCGCGCAGCCGCGCGATGGTCGTGTCGATCTCGCGCTGGGCCTCGTCCCAGAGCGCGCGGTGGTCCACGGCGCCGTCGTGCGGAATCGGCACCGACGTCACCACGCGCGCCTGGGCGCGCAGGTTGTCCACGATGACCACGGTCCGCGTCAGCAGGTAGAGCGCATCGGGGCAGGGAATCGCCCGCGGCGGCGCGCTGGGCAGGCGCTCGATCTGCCGCACCACATCGTAGCCGAAGAACCCAACGGCGCCGCCCCAGAAGGGGCCGAGCTCGGGTTCCTCGACCGGCTGGTACCGGGTCAGCTTGCCGTGCAGATCCGCGAACGGGTCATCCACGGCGCGTGCGCCGTTCCAGCCGGCGCCTGGACTCCAGTCCTCGACCACCCCGTCCGTCAATCGCCACGCGGCGAGCGGCGCCGTGCCCATAAAGGTGTAGCGCGCCCAGGTCTCGCTCCCGGCGGGCGCCGACTCGAGCAGGAACGCGAACGGACCCTCGCGCAGACGGTGGAAGGCGCCGACCGCGGTGTCGGCGTCGAGCAGGCAATCGCGCCACACGGGCACCAAGCTGCCCGGCAGCGCGCGCGCGGCGAAGGTCTCGAAGTTGTTGCGGCCCTGTCCCGCCGCGATCTTGCCTGTATGCATCCGGTCCGCGCCACCCGCGCCTTGCTGATGTTCGCCCTGCTTGCCGGGCCGCTCCGGCTCGCGGCCCAGCAGCCGGAGTGGAACGACGCGCGCGCCCTGGAGCTGGTCCGCGCCGCGACGGCGCGCCGCGCCCTGCAGCTCGCCGACACCGGACTCCGCGACTACACCGCGCGCGCCACGGGCTACGTCACCTTCTTCGCCCAGTTCGGCAACGGCATCCTGCAGACGCCGGCGCTCGTGAAGAGCGATGAAATCGTCGTCGAAGTCTATTGGGGCGCGCCGGACCGCAGCAAGCAACGCATCGTCGGACGCCGCGACACACTGTTGCTGCCCACCGACATCAACTACCACCGCGACCATCTGGCCGTGGTGCAGAACAACTTTCCCGACATCATCCGCCTCGGTGACGGCGATGAGGTCCTGGACGTCGTCCACCCGCTGTCGCCGCGCGGCACAGAGGTCTACGACTTCCAGGTGGGCGACTCGCTGGCCATCCGCGGACAGGGCCTGTCGATCGACGTGATGATGCTGCGGCTGCGTCCGAAGGATGCCTCGCGGCCCGCCGCAGTCGGAGCCGTGTACGTGGACCGTGCGACTTCAAGCGTGGTGCGAATGACGCTCTCCTTCACGCGCGCCGCCCTGCGTGACCCGCAGCTCGAGGACGTCTCGGTGATCCTCGAGAACGGCCTTGTCGACGGCCGCTTCTGGCTGCCACGGCGCCAGGAGATCGAGATCCGCCGCTCTGCGTCGTGGATGGACTTCCCGGCCAAGGGCATCATCCGCGGCAAATGGGAAATCTGCTGTGTCGAGACCAACCGCAGCCTGCCGACGCAGACCTTCCTCGGCGCCGAGATCGTCGAGGCTGCCCCCGAGCGCGAGCTGCGCGCGTATCCCTTCGAGGGGCGTATCCTCGACCAGCTGCCGGAGGAACTGCGCGCGCTGGACGAGGCCGAGGTGCGTGCGGTGCAGGAGGAGGCCAGGGCGCTGGTGCAGGCGACGGCGCTGGCACGCGCCCGTAGCGGGAACCTCGCGGCCCGCGGCATCAGCGACTTCGTCCGTGCAGACCGCGTCGAGGGTCTGGCGTTGGGCGCAGGTGTCTCCAAGCGCGTCGGGTCTGGACTCGAGCTGCGCGCGATGGGCCGGTACGGCACCGCGGACTCGCGGTGGAAGGGACGTGGCGCCCTGTCGTGGGCCTCGCCGCGCGGGCTCGAGCTGACGGTGGAAGGGCACGACGACTGGCGCCAAGTCGGCGAGACGCCCGAAGTGAGCGGACTGCGCAACTCGATTGCCGCGCAGGAGTTTGGCTCGGATTGGACCAATCCCATTTCCTCTCGAGGCGGCGAACTGACACTGGCGCGCCGCTCGCCTCGTGTCGGACGTCTCTCGTTTGGACTGGCGGTCACGGCGGAATCACCGCTCACGGTGCACGCGAGCGGTGCCTGGCGCGGAGTGGCGCCGACGCTGCCGGCCGAGCGCGTCGATCGACAGGCCGCGACGCTCGGCTGGGAGCGCGCGTGGCTCAGCGGCGAAGGCCGGGCGCGCACGCGCGCTGATGGACGGCTGACGGCTGGCACGGCGAAGCCCACGGCGGGTGGGGGGGAGCAGCGCTTCGCGCGAATGGCCGTCTCACTGGAGACGGAGCGTGCGTTGCCGCTTGGACGCTTGGTGCTGCGCAGCTTGGCGGCGGGCGTCAGCGCCGGCGACATCCCCCTGCAGGAGCAGGTCTTCCTGGGCGGGCCGATCTCCGGTCCCGGCTACGATTTCCACTCGCTGGTGGGCGGCGTGGGCGTCAGCCAGCGCGTGGAATGGCAGGTGTCGGTCCCATTCGTGCCAATCTCGCTGGGTCGTTTCGGCCGCGTGCCGGCATCGCTACGTCTCGCGCCGTTCGCGCATGCGGTGTGGCTCGACCGCGGGCTGGCTGGCCGCCGAGGCAGCTACCCGGCGCTCGGCCTCGCGGCCATCGGGTTCTTCGACCTCGTCCGGGTGGACGTCGCCCGCGGTCTGCGCGACGGACGCTGGACCTTCTCGCTGGACGTCAGTCGCGAGCTCTGGCCGGTCCTCTGACGGCGGGGAGGCCGCACTCGTGACGCGCATCACGAGCCCGCGGCCGGAATAGCCGGGCGCATGGGCAATGGAGAGGTGACGACCGCTCCCCCGGAGCCGTCTATCTTCTGGCCACTCTCGGCCGCTCGCGTAGATTAGCTATAGATACGCACGTTCTCACGAGTTCCGCCCCAACCACGGAATGACCAGCAGCGCAAAACCCGCCCGCGACGAGTGGTTGATCGCCACGCTCGAGGGCCTCCTCGATGCGTCCCAAGTGTCGGCCCTCCGGGAGAAGCCACCGGAGAGCCTCTGGGAGGATGTTGTCCGCCGAGGGTGGGTGACCGAGGAGGCGCTGGTGCAGGCGGTGGCCGCGCGCTTCCGGATGCGCGTCGCCGACGTCGGCTCGGTGTCGCAGTCGGCCCGCGAACAGGTGCCGGAAACGCTCGCACGACGATACCGCATCCTGCCGCTGTCGATCTCGGATTCCGTGCTGGATATCGCCACGGCCAATCCGCTGGACCTCGACTGCGAGCGCACGCTGGCCTTCGCCCTCGGCCGCACCGTGCGCATGAGCATCGCCGCGCCGCGCAAGATCAGCGAGCGCCTCGACGAGGTCTACCGTCCCGAGAACCTCTTTGAGAAGCTGCTCGAGCGCGTCGAGGGCACCTACGACGTCGAGACGGTGGACGAGAGCGCCGAAGACGACGACATCAACCTCAGCGCGGCGCGTGCGGGTGAGCGTCCCGTCATCCAGCTGGTGGACCGCATCGTGGCCGAGGGCATCCAGAGCCGGGCCTCGGACATCCACCTCGAGCCGGAGGAAGGCGGCATCGTGGTGCGGTACCGCATCGACGGCGTGCTCCGCGAGGCGATGAAGCTGCCGAAGGCCGCGGGCATCCCGCTGGTCTCCCGCGTGAAGATCATGGCCTCGCTGGACATCGCCGACCGCCTGCGCCCGCAGGACGGCCGCGCGCGCGTCGCCGTGAGTGGGAACCGCGTGGACCTGCGCGTCTCGACGCTGCCGGCCTCGCAGGGCGAGAAGGTCGTCATCCGCGTGCTCGACCAGCGCAGCACGATCCTCTCGCTGGACTCGCTGGGCCTGCTACCGGATGAATTGAACCGCATCCACGAGCTGCTGCAGGCGCGCGAAGGCATTGTCCTCGTCACCGGCCCCACGGGCTCCGGCAAGACGACGACGCTGTACTCGATGCTGCGCTCGGTGCAGGGCCGCGGCGTCAACATCGTGACCGTCGAGGACCCCGTAGAGTACCGGCTGCAGGGCATCGTGCAGGTGCAGGTGAACGAGAAGGCGGGCCTCACGTTCCCCGCCGCGCTGCGCTCGATCCTGCGCCAGGACCCGGACGTCATCCTCGTCGGTGAGATCCGCGACAAGGAGACGGCGAACATCGCCGTCCAGGCCTCGCTGACCGGCCACTTGGTGCTCTCCACGCTGCACACCAACGACGCGGCCAGTTCGGTGACGCGATTGGTGGACATCGGCATCGAGAGCTACAAGATCGCCGCCGCGCTCAAGGGTGTCGTCGCCCAGCGCCTGATGCGCCGCCTCTGCCTGCAGTGCCGCGAGCTCGCGGTGGGCCAGGTCCCCGACCGATTGCAGCGCTACTTCCCGGAGCAGGGCACGCTGTACCGCGCCGTGGGCTGCCCGGAGTGCGCACAGACGGGCTATCGCGGGCGCTTGGCCATCGAAGAAGTCCTGCAGGTGACCGAGGAAGTCGAGCGTCGCATCGCCGGCAATGAGAGCGTGGACCGCATCAACGACGCCGCCAAGGACGGCGGGATGCGCTCCCTCTGGGACTCAGCCGTGCAGCACGTGCGGCAGGGCGAGACGACGATCGAGGAGCTGCTGCGCGTCCTCGAGGCCCCGGGCGAGAGTGGCACGCGCTCCGGTGCCTCACCACGCGTGACGACGCAGGAAGTCGAGGTGCGCAAGCCGACGTCGTCTACACCCCCGCGTCCTTCCGCGATGACGGCGCCGGTGCTCGACGACGAGGACTCACCCTCGGCGCCGGCCCCGGGCACCCCGAAGCGCCGCGCTGGCACGCGACACTCTGCGCCCGCGACCTTCACCGGCGATTCGTTCGAACTCGTCGGCGAGGAGCACGAGAAGAAGCCGGCCGCCAAGCGCGTGCTCCTGGTTGAGGACGAGGACTCGCTGCGCCGCGTGATGAAAGACCTGTTGGAGCGCGAAGGATTCGTCGTGCACGAAGCGGCCGACGGCGTCATCGCGCTCGATGAGGTCGATCGGCTTGCGCCCGACCTCGTGGTGCTGGACCTCAACCTGCCGCGCCTCGACGGCTACGGGGTGCTCAGCCACCTGCGCGCGCGGCCGGCCACCCAGAAGCTGCCGGTCATCGTGCTCACGGCGAAGGGAGATGAGGACAGCGAGGTGCGCGTCTTCGAATACGGCGCCAGCGACTACCTCACCAAGCCCTTCCGCGCCCGCGCCCTCTCGGCGCGCATCCACTCGCTGATCGGCCGCAAGGCGTCCAGCTGACGGTGGGCCCAGTCCCCGTCGAGGTTCGGGTCGTGGACGTGATCGTCTTCCGTCCCGTGCTCAAGGGTTGGCAGGTACTGGTCCTGCGCCGCCGCGCCGAGACGCGTTGCCCGGGCAGTTGGGAGATGGTCCACGGCAAGGTGGAGGATGGTGAGACGCTCGAGGCCGCCGCGCTTCGCGAACTGGCCGAGGAGACGGGCCTGGTTCCGACGCAGCTCCTGAGCGTGACGATGCACCCGTTCTACCTGCTTCCGAAGCAGACCGTGCAGCTGGCGGCGGTCTTCGCCGCCGTGGTGTCACCGGACGCCCCCGTCCGCCGCGCCGACGAGCACGACAAGCACGTGTGGCTCACGGTCTCCCAGGCCCGCCGCCGCTTCACCTGGCCGCACGAGCGGCGGCATCTCGACGATGCGTATGTGCTGCTGCGGACGCCTCTTGTGCATGACGTCCTGTCCGTGCGCTTGGACGGGATCTGATTGCCACAGAGGCACAGAGACACAGAGGGTTTCGCGACTTGACCGCAGCGTCGGCGCGCCGGCCTCAGCACTTCTGGATGTGAACAGCGCGCGGTGCCGTCGGCATCGCGCGCTGTTCACAAGAAAAGAACCCTCAGAGCTTGCACTGAAGCCTAGACACCGCCCCGCCCCCCTCTGTGTCTCTGTGCCTCTGTGGCAAAGCAGTTCCCCGCCACGCCGATCCCAAACGCCTACGAACTCGACCGCTCCGAACTGGTGCGGAGCCGGTCCGAGCGATCATCCGACGGCGCCCCAGGCTTCACGCGCACCGACTTTGCCGGGATCCCCACATTCACGTGGAAGGGCCGCACGTCCTTCGTGGCCACCGCGACTGCGCCGACCATGCCGTTCTCGCCCACGTGCACACCGGCGAGCACCGTCGCGTGGTAGGTGATGCGCACGCCGTCGCTGAGCACGGTCGTTGCGTTCGTCACGTCCACCTGCTCGACGATCGAATGCGTGTGTGAGTAGATGTTCGCGTAGTCGGAGATCGAGACCTTGTTGCCGAGCTTGATACCGCCGCGGTCGTCGAGCAGCACATGGCGATGCACCACCACGTCGTCCCCGACCTCCATGTTGTAGCCGAACGAGAACTCCACGTGCTGGAAGCACTTGAAGTTCCTCCCGACCTTCTTGAAGATGTGCGGCGCCAGCAGCCGCCGGAGCTTCACGCCGAGCTGCACGGCCTGCCCGCCGATCGGCAGCCGGTCGAACGAGTACCAAAGCCAGAGCAGCGGCTTCACGCGCTGGAAGCGCGCCTGGTCGCAGTCGCCGTAGTACTCGGGCTCCAGCGTGACATTCCGCGGGTCCATCGCCGCCACCGCCAGCCGCGTCCCCAGCGGCAGCAACTCGTCGGCAACCACCGCGTCGAAGCGTCCCACGTACTCGGGATACGCCAACTCCAGCAGCGTGTCCCGGCAGAGCAGGGCGCGGTCCGTGCTGGAATCCGCCAGCGCAGTTTCGAGTCGCGCGAGCCACTGGTCCTCCAGCGGCTCCGTTGGACGGGTCGGCAATGGTGCGAGCGGGATCTTCGGCATTTCTCAGGCTCGGTCTTCTGGAAGGAAACATCAACGGCTTGCCACAGAGGCACAGAGACACAGAGGGGGTCGCCACCGGCCGACACATCGAGCGCCAACCCCAACAAGAAGAAAAAGGGGGAACGACAGCCCGAGAGCAAGCTGTCGTTCCCCCAAGTAGTTCTGATTCGAACCGCGCTCGACACCGAAGTTCGCGCACGGAGCCCTCTGTGTCTCTGTGCCTCTGTGGCAATTCACACGGATCCCAGCCCAGACACGCAGCCCAGCCCCCGGCGCACTCAGCCTTCAGCCACCGGCCCCGACACCAGGGACACAACAGCGGCTGCAAGCTCATCCCGCCCAGCTCCAGTTACTGACGAGAACGCAATCACCTGCTCCGGATCCAACGCCAACCCGCGCGCCAGCTCCTTGATCCGCCCCGCCACCGCGCCCTTCGACAACTTGTCCACCTTCGTCACGCAGACCAGTGTCGGCAGCTCCAGCTCGGCCAGCAGGTCCAACATCTGCCGGTCATCGTCGGAAGGGTCGCGGCGCACATCCAGAAGCTGCACGATGCCCCGCAGCTGCGGCGCGTGGCGCAGGTAGCCCTCGATCAACGGCCGCCACTCCGCCTGGCGCTCCTTCGAGATCTTCGCGTAGCCGTAGCCCGGCAGGTCCACCAGCGTGAAGAGGTCGTTCACGCCGAAGAAATGGATCTCGCGTGTGCGGCCCGGCGTCTTGGACACGCGGGCCAGCGCCTTCCGACGCACCAGCGCGTTGATCAGCGAGCTCTTGCCCACGTTCGAGCGGCCACCGAAGGCCACCTCGGGCAGCGACGTGTCCGGGCGCCAGCCGCCAGCGGCGGCCATCGGGCCCAGGTAGTCGATCTTCCGAATCGGGAGCGGGTCGGGCGCGGCGCCCGATCCTGCGGTCCCGCTCACGCTTCCTTCTTCTGGCGCTGGGCGGTGATTTCCAGCAGCGGCGGCTGCTGCTGCGTGACCGTCGCCTCCGTCACGCGCACCTCGAGCACGTCATCGCGCGAGGGCAGGTCGAACATCGTCTCCAGCAGCAGCTCCTCGACGATCGCCCGCAGGCCACGGGCGCCCGTGCCGCGCTGGATCGCTTTCCGCGCGATCGCCTTGAGCGCCGCATCGTCGAAGGTCAGCTGCACGTCCTCGAGCTCGAAGAGCTTCTTGTACTGCTTCGTGAGCGCGTTCTTCGGCTCCTTGAGGATCGTCACCAACGCGTCCTCGTCCAGCCCCTGCAGCGGCACCGTCACCGGCAGACGGCCCACCAACTCGGGAATCAGGCCGAAGCGGAGCAGGTCCTCCGGCTCCACCTCGCCAAAGACGTTCGTCGCCGAAGCCTCGACCTTGTTCTTCGGGCCGTCGCCGCCGAAGCCGATCTGCCGCTTGCCCAGCCGCGCCTCGATGATCTTCTCGAGGCCGTCGAAGGCACCACCGCAGATGAACAGGATGTCCTTCGTGTTGATCTGGATGTACTCCTGCTGCGGGTGCTTGCGGCCGCCCTGCGGCGGCACGCTGGCCACCGTGCCCTCGAGAATCTTGAGCAGGGCCTGCTGCACACCTTCACCGGAGACGTCACGCGTGATGCTCGGGTTCTCCGACTTCCGCGCGATCTTGTCGATCTCGTCGATGTACACGATGCCGCGCTCGCACTCCGCGACATTGAAGTCGCCGGCCTGCAGCAGCCGCACCAGGATGTTCTCGACGTCCTCGCCTACGTAACCAGCTTCGGTGAGCGTCGTGGCGTCGGCGATCGTGAACGGCACGTCGAGGATGCGTGCCAGCGTCTGCGCCAGCAGCGTCTTGCCCACGCCCGTGGGGCCGAGGAGCAGGATGTTCGACTTGTCGAGCTCGACCTCGCCCTCGCGCTTGGCGCCCGAGTTGATGCGCTTGTAGTGGTTGTAGACCGCCACCGACAGCGCCTTCTTCGCGGCTTCCTGCCCGATCACGTACTGGTCCAGCACACCCTTGATCTCCTGCGGGGCAGGGACCTGGGTGTGCGTCTCCGCTACCTCGCGCTCTTCATCCTCCGCCAGGATCTCGTTGCAGAGGGCGATGCACTCGTTGCAGATGTACACGGACGGCCCGGAAATGAACTTCCGGACGGCGTCCTTGGACTTGCCGCAGAACGAGCAACGCAGGTGTCGGTCTTGGGACATCGCGTAAGGGACTGGAGAGCGGGTCTGCGGATACCGAAACGGGCACCCGTCCGGCGGCCGGTTGGCCGACGGGCCTAGGTTCGACGCCCGACCTCCGGATGAGTAACGCCGGGGCTCGGGGGGGTCAAGAAAAGGGTCGGGGCGTTCGTGAAATCCTTCACAAACGCCCCGGAATCACGTCACTTCGTGGCGGTCAGTTGGGCCGCCGCCTCGGCCTCGAGGCGGCTCACGATGACCTGGTCGATCAGACCGTACTGCTTGGCCTCCTCGGCGCTCATGAAGCGGTCACGGTCCACGTCGCGCTCCACCTGCTCAAGCGGACGGCCTGTGTGCTTGGCCATCAGCTCGTTCATCTTCTGGCGCAGGTAGATGATCTCACGCGCCTGGATCTCGATGTCGGCCGCCGTACCCTGCGCGCCGCCCGAGGGCTGGTGGATCATGATGCGCGAGTTCGGCAGCGCCGAACGCTTGCCTGTGGCACCGGCCGCCAGCAGGAAGGCGCCCATCGAGGCCGCCAGGCCCATGCAAATCGTGTTCACCGGCGACTTCAGGAACTGCATCGTGTCGTAGATCGCCAGGCCCGCCGAAACGCTGCCGCCCGGCGAGTTGATGTACAGGTGGATGTCGCGCCCCGGGTTGTCCGCCTCGAGGAACAGCAACTGGGCGATGATCATGTTCGCCACGTCGTCGTTCACCGGCGTCCCGAGGAAGATGATCCGGTCCATCAGCAGGCGGCTGTACACATCGTAGCTGCGCTCGCCGCGGCTGGACCGCTCGATCACATACGGATTCGGGATGATGGGCATCGGGTCCTACTCCTCCTGGGGAAGAATCGGAGAAAAAAGAAAACTCAGGACTGCTCGATCGTGTTCCGCTCGAGGAGCCACGCAAACACGCGCTCTTCGGTGATGCTCCGCTCAAGCTCGCGGAGGCGTCCCGCCTTCTGCAAGGTCGCGTAGAGCTTGCCCGGCTCTTCGTTACGCTTGCCGGCCAGTTCCGCCACCTTCGCGTCCACGTCCGCTTCCGTCGCCACCAGCTGCTCCTTCTCGGCCAGCGTGTCGAGGATCAGGTCGCGGCGCACCTGCCGCTCGGCCACCTCGCGCATCTCGTCGGCGAACTTCACGATCTCTTCCTGCGGGATGCGATACGCCTCGGCATAGGCCTGGAGCATCTGCTTCACCCAGCTCGGCGGCAGGTCAAAGGGGTTCGCGTCCACGATCTCGTTCATCAACTGCATCCGGGCGGCCGAGTCGGCCTCCCTGACCATATTATCGGCCAGGTCTTCCTTCACCGTGTTGGTGAAGGCCTCGAGGCTGGGGAAGTCGCCCATCTCCGCGGCAAACGCATCGTCCAGCGGCGGCAGTTCCTTGCGCTTCACCTCGTTGAGCGTGGCACGCACGGGCTTGCTCTTCCCACGCTGCGACTCGTCCGGGAAGTCCTCCGGCCACTTCACGCTCTGCTCCACGGTCTCACCCGGGGTCAGCCCCAGCAGCAGCTCCTCGATCGGGGCAATGGCCTGGCCGGAGCCAAGCACGATCCGGTACTCCTTGCCCTCGGGCAGCTCGCCGCCCTCGTCGGCCGTGGACAGCAGCACCGTCACGAGGTCGCCCTCGCTGGGCTTGCCCTCCACGGGCGTCCACGTGGCGCGCTGCTCGCGCATGCGATCCATCTGCTCCTGCACCATCTCGTCCGTCACGTCCGACTTCGGGCGCATCACGCGGAAGCCCTCGAGCTTCGTGAGCTCGATCTTCGGGCGGATCTCGCAGTGCAGCTCGAACGACAGGCCGTCGTCCTCGCCGAACTTCACGTCGTGGGCGTGCGGCTGCGTGGCGAGGTCCAACTGCTCCTTGGCGAGCACGGCCTCGAAGGCCTCGCGCAGCAGCGCCTCCACGGCCTCTTGGTCGATCGCGGCCTTGTACTGCTTTTTGATGATGTTCTGCGGGGCCTTGCCCGGGCGGAAGCCGGGGACGCGGACCTGCTTGGCGACGCGAGTGGCCGCCTTGGAGCGGGCCTCGGCCACCTTGGCCGGCGGAACAGCCACCTGGAGGCGGCGCTCGGCGCCATCGGCCTTGGTGGCGGTGATCTGGATGTCCATTGGGATGTCGTGCGGGTCAGGGGATCTGCCAGAGCAATCCGCCCCGCCCGGGCGTGGTTCGCCAAGGCGGGGCGGGGGGCTGCCTGTGCCCCTAAAACTAAGCGGATAGCGCGGTTGCTCCAAGTGCGGAAGGCTCGCGCCGACGGCGCGCCTTCAGGACCAGCCACAATGGCGCACCCATGGCCAGGACGCCGAGCACGGCGGCCATCCACAGGCCGTGCCGGGCAACGGTCGCGATCGGCATGATGCCGTTCGTGGCGTAGAGGATCAGCGGGAACGCCACGCCTCCCGCCATGCGCTGCCAGGTCGACGGCGGCACTATGGCCAGCATCAGGCGACTGACGAGCACCCCGGTCAGGAACCAGCCGATCCAGTTCGAGAGCGGCATTCCGTAGAACAGCGGGCCTCCGAGCCATCCCGGCACCCAGTCTGGGAACCGGCCGAGCTCCCAGACCCAGTGCGCGGGCTGCACGTTGGTCATCTGCACCTCCATCGGCACGTCCCAGGCCGTCAGGAACGCGCCGGCCACCAGGGCCCAGCGCCACTTGTTCCGGCCGCTGTCGCCCGGTGCCATCAGCGCGGCGCAGAAGGCCAGGCAGCAGTACAGCATGTAGTACCAAGAGATCGGAATCGGGTACGGCACATCGCCGTTGATCATGTAGCCCAGCATCGGCGTATAGCGGTACGGCCCGAAGGGCAGCCCGAGGTTCGTGCCTCCGAGCTCCGACAGCAGGGCCACGCCGCTGGCCGCGACGAAAAGCAGCAGCGCGCGCCCGACGCCGAAGCGCGGAGCCGAGTGGAGCAGCGCAGCCAGCGCGCCGAGTATGACGTACACCTGGCCGGAGTAGCGCCAGCCGAGTTCGTAGACCGTGGCCGTGTACGGACCCTGCAGCCAGACCGGGAAGGGGCCGGCGAGGATCGTCACCATCGCCGCCGTCGCAAAGGCGATCAGGGCGAGATGTCCCCACAGCATTCCGGCCGCGGCCCGTTCCATTGCGGCGCCTCCGAGTGGCTTCGTCGTCACGCGCTCAGGACCATTTGTTCGGCGCGTTCCAGGCGCTGGCTTCCCCACTCGATCACCGGTCCGGCGTGTTGTGTGGGTGGCGCCTCGCGGCCAGCGCGCCAGAGGCTCCACAGTAGGCTTGCCCGCTGCCAGCTTCCCACGCGGGCGCGCAGCGAAATCGAGTCATAGTGGTTTCGCTCGATGGCACCAAGGATTGCCGCATACCCGTCGGCGCAGGCGCGGGCGCAGCGCTGGGCATCCGCCTCGAGCAGCGCGATGCCCGGCGACGCCGCACGGTAGAGGGCGCGTGCGCGCGCAATCTCGTGCCGCATCAGGCGCGCCCAGGCGGGATCGTCCTTCAGGCCGGGATCGTGCAGCACGCGCTCCGCGCTGAGCCCGAAGGTGGCGAGGTCCTCGTCCGGCAGGTAGACGCGCCCGATGGCCGCGTCCTCGCCCACGTCGCGCAGGATGTTCGTGAGTTGCATGGCAACGCCGAGGGTGCGCGCGTACTTCAGGGCCCGGCGGCGCGTGTCCTCATCGCCGTCCACGCCGAACACATAGGTGCACATCGAGCCGACCGACGAGGCCACGCCCTCGCAGTAGGAGGTGAGGTCGGCCCAGGTGGCGTAGCGCGGGGGCTTGAGGTCGCTCGCCACGCCGTCCAGCAGTTCATTGAGTGCCGACTCCGGCACCCCAAACTCGCGTACGGCGCGTGCCAGTTCACGAAGCACGGGCCCATCGGCGCGCCCCGCCAGCGCCGCACCCACGGCGGCACGGTACCGTGCCAGTTCCGCCACCAGCTGCGCCGGCGCGGCGCCCTCGTTGCGATCGACAATGTCGTCGGCGATGCGGCAGAACGCGTACACGGCAAAGGCACCGCGACGCTTGCGAGGCGGCAGGAAGCCGCTTGCCAGGGAGAAGGTGCGTGCGTGCGCGCGGGTGATGCCCTCACACTGCAGGGCGTCGGCGCGGGCCAGCGCGTCGTCTGGTGGTGCGGCGACCGGGGCGTTGGACATCAGGACACCCCCGCCGTCTCGCGGGCGCGGCGCCGCGGGGATGCGGCGGCCTCGCCGATCAGCTCGGCCACGATCTTGCCCGAGCTGATGACGCCCGGTAGGCCGGCGCCCGGGTGAGTCCCGGCGCCCGCGAAGAAGAGGTTCGGGATGTCCTCACTCTGGTTGTGCGGCCGGAAGTACGCCGACTGGAACAGCGTGGGCTGCACCGAGAACGCGCTGCCCAGGTGGCTCGACAGCGTGTCTCGGAAGTGCAGGGGATCGATCCGGTGCTCCGTGACGATGTGCTTCGACAGGTCGGGGAGATATCGGTCCTCGAGGTACCTGATGATGGCATCGCGATACGGCTGCGCCGCCTTGCCCCAGTCCGTCGGCCCACCCAGGTGCGGCACCGGCGACAGCACGTAGAAGGCGTCGCAGCCATCCGGGGCGAGCGACGGATCGGTGGCGGTCGGGCGGTGCAGGTACAGCGAGAAGTCCGGGGACAGGCGTTTGGCGTCGAAGATGTCGCGCAGCAACCCGCGATAGCGGGGCCCCATCAGGATCTCGTGGTGCGCGATGTCGTCGTAGCGGCGATCGGTGCCGAAGTAGATCACGAACAGCGACATCGAGTAGTCGAGTCCGTCAACGCGCGCATCGGTATTGCGGCGGCGGTACCGGGGTGCGATCAGATGCTTGTACGTGAACGCGACGTCGCCGTTGCTCACCACGACGTCCGCCGGCAACAGGCTGCCATCGGCAAGCCGCACGCCGCTGGCGCGGCCGGTCCTGTCGTCGATCACGATCTCGGACACGCGCGTCGAGAGTCGGAGCGACCCACCGATCTCCTCGAACAGTCGAACGAAGGCGCCGACCAGCTTGCCCGTGCCGCCCATGGCAAACCACACGCCCCACTTCTGCTCCAAGTGGTGGATCAGCGCGTAGATGCTTGTGGTCTCGAAGGGGTTGCCGCCCACCAGCAGTGGGTGGAACGAGAAGACCTGTCGGAGGCGCTCGTCCTTGAGGTGCTTGTTGGCCAGCCCCGCGACGCTGCGGTCGGCGCGCAGGCGCACGAGGTCCGGCAGCACCTTGGCCATCGAGCCCAGGGAGCCAAACGGCTGGTCGATGAGGGCCATCCCAGAATCGAACACGGCCTCGCTCGCCTCGACAAAGCGCAGGTAGCCCGCTTCGTCCGCAGGATTGAATGCGCGAATCTGCCGCAGCAGCGCCTCGCGATCGCCGTTGTACGTGAACAGCGAGCCGTCTTCGAACCGGATCCGATAGAACGGATCGATCGGCACGATGTCCACGTAGTCGCGCGTCTGCCGTCCGGCCGCTGCAAACACCTCGTCGATCAGCCACGGCGCCGTGATGATCGTCGGCCCGCCGTCGAACGTGAACCCGTCCTGGCGATACACGTAGGCGCGGCCGCCGGGTTGGTCGCGTTGCTCGACGACCGTGACCTCGTGCCCCTGCGCCTGCAGCCGGATAGCCGCGGCGAGTCCCCCGAATCCACTGCCGATGACGACGATGCGCATATGGGCCCTGAACGCGGCCACGGGTCCGATAGTTCGCGACGTGCGTGCTACGCTCACTCGCGGGGGGCGGCGGTATGGACTCCGTCCATCCTTCGTCCTCCCCCCCTTCGTCCTTCATCCCAACGGAATGCGAGAGGTGGGACTCGAACCCACACGCCTTGCGGCACGGGATCCTAAGTCCCGGGCGTCTACCAATTCCGCCACTCTCGCGCAGAGCCACAACTTACCGTCGCTGCCCCCAAATGCCCACGGGCGGCCCGGCATCGCGATGCCGGGCCGCCCGTGTTGAACAGCGCTTGGACCGCGCGCTCAGTTCGTGCGGAGATTCACCACCACGGTGCCGCCGCCCTGGCCCTGCACACCGCGGAACACGAGCAACGACAGGATCTCGCCGGGCTTCATCCGGTCGAGCACGCGTTGCAAGTCCGCCGAGTTGGACACGCGCGTCTTTGGCTGCGGATACAGCACCTCGGCGATCACGTCATTGACCACGAGGCGATTGTCCGCCGCCGGTCCCGCCGGATCCACCGCCGCCACACGCAGTCCGCGATACTGCTCGGGAATGCGGCGCGCGTTGACCAATTCTGAGGGCACGGGCTCCACGCTGATGCCAAGTCGAGAGGTAGTCGCCGGTTCCTCGGGCTGTCGCACCGCCTCTGCCACCGTCGTCTCGCTGCTCGGCGCAGCCGCCAGCCGCACGCGGAAGGTCTTCCGGCTGCCGTAGCGCCAGGCCTCGAGCTCCACCGTCTCGCCGGGCGCCTTGGCGCGCACCGCCCGCTGCAGTGCGCTCACGCGATCCACCGACTTGCCGTCGATCTTCGTGATGATGTCACCGGGCTCGAGGCCCGCACGCTGCGCCGGCGAATCCTCGCCGGAGTAGCCGCCGATCTTCACGCCGGTGATCGTGCGCAGGCCGGCGACCTGCGCGTCCTCCGGCGTCACCTCGTTGATGCCCACGCCGAGCACCGCGCGACGCACCTCACCGTGCTCGATCAGGTCGTCCATCACCTGCTTGGCCAGCGTGATCGGGATGGCGAAGCCGTAGCCCGAGTAGAAGCCGGTTTGAGAGGCGATGGCCGTGTTGATGCCGACCACCTCGCCCTTGGAGTTCACCAGCGGCCCGCCCGAGTTGCCGGGGTTGATGGCGGCGTCCGTCTGGATGAAGTCGGTGATGGCATACGAGTCCGGGTTCAAGCCCGGGAGGCCGCGACCCTTGGCGCTCACGATGCCGGCCGTGACCGTGAAGTCGAGGCCGAGCGGGTTGCCAATGGCCAGCACCCACTCACCGATGCGCAGCGACTCGTCGTCGCCGAAGGAGAGCGGCGTGAAGTTGCGCCCCTCGATCTTGAGCACGGCGACGTCCGTCGTCGGGTCGCGGCCGATGATCTTGGCGTCGAACACGCGGCGGTCCTGCAGCGCGACCTTCACGCGGTCCGCGCCCTCGACCACGTGGTTGTTCGTCAGGATGTAGCCGTCGCGCGAGACGACGAAACCACTGCCGGTGGCTTCCTGCGGCTGCTGCTGCCCTTCGGGGATGCGGAAGAACTCCTCGAAGCCCGGCGGGACCTGTTGGCGGCCACGCGGGTTGCGGGCGCGGCGGTCGCGTTCGGCCTGGATGCTGACCACGGCCGGCGTGATGTACTCGGCGATCGACACGAAGGCGTTGCTGGCCTCGGCGATCGTGCGAACTTCGTCGTTGCGCGGCTTGGGCGCCGCCTGCTGCGCGGGGCTGCCCTGCGCGAAGATGCGGTCCGTCCAGTCCATCGACGAGGCGAAGATGATGCCTCCGACGAACGCGACCGTGGCCGCGATGAGGATCTTGGTCCGATTCAAGCGCGTCACCATAGTGTTGGGAAGGTAATGAAGGGGGCCCCCACTGGTGGCGGCCCCCTTCGTCACGACTGCCACTCTCTTCCGATAAGTACCGAACCGGCGAAAGATGGTTTCCGGCCCGCCTTACTTCTTGCTGTCGTCCACGATCTCGTAGTCGGCCTCGACCACGTCGTCCTTCTTGGCCTCGGCCTCGGCGCCCTCGGCTGCGGGGGCCTCGCCCTCGGCCGGCTGCGCGGCGCCGGCGGCATACACCGCCTGGCCCGCCGCCTGGAACGCGGCGGTGAGTTCCTCGAGCGCGGCCTTCACCTCGGCCATGTCGTCGCCGCGGTGCGCCTTGCGGGCGCGCTCCACAGCCGTGTCGAGGCGGGTCTTGAGGTCGGCCGGCACCTTGTCGGCCCACTCCTTCGACTCCTTCTCGACCTGGTAGGCCAAGGTGTCCAGGCGGTTGCGCGTGTCGATCTCCTCGCGCTTCCGCTTGTCCTCGCCGGCGTTCTTCTCGGCGTCCTTCACCATGCGGTCGATCTCGGCGTCCGACAGGCCGCTCGAGGCCTCGATGCGGATCTTCTGCTCCTTGCCGGTGGCCTTGTCGCGCGCCGTCACGTGCAGGATGCCGTTGGCGTCGATGTCGAAGGTCACCTCGACCTGCGGCAGGCCGCGCGGGGCAGGCGGGATGCCCGTCAACTGGAACTTGCCGATGGTCTTGTTGTGCAGCGCCAGCTCGCGCTCGCCCTGCAGCACGTGGATCTCGACCGTCGTCTGGTTGTCGTCGGCCGTGGAGAAGGTCTCCGACTTCTTCGTCGGGATGGTCGTGTTCCGCGGGATGAGCACCGTGGTCACGCCACCCAGCGTCTCGATGCCCAGCGAGAGCGGGGTCACGTCGAGCAGCAGCACGTCCTTCTGCTCGCCGGTGAGCACCGCGCCCTGGATGGCCGCGCCCACGGCGACGACCTCGTCCGGGTTCACGCCCTTGTTGGGCTCCTTCTTGAAGAAGTCCTTGACGATCTCCTGAATCTTCGGGATGCGCGTCGAGCCGCCCACGAGGATCACTTCATCGATGTCCGACGGCTGCAGGCCGGCGTCCTTGAGCGCCTTCTGCATCGGCGGGATCGAGCGCTGGACGAGGTCGTCCACCAGCTGCTCGAACTTGGCCCGTGTCATCTGGTAGTTGAGGTGCTTCGGGCCCGAGGCGTCGGCCGTGATGAACGGCAGGTTGATGTCCGTGCTCGTCGTGCCCGAGAGCTCGATCTTGGCCTTCTCCGCGGCCTCCTTGAGCCGCTGCAGCGCCATCGGATCCTTGGAAAGGTCGATTGCCTGGTCCTTCTTGAACTCCGCCACCAGCCAGTCGATGAGCTTCTGGTCGAAGTCGTCACCACCGAGGTGCGTGTCGCCGTTCGTGGACTTCACCTCGAACTGGCGCGTGCCGTCCACCTCGTAGAGCTCGAGGATGGAGATGTCGTACGTGCCGCCGCCCAGGTCGAACACGGCGACCTTCTCGTCCTTCTGCTTGGCCTTGTCGAGACCGTAGGCGAGCGCGGCCGCCGTCGGCTCGTTCACGATGCGCAGCACCTCGAGGCCGGCGATCTTGCCGGCGTCCTTGGTGGCCTGGCGCTGGGCGTCGTTGAAGTACGCCGGCACGGTCACGACGGCCTTGGTCACCGTGTGCCCGAGGTAGTCCTCGGCGGTCTGCTTCATCTTCTGCAGCACCATCGCGGAGATCTCGGGCGGCGTGTAGGTCTTGCCCTGCACCTCGACCGTGACCAAATCGTTCTGGCCGCGCAGGACCTTGTACGGGACGCGCGCGCGCTCGGCCTCGACCTCGTCCATCTTGTGGCCCATGAAGCGCTTGATCGAGAACACCGTGTTCGTCGGGTTCGTCACCGCCTGGCGCTTCGCGATCTGGCCGACGAGACGCTCGCCGTCCTTGCTGAAGCCCACCACGGACGGAGTCGTGCGCCCGCCCTCGGCGTTCGGGATGACGACCGGGTCGCCACCCTCCATCACAGCAACGACGGAGTTCGTCGTGCCCAGGTCAATGCCAATCACCTTGTCTGCCATCGCTTCCTCGGCTGGATATCTTGAATCCTGCAGTTGAGCCAAGCCGTCATAGGGCTGGCTGACTTCTGAATAGTTGGAACGGCAAGCTGAAGGCCAGAGATTCACGCCATTTTGGCGGAGAAATGGTCGTCGTCGCGCCGGCTCTGACAGGAAAATTCCTTGATTCCGCTGAGCGACGACAATCCGACGGTCCGCGTGCCGGTGATGACCATCCTGCTGCTCGGGGCGATGGTCTCGGTCTGGCTGATCGTGCAGGGCGCGGGGTTCGACACGACGACTCTGGCGATGAGCGTCTGCAACCTGGGCATGGTACCGGCGGAGCTCACGGGAGCGGCCCCACTGGGGACGAGCATTCCACTCACCCGCGACCTGGCCTGCGTGGTGGACGCCGAGCCGACGAACTGGCTTTCGCCGCTGACCTCGATGTTCCTGCACGGCAGCTGGGCGCACCTGGCCGGCAACGCCCTCTTCTTCTGGGTGTTCGGCAACAACATCGAGGACGTGACGGGGCGTGGCCGCTTCCTCGTGTTCTATCTCGTGTGCGGGCTCGCTGCGGCCGCTGCGCACGTGCTGCTGCAGCCGGGTTCACCGGTGCCGACCGTCGGGGCATCCGGTGCCGTGTCAGGTGTGATGGGGGCCTACCTGATGCTCTTCCCCCGGGTCCGCGTCCGGATGCTGTTCGTCTTCGTGATCTTCTTTCGGATCATCCCGCTGCCGGCTTGGGTCGTGCTGCTCTGGTGGTTCGGATTGCAGGTACTGCTGGGGTTGTCTGACCTGGCGATACTGGACCGTTCAGGAGGTGGCGTGGCGGTCTGGGCCCACGTCGGCGGGTTCATCGCCGGGGCACTGCTGATTCGCCTATTCGAGCGGGACGAGCTCGTCGAGAGGCGCCGCGCTATCCTGTTGCGGCGTGGACTCTTGGGGCCCGCGGCCCTCGATTTGTAACGATTCCGCCACGAGGCGTTACATCGCGTTTGCCGAGTGGGCCTGGGCGGGCGTAAATTTTCGGGCTCATGAGGTCGTTGCGGTGCCAGCCGGCACCCCGAGGCCTCGCGGCCCATCCCGCCCCACCCGCGGATCCGACCCGTGCGATTTCTTCCCAAGGACGAAGGCTTCTTCGACCTGTTTGACAAGCTTGCCGAGCGCCTCACCAACGCCTCGAGCCTCCTTCACACCCTCTTCGACCAGCCGGCCCGGCTCGAGGACCTGACCAAGCAGATCAAGGCCGAGGAGCACGCGGCCGACGTCATCACCTATGACGTGATGCAGCGCATCGACCGCTCCTTCGTCACGCCGCTGGATCGCGAGGACATCCATCTCCTCACGAACCGTCTCGACAACGTGGTCGACCTGATCGACGGCACCGCCCGCCGCGCCCGCATGTTCCGGGTGACCGAGCGCCGCGAGCCCGTCGTCCAGTTGATTGGCGTCCTCAAGGAGTGCGCCGCCGTCATCGCCACCGGCGTGAAGGACATCCGCTCGCCAGCGGCCGTGCACAAGTCCGCCCGCCGCATCAAGGAACTCGAGGAGAAGGCGGACGTCATCTACGGCGACGCGATCCACGCCCTGTTCGACGGCAAGCCGGACGCGCTCGAGGTGATCAAGTGGAAGGAGATCTACGACAACATCGAGCACGCCGTCGACGAGTGTGAAGACGTGGCGAACGTGCTGGAGAGCATCTCCCTCAAGAATTCCTGAGCGTCGACGTGGTCTGGTATATCCTCGCGATCGTCTTCGTCGCGTTCATCTTCGACTACATCAACGGCTTCCACGACTCGGCGAACTCCATCGCCACCATCGTGGGGACGCGGGTGCTCAGTCCCTTCACCGCGGTCGTCTGGGCGGCGACGTTCAACTTCATCGCCCTCTTCATCTTCGAGACCAAGGTCGCCAAGACCATCGGCTCGGGGATGATCGACATCGCGATCGTGAATCCCGACGTGATCCTCGCCGGCCTGCTTGGCGCCATCACCTGGAACCTCATCACCTGGTGGTACGGCATCCCGTCGAGCTCGTCGCACGCGCTCATCGGCGGCTACGGCGGCGCGGCCATCGCCAAGGCGGGCTTCGGCGCCCTGCTGCTGCCGGGCTGGGTGAAGCCGATCATCTTCATCTTCCTTTCGCCGATGGTCGGCATGTTGGCCGGCTGGCTGTTGATGGTCGCCTCGACCTGGATCTTCCGAAAGGCGCGGCCGGCCAGGGTGGAGCCGCTGTTCCGCGGCATGCAGATCGCCAGCTCGGCGCTGTTCTCGCTCTCGCACGGCGCCAACGACGCGCAGAAGACGATGGGCATCATCGTCTCGCTGCTCGTGGCGGGGCAGGTGTACTTCGTGAACGAGACGGGATTCCTGCGGCACTTCTATCTGGAGAACGGCAACACCATCCCGTTCTGGATCAAGCTCGGTGCGCACGCGGCCATCGCCCTCGGCACGCTCATGGGTGGCTGGCGCATCGTGCACACGCTGGGCTCGCGCGTGACCAAGCTGCGGCCCATCGGCGGGTTCTGCGCGGAGACTGGCGGTGCCTCGGCCATCTTCCTGGCGACGGCGCTCGGCATTCCCGTCTCCACGACGCACACCATCTCCGGCGCCATCGTTGGCGTGGGCGCCACGCATCGCCTCTCGGCCGTGCGCTGGGGTGTCGCGACCCGAATGGTCTGGGCCTGGGTGCTGACGATTCCCGCATCGGCCATCGTGGCCGCCCTGTCCTACTTCCTGGTGGCCGCGGTGCGCGGCTGACCGGATGAACCCCCTCGCCTCCAAGGATCCGGGCTACCTGAACCGGGAGCTGTCCTGGCTCGAGTTCAACGCCCGGGTCCTCCACGAGGCGGAGGACGTACGGACCCCGCTGCTCGAACGCGTGAAGTTCCTGGCGATCTTCGCCTCGAACCTTGACGAGTTCTATATGGTGCGCGTCGCCGGCCTGCGGCGGCAGCTCTCGGCCGGCGTGCTGCAGACACCGCCCGATGGCCTGACGCCAGCCGAGCAGCTGGACCTGATTGACGCCCGCGTGCGCGAACTGTCGGCGCGCGCCCGCGCGCTGCTGCACGACGAGCTCATCCCGCGGCTCGATGCCATCGGCGTCGAGCTGCGGCCCGACGGGTCGCTCGACGACGACGAGCGCGATGCCGTGGACCGCTTCTTCGAGGAGCAGGTCTTCCCGGTGCTGACACCGCTAGCGGTGGATCCCGGCCACCCCTTTCCCTACATCTCCAACCTCTCGCTCTCGCTGGCGGTGGAGCTGCGCGACCCGGAGCAGGGCGACGTGCGCTTTGCGCGCGTGAAGGTGCCGAAGAGCCTGCCGCGCTGGGTGCCGACCGGACGCTCCACAAGCTTCGTGCCCCTGGAGGCGGTGATCGCGCAGCGGCTCGACGCACTGTTCCCTGGCATGGAGGTGATGGGCAGCTACACCTTCCGCCTCTCGCGCTACTCGGACCTCGAGATCTCCCACACCGAGGAGCCCGAGGACCTGCTGGCGATGATCGAGGAGCAGCTCTTCCAGCGCCGCTTCGGCGAGGTCGTGCGCGTGGAGGTGCAGGAAGGGATGCCAGTGCACCTGCGCGAGCTGCTGCTCGATGAACTACGCGCCAGCGAGGCGCCCGAGATGGCGCCGCTGACGATGCGCGAGGTGCACGAGCCAGGTCCGCTCCTCGACCTGAGCGCGCTGATGGCGATCGCCGGGCTCGACCTACCCGAGCATCGCGACCCGCCGCTGATCCCCGCGGTGCCGCCGGAACTGCGCGACACCACGCGCTCGATCTTCGATGTGGTGCGCGACCAGGAGATCCTCGTCCACCACCCCTTCGATTCCTTTGGGGCCTCGGTGGAGACCTTCATCGAGACCGCCGCGCGCGACGAGCAGGTGCTGGCCATCAAGATGACGCTGTACCGCACCTCGGGTGACGGCGCCATCGTGCAGGCACTGACTCAGGCGGCCCAGCGTGGCAAGCAGGTGGCCGTGCTGGTGGAGCTGCAGGCGCGCTTCGACGAGGTCAACAACATTGCCTGGGCGCGAACGCTGGAATCGTTTGGCGTCCACGTGGTCTACGGACTGCCCGGCCTCAAGACGCACACGAAGACCGCACTTGTGGTCCGCAAGGAAGGCGACGGCATCCGCCGCTACGTGCACGTCGGCACCGGCAACTACAACACGCGCACGGCGCGGCTCTACACGGACCTCGGCCTCATCACCTGCGACGAGGAGATCGGGGCCGACGTCAGCGACCTCTTCAATGCGCTCACGGGGTACTCGCGCCAGCGCGAATACCGGCGCCTGCTCGTCGCGCCGGTGAACATGCGGGCACGCCTGCTCGGGCTGATTGCGCGTGAGACGGCCAATGCGCGGGCGGGCGGCGCGGGCCGCATCATCGCGAAGATGAACTCGTTGGTGGACGCCGAGGTCATCCAGGCGCTCTACGAGGCCTCACAGGCCGGCGTGGAGATCGACCTCGTCGTGCGGGGCATTTGCTGCCTGCGACCGGGTGTGGCCGGACTTTCCGAACGCATCCGTGTCATCAGCATCATCGGCCGATTCCTGGAGCACTCCCGCATCTGGATGTTCGGCGGCGATGGCGAGCCGGAGTATTTCTTCGGCTCCGCCGACTGGATGCCGCGCAACCTCGATCGCCGCGTCGAGGTCGTGACGCCGGTGCTCAATCCGTTGTTCCGCCGCCGCCTGCAGTCCGTGCTCGACATCTGCCTGAGCGACAATCGCCAGGCCTGGGACCTCCAGCCCGACGGCCGCTACGTGCAGCGTGAGCCCGGGGAGCACGGCGAGCGCGCCACGCATCGGATGCTGCTGCGCGACTCCTGGGGCGCCAGCCGCGAGAGCGGGGCGTTCACGTTCGACGCCAGCCCGCTGCGCCGCGACGACGCGCGCGGCATGGGCCGCCCGCCGTCCTCCACGGCCGAGTTCCGCGCCTTCACGCACTGAGCGCCGCAGGACCGCAGTCCCACGGCGCCCAGTCCCGCGTCTGCCCCCTCCGGTCAGATCGCGAAACGCTTGACGGTGCGGTCCAGGTCCTCGGCCAGGCCGCGGAAACCGCGGGCGACCTCCAAGGCCTCGCCGGCGCTCGACGCCGCCTGGGTGGACGAGGCGGAGATCGTCTCGATATTGCGCGCCACCTCGTTCGCGGCGCCCGTCGTGTCGTGCACGTTCGACGCGATCTCGCGCGTCGTCACTGACTGCTGCTCCACCGCCGCGGCGATCGTCACCGAAATCGACCGCACGTTGGCGAACACCTCGAGGATGTCGGTCATCACCTTCATCGAGTCCTGCGAGCTGCGCTGCATCCCCACCACCTTCGACTTGATGTCGTTGGCGCTGATGGCGGCTTGACGCGCCAGTTCCTTCACCTCCGAGGCCACGACCGCGAAGCCCTTGCCCGCGTTGCCTGCTGCCGTGGCCTCGATGGTGGCGTTGAGCGCGAGCAGGTTGGTCTTGGCCGCGATCTGCGTGATGCTCTCCACCACCGACTCGATGGCCTGCGCATCGGACTGCAGCTGGGACAGCGTGCGCTGCGCCAGTTCCGCCTGTTCCGCCGCCGCCTGCGCCACGCGCGCCGCATCCGCCGCCTGCTTGGCGACCTCGTCCACCGAGACCGACATCTCCTCGGTGCCCGCCGAGAGCGACATCAGCGTCTGGCTCATCTGCGTGGCCGCCGAGGCAATCGAGCTCGCCTGGCCGGCGATGTCGCGGGCCCCGGTCTCAATGCTTTCGCTGGTGCGCCCGATCGACACGGCGGAGCCATTCACCGTCTGTGAGCTCTCGCGAATCTGCACGAGCAGGCCGGCGGTGTTGATCAGCATCGCGAGCAGCTGCTGCTGCACGCGGCCGACTTCGTCGCCGCGCGTGTGGTCGATGCGCGCGGTGAGGTCGCCGGTAGCGATGCGGCCGGCCACGGCGGCCGCGTCATCGAGCGGCGTCACGACGCTCACCACGACCTTGCGGGCGTAGACCATCGCCGTGACGATGCCGACCCCGACGGCGGCCGCAAAGGCCACCGGAGCGCCCAGCACGACGCCGACGACGCCAGCGAGGGACAGCGCGGCCGCCGCGGTGAATGCGACATCCGCCCTGCGCCGCACGGACACGACCTTGCGCGCGGTGAAGGGGAACGTCGCCTGGTCGTCGAGCACCTTGCGGTACAGGTCATCGGCGCGACGCACCATCTCACGCGTCGGCTTGCGGCGCACGGACATGTACCCCACGTGCTGGCCGTTCTCGACGATGGCGGCCACGTTGGCGTCCACCCAGTAGTGGTCGCCGTTCTTGCAGCGATTGACCACCATCCCGTTCCACGGGCGACCGGCCTGGATGGTGTCCCACAAGTCAAGGAAGGCGCTGCGCGGCATGATCGGGTTGCGGATCATGCTGTGCGGGCGGCCGATCAGCTCCTCGCGCGTGTAGCCGGAGATCTCCACGAACTCGTCGTTCGCGTAGGTGATCTTGCCCGTCAGGTCGGTGCGCGTGACGAGGGTGCTGCCGTCCCGCATCTCGACCTCGCGACCCGTCAGCGTGAGCGATGAGCGCTTGCGCTCGGACTCGAACTTGCGATGTACGGGAGTTGCCATTGCCGGTCTGCCTCAGGAGGGTTGGGCAGTGGCCGGCGGCATCTGACTACCGGGAGTGATAGGCCAGGTCGTCGGTCACTTGTCACTGAGTGTCGGACGGGCGGCTGGCTTGTTCACCGCTGTCGGGGAACCCTGCACAGCGGGCGAGGTCGCGTCCGGCTATTCGGCGCTGTCGGCGGTATACACGGTCGCGTCGGGGCCCACCAACTCCACCGGCTTCCCGGCCATCTCGGCCAGGAGCTGGGACTTTCGGCTACCACCCCAGAGTTCGAGCCGGAGATGCGCATTTGGGCGCCGCGGCACCGGGGTGATCCGCACGGCGCGTTCGAGCCAGCGCACCTTCACGCGGTCCACGGCCCCCACGTGGCCGCGGTCGAGACCATCCGCCACACGCAGCAGTGCGCTCAGGCGTCGAATGCGCTCGCGCGTCGAGCCTTCAAGGGCCCAGTACTCGGCGTGCTTCCGCCGCGGCTCGTTGCCGCGATGATACCGCGCGACGTGGGCAATGACGATCTGCTCTTCCGGCGCGATGCCGAGCAAGTCCGCGTGCTGGATCAGATGGTACGAGTGCTTGTGGTGTCCCTGGTAGTTGATGTGGTAGCCGACGTCGTGCAACAGCGCCGCGTCGGAGAGCGTCTGCCGCTCCTCGGGCGCGCAGCCGATGCGCGCGCCGATCGCGTCGAACAGCTGCAGGGCAAGGCGCTGCACGTGCTTCGAGTGCGGGGCCTCGTAGTGGCAGCGTTCGGCGAAGGCACGCACCGAGCGCTCGCGGGCCTCGCCCGGGTCGGCGATCACCGGCATCACGCGCGCAGTCTCGAGCAACAGCCCTTCGCGGATGCCGTAGCCCGACGCAGTGAGCTCGCGCGGTTCAATGCGCGCCAACACCTCCGCCGCGACGGCGAGACCAGCCACGATGATGTCCGCGCGACCGGCGTTGAGCCCTTCCACCTCCAACCGCTCGTCCGGCGTCATCGACGCCAGTTGCTCGAGGATGTGCTCGAGCTCGTGCCGCGGGATGTGCGTCCCGTGGACGCTCTTCACCCGGATGCCTTGCCGCGCGAGGAACATGCCCGCGAGGTTCGTGAAGGTGCCGCCGGATCCGATGACCATCGCGCCGCGCCAATCCCGCACCGGCAGAGCCTTGCGAATCGCTACCCGCACGTACTTCCGCAGCTTCTTCACGCCCTTTGACGATGGCTTGCCGTCGAGGAAGCGCTCCGTCAGTCGGATCGCCCCGAAGGGGAAGGTGATCAGCCGCTCCACCAGTCCCTCGGCAGCCAGCGCCAGTTCCAGCGAACCGCCGCCGATGTCCATCACCACCGAGCGGCCGACGCCCAGCTCGAAGTGCGCCAGCGCGGAGCGGAAGGCGAGCCGTGCCTCCTCCTCGCCGACGAGGATGCGCACGCGCAGGCCTGCCTCGCGCCGCACGCGGCTGATGAACTCCGCCCCGTTGCTGGCGTCGCGCACCGCGCTCGTGGCGACCGTCTCCACCTTCTTGGCCCCAATCTGCCGCGCAAGCGTCGCCATCCGCACGAGTGCGGCGACGGCTTCCTCGATATTCCGCTCGCCGAGTCGACCTGTCTCCGCGAGGCCGGCGCCAAGGCGCGGCGCGGCCTTCAGTTCATCCACCACGCGGATGCTGCCCTCGGGCGACACATCGGCGACGATTTGCCGGATCGAGTTCGAGCCGATGTCGATGGCGGCAATGCGAATGTCGCGCTCCTCCTGCGCGGAGCGGTACGGACCATCGCCGCCCGACTTGGGCAGGTTCATCGACGGGCCGGAGCGGGGCAGGCGCCCGGCGTCAGCGTCGCCAGGTAGCGCAGTTCGCGTGCCCGCACCGACTCCGGAAGCGGCGCGTATCCAAGTTCAGTCGCGAGGTTGGCCCCGTCGCGCAGCGCCCACTGCGCAAAGGAGACGAAATGCGCCGTCGTCGCCGCGTCACGGAGGACCCCGTCCACGATGATGCGCGTGAGGGCGACGACGGGGTACGCATCGGCGCCTCCGCTGTTCACGAGGCCCGGGAGCGTGTCCGTCGTGCTCGGATCGCTGATGCTGCGTGCCGCCGCGGCCACCGATGACGAGCTCGGTGCCACGTATTCGCCGGCGGCATTGCGCAGGTTCGCCACGGCTAGCCGCGCCTGCTGCGCGTAGGTCAACTCCACCGCACCGATGGCACCGTCGCGCGCGGCAATCGCGGCCGTGATGCCCTCGTTGCCCTCCACCGCCTCACTACCGGTTTGGGGGCCGCCGGCCGCCTCGGCGGCGCGCCAGCGCAGGCTCGCCGCGAGGTAGCGGTTGAAGACAGCGCCCGTCCCGGTGACGCGGGCGCGCCGTACCGGACGGATCTCCAACGCCGGCAGGCGAAGCCCAGGGTTCAGCGCCTGGATCGGCGCGTCATCCCAGCGCGTCACGCGGCCAAGGAAGATGTCGGCGAGCGTCTCCGCGTCGAGGCGCAGTGGCGCCGAGAGCCCCGGCACGCGGTAGGCCACCGCGACCGCACCGAGCACAGTGGGAATCTCCACGGCTCCACAGCTGGCTCTCGTGCGCTCGGCGGCGGTCAGCGGACGGTCGGCAGCGCCAAAGTCCGTGTCGCCGGCGAGCACCATGCGGATGCCTTCGGCGCTCCCCACCGAGTAGTAGTTGATCGCCACGCCGCTTTGGCGGCCGTACTCCTGGAACCACCGCCGGTAGAGTGGGAACGGCAGGGTGGCGCCGGCGCCGGTCAGGTCGATGCCGCCCGAGGGAAGCGGCGGCTCGCTCCGCGAACGAATCCATTCGACGCCGACAGCAAAGCCGACCAGCAGTCCCAGCCACCCGAAGGCGACGGACTGCAGGAGGACACGGGAGCGCGGCGGGACGGTCAAGCCGACCTACAGGTCATTGGCATACGTCACGAACTTGACGCGTCCGTCGCGCTCCAGCAATGACCCGAACAGCCGCATGGTCCGCGCGGCGGAGTCGGCGGCCGCGAATCGGACTCGGCACCCGGTGACCACACGGTTCGGCCCTTCGACGCTGACACTGTCCGGGCACTCGAGCGCCTCGAAGCGGAGCGACGAGCCGCCGTAGCGGCGCACGAGGCGCGTGGCCCCCTTCTCGCTGGCCAACTGCAGCTGGAACCAGAGCAGCTCGGGCCCGAGCTCATACGGCGGCGCCGTGAACTTCGTGTGCGGATAGTACAGCCAGGCGAACTCGCTGCGGGTGAGCACCAGCTGACGGAGCGCCGCCGTGTCCTGCTCTTGCAGCGCCGTCAGCAGGGCACGCGTCAGCGCCTCGGCATCGCGCGCGCCGCCGTCCAGGCGGCGGGGCGTATCCGCCACCGTGGCCCGGAACCGGGCCAGCAGCGTGTCGATCGGCAGCGCGCTGTCCACGTGGACTTCCTGGTGTGGGACGTCGGACGCGGCCTGCTCGCTGCGGTTGCGGTCACAGCCAACGACAGCCACCAGCGCGATGAGAAAGGGAAGGACGTTGCGCATGGAAAAAGGTCGTGAATGCCGGAGCGGCCGGCGCCCGGATCCGGGCACCGGCCGCTCCCACAATCTACTGGGTCAGTTGGTCGCGTAGCGCGTCCAGCCGGCCCACCACTTCACGCCACCCGGCGCGGCGGCGCCGCGGTAGGCAGTGCCGGACACCGCGGTGCCGGCGGCAGTGGCCATGTTGCCAGCAAAGACGGTCAGGCCGCCGGTCGCGGCCAGCGATCCGCCCGGCGGTGTCCAGTCGAAGGAGGCGGCCGAGGTGGCCGGCAGCGTGAAGGTCGTGGTATTCGCCGCCATGGTGACCGCACCGTCCCGCACGATGTTGCGCGCCGCTGAGTCGGCGAGGAACAGGCCGCTGGAGGCCGTGCCGAAGATCATCGGCGACTCGAGCACGAGGATGTTGCGGGCGTCGAACTGGCCACCGGTCACGCGGGCGATGGTCGTGGAGTCGCGCAGCGAGAAGCCGGCCTTGGGCCAGCGGGCCACGAGCCCGTTCACGTAGTAGCCACCCGTGCCGCGGCGCAGCACGAGGCCATAACCGCCGCTGGTGGCGTCGATATCCGTGCCAGCGCCCGCGCCAACGAGGGTGAAGTTCGCGACGACTGGCGTCGTGTACGGCGTCGAGAGCTGGCCGAGGTCGCAGCCCGCGCCGGCGCAGCCGTCGTTCTCGATGCCCTGCGGATCCGACGAGGTGTTGCCGGCGCCAGCGCGCGGCACCACCAGGCGCGACTGGTAGGCAATGAGATACTGCAGGCGCCCGCGATAGCCTTCCGACATGTCGAAGTGGTCGTCGCCCGACTCATAGGAGACGAAGTACTTGCCGTCCACCGTGCCGCCGAAGAACTCAAAGGAGTCGTCGAGCCCGTACAGCGACTGCAGGTACTCGAGCGTCGTGCCCGAGCCCACGGCCGCGAGCGTAAAGGTATTGAGCTCGGCGTCCGTCGCCGTCGCGTACCCGGCGAACTCGACGCGCACGTAGCGCAGCGTGCCGCTGTTGGAGAGGTCGTCGGTGCCGCCCGAGTACTGCTGCGACGGATTCGACGGGCCGGTGCCGGTGCCCTCAAGCACCACCGTACCCGAGCGGTTGATCGTCGCGTTGCCGATGATGATCAGTCCGCCCCAGTCGCCAGCCTGTCGGGAGCCCACCGGACGCGAGGAGGTGAAGACGATGGGCTCGGCGGCCGTGCCGATGGCGTTGATGCGCGCGCCGCGTGTGATGAACAGTGAGGAGCCGACGGTGGCGAAGTCGCCCTGGATCACCGTGCCCGCCTGGATGTTCAACGTGGCACCGTTGGTGACCTGCACGAAGCCCTGCAGGGTGTAGACCGTGTCCTTGTAGAGCGTGCGGTCCGCCGTGATGTTCGCGGCGATCACCGCCGCCCCGGATTCGGTCGGGCCGGTCGTGGTGTCGTCTTCGTTGCAGGCCGCGAGCGTCAGGGCGAGCAGGCCGATGCTCGCGGTGCGGAGGGCAGTGAGTCGAAGCATTGGGGTTCCAGTGGAATGGAAGTGGGCGCGCCTTCGTGGGCGTCGCGTGACGGGCACATCAGTACAAAAGCGCCATCGTGTCTCTGCACGATGGCGCTTTCGTCACAGCCCAGTCACAGCGGCGCGACCGCCGCGTTGCGATGCTACGGGCGCCAGTTCAGCCCCAGCGTGAAGCCGCGGCCCACGCGATACGACTCGCGCGTCACCGGACCCTGTACGATGCGGTACGGCGCGTCGAGCAGGTTCTTCGCATCGAAGCGGGCGCTGATCTGCTCCGTCACCGGGAAGCGCAGCGAGAAGTCGACGATGTGGCGCTCGAGCTCCTCGACGTTCGGCAGCGGGATCTCGCCGGCGTCCGTGATGCGCTTGCCGACGACGTTGTACAGCACCGAGGCGCTGGTGCCGCCCGAGTTCGACGTCCACTGCAGGCCGGCGTTGAACATGTACGGGGCCTGGCCCACCATCGCGCGGTTGGCGTTGGTCACCGACGCCGAGGTCGCGTCGAGACGAATTTCCGACGCCATCACCGTGGCGTTCGTGGTCACCGCCATGTTGGCCAGGTAGGGGTTGATAAAGTCGAGGAACTTCCGTGCCTCCAGCTCGAGGCCGAAGTTGTCGGCGCCCTTCGCGTTCACGAAGGTGATGATGCGCGTACCTGACGAGCCGATGTACACGCGCTCGATGGGGTCGGTGAAGCGCTTGGCGAAGGCGGCCAGGCTGATCACCTCGCCCTGCGAGGGATAGAACTCCCAGCGCAGGTCGTAGTTCTGGATCAGCGCGCGCTGGAGGTTCGGGTTGCCGATCACGTTGTCGAAGCCGATGACCTCGCGGTACTGGATCGGCGCGAGCTCACGGTACTCCGGCCGCGACACCGTCTGCGACGCCGAGAGACGGATGTTCGTGCGCTGGCCCGGGCGATACGTGATGGCTATGGCCGGCAGCACGTCCATGAACGTCGGGTTCGTCGAGGTGCGGGCGCCGACCGTCGGCTCCGAGCGCACCAGCACGTCCGAATACTCGGCGCGCGCGCCGGTGATCAGCTGCCACTTCGGCCCGAACTCCTTCTCCACCATCGCGAAGCCGGCGAAGAGGTAGTCGCTGGCGTCGTAGGAACCGCCGACGCCGATCGGCGTCACGCGCCAGACGTTGTCGGAGCTGTTCAGGTAGCGCGCGAAAATCTGCTCGGGCGCCAGCTCGCGGTCCGCCTGCGTGAGGCCCGAGCCATTGATGCTGTACGCCGTGTTGATGGCGTCGCGGCCGGCGTGGCGGCCGAGGCCGCCCACCTTGAGAGCCGTCGAGCGGCCCGGCTCGCCGAACTGGATGCGCCAGTGCGCGCGACCCTCGATGCCCGACTCCCGGAGGTCCGCGAAGGTGCGCACCGCGCCCTCGTTGGACGCGGCGAACCACTGCGGCGCCATCGGGGCGCCCGTGCCCGGGTCGGTGAAGATCGCCTGCACGAACTCCGAGCGGTCCGGCTCCTTGCGCGTCACGCCCGACGCCGTGATGGCGGCCTCGAACTTCTGGTTCGTCGTCAGGTCGCTCTGCAGCAGCAGCTGCGAGGAGCGGATGCTCCGCTCCACATACTTCTGCCGCGTGATGATGAAGGGGATGCCAATGTTCTCCGAGACGCCCTCCTCGCGGCGGGCCTCCGAGTCCATCGTGCGGTTGTAGGTGTTGTTCAGCGCGAGGCGCGTGCGCGAGCCCAGCAGCGTCGAGAAGTTCGCCAGGCCGCCCCAGAGCACCGACTGCTTGCCGACGTCGCCGGTGTAGCGGTCGATTGCCGACGGTGTCGCGCCCGACTGCGCCAGCGCCAGCGCGCGCACGTTGTCCACGCGCGCTTCCTGGCCGTACGAATAGGTGCCGCTCACGAGATAACCGATGCGACGACCAAAGACTGGATCGTTGCCGCCGACCGACAGCGAGGTCGAGCCGTTGAGGCCGCCCTCCTGCCCGCGCGGCGACCAGGCGTTGCGGAAGTCCGAGACCATCCGGTTGTAGTCCGCCTGTCCAGGCACGCTGCTGGAGAAGTTGCCGTACTGCTGGATGAAGCCGGGCAGCGAGCGCGGCACCGCGCCGTTCGCCACCAGGTCGCCACCGACGCGGATCGGCATCAGGAGCTTGCGACCGACCACGGCGTCCGAGCCGCCCACGCTGGTGCTCATCGCCCAGGTGCGCTGCGCCGGGAACTCCTTGGTCTGGATGTCCACCTGCGCGCCCGAGAAGTCACCCGGCTGGTCCGGCGTGAAGGTCTTCACGGTCGTGATCGTCTGCAGCAGGCCGGCCGGGAACAGGTCCAGCGGCACGACCTTCTTCTCCGGCTCCGGGGAAGGAATCCGCGCGCCGTTGAGCGAGGCCTGCGTGTACCGCTCGCCGAGGCCGCGGACGAACACATACTTGCCGTCCTGCACGCTCACACCCGACACGCGCTGCACGGCCTGCGCCGCGTCGCCGTCGGGGCTCTTGGCGATCTGCTCGGACGTCACGCTGTTGACGACGTTGATGGAGTTCTTCTGCGCGTCCAGCGCCTCACCCACCGTGCCGCGCTCGGCGGCGGCGGTCACGACCTGCGCCGTCAGTTCGACGCTGGCCTGCTCGAGCGCGACGTTCTGCTCGACCGTCTTGCCGGCCTCGAGGAACAGGCCGGTGATGGTCTTCTGCGCGTAGCCGATGCGGCGCACGATCAGTGTGACCGTTCCGGCCGGCACGCCGGCGATGGAGAACTGGCCGTCCACGCCGGAGCGCGTACCGATCGTCGTGCCGACGACCTGGATGCCCGCCTCGGCGAGTCCGGCGCCGCTCGAGGCATCGACCACGCGGCCGACGATGCGGCCCGCAGTCGGCGTCTGCGCGCTGAGTGGGGCAGTGAGGGTCAGGCCAGCAAGAAGAACAAACAGAACACGGCGCATTGGCGTCTCGTGGGATAAGCGGAAAGGTTGGTGGTCCGGCGCAGGACCCCTCGCCGAACACCACAAATCTCCCGAGACCCGGTACCGGACCTCCCACGGAACTGCAACGAACGTGTAACGGCCCCCGTGATGCGGGGCAGCTTGCGTGACAATCGCGGCGATTGCCGCCCGCGCTGGCTCTACGCCGAGGCGGCCGGGAACAGGGCCGTAATGGTGGTTCCCGCGCCCACCTCGGACTCCGCGCGCGCGCGCCCCCCGTGCGCCTCCACGAGGTGCTTCACGATCGCCAGGCCAAGCCCCGTGCCGCCTTCCTCACGCGCACGGCCCGGATCAACGCGATAAAAGCGCTCGAAGATCCGCGGCAGGTGCTCGGCCGCGATGCCGCTGCCGGTGTCGCGCACGCCTACGATGGTGCCCCGTTCGTGCGGCGCCGCAAACACGGTCACGTGGCCCGACGTGGTGTGGCGCACCGCATTGTCGACCAGGTTGCCGACCACCTGTCGCAGCGCCGTGGCATCGGCGTACACGGTCGACTGGGCCGGCGGGATCTCCGTATGCAGCGAGAGTCCCTTGCGGTCGGCCGCATCGCGGGCGGCCTGGAACACCTCGCTGACCATCGCCACGAGGTCGATCGGCTGCGGATTGGGCTTCCAGCCACCTGACTCGATGCGCGAGAGGTCGAGCAGGTCGTCGACGATGCGCTGCATTCGCCGGGTGTTGCCGAGGATGCGTTCGGCGAACTGGCGGCGCACATCGCTGGGGACTTCCTCCTCCACCATCGTCTCCGCAAATCCGCCGACGATGGTCAGCGGCGTGCGCAGTTCGTGCGACACGTTCGCCACAAAGTCACGCCGCACGGCCTCGAGCCGGCGCACGCGCGTCAGGTCGAACAAGGCGAGCACCGCGCCGCCGCCCGTGAGCGGCCGTGCGGTGATGTTCAGCGTACGGCCGAAGATCACCAACTCGGCGCCCTCCGTCGTGTCGCCGGCGAAGGCCGACGAGAGCGCCTCGCGCAGCGCCACGTCGCGCGGCAGCTCGTCCACGGCGAAGGGTAGGGGCGCCCGCATCCCCAGCAGGCGCCGCGCCGTCTCGTTGATGCGCACGACGCGTCGCGAGGTATCCACGGCAATGACGCCCTCGTTCAGCGACTCGGTCAGCTGCACCAGCAGCGTCTCGTCGGCCTCAAGGGCGTGGAGGCGCGCCGACAGCTGCGCCGCCAGTTCGCGCAGGGCCTGCTGCAGGTCGCCCACCTCGCCCGGCGCGCGCAGCGTGGGCCGGCGTTCGAGGTCGCCGTCGGCCAAGGCCTCGGCGACGTCGCGCAGTTCCTCGACGGGCCGCGACACGGAGCGCGAGAAGAAGAACGCGATGACCAGCGCTCCAAGCAACGCCAAGAGCGACGCCTTGAGCACGTCGCGGCGGGCGGCGTCGGTCACCTGCTCCAGGCTCTGGGTCGGGATGGAGACCCGCGCGACGCCGCGGCCCTCGACCAGTACGGCGACATACAGCTCCTCATCGCCCGTGGACGGCGAGGGGCGCGCGCTCGATCCGATCCGCTCGATGAAGGCCCGCGCGATCTCGGGCCGTTGCCGATGGTTCTGCAGGTTGGCCAGGCCTTCGCCGTCGAACTCCGAGTCCCCCAGGACGACGCCGAGGGAGTCCACCAGCGTGACGCGTCGGCCAAGGGCCCGGCCGACACGGTCGGCCAACGCGTCGGGGTCGCCGGGTTCGCGCTGCCAGAGGACGCCGGTCAGCGTGGCCTCGCGCGAGAGAAAGCCCTCGGCGTCCTCGCGCAGGCGGTCCCGCAGCTGGCCGTCCACGAAGATGACCAGCGCGATCGAGAGGAACCCGACAACGATGAATGCACCCAGCAGGAGCCGCTGGGTGAGCCTCACGCGTCCTTGCCCATTCCCTTGAGGCGATACCCGAAGCCGCGCACGGTCTCGATTTGGTCGCCGGCGGGGTGCAGCTTGGTGCGCAGGCGCTGGATGTGCATGTCCACCGTGCGCGTCTGGATGTCCGGCGCCGCGTCCCAGACCGTCTCCAGCAGGTGCGAACGCGACTGCACGCGCCCGCGACGCTCCGCCAACGTGAGCAGCAGCTTGAACTCCGTCGGAGTGAGCTCGACCTCGTGGTCCCGTACCGTCACGCGATGCGCCGAGCGGTCGATGCGGATGGCACCGGCGTGGATCGTGTCGCTGGCCTCGGAGGGCGAATGCACGCGGCGCAGGATCGCCCCGACGCGCAGCACCAGTTCCTGCGGGGAGAACGGCTTGGTGAGGTAATCGTCGGCGCCGAGCTCGAGGCCGCGGATGCGGTCCGGTTCCTCCTTGCGCGCTGTCAGCATCAGCACGGCGATGCCTTGCGTGCTTTCGTCCTCACGCAGCCGCGCGATGACGTCGAATCCGGACATCCCCGGCAGCATCAGGTCGAGCACCACCAGGGCTGGGCGGTCGCGCTTGGCGAGCGCCAACGCGTCGGTGCCGGTGGAGGCGCTGGACACCTTGTATCCGGCCTTCGCGAGATGGTAGACGACGAGCGCGACGATATCCGGCTCGTCGTCCACGACGAGGATGCGTTCTGTCGGGGCGACGGCAGCGGTCACGCGCCCGCTCCTTCGAGGCGGCGTGACACGGCAGCGACCAACAGGTCGATGGCGACGCTATTGTCGCCGCCACGTGGGATCACGACGTCGGCGTAGCGCTTGCTCGGCTCGACGAACTTCAGGTGCATGGGTTGGACCGTGGTGAGGTACTGCTCGAGGACGTCGTCCAGTTGCCGACCGCGCATGGCCATGTCGCGCCGGATGCGGCGGACCAGTCGGATGTCGGCATCGGTGTCGACGAAGACCTTGATGTCGAGGCGCGACCGGATGCGTTCGTCCACTAGCAGCAGGATGCCGTCAACCACCACGACATCGGCCGGTTCCACGCGCTCGGCCGCGGCCTGGCGTCGGTGGTGCACGAAATCGTAGACCGGCTTGTCGATCGCCTGCCCAGCCGCCAGTTGCTGCAACTGCGTATCCAAGAGGTCGAGGTCAAACGCGTCCGGGTGGTCCCAATTGAGTTTGCGCAACGCGTCTGGCGACAGCCGGTCGTGGTCCCGGTAGTACGCGTCCATATCGAGGAACGCGCACTGGGTCTCGGTCAGCGCCGACGCGAGGTTGCGGGCGACGGTCGTCTTGCCCGACCCGGAACCCCCCGCGATCCCGATGATCAGCGGACGCATCGCGCGGCAGTGGGGGAAGGAAGCACGCGAGGAATCTGTCCGGGGCTGGCGGGCGCGAAAAGCGTTACGGACGTCACGGTCCTGTATCGGAGGTAGCCGCCGAACGTTGGGGGTTGGGAGGGCCGGCCGTCAACTCCGCACGCACCTGCAACCGCGGTCACGCTTCGGTATTCTTCAAGATGTTGCGAAAGTGCCTTGCGCCCGCGGTGGCGGGACTGCTCTGTATCTCGGCCTTGGGCGGCCTGCAGGCCCAGGAGCGCCTGACCATCAAGATTGCCGCGACCACGGACGTCCACGGTCGCCTGCGCGGCTGGGACTACGCCGCTGGAGCCCCTGACAGCCTCCGCGGCCTCGCGCGCGCCGCCAGCATCGTCGATTCCCTCCGCCGCGTGGCCCGCGACCGCGTCGTCCTCGTCGATGCCGGCGACCTCCTGCAGGGCAACGCGATGACCTACGTCGCGGGTCGCGTGGACTCGATGCGGCCGCACCCGGTCATCGCGGCGATGAACGTGATGCGCTACGACGCGGCGGCGGTGGGCAACCACGAGTTCAACTACGGCGTGCCGCTGTTCGACCGGGCCATTGCCCAAGCGGGCTTCCCGTTCCTCGCGGCCAACACGCGCCGCCTCGACGGCAAGCGGGAGTATCCGGCGCGCCTGACCGTGACGCGCGGCGGCGCCAAGATCGCCATCATCGGCGTCACGACGCCGGGCTCGATGATCTGGGACCGCGACAACCTGCGTGGCCGCGTCGAGGTCACGGACATCGTGGCGGCCCTGCCCGCCGAGGTCCGCGCCGCCCGCGCCGAGGGCGCGGATGTCGTCGTCGTCGTGGCCCACTCAGGACTCGGCGAGGTCAGTTCGTATGACACCGTCGGCACCGCCGTGGCCAGTGAGAACCCGATGGCCCGCGTCGCGCGGGAAGTGCCGGGCATCGACCTGCTGGTGATTGGCCACTCGCATCGCGAGCTGGCGGACTCGACCATCAATGGCGTGATGGTGATGCAGCCACGGAACTGGGCAACCAGCGTTGCCGTCGCGACGCTTGAGCTGGAGCGCGCGCCGGGCGGCGCGTGGCGCGTGGCGTCAAAGTCCGGCGTCACGGTTCCCGTGCGTGGATGGCCCGAACAGCAAGTGGTCGTGCGCGCGGTGGAGCGTGCACATCGCGCGGCGATGGCCTACTCCACCGCCGTTGTCGCGCGCACCGACGCCATTTGGGCCGGCGACTCGGCGCGACTGCGTGACACGCCGCTCATCGACTTGATCCACTACGTCCAGCGCCAGGAGACGGGCGCCGAGCTGAGTATCGCCTCGGCGTTCTCGCTCGAGGCCGGCTTCGCGCCGGGCCCGATCTCCGTCGAACGCCTCACGGTACTGTATCCGTACGAAAACACCCTGCGGGCACTGCGCCTCAGCGGCGCGCAGATCCGCGCCTTCCTCGAGCATAGTGCGCGCTACTGGACGGTCGGCGCCGACGCCAACGGATTGCGCATCAGGCCGGACCCGCGCATCCCGGGCTACAACTACGACATCCTGCAGGGGCTCGACTACACGATCGACCTCGCGCAGCCGATGGGGCATCGCGTGACGCAGTTGGCGCGGCGCGGCCGGCCCGTTGCCGACTCGGACAGCTTCACGGTCGCCATCAACTCGTACCGTGCGTCCGGAGGCGGCGGCTACGACATGCTGCGCGGGGCGCCGGTGGTCTACGAAGGCGGCCGCGAGATTCGCGAGCTCATCATCGAGTTTCTGAAGACGCGCGGCAGCATCCAACCCTCGGACGTGTACGAGGAGAACTACCGGCTGCTTCCACCGCGTCCGACGTTGCGCGTGATCGCGATGAACGACATGCACGGAGCCTTCCGGCCGCGGCCCGATGGCGCGAACGGCAATCGCGGCGGCTATGCGCAGATCGCCACGATGGTCCGCGAGGCCCGCGCTGAGTGTGCGCCTGCCTGCGCGACGCTGCTGCTCTCCGGCGGCGATCTGTTCACCGGAACGCCGGCGTCCGACCTCACCACCGGTGCGGCGACGCTGCCCGTCTACAACGCGATGGGCTTCACCGCCCACGCGCTCGGCAACCACGAGTTCGACTACGGCCAGGACACGCTGCGCGCCCGGATGCGTGGCCTCGACGCCGCCATCCTCGGCGCCAACGTCACCTACGCCGATGGCAGCGACGTGCCGTGGATCCGCGACGACACGCTGGTGGGCACGGCAGCCGGCCGCGTCGGCATCATCGGCATCGCCGATCCCGCCACGCCACGCACCACGATGCCGCGGCACGTGGCCGATCTGCGCTTCGCGCCGCCGGCGCCCGTCATCACCGCGCGCGCTGCCTCGCTGCGCGAGCGCGGGGCGCAGTGGGTTGTGGTCGTCGCGCACCTCGGCGGGTTCTGCACCATCAACGCGCCGGACGAATGTCGCGGCGAGATCATCGAGCTGGCCCGGACGCTGGCGCCCGGCACGGTCGACGCGATCGTGTCCGGTCACACGCATTCGGAAGTCGCCACCATCGTCAACGGGATCCCGATCGTGCAGGCGCGCTCGAGCACGCGCGCCCTGGGCATCGTGGACCTCGGGCCTGCACCGGGCTCGCCGCCGCAGCGACCCGTGGTGCGCGACGTCGTCTCCGATTCGATCGTGCCCGACCCGGCGGTCGAACGCATCGTGGCAGAGGCAGTGGCGCGAGTCGCCCCTCGCGTCGGCGAGGTCATTGCGACCGCCACCGAGCGCTTCCCGCGTGAAGGCAACCAGTACGCGCTCGGCAACCTGATCGCCGACGCCCAGCGCGCCGCCGGCAACGGCGACGTGGGCGTGATGAACAACGGCGGCATCAGGGCGGAGATTCGCCAAGGCAGGGTGACCTACGGCGACCTGCATGAAGTCTCGCCCTTCGCGAATCGGCTCGTGGCGATCACGGTGCGTGGCGCCGAGCTGCGCCGCTACTTCGAGCGCCTCGTGGGTGGCCGATCCATCAGCGTGCACATCAGCGGCGCCACGCTGCGCTACGATCCCGCGGCACCCAGCGGCAGCCGCCTGCGGCAGGTGACGATGGCCGATGGCCGTCGCCTGAACGACCGCCTCACGTATCGGGTCATCATGTCGGACTTCATGGCCAGCGGCGGCGATGGCGCCGGCCTGGGCGCGGGCAGCGCGCCGGAGGAAATCGGAGTGATCGATCTCGACGCGCTCATCGCGCAGCTGCGGAAGCTGCCCAACGGCACGCTGACCGCGACGCCTGCCCTCACCGCGCCGCGCATCCAGGCGGTGACGCCGTGAGCGAGGCGCTGCGGGTCTTTGTGAACGGCAAGGGCGTCTCGGTGTCGCCCGGCAGCAGCGTGCTCGACGCGGTGGCCGCGTCGGATGCCGCGGCGGCCGATGAGGTGCGCGCCGGCACCCGCGCCATCGTGGACAGCCGCGGACTGCCTGTCGCGGCCGACACGTCGGTGCACGGCGGCTACGTGATGCGCGTTGTCAGCGCGCGCGCCCTCCGCGATACCGAGGCCTGAGTGCCGCCGATCACGAGCGAGCTGCTCCGTCGCTTGCCCAAGGCGGAGTTGCACTGCCATCTCGATGGCTCCCTGCGACCCGCGACGATGCTCGAGTTGGCACGCGAGCAGCGCGTGGAAATGCCGGCCGACGATCCCGAGGCCCTGCGCGACTACATGCGCGTGGATGACGCGCGAAACCTCGAGGACTACCTCGCACGCTTTGGCCACACGCTGAGCGTGATGCAGACGGCGGAGTCGCTGGAGCGTGTGGCCTACGAGCTCGCGGAGGACTGCGCGCGGGAGGGCGTGCGTTACCTCGAGACGCGCTATGCCCCCGTGCTCAACATCGAGCGGGGACTCTCGCTCGCCGAGACGGTGGAGGCGCCGCTGCGCGGGCTTGCGCGGGCGGAACGCGAGTACGGCATCGTCGCGCGGGTCATCGTGTGTGCCATCCGCAGCATGTCGCCCGAGACCTCGCTGGGTCTCGCACGGCTGGCCGTCGACTACAAGGACCGAGGTGTCGTCGGCTTCGATCTCGCAGGCGGCGAGGCGGGGAACCCGGCCGCGCTCCACAGGGCGGCGTTTGCCCATGCCGTGGACAACGGCCTGCCCTGTACCTGCCACGCGGGTGAGGGCGCCGGCGCCGAATCGGTGGCCGAGGCGATGCACCAGTGCCAGGCGCACCGCATCGGACACGGCACGCGGCTGATCGAGGACCCCACCTTGCTCGCTGAGGCGAAGGCGCAGGGCGTCGCCATCGAGTGCTGCCTGACGAGCAACCTGCAGACGCACGCGGTCCGCGCCCTCGACGAGCATCCGCTGCGTCGCTACTTCGAGGCGGGCCTGCAGGTCTCCATCAACACCGACAATCGCCTGATGAGCGGGACGGACCTCGTGACGGAGTACGGCCTCGCGGCCCGGCACCTTGGATTCACGTTCGACGAGTTGCAGCGCGTGGCCCGCACGGGCTTCGTGAACGCGTTCCTGCCGGAGGCGGAGAAGCAGGCACTGCTCGCGCGCATCGACACGGAGTTCGCCACGCTTCGAGGGGTGCACGCGTGAGCACCTGCACATCGAACGAACACGGTGCCGCAGCGGCGCGCGCTGCAGCGGATGCCGTCCGCGAGCGTTTGCAGGTTCGGTCGCCCGCCGCGGCCATCGTGCTCGGCTCAGGCCTCGGCGCCCTCGCCGAGCGTGTTGCCGACGCGCGGCGCGTACCCTACGGCGAGATCCCGGGCTTCCACGCGCCGGGCGTCGAGGGTCACCGCGGCGAACTCATCGCCGGCACGCTGGGCGGGCGCGAGGTGCTGCTGCTCGCCGGCCGCTTCCATATGTACGAGGGGCACAGCGCACAGGTCGCGGCCTTCCCGGTGCGCGTGGTCCACGCCTTGGGCGCGCGTGTGCTCTTCGTGTCCAACGCGGCCGGCGGTATCAACCGCGCCTTCGTGCCGGGCACGTTGATGATGATCACCGACCACCTGAACCTACAGTTCCGCAATCCGCTGGAGGGGCGAGTGGAGCCCGGTGACACGCGCTTTCCCGACATGAGCGCCGCCTACGCGCCGCGCCTACAGGCCTTGCTGGAGTCAGCGGCCAAGGATGGCGGGTTCGCACTCGCGCGCGGCGTGTACGCCGGGCTGCTCGGGCCCACCTACGAGACGCCCGCCGAGGTGCGGATGCTCGCCGCGCTCGGCGCCGACGCGGTGGGGATGAGCACCGTGCCGGAGACCATCGTGGCGAACGCCATCGGCATGGAAGTCGCCGGCGTCTCCTGCATCACGAATCCGGCGGCGGGCATCGGAGCGGCGCCGCTGGATCACGCCGAGGTGATGGAAGAAGGCCGCAGGGCAGCGGACGCCTTCTGCGGCCTTGTGGAGCGCTGGGTCGCGCTGCTCTAGCTGTTTGTTCGCGCCGCGCCGCGCCGACACGGCACGGCGCTCGTGGATCAGCTGCCTGGCGGCGACGGCGGCAACGACTTTAGCCGCCGCTGGAAGGCCTGGAAGTTCGGCGAGTCCTTGGTGAGCCCGCGCAACTGGTCCGCCGAGTAGTTCTGGATCCGCGCGCGCGATGCCGAGATGCGTGACTCCTCCAGCGGGTGCGAACGGAACCAGGTCTCCAGACCCTCGGGCTTGGCCTGCCGTTCGTCGAGCAGGATCTGGAACATCTCGGGGATGCCCGTCGGGTCGATGCCGGCGCGCACCATGTAGCCCACCGCCACGCGGTCGGCGTCGTCCTCGTCCGAGCGGCTGAAGCTGGCCATCGCGACGTTGGCGCCGAGGCCCATCAGCTGGGTGCCGGCCTCGGTGTTGCACATGCTCGTGAAGATGCAGACGCCGAGCAGGCCGATGTTCGTGCCCTGCGCCTTCTGCATCTGCTTGATGGAGTGCCGCTGCGTCACGTGGCCGATCTCGTGACCCAGCACGCCGGCCACCTGCGCCATGTTCGTGGCGCGCTCCAGCAGGCCGCGGTTCATATAGATGAAGCCGCCCGGCACCGCGAAGGCATTCACGTCCGGGCTGTCCACGATGTGGAACTGCCAGTCGAGGTTGCGCGAGTCGGCAATGCGCGCGATGGAGTCCCCGAGTACGTTCAGGTACCGATTGAGCTCGGCGTCCTGCACGATGGGCAGCTGACGATTGATCTCGGCGGCGTAGCTTGCCCCCATCTCGACTTCCTGCTGGGTCGAGACGGCGCAGCCACCGGTGAGGGCCACGAGGGCCAAAACGGCAACGAATCGCATGAGAATCTTGACCCTAGCGAGGGACTTGGTGCGCCGCAAGGCGCGGGAACGCCAGGGAATGTTCGTCGCGGAGGGCGTCCGCACGGTCGAGGAGCTCTTGGCCTCCCCGTTGCCCGTCCGCGGCGTGCTGACCTGCGACCTGATTGACAGGACGCCGCGCGGGGCCGCGCTCGTAGCCCAGTGCCACGCCCGCGATGTCGAGGTCGTGCGAGTCAGCGAGCGCGAGTTCGTCAGCGCCAGCGACACCGACAATCCCCAGGGCATCCTCGCCATCGCCGAGATCCCCACGCGCTCGCTCGAGGCGCTCACGCGCCAGCCGCCCGCACGGCTGCTGGTGCTCGATGGGATCCAGGATCCGGGGAATGTCGGGACCTTGCTGCGCACGGCGTCGGCCTTGGGTTGCGGGGCGACCCTCGTGCTGCCGGGAACGGTGGATCCCTGGAACGCGAAGGTCGTGCGGAGTGCCGTCGGGATGCAGTTCACGCACTCCACCATCTCTTGTACGGAAGAGCAGTTCCAGCAGTTCCTCGGCGACGCGGGCGTCGTGGCCTGGGGGGCGGACGCGTCGGGTGTAATTCTCGGAGCCGAACCGGCGCTGCCGCGCCTTGCCATCGTCGTGGGCAACGAGGGTGCGGGCCTCAAGCCCAGTGTGCGTGACCTTTGCGCGGGGCTCGTCGCCATTCCGATGGCCGTCGGCGCGGAGTCCCTGAACGTCGCCGTCGCCGCGGGCATCCTGCTGCACGCCCTGCGCCCATCTTCCGCTTCCTGACCATCTCGCCAGAGCCTCGATGACAGCCGCTGCTATCGTCGTGTGGATCACCATCTTCTTCCTCGGCGCCAGCCTGGGCTCGTTCCTCAACGTGTGCATCGCGCGTTGGCCGGCCGAGGAGTCGGTGGTCCGGCCGCGCTCGCGCTGCCCGAAGTGCGGGCACGAGATCGCCTGGTACGACAACATCCCGATCATCTCGTGGCTGCTGCTGCGGGCGCGCTGCCGCGGTTGCGGCGCGCCGATCAGCGCGCAGTATCCAGCCATCGAACTTGTGGTCGGCCTGATGTGGGTGGCCGCCGCTTACTGGTTCGGACTCGGCTTCACGGCCGTCCGCGTCGCCATCGCCGCCACGATCCTGCTCGGCGTGGTGATGACCGACCTGAAGCACTACGTGATTCCCGATGGCTTCACGGTCACGGGCTTTCTCATCGCGGTGCTGGCGCCGCTGGTGGCCGCATTCATTGGAGAGCAGGGGCCCTTCGTCGGTCCCTGGGAGGCGGTGATCGGTGCCTGCACGGGTGCCGGCCTTATTGCCATCGTCGGCTGGTTGGGTGAGGTCGCGCTGGGCAAAGAGGCGATGGGCCAGGGCGACGTCACGTTGATGGCGATGATCGGTGCGATGGTCGGACCGGTTGGCAGTTTCCTCACCGTCTTCGTGGCCGCCGGGATCGGCAGCGCCGCGTTCCTTGCCATCGTCGCGCCGATCGGGGCCCTGCGCGCCAAGCGCCGCGGCGAGCCCTTTGAACTTCCCCTCGTGCCATTCGGGGTATTCCTCGCACCGGCCGGGCTCGTGACGCTGCTCTTCGGCGAGCCCATGATCGCGAAGTACCTTGTCTACATCGGCGCCGCGGCGTCCTGATTCGACCACTGCCTTCGTCATGCAAGCAATCACCACTGCACGACTGGGGGGCGCGCTTGCGCTCTCTCTCATCGCCATCACCGGCTGCGTCGGCGACAAGACCGGTTACGAAGGTCCGTTCCGCGCCGAGGTGCGTCGCGCCATCCCGCGCATCGAGGCCTCCTCGGGACTGACTTTCAAGGCCACGCCCAAGCTCGAACTGCGCGACCGCGACCAGGTGCGCGAGTTCCTCGAGCGGGCTTTCCAGGAACAGATCACGCCGCTGGAGCTGGCCGGTGTCGAGCGCGCCTACAAGCTGTTTGGGATGATTCCCGACTCGCTGGAGCTGCGCAGCTTCCTGCTCGACCTGCTCACGGAGCAGGTGGCCGGCTACTACGACCCGTCCACGAAGGTGCTGTACATCGTCGAAGGCGCGTCGCCGGAGATGACAGGCGTCACCATCGACCACGAGTTGGTGCATGCGCTGCAGGACCAGTACTTCCCGCTGGATTCGACGAAGGCGCTCAAGGGCGACAACGACCGACAGGTGGCCGCATCTGCCGTGATCGAAGGCCACGCGACCTACGAGCAGATGTCGCAGGCGCTGGGTGGCTCCGACTTCTCGATGCGCCTGCCGGGCGGCTGGGACGCCGTGCGCGAAATGATTCGCGAGGGCCAGGCCGGCATGCCCAAGTTCGCCGCCGCGCCCGTGCTGCTGCAGGAGACGCTGCTCTTTCCGTATCTCAGCGGCGCCGAGTACGCGCGGCAGTTCAAGCGACTGCGACCGGGCCAGTCACCGTTCGAGCCCCTCGCGCAGTCCACCGAGCAGATCCTGCATCCGGAGAAGTTGCTCGGCGACACGCCGGACCATCCGACGCGTGTCACGCTGGGCGCGCCACGCGGCGGCTCGCTCATTCACGAGGACAACCTCGGCGAGTTCGAGACGCGCCTCTTCCTGTACGAGCATTCCAAGGATGTCGGCGGCTCCGCTGCGGCGGCGGCGGGATGGGACGGCGACCGGTACCAGGTCGTGCAGACGTCGCAGGGGCCTGGCATCGCTTGGCTTTCGGTGTGGGATGACGCTGTCGAAGCCGCGGAGTTCCGCGACCGTATGGAACGGATGGTGGAGCGTCGGTACGGCGCCGCCCCGCGCAGCGGCGGCACAGGTGAGACTCGGCGTTGGCGCGCGCGCGGACGCAGCCTCGCCTTGCAGATGCTCTCGCTCAGCGGCCGCTCGGTGGTCGTGTGGGAGGATGTGCCGTCCGGCGCCGCGACGGGGCTCCTGAACCTTGCGGCTGTCACGCTGCAGGAGCCGTAGCCGCCGCCGCTCGCGGCCCGCGCGAATCAGCCGCCGACGAGGCGACGCCCGAAGAACGACAGCACGCCGATGATCGCGCCGAGCACGTAGCCAAGGTTTACGATCATCGTGAGCTCGCGCTGCGTGACGCCGCGGATGATCTCCTCGATGCGCGCCGTGCTGAAGCCCAACACCTTGCGCTCCACCATCGCCGGGATGTCGAGCTGCTCCACAAACTTCGGCAGTTCGCGTTCGAGCCAGTTCCAGAGCGCCGGGCCGGCGACCGTCCCAAGGCGCGCCGCCGTCTCTGGCGCGAAGAACCGCGCTGGTCGCCCAATCGGTCGGTCGAGCAGGCCGGTGGCGCCACTGGCCGCGCCCTCGGCCACCAACTGCTCGATACGCGGTGAGCGCGCGGAGTCGAGGACCCAGTGCACCACCGCGTCCTCGCCGATCATGTCGAGCACGTCAGACCAGGTGCGCGTGCCGGCGCGGCCCAAGGCCTCGACCACGGCCTGCTCGATGAACGCCTTCGTGCGGGTGTGTCCTGCGATGCGCAGGACGGCATCGCTGAGGCGTGCGGCCGCGGAGCGGTCCTCGGCGTCTCGGCTCTCTTCGATGAGCTGCGTGGCAAGGTTGGCGGCCTGCTGTGCCAGGTCGCGGCGTCGCGCGTCGGTCAGCACTTCGTTCACGGGCCGCGCGCCGAGTTCGCTGCGCAGGCGGGCCAAGGCCTCGCGGACCTTGACCTCGAAGGCTGGGGTGGCCGCCCAGTCCGCGACGCGCGTCCCGACCACGGGGCCGAGGCCCGCGAGCGCGCGCTCCACTTCGGGAAGCACCGCGGCGGGCAGCATCTCGCGCAAGGATCCGCGCTCGACTTCCAGCAGGTGTTGGATGAACTCGGCCAGCCGCGCGTCCAGCGTCTCGCGGAAGCCGGCGCGCTGCAGCTCGTCGATCAGGTCCTTGGGCGTCAGCAACTTCTCGCCCACCGTGCGGCCGATGCTCTTGGCCAGGCGCGCCTTGTTCTTCGGGATCGCCCCGTGGAAGCCGTAACGCCGCTCGTACGGGTGGAAGAGCATCCACACGGCGATGGCATTCGTCACGCCGCCGGCGATGGTGCCGATCGCGATGCTGAGCAGCAGTTCCTGCACGAAGGGCGACACGTGACTATGCCCGCGCGTCGCGTGCCGACGGCCCGTAGCGGCGGATGGCCGCACGGACCAGCGGATGCAGCGGCTGGTACTTGGGCTTCAGGATCGACCCACGGCAGCGGCGCGCGCCGCAGCGGCAGGGGAAGCGCCGCTTGCGTGCGGGCGTGTGCGGTTCGTCGAGCTCGATGGCGTAGTCATACGCCAGCTCCTCGCCGGGGCGGATGTCACGGATGGCCACGATCCACATATGGTCGCCATACGCAATCGGCTCGCAGTTGGGTTCACAGGAATGGTTGATGAACCGCGCGGCGTTGCCGCCCACGTTGGCGTCGATCACCCGCTGCTCGTCGAGGGTGAGCAGGTAGGTGTGCTCCGGCTCCTCCTCGCCACTCGGCAGGGTGGGGTACCGGCGCTCGCCCTCGGCCTCGGAGATCAACTCCCCCGTGTACTCGATGATGCGCGTGCCGGCGGGGATGCGCGCGGTGGCGTAGACGCCGCGGCCGTGGCGGGGGGAGCGACGGACAGCCCAGGGACGTTCTGAAGACGGTCGGCGCTTCTGGGTGGGGGATGGCACGCCGGAATCTACGCGCGGAACCGCGGCTCTTGCGTCCTTCCGTCCGATGCGGCGTCTTCTAGGGCGTGCCCCACGTCCACAGCCTACCTGCCGGCGACCTCGAACTTGCGGCGGACGCCCGCTGGACCGCGTTCGCGGCCGCCGTGCGTGCGTTCGTGCGCCGGCGCACGCCCCACAGCCTAGACCCCGAGGACATCGTCCAGGATGTATTTCTCCGGCTGACGCGACACCGCGACACGCTCCAGCGCGTGCAGGACCTCGAGGCGTGGGTCTTCCGCGCGGCCCGCTCGGCCTTGGCTGATGCCCTGCGCGCGCAGCGCCGTCGCGAAGCCCGCGGCAGCGACGTGGAGCCCGACTCGCTCACCGTTGAGCCGGAGGACGAGCGGCACGCGCTCTCCGAACTTGCTCCCTGCGTCCGCGCGTTTGTCCTCGCGCTGGAGGAGCCCTACGGTTCGGCGCTGCGCTGGACCGCCTTCGACGGCCTCACGCAGGAACAGGCCGCCGAGCGCGCCGGCATTTCGCTTTCCGGGATGAAATCGCGGGTGCAGCGCGCCCGCGCCAAGGTGCGGACGGAGATCGAGCACTGCTGCGGGGTGCATCTCGACAGGCACGGCATTCTCCGTCGGCAGGAGTCCGACGATGGCTCCAGCTGCGCCGCCCCTGCGTCCTTTCACCAGATCCAGCGTCTTCGGAAGTAGCGGCGGAATGGACCGCCGCGAGACCAAGGAGGCAGGATGAAGGACAGGTCAGGGTGTTGCGGTGGCATCGGCTGTGGCTGCGGCGGGAGCTGCGGCAGCGGCTGTTGCTAGGCGGCCGATTCAACGCGGCCGTTGCTTGAGCGGCAGGGCGTGAGCGGCAGGGTCTGAGGAGCTGCCCTACGCCGCCACGGTCGCGCAATGTTCGCGACCGCGACCGCTACTGCGCCGGTCCGGCCCCCGCTTCCGGCGGGCGGTCGGCCGTCGCACGCTCCACATCGTCGAACAGGGGCAAGCCCTCGGCGAAACCATTCGGTCGCGGCGGCAACAGCATCGCCTCCAGCACCTCGTCCATCGTCCCCACGCAGCGAAAGGTGAGCGCCTGTCGCACCTCGTTCGGGATGTCACGCAGATCCTTCTCATTGGCGGCCGGGAGGACGACACTGCGCAACCCGGCGCGGTAGGCCGCGAGCACTTTTTCCTTCACGCCACCGATCTCCAGCACCCTTCCGCGCAGAGTGACCTCACCGGTCACCGCCGCATCGCGGCGCACCGGGCGACGGCTCATCACACTGGCGATCGCCAGCGTCACTGCCACGCCCGCACTGGGCCCGTCCTTCGGCACGGAGCCGGCCGGAAAGTGCACGTGCAGATCGCTCGCGCGGAGCTCGGGGTCCGCGATGCGCAGCGCGTAGCCGCGCGAGCGCACATATGAGCAGGCCGCATCCACCGACTCGCGCATCACGTCGCCGAGTTGGCCGGTGACGGTGAGCTTGCCCGTGCCCGGCATCATCAGCGCTTCGATCGTCATCAACTCGCCGCCGTTGGCCGTCCAGGCGAGGCCCGTCACCGTGCCAACCTCGGGCTCCTGCTCGGCGGCTTCCGGCGCAAAGCGCGGCGGGCCAATCACGTCCTCGATGCGCGCCTGATCGACGATCCACGCGCCCTGCTCGCCCTCGGCCTTCTTGCGCGCGCGGCGCCGCATCAGCGCGGCGATGTGGCGCTCGAAGGCGCGCAGTCCTGCCTCTCGCGCGTAGCGATTGGCGATCAACGACAGCGCCTCGTCCGTGAACTGCAGGTCGAGGTCCGTGATGCCGTGCTCGTCAAAGAGCCGCGGCAGCAGGTAGCGCCAGGCGATCTCGACCTTTTCCTCGACCGTGTAGCCGGCGATGCGGATGACCTCGAGCCGGTCGCGCAGCGCGTGCGGGATGTCGAAGAGGTTGTTCGCCGTGCAGATGAAGAGCACGGACGATAGGTCGTAGGGCAGGTTGAGATAGTGGTCCGTGAATGTCGCGTTCTGCGACGGGTCGAGCACCTCGAGCATCGCCGCCGTGGGATCGCCGCTGGGTCCGCCCGCCGTCATCTTGTCGATCTCGTCAATCATCAGCACCGGGTCGCTGACCTGCACGCGCCGCAAGGACTGCAGCACGAGGCCCGGCAGGGACCCGACGTAGGTGCGCCGATGTCCGCGGATCTCGGCCTCGTCGCGCACGCCGCCCACCGAGATGCGATAGAACGCACGTCCGATGCTCGCGGCGATGGCCTCACCCAGCGAGGTCTTGCCCGTGCCCGGCGGGCCGACGAAGCAGAGGATCGGCCCGTGCGGGTCGCGGCCGCGGTCGCCGCGGAGGCGCCGCACCGCCAGGTACTCGAGGATGCGTTCCTTGGCCTCGTGCAGTCCGTAGTGTCGGTCGTCGAGTGCGGCTTCCACGCGCTCGAGCTCGATGGCGTCAGTCCCCGACCGCTGGCGCCAGGGCAGGGTCAGCGCCCACTCGATCCAGTTGCGCAGCACCTGGTGCTCGCTCGACGCGGCGCTCAAGGCCTTCAGGCGCTCGATCTCGCGCTTGGCCTCCGTGGCCACCTGCGGCGGCAGCCCCCCTTCCTCGACACGGCGCAACAGCTCGGCGGTTTCGCCGTCGGCGGCGTCGACCTCGCCCAGTTCGGCCTTGATGGCCTGCAACTGCTGCCGGAGGAAGAACTCCCGATGGTGGCGGTCCACGCGCCGTTCGGTCTCGTGGCGCACTTCCTCGTGCACGCGCGCGCGCGCCACCTCGCGCTCCCATCGGTCGGCGAGAAACTCCAGGCGCTCGATCGGGTCGAGACGCTGCACCACCGCGTCCTTCTCGGCCGGGCGGAGTTGCCCCTTCGCGGCCGCGAGGTCGGCGAATCGCGACGGGAACTCCGATTCGCGCCGCAGCAGCGCAGGCAACTCGGCTGGGAACCCCGGGTCAAGCTCGGCGCGGGTGTCCGAGGCCAGCGCGATGCGCTGCATCAGCGCGCGGGCAGCCGTCGGGTCCGGCGCGTCCTCCGGCGCCGCCGACGCGCGCACCGTCGGGTAGCCGGCGACCGGATCGCGGATGGCTGCGCCCAGCCTGACGCGGGCGATGCCCTGCAGCGTCACCTGGGCGACGCCGCCGGAGACGGGGCGGCGTCCCGTGAGGCGGGCCAGCACCCCAATGCGGCCGTCAAGCGCCGCGAGCGGTCGCTCGCCGTCCTCGGCGTCCACCACGCAGATCACACGCTCGCCTTCCTCAGGGTGCGCGAGCAGCAGCGCCAGGTTCTCCTCGGAGGAGACCTGCACGGCGATACGGCCGTGCGGGAAGACGATGGTGGACCGCAGCGCGAAGAGCGGCAGGTCTGCCGGGAGGTCCTCCAACGGGCCTCCGGCGAGGGGGCGGGCGGGGCGCTCGGTCACGGCGGGGAATCTATCTGTTTGCCTGCAACCGCGTACCACCGGAACCGCGGATGCCGTGGGTCGTCCCGCGCACTCGCCCGGTTCGACGGCTGTGACCGGGTTGTAGGCAGCCGTGACATTACCGAAGAGTTCGTGACACTGACCGGCCGGTCGTGACTGTGCCGTGATGACGAAGAGACGTCGAGGTGATGTTGTGACGTCGATGATACATCGCCGTTACAAGTGTCACCTACGTTTCGTCGTCCGGTCCCCAAGGTGGGTTGGGTCGGGCGCCTTTAACCGACTCTTACACGCGATGCAACGACTTCATCTCGCGCTTTTCGCGTCACTCTTGGCCGGGTTCACGGCAGCGGCGCCCGTTGCGAGCCAACAGGCAACGGGCGCCGATTCGGCGCGGGCAGGTACAAGCCAGCGGATCCCCGATGCGCCCGCCCCGTGGTACGAGCGGCTGTCCATCCGCGGCTACGCGCAGGTGCGCTACAACCGGCTGCTCGAGAGCAATGCCGACCTCAAGTGCGCGCAGTGCGACAAGTCCATTGGTGACAATGGTGGCTTCTTCCTCCGCCGCGGCCGCATCGTGCTCTTCGGGAACGTGCACCCGCGCGTCTACGTCTACGTGCAGTCGGACTTCGGCAGCGATGCTGCCGGCGGCCTCCACTACTTCCAGCTGCGGGATGCTTACTTCGACCTCTACGTGGACTCGGCGCGCACGCACCGCCTGCGTTTCGGCCAGAGCAAGATCCCGTTCGGCTTCGAGAACCTGCAGTCGTCGCAGAACCGCCTGCCTTTGGACCGCCACGATGGCCTAAACAGCGCCCTGCCCAACGAGCGGGACATCGGTGTGCTGTACTACGCCACCCCCGCCGCGGTCACGCGCCGGTTCCGCACCATCGCCTCGCGCGGCCTGAAGCATTCGGGCGACTACGGCATGTTTGGGTTCGGGCTGTTCAACGGACAGTCGGCGAACCGGCCGGAGGCGAACAACTCGCTGCACGCCGTGGCGCGGCTGACGTATCCGTGGGAACTGCCCAACGGGCAGTTCGTCGAGACGGGCATCCAGGCGTACAGCGGTCGATTCGTGCCGCTGTCGACCAGTGCCGGCGTAACCGCCGATGCGGAGTACCGCGACGAGCGCGCCGCGGCGACGCTGGTAGTGTACCCGCAGCCGTTCGGACTCGTGGCCGAGTACAACATCGGCCGGGGGCCGCAATACGTCCCCGGCAGCAATGCGATCGAGAGTCGGCGGGTCTACGGTGGGTTCGTCCAAGCGATGTACCGCTGGACCTCGGGCACGACCGTGGTGATTCCCTTCGTCCGCTACCACGAGTACTCGGGCGGCAAGAAGGCGGAGACCGATGCGCGGCACTACGACGTGAACGAGGTGGAGCTTGGCGTCGAGTGGAGCCCGTTCCCGGCCTTTGAACTGACGGCAATGTTCACGAACTCCGACCGGCTCTTCGAGGACGCGACCAGCGTCGGCAACCGGCAGAAGGGGCGATTCCTGCGGCTCCAGGCGCAGTTCAACTACTAGGCGAGGCCGGCGCGTCCCGGTGACGCGGCGGCTCGTGTCGGAGTAGGGTTCAGTATGAGACTCCACTTCGGGACGCTTCTAGGGACCGGCCTCGCAGTCCTAGCCACCGCCTGCAGCGCCGAGCCCACGCTGCCGCCGCCGGCGGACCTTGTCGATGGCCCGGCACCGGTCGTGATCACGCTTCCTACCGGAGTCGTTCGGGCCGGTCAGGTGCTGCGCATCACCCAGACGAACACGGGCACCGCCGCGTTGATGTACAACCACTGCAATCGCAAGGTGGACCGCGCCGTGGACACGGGTTGGGATCGGCTGCCGCCGGAACTGCGCCTCTGCACAGCCGACCTCCATACGCTGGCTCCCGGCGCGTCGGCCGAGGTATGGGTGGACGTGCCGGCGGACGCGAAGCCCGGCAACCACCGGTTCGCCCTCCAGTTCTGGCGCGAGTCGACGCGCGAGGTGCTCGAGGCGGTCTCACCAACGTTCCGCGTCGAGGACTGATCCCGCGGCACCGGGGCCCGCGTCTCTTGCGCGGAGCCCTGGTCGGTCTCATCGTGGGGCGTCCCCCCACGAGGGAGGCTTTGTGAAGCGACCCATCTCGGCTGCGATCTTGCTGCTCGGCCTAGTGGCCTGCGGCTCCTACGGCCCGGCGCCGACGGCAGTCCAGGAGTTTGAGTACCTGCCTGGCCTCCGGCCGACCGCCAGCGTGCTGGCCTACGGAGCCTCCGCGGGTGACTCCGTCAACGTGCAGTTCGAGAATCCGGGCGCGGTCCTGTATTCGTTCTCGCCCTGCCTGCGGAGACTCGAGCGGCTCAACGGCGGGATCTGGGTGGACCAGTTCGGCTCGGGCGTCGATTGCGCCCAGCAACTGGTCGTCGTCCCGGCCGGCGGTTCGACCCTTCGGCGCTTCGACATTCCGGCGACGGCGCCAGCGGGCCAGTATCGCTACCGGTTTCCTATGGCGGCCCCGACGGGCGCGGCGCTGAGCGTCGTGACTGGGCAGTTCGAGGTGCAGTAGCGGTGGGGCGCCGGGTGTCGACCTGTGTGGCCGTAATGAGCGTGCTCGCCACGGGCTGCTGGATCGATGAGCCGTTTCCGTCTGGACCACCGCCGTTCGAGCCGCCCGCATCCACGCTGTCCACGCGCGACCTGCGGTTCGAACTGATTGACGCACAGGCTGCCCCTGGCGGGAGCATTCGACTGCGGCAATTCAACGGCGGCACCCTGGCGCTGTATTACAACCACTGCAGCCGCGGCGTCGAGCGCCTGACATCCAGCGGCTGGTGGGAGCCGGGGCCTCCGGAACTACGGCTCTGCCCCCCCACGTCCCTGACCCTCGCGGCGGGGCAGACCGACGAAGTCGCCGTGGACGTTCCCACCGACGCCATGGCCGGCCGGTACCGCTTTGTGCTTCGGTTTTTTGGCCAGGACGGCGCATCGGCAGGGGCCGAACGGAGCCCCGAGTTCGAGGTGAGCCAGTAGCAGCATCGGACCCTTGGAGTCCGCCACCTAAGTGGTTATCCTTCAAGGCTCTATGTTCACTGAACTTTCCGAGAAACTGGAAGCCACGTTCGCGCGACTGCGCGGCCGTGGAGTCCTGACAGACGCCGACATCAAGGAGGGCCTGCGCGAAGTGCGCCGGGTTCTGCTCGAAGCCGACGTCTCGTTCCAGTTGACGGGAGAGTTCCTGGCGCGCGTCGAGAAGCGCGCCACCGGCGTCGCGCAGCTCAAGACCGTGCAGCCGGCGCAGCAGCTCGTGAAGATCGTCTACGACGAACTCACGCTGATGCTCGGCGAGCGCAAGGAGGGCCTCAAGCTCTCCTCCGTGCCGCCCACCATCGTGCTGATGGTCGGCCTGCAGGGCTCCGGCAAGACGACCACCGCCGCCAAGCTCGCCCGCAAGCTGAAGGCCGAGAGCAAGCCCGCGCGCCTCGTGGCCTGCGACGTGTATCGCCCGGCCGCCATCGATCAGTTGGAGACGCTGGGCCGCGACCTCGCCGTGCCTGTGTACGCCGATCGCAGCACCACTGACGTGGTGAAGATCGCCAAGGCCGGCATCGAGCAGGCCAAGCGCGAGCGCGACCGCGTGGTCATCGTGGACACCGCCGGCCGCCTGCAGATTGACGACGAGATGATGCAGGAGCTGCGTCGCCTGAAGGACGCGGTGCAGCCGGACGAAATCCTGCTCGTCGCCGACGGCATGACCGGCCAGGACGCCGTGCGCATCGCGCAGGGCTTCAACGACGCGCTGGGCGTGACGGGTGTGGTGCTCACCAAGATGGACGGCGACGCCCGCGGTGGCGCCGCGCTCTCCATCTACGGCGTCACCAAGAAGCCGATCAAGTTCATCGGTGTCGGCGAGAAGCCCGACGCGCTCGAGGAGTTCCATCCGGACCGCATGGCCGGACGCATCCTGCAGCAGGGTGACGTCCTCACGCTGGTGGAGAAGGCGCAGGCGACCTTCGACGCCGACGAGGCCAAGCGCATGGAGAAGAAGATCCGCAAGGAGGGCATGGACCTCCAGGACTTCCTCTCGGCGATGAAGCAGATGGAAAAGCTGGGCAGCATGCAGAACATCCTGAAGATGCTCCCCGGCGTGAACAGCAAGATGATGAAGCAGGCCAGCCAGGTGGACCCGAAGCGGATGAAGCATCTTGAGGCGATCGTGCTGTCGATGACCGCCGAGGAGCGCAAGAATCCGTCGTTGATAAACGGGTCGCGGCGGGCCCGCGTGGCCAAGGGTGCCGGTAGGCCCGTGAGCGACGTAAATCGCTTGCTGGATCAGTTCCGGGACATGCAGAAAATGATGAAGCGGATGGCAGCTGGAAAACGATGAAGGATGAAGCCGGAAAACGATGAAGGATGAAGGATGAAAGAGGCGAGGCCGTACGGCCTCGCCACCTCCATCTTCCATCTTTCATCCTGCTGGACCCTGGTGCGACCCGGAACCTCCGGTGATCGCGAAGAGCCAGGTGCAGGACAATCACCCGTAGTGAGGATCTCCCCATGGCAGTTCGTATTCGTCTCCGTCGTCAGGGCCGCAAGAAGGCGCCCCAGTACCGTATCGTCGTCGCCGATGGCCGCTCGCCGCGCGACGGCAAGTTCATCGAGATCCTCGGGCAGTATGCCCCGCGGACGGGTGAGCAGGCGCTGCAGCTCAACGTCGAGCGCGCCCTGTACTGGCTGGACAACGGCGCGCAGCCGTCCGACACCGTGCGCTCGCTGCTGCGCAAGGCGGGCGTGCTCAAGGCCCGCCACGAGGCGCGCCTCGCGACCAAGCTCGCGTCCAAGGCCGTGCCGGTGAAGGCCGAGGAGTAAGCGCGTGACGGTTCCCGACTGCGCGTCGGTGGGGCGGATCCGTCGCCCGCACGGCGTGCGCGGGGAACTTGTTGTGGAAGCATTGACCGACGAGCCGGACGCGATCTTCGCGCCCGGCCGTCGTGTTTTCCAGGGCACGCCGGAGGGCGCGCTGTGGCTTGATCCGCGCTCGAAACAGCCGCGCGAACTCGAGATCACAGGGCAGCGGCCGTTCAAGGAAGGCTGGTTGCTCACGCTCGACGCCGTGCAGGACAGGACGGAGGCCGAGAAGTGGAATGGGCGGCACCTGATGGTGCCGGTGCAGGAGCTCTCCGAGCCCGACGAGGGCGAGGTGTTCGCGCACGAGTTGGTCGGGATGCAGCTCGTTCACGCCGATACATCCCAGCCACTCGGCGAAGTCGTGGAGTTCTACGAGTTACCGCAGGGGCTATTGCTCGAGTTCAAGACGGCGCGTGGCCTGGCCAGCCTACCCTTCGTCGACGAGTTCGTCGACGAGGTGGATCGCGACGCGCGCGTCATTCGCGTACGACCACCGTCGGGACTGCTCGAGACCTGAGCTCGCCGCTATGCCGGCGTGACGCCCGCCGCGTCGAATGGGTCGAAGCGTGGAATCCGACGTCCATCGACGTCCGTAAATCCATACTCCGCCGCCAAGTCCGCCACGAAGTGAATGCGGCCCGACTTCTTGATGGCCTGCCTGTCCGCCGCGAGCGCGACCACGGCGCGCCCGATGTACTCCACGGATTCACTCAGGTCGTAGCGGAACTGCCGCTGCACCTCCTGCGAGGTCATCGAGCGCTGCACCCGCTCCGTCCGCATGAAGCCCGGCATCAGCGTCACCACCGCGATCTTCGACTTCTTGGCGTCGGCCGCCATCCCAAGCATGAGGCGGTTGATCGTGGCGTGGCTGAGGTCGTACAGCAGCATGCCACCGTACTCACCGCTCTCCTTGCCGGCCAACACCGCCTCAGGAGTGCCCTCGAGAAATCCGTCGGTGACGCCCACGATCAGCCCGCGCTTGTGCTTGGCCATCAGGCGGCCCGCGTGGAACGCGGTGAGATAGTACGCGTGCGGGCCGCCATCCATCATTCGCCGCCACTCGGTCGGGGATCGTTCCCAGAACGGCGTGCCCCAGCCCGCCAGCGCCTCGTCCGGCGAGGCCGTGCCGTCCGAGGCGCCCCAGACCGCGTTCGCGAGAATATCGAGTCCTGCCTGTTCCCGCTCGACGCGCGCGAATAGCTGCGCGACCTGCGTCTCGTCCGTGCAGTCCGTGCGCACCGGGATTCCTCTACCGCCACGCGCCGTCACCGCCTCGGCGGTGTCTTCGATCGTCCCGGGAGCCCCATCTGTCGGCGCCGGGCCGCCGCGCACCGAACGCCCTGCCACGTACACCGTTGCGCCGGCCTCGCCCAGCGCGAGGGCGATGCCCCGCCCAGCGCCCCGGCTGGCACCGGCCACCACCGCAACCTTTCCCTTGAGCGCCGCCATCTCCCTCTCCGGCTTTGGGTCCGTGGATTCTAACCCTGCGCCGTCGCGATAGCTTTCGGCGTGCTTCCCATCAACATCGTCTCGATCTTTCCCGACTTCTTCGCGGGACCGCTCGGCCTGAGCATTCCCAAGCGGGCCGCCGAGGCGGGGTTGGTGCGCTACAACCTGGTGGACCTGCGCGCCTTCGCGACGGACAAGCACAAGACGGTGGACGATGCCCCCTTTGGCGGCGGGCCAGGCATGGTGATGAAGCCCGCGCCGTTCTTTGATGCCGTGGAGTCACTCAAGGCGAGGGCCCCGATTGTCCTGCTTTCGCCTCGCGGGAAGGTGTTTTCGCACGCCGACGCCGAGCGCTTTGCCGCCGGTACGGAGCTGACCCTCCTCTGCGGCCACTACAAGGATGTGGACCAGCGCGTGGCCGACCACCTGGCCACCGAGGAGATCTCGCTGGGCGATTTCGTCCTGAGCGGCGGGGAGCCGGCGGCCTTGGCCGTGGTGGACGCCGTGGTCCGACTGCTGCCAGGGGCGATGAGCGACATCGAATCCGCCCGGACGGACTCCTTTTTTGACCGGGGACTCTCGGCCCCGAGCTACACCCGACCGGCCGACTACAAGGGCTTCAAGGTCCCCGATGTGCTGCTCTCTGGGAACCACGCCCAGATCGAGCGCTGGAGGCGGGAAGAGGGGGAGCGGCTGACCCAAAACAGGCGGGGGAGCCCCGTTGCACAACCCTCAGAGCCGCAGTAGCTTACAAGGCTCATCTCTGTCACCCCAGCGGGCCGAACACCGCGCCCGGAGTTGCATATGAATCCGTTCACCGAAACCCAGAAGGAATACCTGAAGCAGGTGCCCGCTTTCCGTGCCGGCGACACGCTCCGCGTGAACGTCCGCGTGAAGGAAGGCGACAAGGAGCGCCTCCAGGCGTTCGAAGGCGTCTGCATCGCCCGCAAGGGCGCCGGCGTCTCGGCGACCTTCACGGTGCGCAAGATCTCGAACGGCGTCGGCGTGGAGCGCATCTTCCCGCTGCACTCGCCGATGCTCGCCGAGATCAAGGTCGTGCGTCGTGGCCGCGTGCGTCGCGCCAAGCTCTTCTATCTCCGCAACGTGACCGGCAAGGCCGCGCGTATCGCCGAGAAGAAGGTGCGCGTGCAGGTGCCGGCCTCGGGCGAGGCCACCACGGCGTAAGCGGTTCACGTGGCCGGCGGCTGGAGCGCGATCGAGAAGGCGCGCCGCGCCGCCGGTGCAGTGCACATCGCCGGAGTCGATGAAGTCGGACGGGGCCCCCTGGCGGGCCCCGTTGTCGTTTGCGCCGTGATCATGCCGGCCGACCGGCGCGCCATCGCCGGGGTCACGGACTCCAAGCAGCTCAGCGCGGCCGATCGCGAACGGCTGGCCGAGAAGATCCTTGCCCACGCCTTGGCACTGCGCCTTGCCGCTTCGAGCGTCCGCGACATCGGACGCTACAACATCTACCAGGCGACGGTGCGGGCGATGGCGCGCGCCATCGAGCGACTGCCGTTGCGGCCGGACGCGGTGTTGGTGGACGGCAAGCCGATCCGGACACTGGGTATCGCACACGAGGCGATCGTCGGCGGCGATGCGCGCTGCTACTCGATTGCCTGCGCGAGCATCGTGGCCAAGGTCGTGCGCGACCGGCTGATGCAGCGGCTCGCGCGGCGATACCCGGCGTATGGCTGGGAGTCGAACGCGGGCTACGGCACGCCGGTGCACCTGACCGCGCTGCGAACGCACGGGCTCACGCCGCACCATCGGCTGGCGTTCTGCCGCACGGCGCTTGGGGGGCAGGAATCGCTGCTCTGAAGCACGTTCCCGGCGGGGGGAGCGCGCGGTGATTGGCGGCGCTGTATCTTCCCGCGCCCACCCCCTCCCGCGCCCCGCGCGCAGTCCCAGTGCACGACGCACTCGCCAGCACGTCCGACCCCGTCTCGCAGCTCCTGGTGGCGCTGCTGCTGACGACGGTGTTCGTCGTCCTCGCGCTGGAAGCGGCCCATCGCGTCTTGGTCGTGCTCGTCGCCGTCGCAGCGCTGTGGGGCATCACCTACCTCACGCCTTTCCGCCTGCTCCCGCTGGAGCATGCCGGCGACGCCATCGACCTCAACGTCCTCCTGCTGCTGGCGGGGATGATGGCGCTGGTTGGCGTGCTGAAATCCACCGGCGTGTTCGCCTGGGCGGTGGACCGTCTGCTCGCGCACCGACGGCACGATCCCGCCAGCGCCATCGCTGCGCTCTGGTGGTTCACGGCCATCGCGTCGGCGATCGTCGACAATGTCACCACGGTGATCTTCGTGACGCCGATGGCGCTCGCCGCCGGCCGCCGCATCGGCGCGCCACCGACCTTGGTGCTGCTGCCGCTGGTGATGGCGGCCAACATCGGCGGCACCGCGACGCTGATCGGCGACCCACCGAACATCATGATTGGCTCGGGCGCGGGCTTGAGCTTCCTCGACTTCCTCGGCGCGCTCGCCCTGCCGACGCTGGCCATGATGGGAGGGCTGCACGTCTGGGCGGCCCGGCGACTTCGCGCCGCGCTGGCGGCCCGTACCGCGGCCGAGCGACCGGCCGCCAGCGCCGACTCTGACCTCGCGGAGATCGCCGACCGCGGACTGCTGCGTTGGCTGACGGCCATCGGCGTGGGCGTGCTGGTCGGCTTCGTCTCGCACGGGGCGACGGGGATGCCCACGGCCGTGCCCGCGATTGTCGGCGCGGCCGTCGCGCTGCTGGTGCAGGACCTTCGCTACCTGCGGGCGTCACGACCTACGCACGCGGACCGGCAGCACGGCATCCTGCACGTGATCGAGCGCGAGATCGAGTGGCCGACGCTGACCTTTTTCGCGTTTCTGTTCGTGCTCGTGGGGGCGGCGGAGGCCACCGGGCTCACGACGACCCTCGCGCACTGGCTGCGCGATGGCATCATTGCGGGCCGCGACGCCTTTGCGCTTGACGATGCCGGCACGCTGCTCTTCGCAGCGCTGCTCGTGTGTTGGTGCGCCGCCGCGTTCTCGGCGTTGATGGACAACATTCCGTTTGTGGCGGTGAGCATCCCGGTCATCGCAGCGCTGGTGCCGGAGCTTCCCGGCGATGCGCGCGTGCTCTGGTGGGCGCTCGCCCTCGGCGCCTGCCTCGGCGGCAACGCGACGCCGATTGGCGCATCCGCCAACGTGACAACGTTGGGGCTCGTCGAGCGCGAGGGCGTGCGCATCAGCTTCGCGACGTTTGCGAGGACCGGCGTGCAGGTCACGCTGTTCACGCTGCTGGTGTCGAGTGCCTATCTCGCCGCGTACGTGTCACTCGGCGCGTTCCGCGCCGCGCTGGCGATGGCCGGCGTGGCGGCCGTGGCGATTGCGCCGACGCTATTCCGCTCGAGGCCTACCACGAGTTGATTGGGGGATGCCTTCCACGCCCCCGGTGCTGGTGCTGGCCCCGACGGTTCCACCGATCCCCCTCGTCGTCGACTCGCCGCACTCCGGGATGGAGTGGCCCGAGGACTTCGTGCCCGCCGCGTCACGCGAGGCGATCCACACCACCTGGGATGCCTTCGTCGACGAACTTTGGGGCGATGCACCTGCGGCTGGTGCCACGCTGGTCTGCGCGACCTTTCCGCGTGCCTACCTCGATGCGAACCGCGCCGAGGATGACATCGATCCAGAACTGCTGGCTGAGCCCTGGCCCACACCGCTGACGCCTACTGCTTACACCAAGCGTGGGATGGGACTCATTCGCCGCAACGCGCTGCCGGATGTCCCGATGTACGGGCAGCCGTTGACGGTGCGCGAGATTCAGGCCCGCATCAGCGGCTTCTATCGACCGTACCGCGACGCACTGCGCCGTGCACTCGACACCGCGTACGACAGGTTCGGGCGCGTCTGGCACGTCGACGCGCACTCGATGAAATCCCGCGGCAACCGGATGAACGTGGACAACGGTGCCCTGCGCCCGGACGTCGTGGTCAGCGACCGCCACGGGACCACGGCGGCGCAGGAGCACACGCAGTGGGCCGCCGAGTGGTTTCGGGGGCGTGGACTGCGCGTGCAGGTGAACGAGCCGTATCAGGGCGGGGACCTCGTGCGGAGCTTCGGCGCGCCGGCCGAGCGCCGGCACAGCATCCAAGTGGAGTTCAATCGCGCCCTCTATATGGACGAGGCGCGCTTCGAGCGCGGGCCGGGCTTCGCGGCGCTACGAGAGACCTGCGCGGCCTTCGCCGTGGCGGCTGGCGCACGCGCGCAGGAGCAGGGATGACCGAGGTCCAGTCGCGGTCCCGTCTGCTCCGGGCGCTCGATGCCGTCGAGCGCGTCGGCAACCTGCTGCCGCATCCGGCGTCATTGTTCGTCATCCTGTCGGCGATCGTGGTGCTGCTGTCGTGGCTGTTCAGCACCCTTGGGGTGACCGTGCAGCATCCGACCACGGGTGACGTGATCGGCGCGACGAACCTGGCGACGGTCGCCGGCCTGCAGCGCCTGGTAATGGGCCTGCTGCCGAACTTCATGAACTTCGGGCCCTTTGGCCCCGTGCTGGTCTGCCTGCTCGGGCTTTCGGTGGCCGAGCACAGCGGCTTTCTCGGTGCCGTGGTGCGCGTGATCATCGGCGCGACGCCGCCACGGCTGCTCACGCTGGTCATCGTATTCGTCGGCGCGACGTCGAGCACCGCTGGCGACGTGGGCTACGTGCTGCTGTTGCCGATGGCGGCGGCGCTGTTCCACGCAGTGGGCCGCAATCCGCTGGCCGGGCTGGCGGCGGCCTTCTCCGGCGTGTCCGGCGGCTTTGCCGCGAACCTCCTGCTTTCGCCGACCGACGTGATCCTTGCGGGACTCACGCAGGAAGCGGCGCGCATCATCGAGCCGGGCTACGTGGTCACGCCGATGGCGAGCTACTTCTTCCTCGCCTCGTCGGTCTTCCTGGTGACGATTACCGGCACGGTGATGACCGAGTGGATCGTCGAGCGCCGCTTGGGTGCCTACGGCGGCGCCGTGGTGCCCGAGAAGTCGGAGCCGCTGTCGCGCGCGGAGTGGCGCGGATTGGGATGGGCCTTCGCGAGTCTCGGCGTGCTCACTGCGCTCGTGCTCTGGGGCCTGCTGCCCGACAACGGCTTTCTGCAGGACAGTGAGCGCCCCGGCTTCATCGGCTCGTTCTTCCTCCGCGGACTCGTGTTCTGGATCTTCGTGTTCGGGCTCGTGCCGGGCGTCGTGTACGGGCTCGTGGCCGGCACCATCACCAGCGACAAGGACGTCTACAAGGGGATGGCGAAGAACATGGAGCTGGTGGCGGGCTACATCGTCATCGTGTTCTTCATCGCCCAGTTCGTGAACATCTTCAACTGGTCGAACCTCGGCGTGCTGATGGCGGTGCAGGGCGCGGCCTTCCTGCGCACGCTGGACCTCGGGCCGATCCCGCTGCTCATCATGCTGATCGCGCTCACGGGGACCATCAACATCTTCCTCGGCAGCGCATCGGCGAAGTGGGCGATGCTCGGCACGGTGATGGTGCCCATGCTGATGTTGCTTGGCTACTCGCCGGAGCTCACGCAGACGGCGTACCGGGTGGGCGATTCGCTCACCAACATCATCACGCCGCTGAGCTCGAACTTCCCGCTGGTGCTGATATTCTTCCAGAAGTACGATGCCAAGGCGGGGATCGGTACGCTCTCGGCGACGATGCTGCCGTACTCGGTGGCGAACTTCGTGGCCTGGAGCCTGATGCTGGTGTTGTGGGTGTGGCTGCGGTTGCCGACGGGGCCCGGGGCCCCGCTGTTCCTGACGCACTAGTAGGAGGTGCCGGTGCAAAGAGCTGTCCTGTGGTGCTTGCTGCTGTGTCTGTGTGCGGGGCCGCTGGCGGCGCAGGATGCTGCGCTCATGGCCCGCGACTCGGCGTGGAATCAGTTGCGCTTGAGTGGTGACGCGGCGGGCCTGGAAGCACTGCTGGCCGCAGACTGGGTGCTGACGCATTCCGACGGTCGGCAGCAGGATCGACGTGCGTACCTCGACGAGCTGAGGCGGGGAGCTGGAGGTGGTCGGGTGAATACCGTCATCCGCAATGAGGACGTCGTAGTACGGCAGCACGGGGACGTCGCGGTCATCACGGGTACGTCCGTGCAGGCCGGTACCGGCGCGGATGGGCAGCCGTTCAGCGGCCGATTCCGTTTCACGCGCACGTGGCTGCGCCACGAGGGCGCCTGGGTGATGCTGGCGTCACACTCCTCTCGCATCGCCGTCCCATAGCAGGGAAGTCCGCCAGGCCGGCCCCGAGATGAGGTCTATTATCTTTACCGGATTCCCGAGACCCGGTAGCTCAGCCGGTAGAGCAACGGACTCCTAATCCCCTCTGGCGATTGCGTATTTCCGTGTAAAACGTTGCAAGGTAGTAACTTAAGTCCTCTTGCGGACCTGCGCTGGCGTAGTCCGGGCCCCCGAATTCAATCAGATCCTGACACGACACACGACACTGCAAATCGCGAGCCCAAGCCGCTTTCGAGAAGCCCTTGCGCGCACGAGTCAGAAAGCAGATATTCACCCTAGGGGTGAATCGATGTATATATGACTCTCTTTTCTACGTGCGGTAGATGCTCGAAGTACACCACGACGATCCTGACTTGGCGCGGTTGGAGAAAGAGGCGGCCTTCACCGCCGGATTTGCGGTTCCCGTCGTGAAGGGCTTCCGGAAGGTCATGCAGCGGCTCCGCACCGTGTCGCGGAAGTCGAGTCTGTATCAGTTCGGCGGTCTTGGGCTTGAGCAGCTGAAGGGGCAACGGAAGCATGAGCATTCGATGCGCATCAACAAGAAGTGGCGACTTATCGTCGAGTTCGAAGGTGAAGAGCCGAACGAGCTCGTGAGAATCAAGGGGATTGAGAATCACTATGGGGACTAGAGAGGAGGACCGCGTGGCAACTTTCGTACCTGCGGAAGTGTTTCCTCCCGGCGAGTTCATCAAAGATGAGCTAGAGGCTCGCGGTTGGACGCAAGCAGATCTTGCGGAGGTCATGGAGCGCCCGGTTCAGGTGGTGAGCGAGATCATCCGCGGAAAGAAGCGGGTGACCGAGGAGACTGCTCGCGAGCTCGAAGCGGCCCTCGGGATTGAGGCAGAGTTCTGGACGCGTACTGAGGCGCTCTATCGTCTCAGGCACACGGAGCCCGCCTCGACTTCGATTGCTGAGCGCGCTTCGATCCGGCAACGAGTCCCGCTTCGCCAGATGATCTCCCGGGGTTGGGTGAAGCCATCGACGGACGTGCACGAGCTCCGGGCGAACGTGCTGAACTTTCTTGGCGTCGACAGCCTCCAAGAGCATGCACCGTTCGCGAAGGCGGCAAAGCAGAGAGAGTACGATCAGCCGAGCTCGCTTGTGCAGGAAGTGTGGCTACTGCGCGTTAAGCAGCTCGCGGAGTCGATGATCACTCCAGGCTATTCTCGCGAGAAACTGCTCAGCACGGTTGATCGAATGAAGGCACTACTCCGGGAACCAGAGCTTGTTGCGCAGGTGCCAAAGCTGCTGGACGCGGCTGGAGTTCGTTTTCTCATCGTCGAGCGACTGCCGGGGCTAAAAACTGACGGCGTCTGCTTCTGGGTTAATGAGAACTCTCAGCCTGTCATCGGAATGTCGATGACAGCAGATCGAATCGACAACTTCTGGTTCGTCCTCCGGCACGAAATTGAGCATGTGCTGAACGAGGACGGAAAGTCTGGAGCTATTGTTGACGACGATTTGGACGGGGATGGCGAGTCCGAGTCTCCGATAGAGGCTCGCGCTAACCATGCTGCTGCGGAGTTTTGCTTACCGCAGGCTGCGCTTCAGAGCTTCATCGACCGGAAGGGACCCTTGTTCACGGACCAGAACATTCGCCTGTTTGCACAGGTGCAAGGGCGCCATCCGGGAATCGTTGCTGGCCAACTCCGTAGGCGACTAAAGGCGTGGAACAAGTTCACCAAGCATCTCGCGAAGGTCCGTGAACACGTGACCGCGACGGCAATGGTCGATGGATTCGGAACAGTGGCTGGTGCGGGATCGTAGTTCTCACACGGAGGAGCGATGGCTTCGAGCTACACGAGGAAGCTGCAACAGATTGTCGATGATTATCGGAAAGCCGGAGGGCCATGGCCTGCGAAGAAGACGGAGATCGCGTTGTGGGCGATGGAGCACGGCAGATGGGAGATCCAAGCTGAAGCGAAGCTCAGGGTCTGCGCTGAGGACATCGCCGCAGCCATGCGAGAGTCTTCAATCATCGATGAGAAGGGACGGAGAGTCCGCGTGATGCACCCGGCCACGATCGTGCGAGATGGCGAGCAGGGTACGTTTTGGGATGACTTGCGGACCGCGGAGTTCGGCTTCGTCCGTACGATGGTCGCCCAGAAGCGGAACGCAATCGTTGCTGACTGTCACCAACTGAGCAACATCGTTCGGTACGTTAACGAGCACCGCGAGCAGCAGCTCAATCTCGTGCTCGACTTTACGGAGGATGTCCGGGAGCTCGAAGCGCAGCTAGAGTCCGGTGCTGAGCCGAAGGCTGAGCTCAACGTGGGGCAAGTCGAAGGAATGGCGTCGACACGCGACTTGCCCCTCCGTCGGCGTCGGCGTGAAGCCGCCACCAGGTGACTAGTAGGGACCGAGGAATCTCTCTCCGTTGAAGTGGAGCATGTGGCTGGGAGCTTCCGCGACCCAGACGTCAGTTTCCCACGCGATGTCCCTTAGGTACTTACTCAGGTCCTGTCTCGTCAGAAACGTGCTGACGAATACCAGACCTGCCCGCGATTTTCCGAAGAGTCGCTTCAACTCCTCCTGCCTCTTCGGATTTACGGGGCCGTGGCTCGTAACTGCTTCGATCAAGACGAGCCAGTCTTTGGCCGCAAAATGCACGACAACGTCCGGCATCTTGCCGTGATCGTCGAGAGGCGTGACGCCGAGAGCCCTCAGGCACTCGCGATCGTAGAACAGATCCTTCTGTTCCGTGTCTCCTAGGTAGACAACGTGCCCACCTGGGGTAAAGCGAGGCAGGAATTCGCGAACGATGAGCTTGACTAGCTCGTTCTGGCCCCCCGGCGACAGCGCCAGCTCACCGCCTTGTGGTAGCGTGATCGGAATCTTCTGCATTTCGCGCTCCGCTGCCCAGCGCATCTTGAGTTCGCCCAGCGCCGACTTGTGTGCCTCTAGCGCTTTCAGCCAAGCCTTCGTTCCGAAATGCCTGATGAGTGTGAGGGCTTCGGTTGTTAGCTGATAGCAATACTTTGGCGAGTTGACAGGCCGGTTCGGATCGTCGGGATTTGCCCGCACCAGCCCAGCCTCCACAAATTGATGCAGTGTGAAGCGCCTGAAAGTCTCGCGTGTGTTCGGAGCGTACTGCTTGCCATAGCGGTCGCGAGCGAAGTCCATGATGGGTGTGACGCCTATCATCGGCTGCGACGCAGCGAGCCAATGGCTGTCAGGATGCACATCCGCCAGCGCAAGCAGAGTTAGCGCCGACCGGTCGTTCAGCTGGTCGTTCGGCAATCCGAGCGCGCGAAGTATCTCTGTAGCTTCCAAAATCTTCTCGGCGCCAGCAGATGGCATCTCTGAATCCTGCGGTTTAAAGAGGTGTTCCTCGACGACTGTGTCGAGCTCGGGTTGAGGCAGCGCTGAATTGAGCACCAAGCGGCCAAGCTCCTGCAGCTGGGCCCTGCTTGGGTACGGTAGCGACTTTAGGTCGGAAGCATTGACCTGCGTATGGCCATTAAAGGTACGGAAGTAGTCATCCAACAGCGTCGAGTTCAGGTATGCGGCTAAGCCAAATGCGCATTCCTTGTTAAGAGGTGCACCCTGTGCGTGAAAATAGTTCAGGTGATTCTCGAAGCCGACCTGTTCGCACGCGACAGATGAGGGGTCAAATACAGCGGCAGTGACGCGCCGCCGCTCCTCCTTAGCGGAGAAGCGTTTGACCAACACGTAGTATCCAGCAGGGACCAACAGCGATTCAACATCAGCGTGAATCTGGAGCGCGTTCGGCTTCTTTGCGCCGGTCTTCGGCCATTCAACTCGACCGTTGAGAAAGTGCTGCGGATAGATCAGCGGTACCGTATCCGCGCTGGCATCACTTCTCAGCTGCTCACGGCATCTGAAATCCACGACTTTGCCCGTGGACACGCTGAGCCCAGTCTCCCGCAGCGTGGCCGGTAGCTGGCGGATGAACGACGCGGTGTACTCGCCTTCCTCGTCGGGAAGGTGAATGACTGACTCCCGGTCATCTGAAAGGACGACTCGGCCATACGGTAGCTGCCTTTGGCTCACATCGTGTTCGTGGCCGGCCTCGCTACTGCTGACCGTGACCGTCGAGCGCTGGTCCTCAGCGCGCGTCACCTTGAATATCAGCGTCTCCTGAAGCACTTCGTCGTCGGCGAAAGCAGTGTCTCTGCTCTCATAGACATGAAGCCAATCGAGACTGCTTTGCTCCAGTAGGTATTTCCGGAACGGGCGGAAGTACGGGCCATTGCAGAAGCTGCGCGGCGTAATCGCGACTAGTTCGCCGTCACGTGTGAGATGGCTAACCGCCAGCCAAACGAAAGCAGAGTAGAGGTTGCTCGTTTCGATGCCAGCGCGCCGGAGGGTCTCGCGCGCCTTCGAGTCGGAGCGAATCTTGTGATACGGCGGGTTCAGTATCGCCACGTCATATCGAGGCAGCGTCTGCGCGAACAACTCTGCCACGGCTGAAGCCGAGGCAGACTCGATGAAGTCCTCTCCGCGCACTTCCCAAGAGAGTCCGACTCCGGCGCCTGCCGCGACAGCAGCGGCCTTCGAGAACGTCGCCTCCAGGTACTCAGCAAGCAAAGGTTCGAGTTCGAAGGCCGTGACGTGAATGTGCTCGGGTGGCGATTCCCATTGCGCGGCCTGGGCGATCCAAGCGGCGCTTAGGCTGCCGACTCCGGCGCCCGCGTCAAGGAGTCTGATGCGGCCTCCTCGCGGCGTGAACTGCGAGGCCATGAACCGCGCAGTCTGGGCTGGCGTGAAGTACTGCCCCTTCGCGCCACGCTGCTTTTGGTTGAGCCGCGCCGATGCTGTTAAGCGAGCCTCCTCGACCGCGGCGAGAAGGTCCTCTGCGGCTCGACGGATCAGCCATCCAAGCGGCGGCGCGGCTGGAGGGGATTCGGTCGCGGACATTGAGGAAATATGGGCCGGAGCAGGGTTGCGGGCGAAGTGAATTCTTCCGAGAGTGGCGATTCTGTCCGGAACGGGGCCCGTCTTCAGGTAGAGATTAGAGGCGCGCCGAGTGGCTGTCTCCAAGACATCAATCCAAGAGACGGTTTATGAGTGCGGGGAGAGGAAGGAAGAGCAGCAAGGCAGGCAGATGGCAGGGGGAAGCCGCGGTGCCGCCGTGGGACCGTCCGGTCGACGGTTGGCCCTCCTAGACGACGTCGCGGAGACCGTGACGACTTACTGCTCTGCGGGATGGAGAAGCAACTGCGGTGGCGCTGTGGGTCGTGTCGAGTCACGTACACGATGAGTTCCGAACCTCGGGTATTCTTGCGGCCGTCTCGCCGGAGTAGCGCTGTGGTACGTCAACGTTCTTCTCGGTGCTTTCACAGCTAGTCCCGCGACATCTCCCGACATCGAATGTCACGCCAGCAGTGGTCTTCCGGGCCGATAGTTCGAGTCATCCAGCGCTGCTTTTGGATGAGATGGATACTTACCTCGAAGGGCGCGGGGAACTCGTGGGCATTCTGCCAAGCGGACACACACGTGAAGTGGCCACGGCGTCTCGGAGTAGGCCCACAGCCTCGACCCCAAGCACTTTTCGCTTGGAGCCCGACGATCTTGGCCAGGATTCGTACGCTCCCGCCGACCATTGAAGATCGATCCATCGTAATCTCACTTCGGCGAAAGCTGCCAACGGAAGGTACCGCGAAGCTTACGTCCCACGCAGTATCAGAACCGCGCATCCTCCATCGCAAGGTTGCGCGCTGGGAGGACGACATCAGACCCCGACTGTCCAAGGTGGAGCCCAAAGCGTCGTCAAACGTGATCGACAGGGCCGCCGACAACTGGTGGCCTCTATTTGCCGTTGCTCAGCTGGCGGGTCCTAGGTGGGCGACCGAGGCGCGCAGGTTCGCGGCCGTGAAAATTAACTGCCGAGGCGCCGGAGAAGCCGGGCCGATTCAGACTAGATTAAGTAGCATCTGCCACAGCTTCTGGCACAGATCGACTTAGCTCGGTTCTCAGGTGAAGAGCGCGTGCCGTTTGTTGTCGCTGGACATAAGCTTTTTTTCCGACCCGGTAGCTCAGCCGGTAGAGCAACGGACTTTTAATCCGCAGGTCGTGGGTTCGATCCCCACCCGGGTCACTATGAAGAACCGACTACAGGTCGCGCGGCGCGTCCTCGCCATCTCTATCCTCGTCGCGCCGCACTTGATCAGTGCCCAGCAGCGCGCCGACACGGCCTTCCGGCCCGTCGTTACCCCGCCGGCATACGCGGCCAGCTCCGGCCCGCGCCTCTGCCTCGACGAGGCCCACTACAACTTCCACACGCTCGACGGCCGCTTCCATAGCTTCGGCGCGCTTGCCACCCGCGACGGTTATCGCGTGCGGCCCTCGCGCGCTGCCTTCACCGCGGCTGTGCTCGCCGAGTGCGACCTGCTGGTCATCTCCAACGCGCAGCCAAACGACGAGCCGTGGACGACGTATCCGCAGCCGACGCCGTCGGCGTTCACGGATGCGGAGATCGCCGCGGTGCTGCGCTGGGTGCAGGGTGGCGGATCGCTGCTGCTGATTGCCGATCACATGCCGCTGGCGGGCGCGGCAAAGCGACTGGCCGCCGCGTTTGGAGCGGCGTTCACTGACGGCTTCGCCTACGCGCCCTGGGGCACGGACTCACCGCGCGATGCGCGCGCGCTCGCCGAGCGAAACCCAGCAGTGTTCGTGCGCGAGAATGGATCACTGCGCGGCCACGCAATCACCGACGGCGCCGGACAGCACCGCATCACGCAGGTGCGCACGTTCACGGGGCAGGCCTTCCGCTGGGACCGACCCGGCGTGGCACCGCTGCTCGTGCTGCCGCCCGACTTCGTCTCGCTCGAGCCCCGCATCGCCTGGCAGTTCGAGGACGACACGCCGATACGCCAAGTCGGCGGATGGCTGCAGGGTGCGGTGCGCCAGGAAGGGCGGGGGCGCGTGGCAATGTTCGGCGAGGCTGCCATGTTCAGCGCGCAGCGCGCGGGCCCCGGCGAGGGGCGGCCAATGGGAATGAACGCGCCGATGGCCGAGCAGAACGCGCAGTTTGCCCTGAATCTGCTGGCCTGGCTCGTGGACCGGACACCTTGACGCCAGATACCCTATGGGGGTATAGTCCACCGCTATGAACCGCGCTGTCCGCCGCCTCCGCGTGCGCCGTGCCATTCCTGCCCTGCTGGCCTGGGTGAGTTTGGTGCTGCTCCCGACGCGTGTCCTGGCGGATTGTCCCATGCTGAGCGCGGAGGCGACGCCGGCGCAGGCGCCGGCGCCGGTCGCGGAGTCGCACGATCACGCGGCACACGCGGCACACGCGGCACACGCCGAACAGACGCCAGCCGAGGTCGGCGGAGCCGGCGAGGCTGCAATCCCCAGCGCGCCGGATGGTAGCAGTCACCACGCACCGGTCCACGGCAGCTGTCCCGACATCGCGCACTGCGCCGTTGCCGCGCTTGCCGCGGCACCGCCGCGGCCCCTGAGCCCCGGCCTTGGCCCAATCAGCGACCTCCGCCTCGAGCCGACGGCGCCGGCGGCGCCCGCACTGGCGATCGACACACCGCCTCCGCGCGACTGAAGTCCTCCGGTTGCCGCGACTCGGCGACCTCATTGACAGCCGCGGTCCTGTCTCGCGTTCGCACACGACTGTGCTGGGCGCCCCGCGGTGGGACTTCATCAAAATCGCACAGCCAATGCACAAGTCAGTCATCCCCGCCTTCGCCGTGGCGTTCCTCGCGTCCACGGCATCGGCCCAGTCGGATTTCTACAACACGGACCGCGGCCGCCCGCTTGCGGTCGAGGACGCGGTGGTCGTGGAGCGCCGCGCCATCGAGCTGCAGGCCGTTCCACTGCGCGTCGAGCGCGTACTGCCCGGCTTCACCAGTTGGGGCATCGCGCCGGAGTTGGCCTTCGGCCTGCTGCCGCGGACCCAGTTGGAGATCGCCGTTCCGATGCTCTTCGCGGATGACGCCCTCAGCGGGCGCCGGCTCTCCGGCGCCGCGGGTGTCGAGGTCGAGCTGCTGCACCAGTTGAACACCGAGACGCAGTTCTGGCCATTCCTCGCGGTTGGCGCTGGTGTGCACGTGCCCGCCGGACCGTTTGCGCCGGCGCGCACGCTGACCTCGCTGCGCGCCTTGGCGACACGCACGCTGCCCTGGGGCCGCGTGCATCTCAACGCCAACTACACGCCGGGTGATGCGTTCACGGCGGGCGAGGAAGGCGCCGAGGAGCCGCGCTGGATGGCGGGCCTCGCGATGGACCGCACCTTCCCGCTACACCAGACGTTGATTGGCTTCGACGTGACCGCGCAGGAGTCGTTGCTCGATGACGGTGAGGTTGAATGGCGCGCCGGACTCGGATTGCGTCGGCAGGTGAGCTCTCGGCTCGCGGCGGACATCGGCGTGTTTCGCAGACTCTCCACGGGACTTCCCGGCTGGGGCCTGACCTTCGGTGGCGCCTACGCGTTTGCGCGGCCCATCAAGAGCGCGCCGCGACCTACGGGCGTGCAGGTGCGCCCCACGGGCTCGCAGTGGAGCACCGTCTATGAGCAGTTCTACCTCCAGGCGCCGCACAACTTCTACTTCCGCCGCCAATATCCCGCGGCCGACCGGCTGTTCAACGCCTTTGACTATGGCCACGCGATCCTCTACGAGATGCTGTGGACGCGTCCAGAGCAGGCTGTGCAGCTCCTCGAACAGGCCGAGTACGCGAACCTCACCGAGAAGATCCTGAACCGGCCGCCGCGACTCCCCGCCGTGGAGGACGCCATTGAGCCGATGTACACGCGCTTGGCGCCCGAGGCCAAGGCGATGTTCGAGTGGGCGCACCTGCTGCACCGCCAGGTCTACGACGTGCTCGCCGACGAGCGCCTGAGTCAGGAGGAGAAGGACGCCGAGATGGCACGGCTCGAGGCGTACTACTT